>JBMOQY010000023.1:0-119613 GCA_049322455.1 Verrucomicrobiota bacterium | reverse complement strand
AGCGTCTTCTCCGCCGTCAAACGCAAGGCCCGCGGCTTCCGCACCACCGAGAACCTTATCACCATGCTTTACTTCACCGCCGGGCACCTCGACCTACCCGCTACCCATTGAAAACAGCGAGGAACCAGTAATTCTTTCGGTTTCTATTAAGATAAACATAAAGTAGTACACTACAAGTTCAGTGTAACTATGAGCGACATAACACATTTAAATGTGCAAAATCAACAATTGTTCATGAAGACAGTAACTATTCCGAAATCGGAATATGCAGAGCTTTTACTGATAGGAAACTGGATTTAGCAGGACGGATCATCGAATGACTCAGGGCTTACGGGGTTGGGGTTTACGGGGTTGGGGTTTAGTGCCGGGAAGCCCACCACGCCGGGCGGGGTTTGTGACGGTTTCCCCGCCCGGCAACATGGTTGACACCCGCGCACGCCTGAGCACATTTGAGCACATGGCCACCACTCTCCTCCGCGCCCGGGTTGACACCCGCCACGCCGCCGCCGCCCGGAAAATCCTCGCCGGCCTCGGCCTCGACACCACCGCCGCCGTCAACATGCTCTTTGCGCAGGTCGTCGCCCAGCGCGGCCTGCCCTTCGCCGTGCAGGAAAACGGCTACGCCTACGCCGCCAGCGAATACGGCCTGACTCCCGCCGAGATGGACGCCGCCGAGCGGCGCATCCTCCGCCGCACCGGCCGCGAGCGCAAGGCCGGCACGATCAAGCCCGCGCGCACCGCCGATGACCTTCTTTGAGTCCACGGCCCGCTTTCGTGCCTGCATCAAGCAGGCGGGCCTGGACCGCACCGCGGTGTTTTCGGCGATGCAGCTGGCCGCCGCCGCGTGGGGCCAGCCCCACCTGCACAGCGGCCGGGGCATCCGCCGGCTTTCCCCTGGCCTCTATGAATGCCGCCTGGGGCGGGATACCCGCCTCGTCTTCCTGCCCGCCAGGCAGGGCCTGCTGTTCGACTTCGCCGGCAATCACGACGAAGTCCGCGCCTACCTGAAAAACCGCCGCTGAGCTACGGCCGCCGCCGTTTCTGGCGGCAGGAGCTGTGACGCGGCCGTTGACGGCCCGCCTCGATGCGTCACACCATGCATCTGTCGCGTTCGGATAATATTCGCGGCCACGGTGCTTAAGCAGCTCGATTCCGTATTTCATCATCGTGATGGTCCATTGAGCGCTCCGCTCTTCCAACTCTTCCCAGGCAATGGAGACACGAAGGTCCTCCTCGACCTTTGCTTTTTCTAAATGGGAGAGGGCGAAAATCATTTACTGGCGCGCCCGCGGCGGAGCAGTTCTCGTTCATCCCCTCCCCCCGTCGTGCTTATGTCGGCGCCGCAATCTTCTCCGCGCCGAAATACGGCCGCAGCGCCGCGGGAATCGTGATCGACCCATCCGCGTTCTGCCCATTCTCGAGCACCGCCACCAGCGCTCGGCCGACGGCGACACCCGAGCCGTTCAGCGTGTGCACCGGTTCGGGCTTACTGATAGGAAACTGGATTTGTCAGGACGGATCATCGAATTACTCATGGCTTACGGGGTTGGGGTTTGCAACACGCCCTAATCTTTTCGTTGGATCATCCGCGCTAGTACGATCGCGATCCTCGTATATTCGAAAAGCATGAAAGTAGTAGCCAATTGAACAATAAGCGCTGCACAGATAAACGCGAAGAAGCGGTCTGGTAGAGCATTATACATTCTCAATGACACGACGAAAACCACGATAGAGCAGAATGCCGATATGCGGACGACAGAAATTGCGGGCCTTCTAAGCCTTCGATCCAAGTTGGGGTCAGCAATTTTTTCGCGGACCTGTTCTTCGACTTCACGCTGGGAAAGTTTAAAGATCATAAATAGAAGGTTTCGCCCCTCCCTACGCAGAAGTTGGGGAGGGGCGAAACGATGCTAAGTTACTGATAGGAAACTGGATTTGTCAGGACGGATCATCGAATTACTCAGGGCTTACGGGGTTGGGGTTTACGGGGAAGGGGCGTGGACCCGGTGGACAGAGGACGTAAGTCGGAGGACGGTGCCCAAACAAATCATCTCAGGTTCAGGGCTGCTTCGATGGTTGCATGGCACCCGTATCATGGAGATGGAGCATGCATGCCGCCGCTCGACGCGGGCGCAAGCCGTTACTGCCCGGCGTCGTCGGGCGCGTCGGGCTGGATGAAGTCGTCGTTGAATTCTGCGGTTGAGTCCGGAAGCGTGAAGACGGGCTCACCGTCAGGAGGATCAGCCTGGATGCCGTCGTCGGCGAAGAGCAGCACCTGCCGGGGATCGGTGCGGGGCTCGCGCCACGGCGGCAGTTCGATGCCGGTCTGCTCGAAGCTCTCGTCGGCATCAGGCTGCCAGCACTCGTCGGGCGTTGCCGGTGTCTCCGGCAACATCCATTGCCGATGATAGAGCGCATCGGTCTTCACGCGCGCATCTCCGGCATCAGCCGGTTCGGAAGACCGACCGGAAAACTCTCGCCAGTGACGGCATCGATCAGCTCCGCTCCTGCATCCCGTGGCGGCGCCTGGGCCGGCGGGCCGGTGGTCGCCTCGTAGAGGCCGAGCGGTTCCAGAAAGGTGCGGATGGCGTCGGGCGTTTCAATCCACTCGACCGGCCGCAGAAAGCCCGGACACAGCGGGCAGCGCAGGGGATCGGCGCCCCAGACTTCGCGGATCAGCGCACGCCAGCGGACGCGGCGGCGCCGGGATTTGGATTTTGCCCGTGCGATGCCGGACGCGGCGGTTGGCGGCGACTTCGCACGCAGGCCGCGGGCTTTGTTGCTATACCAGCCGTAGTAGCGAACCGACGGCACGCCCTTGGCGGGCAGATGGGCGAGGAGAGAGGAGATGAAGTCGTGGGCGCGGAAGACCTCGAAGTTGCGCTTCGTGCGCCAATGACGGTCGGAGCGATAAAGAATGTGGCCCGAAGTCGGGTTGTAGGTGAGCTTCTCAAGAGAAAACGGGGCGCGGAGGAGATACTCGGCGAGGCGACGGCGGCCCGCGTGGTCACCAGCCGCCAGCGGCGCGGGACCGGCGTCGAGCGTGAAGCCGCCGTGCCGCCAGGACAGCAGGTGCTCAGTCTGCCAATCGGCGAGGATGCCGGCCCGATTGAGCCGACGGAGCACCGCATGGCGCCACAGTTCGCGCAACTCGCTCCAGCCGCCGGTCGGGGCCAGGTGGAAGCGTCCGTCGGGGCCGAACGCACCGGCGGTGACAATCACATGAACATGGGGATGCCAGAGGAGGAAGTCGCCGAAGGTCTGCACGACCATGACGAGACCGGGCTGGCCGTCGGCCCGGCCGGTGCGGTCGCGCAGCCAGGCGGTGAGGGCATCGCGGGCGGCGAGGGCGAGTTCGCCCAAGGCGGCGGGGCGGCCCGTGAAGTGACCGCGCAGCAGCCGCGGGATGGTCAGCACGAGATGCCGGTGGGGCACGTCGGCGCAGACGTCGTCGGCGATGAAGGGCGCCTCGGTGAGAACCCGCCGCTGATGGCAGGCGGCGCATAGGCCGCGCTGCTTACAGGTAAAGGCGAGCAGGTATTCGTGTTGGCAGTCGGGGCAACGCAGCCGGGTGAAGCCGGCATGCAGATCGCCGCAGCGCAGGAAAGCCTGCACGGCAGCCGGAGCATGGGTGGGCATGGGACCGTGCTTGGTCGAAGCTCTTGCTTCCTGCCGGACCAGATACGCCGGCCAATACTCCTTAAGCACCTGCCACACAGGCGAGGCGCGCGGTTGGCGCGGGCGATAGCGGCGGCAGACCATGGGCAGATGGGATGGACAGGTTGGCCCGGGCCTGCGGGGGCGGAGAATCAGACGGTCGGATTACAGCAAGTGATTTGGCGAGATTGGGAATTGGATGGTGACTTGGATGAACCGGGCCGGAATATAACACCTGCCTGCCGCCTCCCACTCCCGACATGTCCAGCGAGATGTTCACGCAGTTGGTGGATGCGCACTATGTGCCGCTCTACCGCTTTGCCCTGAGCCTGACGAAGAGTCCGTCGGATGCCGGTGACCTCACCCAGCAGACGTTCTTCATCTGGGCCAAGCAGGGGCATGCGCTGCGCGAGGTGGCGAAGGCCAAATCGTGGCTGTTCACGACACTCTACCGGGAGTTCCTGCGCGGTCGCCGCCGGTCGGAGCGGGTGAGCGCGCTGGAGGACCTCGGGCCGGCCGAGGCCGATCCGCCGGCGCCGGCGGTGGATGTGGTCACGGGCATGGATGCAGGCCTCGTCGTCGAGGCCTTGCAGGAGGTGGACGAGGTCTATCGCGTGCCGCTGACCCTGTTCTACCTGCAGGAACTCTCCTACAAGGAAATCGCGGAGATGCTCGAGGTGCCGATCGGCACGGTCATGTCGCGCCTGTCGCGCGGCAAGGCCCAGCTCCGCGCCGCGCTGGCGCGCAAGGAGGCGGGCACGCGCGGCAAGGTGGTCCCGTTCGACAACCCGGAAGCGAGGAAACTCTCATGAACAACGAGGAGGCAAAATTCATCCTGCACGGTTACCGGCCCGGTGGAGCGGACGCCGGCGATGCGACTTTCTGCGCTGCACTGGGGCAGGCCAAGGAGGATCCCGCCCTCGGCGACTGGTTCGCCAGGCAGCAGGCTTTCGATGCGACAATCAGTGCCAAACTCGCGCAGATCGCGCCCCCGGCCGATTTGCGCGCCGCCATTCTCGCGGGCGGCAAGATGACCGCGACCGTCCGTCCGATGGGGCGTTGGTGGAAGCGCCCGGTCTGGCTGGCGGCCGCTGCCGGCATCGCCATCCTGCTGGCGGCGGGCGCTGCTCTCTGCCTGAATCGCGTCCGGGCCCTGCCGGAGTTCGCGTTGACCGATGCCAAGCTGAGTGCCACGCATGGCGGACACGGCCACGAGAACAACGCGTTGCAGGCCGTGCTCAACGACCCGGCCACGCGGCTCGGGCAGAAGCTGCCGATCCAGTTCGCCAACCTGCTCGAAACAGGATGCCGCAGCCTCAATTGCCAAGGCCACGTCGTGCTGGAGCTGTGCTTCAAGCGCAACGGTGTGTGGTTCCACGCCTACTTTGCGCGCAAAAGCGACTTTTCCCAACTGGCCTGGGGAGCCACACCGAGCATCACCGACCACGGCGGCATCAGTATGGCCACATGGGCCGACGACGAGCATGTGATCTTGGTAGTCAGCAAGACCGGCCGGAAGAGTCTCGAAGCGCTGCTCTGAAAGAGTCTGGCGGGTGTGGGTATCGTTTACCCCGCACACGATTGAAGGCCAAAACATTCCCCGCAGCTTGCTGTGGGGTTTCGCAAATGGAATTTAGGCCGCCGCCTAGCCAGAGGGGCTGGGCAAGCCGCGCGGAGAATCCCCGGGGGAAGCCCCGGGGAGTGGCGCTGGCGAAAGCGCGGCGTTCAATCGCGCTCCGGCAAACAGGGTGGGTGAGCCGCCTCCCAACTCGTGCAGATTGATTTCGACGCCCGAATTTTTACGCGTCAGTGGAAAAATATTTGGGCAAAAAAGACACGTAAAAACTGACGCGTTTAGGAACTTAGAAAACTGCTTCGTCAAAATCGAGACAGCCCGTCACGACTACGTTTTTATGGGATAAAAACCAGCTTGTCCGGGTCGTAGGGATGACCTTTTTGCCGGCCACCTACGCGATGAAACGACAGCTCACAAAGATACTCCTGCTGGGGTCCCTTCTCGGTTTTACAATCAAAGCCGGGGCCGACGACCGTTGGGAGACCCTGCGCGCCATCAACTGGGTCGAGAACCCCACGAACCACACGAGAATGGGCCGTCACGGCGAACTGGGACCCTACCAGTTCCGTCCCGCCACCTGGCGGATGCACACTGGGAAACCCTTCCGGCACGCCATCGAGCGCGCGGCTTCCGACGAGGTGGCCGTGAAGCATTACGAATGGATCAAGCGCGCGCTCGAACAGGCCGGCGTGGACGCCACGCCCTTCAACATCGCCATGGCTTGGAACAGCGGCGTGGAAAACGTGCTGAAGGGGCGCGTGCCCGCGGTCAGCTACGATTATGCCGCCCGGGTCACGAATCTGGTGAAGACTTTCAGGAAGCGCGCGCCTGCGGCCGTGGCTCAAGCCGCCCCGGTGCCGGTGCCCGTCCGCGTGCCGACGATCACGCTGGAGGCCCCGCTCGTCGGCTTTGCCGTCACGCAGGCCGATGCGCCGAAATTCGCGCTGGTGCTGCCGCCGGAGCCCGAGATTCCCGTGGTCCGCACGGATCGCGGGCCCGGGGCGCCGCTGGCCGCGGCGGCGACCGAGCACAGCTTCACGTTCACGACGGCCGCGACCCTGACACCGCGTTTCAGCCTTTGAGCGTCCGACGCTCGCCATAGACAAAACGCCGTCCCGCGGGACGGCGTTTTTGCTTGGGCACGTGGCGGTCTGCCGGCTACTCCAGAAACGAGGTCTGCTTCGGCGCCTTGCCGGCTTCGGAGGCGGGCGGGGAGGAAAGGTGCCGCGGGGGGCGGGTGATGCGGGAGGCCACGGCGGCCTCGCGGTCGGCCACGATGCGGTCGCAGATTTTTTCGATCTGCAGGTGCAGCCAGTGCGAAGTGGCGCTGCCCTCGCTGTAATCGGCCGGACCGTAATGGTCGATGCGGCCGGTCTGGCGCAGGCGGTCGTTCTGCTCGAATTCAGCGCGGACGGCGGGGTTATACACGGCGTAGGTCTTGCCGCCGCCCTTCTTGACGACCGAGAAGCTCGGGATGTCGCTCGGGCCGTCCGCGATGTAGATCATGTTCTGGAGCGGGATGCGGCGGTCCTCGGGCGTGACCTTGGCGTTCACGTCGATCGCCGGATTGCGGTTGGTGCCCTTGTTGATTTCGAAGATGGCGCGGGTCTTGGTCGTGTTGTCGATCATCACGCCGATCTGCGCGATCTCGGCGGCGGCCTCGAGGGCCATTTCCTTCTGGCGCAGGAAACCGGGCTGGAGCGGATTTTCGATGAATTCGCAGGCCCAGACGCCGTCGAGGAAGGGGGCGAGCGCGCTGCCGCGGATCATCTCGGCGAGGCCGGTGCTCACCACATAGTGTTCGAGTTGGATCTCGTGCTTGGCGTATTCGGGCCTGGCCTTCACCCAGGCGCGCGACTTCTCGAAGAACTGCGGCAGGCCGGGATAGAAGGCGATCTCCGCGCCGCACTCGCGCAGCACCTTGTTGCTCAGGCCGGGCATCTTGCCGGCCAGCACGTAGGTGAGCAGGTGGTTGAGGTAGCTGATCTCCGGCGAGATGTTGTAGCCGCGGCGCTTGTAGTTCTCGGCCAGTGCGTTGGTTTCGGCCCAGAAGGTGCCCTCATCAATGCCGTAACGACGGAACAGCGGGGCCTGCATGTAGGCCGGGATCAAAGTCTTGTCAAAATCCCAGACGCAGGCGATGATGTTCTGAGTGAAGAGCGTTGAGGCCATCAAAGAGGTTTTCTACTAGCCGGCGGTGCGCCGGGCAGTCTGCCCGTTGATAAAGCCGCCCGTGGCGGCTTGTGCAATTCGCAATTTCCCTCCGCCTTTCCCTTCCCACCGTCCACATGGATCAGCTTCCCGAGATCACACCGTTCCAACGCCGCCTCGACGAACTCGACGCGCAGATGGCGGACCCGTCGTTCTACGGCAATCCGCGCAAGGCCGCCGACATCACGCGCGAACAGCAGGCGCTCCGGCAGATGGTGGCCGATTATCGCGCCTGGGAGCGCCTGGGGCGTGATCTGGAGGAGCACGCCGCACTCATCAAGGATCCGCGGGCCGATGCCGAGCTGCGCGCGCTCGCGCAACAGGAGGCCCCCGAGTTGGAGCGCCGTCGGGAGGCGCTGCGACAGGCGGTGTTGCAGGCGATGATCCCGCCCGAGCCCTCCGACTCGCGCAACACCGTCATGGAAATCCGCGCCGGCACCGGCGGCGACGAGGCCAGCCTGTTTGCCGCCGACCTCTTCCGGCTCTACACGAAATATGCCGAGGGCCGCGGTTGGCGGATCCAGCCGATGAGTTCCAGCATGTCCGAGCGCGGCGGCTTCAAGGAGGTCATCTTCCTCGTCACCGGACAGCAGGTTTACAAGCAGCTCAAATACGAGAGCGGCGTCCACCGCGTGCAGCGCATCCCGGTCACCGAGGCCAACGGTCGCATCCACACCTCGACCGTCACCGTCGCCGTGCTGCCCGAGGCCGAGGAGGTGGACGTGGCGATCGATCCGCAGGACCTGGAGATCACCGTGCAGCGCGCCAGCGGCCCGGGCGGGCAGGGTGTGAACACCACCGACTCGGCCGTGCGCATCATCCACAAGCCGACCGGGCTCATGGTCTATTGCGCCGACGGACGCTCGCAGCAGAAGAACAAGGCCCAGGCCATGGCCGTGCTGCGCTCGCGGCTGCTCAAGCAGAAGGAGGACGAGGAGCGCAGCCGCTACGCCGCGCAGCGTCGCCACCAGATCGGCACCGGCGACCGCAGCGAGCGCATCCGCACCTACAATTTTCCGCAGAACCGCGTGACCGACCACCGCATCGGCCTGACGCTCCACAGCCTGCCGGCGGTGATGGAGGGCGACCTCGACGCCATCATCACCGCGCTGCAACGCGCGGACTTTGAGGATAAGCTGGCCGAGCTCACCGGCGGGCCGCGGCCCGCGCGGGCGCGCAGCGGGGGCGACGACGACTGAGCCGATGCTGACCGTCCTCGAGATCATCAAGCGCACCACCGGGTTTCTCGACAAGCACGGGGTCGAGAGCGCCAGGCTCAACGCCGAGCTGCTCATCGGCCACGCGCTCGGCCTGAAGCGCATGCAGCTCTACCTCCAGTTCGAGCGTCCGCTGACCGAGGCCGAGCTGGAGAAGGTCCGTCCGCTGGTGAAGCGTCGCGGCAGCCGCGAGCCGCTCCAATACATCGTCGGCGAAACGGAGTTCTGCGGCCTGAAACTCAAGGTGGACCGGCGGGCGCTGATACCGCGGCCCGAGACGGAATATCTGGTGGAGATCGTGGCCGGGAGGTTGGTCGCCGCCCCGGCGGCGATCCTGGATCTGGGCACGGGCTCAGGCGCACTGGCGCTGGCGTTGGCGGCAAGGTTTCCGGCGGCCCGTGTGACGGCCGTGGACCGGAGCGCGGAGGCGCTGGCGCTGGCGGGCGAGAATGCCGCCGCCCTGGAACTGGCGTCGCGCGTGCGGTTGCTGGCTTCGGATTGGTTCGCCGGGCTGCCGGCGGGTGAGCGTTACGACCTCATCATCGCGAATCCGCCTTATCTGACCGAGTCCGAACTCGCCGAGGCGATTCCGGAGGTGCGCGAGCATGAGCCGCGCGCAGCGCTGGTGGCTGCGCAGGACGGGCTGGCGGACCTTGTGCACATCCTCCGGAAGGCGCGGGTGTTTCTCGCGCCGGGTGGTCTGCTTGCGTGCGAAACCGGCATCGCCCAACACGCACGGTTGCGCGAGGCGGCGGCGGCGGACGGTTACGCCCGGACGGAATCGTTGCGCGACCTCACTGGTCGCGACCGTTACCTCCTAGCCTTTGCTTAGCGCGACACGGGATTGCGCCTCGGCGGAAATCAGGGCGCCGTTGTCCATGCGCAGGGCGTCGGCCACGACCCGCAGGGTTTCGCGGAGGTGCACGTCGAACTTGGCCTCGACCTCGTCGTCCGCGGCGTCGGTGTCACCGTCGTCGGGGTTGGACTTGGCGGCGAGTCCGGCGGCCTCGGCCTTGAGCACGGAGTCGAGCTTGATCTCGCGGGAGGTGTAGTTGCTCCGGGCCAGGCGCTCGGCCTCGGCCTTCATGGCCTTCCTGAATTCCTCGTCCGCCTGCTTCGTGGCCAGGCGCTGGCCGAGGTTGAGCGAGACGGTCTTCTGCTCCTGTTTCTCGCGGAACCAATCGATGTTTTTCTTCAGGTAGGTGAATTCCTCGAGCGAATCCTGGCGGGTGCGGCTCGCCTCGCGCAGCGGCTGGACCAGGGTCCGGTCCAGCGCCTTGCCGGTGAAGGCGGTGGGCCGGATCTCGTCCCAGACCAGGGCGCGGGGCAGGGTGCCTTCGCCGATGGGCAGGAAGTCGTCGATCGAGGGCAGGGTGATGTCGGGCGTGACGCCCTTCTTCTGGGTGGAATCGCCGTTCGGCAGGTAGAATTTCCGCACGGTGAGCTTGGCGGCGCCGGTGTTGGCGATCTCCTGGTTGAGGCGCGGCAGGAAGTTCTTCATTTCGAGCACCGCCTGCACGGTGCCCTTGCCGTGGGTGGAACTGTCGCCGATGATGACGGCGCGACCGTAGTTCTGGAGCGCGCCGGCGAATATCTCCGAGGCCGAGGCGCTGAAGCGCGAGGTGAGCACGGCGAGCGGGCCGTCGTAGGCGACGGTGGTGTCGGTGTCGCTGTCCACCGAGACCTGGCCCTGGAAGTCGCGCTCCTGCACGACCGGACCGTCCTTGATGAACAGGCCCGTGAGTTTGACGGCCTCGCTGAGCAGGCCGCCGCCGTTGCGACGCAGGTCGATCACGAGCGCTTGGATGCCCTCGGCCTTGAGCTTGCCGATGAGCTCGGCGACGTCTTGGGAGGCGGTGTTGCGCACGTCCTCGGGGGCGGCGCCCTCGGGCGAGCCGTCGTAGAACGAGTGGAGGGCGATGACGCCGACCGGGATCGTCTTGCCTGGTTCGGTGCCGGGCAGGTCGTAGATGGTCGCGGAAGCGCGGGCGGAGTTGAGTTTGATGACATCGCGCACGATGTGAACCTGCTTGGTCTGGGAGGCGTCGGCGGCGTCGCGCGGCAGGATTGTGAGGGTGACCTTGGTGCCTTTCGCGCCGCGGATCATGTCCACGATGCGGCGCAGTTTCATGCCGATGACCTCGACGGGCTCGGCGCCCTCCTGCTGCACGGAGACGATCTTGTCGTTCACCTGGATCTGGCCGCTGGTGTAGGCCGGGCCGCCGGCCACGACCTCGCGGACGATGCAATAGCCGTCGTCCTCGATGCCGAGCACGGCGCCGATGCCGACGAGCGACAGCTTCATCTGGATGCTGAAGTCCTGGTAGGTGTCGGCGGAGAAATAGTCGGAGTGGGGGTCATACATTCGGGTGAGGCTCGTCAGGAAGGTCTCCTGGATGTCGGAGGTCTCGGTGTCGTTCAGGTTCTTGAGCATGCGCTCGTAGCGTTTGCGCAGCGTGGTCGTGGCCTCCTCGGGCGTCTTCTTGGCGACCAGGTCGTGGAGCATCTCGAATTTCAGGCGCTTGCGCCAGAGGTCGTCGGCTTCGGCGGTGTCGGCGGGGAAGGGGCTCTTGGTGCGGTCGGGCGCGTAGGATTCCTCGGTGGTGAAATCGAAGCCCAGCGGAAGCTGTTCGAAGATCCAGGAGATGCGGGCCTTGGCGCGCTGTTCATAGACTTTGTAGATGTCGAAGGCAGCGTCGATGTTGCCGAGATAGGCGAGGTCGGTCTCCAGGCGCGGTCCGTAAAGACGGCGGAAGGTCTGCTCGTCGCTCTGCGTGAAAAAGAGCCGTTGCGGGTCGAGCTCCTGCATGTAGAGGGAGATGATGTCCGGATAGTCGGCCGGGGTGATCGCGCCTTTGTTGTAATGGAAGTGCTCGAGCATCTGGACGAGCGTTCGCGTCTCCAGGCGCATGAGCGGCGTGGTCTTCAGCTCGCGGTCGGGGGCGGCGAAGGCCGGGCCGGTCAGCGCGAGAACCAGGAGGAGAACCGGGGAAAGTGAGCGGAGGCGTGGATTCACGGGAGGGGCGGTGACTCAGGATTAGTGGCGGGAGGGGCGGAAATGTTTCGCAAATAGTGACGGCCGGTCTGGGCGGGGATGAAGCGATAATTCAGCGTTTGCTAAGCAGGTCCTTGGCCTCGTCCAGGGTGTGTTTTTCCTCGTCGGTGAGGGAGCCGAAACCCTGGCTGTTGATCTTGTCGAGGACGCGGTCCACGGCGGCGCGCAGGTCGGCGTCGGTGCGGGGCGGGTGGGCGGAGGCGGGCGGAAGGGCGGCTGGTGCGGGCTTGCGGATGAATCGCAGCCAGGCGGGGAGCGCGGGGCCGGCGGCGCGGTCCCAACCGTTGCGGGCGTGGAAGTAACGGAAGTAAAGCCAGCCGGTCAGCATGCCGCCGAGATGCGCCGAGGGCGCATAGCCGTGAAGGTCGGTCGCTCCGGGCAACTCGAGGAACATGAGCAGGATGGCGTCGATCGCCGCGAGCCCATACACGAAGGACAGCGGCCGCAGCGTGACCGAGAACACGAAGAACGGCATGAAGCTCATCCGCTGGTTCTCATGCAGCCGGGCAAGCACGACCAGCAGGCCGAAGATGCCGGCGCTCGGCCCGAAGTGCGCGCCACCCTGACGCCAGTGCAGGGCCAGCCAGCAGATCGCACCGGCTAGGAGGGCGGCGACGAACAGCTGCAGGAACTGCCGCGCGCCGAGCTGGGGCTCGAGTTCGCGGCCAATCAGGATGAGGGCGAGGAGGGAAAAGACGATGTGCAGCGGGTTGCCTGTGCTGTGCAGGATGCCGTGCGTGAACAGCGTCCAGAGATGCCATTGCTGGACGCTACGCACCGTGAGCCGGAGCTGATCGGGCAGGCCCGCGGAAGCCCCGAGCCAAGGGGAAAGCAACACCAGTTGCAGCACAAAGCACGAGACCATCACCGCGACCAGCCAGACTAATGTCGTGGTTCGCGGTCGGAGATAATCACCACGCATGTAAAAGCGGTCGGATGGCATCGTCGCCAACTTATGCCGGATGCCCGGCAACACAAGCCCGCCGAGCACCGCAACGGCAGCGACATAGCCCATACCTTACTTGACAGGTTCTTTAATTCCCCTTGATTGGCCCGACCCATGGCCAACAAAGCAGACAAGTGGAAAGACAACGTAGCCGGCAAGTTTTACGTGGATCAGCAGTGCATCGACTGTGATCTCTGCCGCGAGACGGCCCCGGCGTTTTTCAAACGTCATGAGGAGGGCGGCTATTCCTTCGTCCATGCACAGCCGACGACCGAGGAGGAAATCCAACTGTGCATGGAAGCACTTGAAGGCTGCCCGGTGGAGGCCATCGGCAACGACGGCGACCAGTAATCCCCCCCGCCAACCAAGTAACAGCAGGCCGCATCACCCGCGGCCTTTCTTCGGTCCGACTTGTTAAGTGAAATGTAATTATGTTTTAACCCAATGAATGTTCCCGCTCTGTTCTCCAGGCGTGCGCGTGCCGGATTGCTGGCCGTGGCGCTGCTCCAGCCGCATTTCCTCCCGGCGCAAACACAGCCCGAGACCTACGAGCTGCCCAAGCTCTCGGTCTATTCGGCCCAGGTTGCCAACCAGGCTCCCGTGGCGACCTTCGCCATGCCGGTGTCCGGTTTGCAGTTCGAGCCGCGCGTGGATGTGCAGGCGCGCAATCTCGCCGAGGGGCAGGCGGACGTTGCGATCCGCGGCGGCATATTCGAGAACACCGGATTCAGGCTCGGTGCGCTCGGCCTCCACGATCCCCAAACCGGGCATTATTTTGCCGAACTGCCCGTGGCGCCCGCAATGCTCACCACGCCCAAGGTGCTCACGGGCGCCGACAATGCCCTCGGGGGCTTCAACGCCGAGGTCGGCTCGGTGGCTTACGGCTGGCGGCCGATCACCCGCCGGGGCGAACTCGCCCTCGTGGCGGGCAGCGACCACACCAACCGCCAGAGTCTCTACCAAGGCTACGTGTCGCCGGAAAAGGTCGGCGGACAGACGCTGGCCGCTGACGTGGACCTCGGCCGCTCGGAATCCGACGGTTCCGTGCCGTTCGGCGATCATGATTTCAAGCGCGTGGCCGGCCGCGTGCAGCTGACGGGCGAGGGGATGCAGACCGACTTCTTCGCCGGCTGGCAGGAGAAGTTTTTCGGCTGGCCCAACCTCTACACGCCCTTCGGCTTCAACGAGACCGAGCACCTCAAGACCGAGCTCTACGCCTTCAACCACCGGGCGTGGACCTCGCCGGAAAACTACTGGCAGATCGGCGCCTGCTACCGCCGCAACTTCGACGACTACGAGTTCAACCGCGCCGTGCCCGGCGCCTCCAATCCGTTCATCCACACCACGCACGTCCGGGCGATCGCCGCCGACGGCCGGCAGGAAATGGACGGTTGGGCCGTGGCCTACGCCGCCCAGTTTCTGCGCGACAACATCCGGTCCACCTCCCTGACGTTCGGTCCCTACACCTCGCGCGATTATCTCAAGGTCTCCGTGGTGCCGGAGTTCGGCACGGACACGGCCGGCGGTCGCCTGACGCTTCGTGCGGGCGCGAGCTACGATGACACGAACCGCGACGAAGCGGCCGTCTCCCCGGTGTTGGAAGCATCGCTGCGGAGTCCGGGCGGGGTTCGTTGCTACGCCCAGTATGCCGAAAGCAGCCAGGTCGCGACCTATACCGCGCTGAAATCCAACCCTGCCGCCGGTTTGTTCCGCGGCAATCAGGGCCTCGGTCGCGAAACCAGCCGCAACCTCGAAGCGGGCATTGAATTCGCCCGCGGAGGCTGGACCGTGCAGGCCGCGGTCTTCCGCCGGCAGGATGACGACCTCGTGGACTGGACCTTCCGCCGCGGTGTCACGGCGCGCACCGCCAACGCGGTGGACATCGGCACCACCGGCCTCGAGGTCGTGGCGGTGTTCAACACCCGGCGCTGCGACCTGGTTCTTGGCTACACTTGTCTGGAGAAGGATGCCGACTACGGCCTCGCGACCGTGGACGCCAGTTTCTACGCCCTGAACTTTCCGCGCCATCGGCTCACCGCGGCGGTGATTGCGCGCCTGGGCAAGGAATTCGAGCTGCGCCTGGACAACGAATACCGCGTGCAGGAGGAAAACCTGCTGCGCACCATCGGTGGCGATACGGCCGTGCTGACCTCGGCCGGGCTGTATTGGCTGCCGGCGGCGGTGCGCGGTCTGGAGCTGTCGCTGCGTGTGGACAACCTCTGGGACGACGATTTCCAGGAAGTGCCCGCCGTGCCCGCTGCGCGCCGGCAGATCGCCGGTGGCGTCACCTGGCACTGGTAGCCGGCAATTCGGTTGACAGCGCCGCCGTCGGGCCGGTCTTTTCGGCCCGATGGAAAATCCGTTTCTCAGCCGCGCCTTCCGGGTTCGCTGGTCGCAACTCACCGCCGATCAGGTGGTGCCGGCGGTCGATGCCGCCCTCGCCGACGCCGAGGCGGCCATCGCGGCGATCACGGCGCGGGCGCCGGCCGAGGCGGACTACGCCAACACGTTCCTGGCGCTGGAACACGCCACCGAACTGCTCAACGAAACCTGGGCCAAGGTCTCGCACCTCGCCAGCGTGGCTGACTCGCCCGAGCTGCGCGCGGCGCACAACGAGGTGCTGCCGAAGGTGTCCGCCTTTCAGGCGAAGATACCGCTGAATGCCGGGCTGTGGCTCCGTCTCAAAGCGGCGGCGCAACATCCGTCGGCGCAGGCGTTGCAGGGCGAGCACCGGCGTTTTCTCACCGAGACGCTGGCCGATTTCCGTCAGCAGGGCGCCGACCTGCCGGCGGAGAAGAAGGCCCGCCTGGAGGCGCTGCAGGCCGACCTCGCGCAACTCACGCAGAAATACTCCGAGAACGTGCTCGACGCCACGAATGCTTGGGAGCTGATCGTGACCGACCCCGCCCGGTTGCGCGGCCTGCCCGGGCACGCGTGCGCAGCGGCGCGGCGGAGCGCCCTGGAAAAGGGGCATGGCACCGGGGAGAAACCGGCGTGGCGTTTCACCTTGCACATGCCGTCGCAGGAACCGGTCATGCTGCATGCCGAGGACGAGTCGCTGCGTCGCGAGGTCTGGACCGCCGCCGTGGCCGTGGGGGCGCAGGCGCCGCACGCGAACCAGGAGCTCGTCGCGAAGATTCTGGCCTTGCGGCAGGAGAAGGCCGCGCTGCTGGGCCGGCCGCATTTCGCCGACCTGGTGCTGGAGCGTCGCATGGCGAAAAGCGGCGCACAGGCGCTCGCCTTCATCGAGGACCTGCATGGACGGGTGAAGGGCGCGTTTGTGCGCGAGTGCCGCGAGCTGGAGGAATTCAAGGCGCAGCAGACCGGCGGGCCGGTCGCACGGCTCGCGCCGTGGGAGCTGGGCTACTGGGCGGAGAAGTTGCGCAAGGCCCGCCACGACTTCGACGAGGAGCAGTTGCGGCCGTATTTCCCCCTGCCCGGCGTGATCGCGGGCATGTTCGAGATCGCGCGGCGGGTCTTCGGCGTGCGCGTGACCGCGATGCCGGCCGGCACGGTCGAGGTCTGGCACCCGGAGGTGAGGTTTTACGAGATGCATGATGCCGCCGGCCGGCACGTGGGCTCGTTCTACACCGACTGGCATCCGCGCGAATCCAAGCGCGGCGGAGCCTGGATGAACTGCCTGATCACGGGCGGACCGCAATCCGGCGGCAGGCGCGCGCCGCATCTCGGTCTGATCTGCGGCAACCTCACGCCGCCGGCCGGCGACAAGCCGGCCCTGCTCACGCACCACGAGGTGGAGACGATTTTCCACGAGTTCGGGCACCTGCTGCACCACCTGCTCGGCGAGGTGGAGATCAAGTCGCTCAACGGCGTGAACGTCGCCTGGGACTTCGTCGAGCTGCCCTCGCAGATCATGGAGAACTGGTGCTGGGAGCGCGAAAGCCTCGACCTCTTCGCCCGACACCACGTGACGGGCGCACCGATTCCCGAGGAATTGTTCCGCCGCATGATCGCGGCGAGAAATTTCCGCAGCGCCACCTTCACGATGCGGCAGCTGGCCTTCGCCCGGATGGATCTCGACCTGCACATGCATCCGGTGGAGCAAATGGGGCCCGGGCTGCCGGCCTGGATCCGCGGGCGGTTGACGGACTACCTGACGCCGACGGAGCCGCCTTCGCCGACGATCGAAAACCGGTTCACGCACCTCTTTGCCGATCCGGTCGGCTATGCCGCCGGCTACTATTCCTACAAATGGGCCGAGGTGCTCGATGCCGACGCGTTCACCCGCTTCAAACGCGAGGGGCTGTTCAACCCGGTGGTCGGCCGCGAGTTCGTCACCCGTGTGCTGAGCCGTGGCAACAGCGCCGATCCGATGGAATTGTTCAAGGCCTTCATGGGCCGGCCGCCCGATTTGCAGGCCCTGCTGGTGCGGGCCGGACTGGCCTGAACGCGGGTGATTACAACGCTCCGCCACCGTTTCCAGCCGGGCGGATTTCACTGGAAAAAACCGCCGCGCCGGCAAACTTCACCGCATCCAACCACTTTAAACCATGATGCTCTGGCTCCTCCTTATCGCTGTTCCCATGCTGTTCGGCCTGTATGCGCAATTCCGCGTGTCGAGCGCCTACAACAAGAATGTCCAGCTCCCGTCCCGCGGTCGCATCACCGGCCGCGAGGCCGCCGCTGCCGTGATGGAAAGCGCGGGCATTCACGACGTCGAGATCGTCCGGGTTCCCGGCCAGTTGACCGACCACTACGATCCGCTCAACAAGCGCCTCGCGCTCTCCGAGCACAATTACCACGGCACCAGCCTGGCTGCGCTGGGTGTCGCCGCCCACGAGGCCGGCCACGCCATCCAGCACAAAGTCGGCTATTCGCTGATGCAGTTCCGGCAGGTGCTCGTGCCGGCCACGCAGATTTCCTCCGGTGCCTCGCAGCTCCTCATCATCCTCGGCATCGTGCTCGGCGCGAAGGGACTCGGTGGCGTTTTCCTCACCCTCGGCGCCGTCGCCCTCGCGGTCATCTGTCTGTTCCAGCTCGTGACCCTGCCCGTGGAGTTCGACGCCAGCAATCGCGCCAAGGCGCAGCTCGTGAACCTCGGCATCCTGGATCGCGACGAAATGCCCGGCGTCCACGAGACGCTCGATGCCGCCGCGCTGACCTACGTCGCCGCCTTCGTGGCCTCGCTCGGCAGCCTCCTGCACCTCCTGCTCCTGTTGATGGGCAGTCGCCGGGACGATTGAGAGGGCGGTCGTCGCCAACCGCTCTGCCGGTTGCCCGGAATCCTGCCGGAGCCGGCCTTGCTTTTGCATCGGTCTCTGGGGCGGTCCCCGTTTGGGCTGAGCCGGGGGGCTTCGGGAGCATCCCGCCCCCGTCTTCGCCCGGTGTCGCGGCCGCGGGGTGGCCTCAGCGGGGTGTGGCGCGGGACAGTTGATCCACCCTGATACGGCGTGGGATGCGGCTGCCCAACCCGCCGTCCATCCACATGGCATAGATATGTGCCCGCGCTTCTCGTTGCCCGGCGTTGCGTTGTTGCTCTTGTGCCGGCCGGCAACCGACCGGCAGGGAGGTCGGCGGCGCGGCGAGGAGCAGGATCGGCTGGTGCTTGATGCCCGGCGGTGAAAGGTGCCGCCGGGAAGGTGGCGGAGGAGGAGGGATTCGAACCCCCGGTGGACTTGCGCCCACGTCTGATTTCAAGTCAGGTGCCTTTAACCACTCAGCCACTCCTCCGTTTTTGCGGACACTTTGCCGGGTTGGTCGCGCAGGTCAACGGCACAGATGTTCTTAACGCCGGGAAAGCCGGGCCGGAAGGCGCAAGGCCGGGGATCTGGCGGAGGGGCGCAGCAATTTGGCTCGCCGCCGGGATTGTTTTGTCGAAACCTCGGCCCATCACCAGTTCGTCGCAGGGCCATGCGGCGGAATTCACGCCATGGCCACCATTGCCGACCAAGTCCACGAGATGCAGGGGCTCTACGGCCCGTTCACGCTCGCCGAGCGCGTGGTGCAAAAAATCTGGCTGCGGCAGGATTTCGAGACCCACACCGCTCGTCTGGTGGACGGCAGGAAGCTGGAAATCCGCCGGACCGGCACCTGGAACCTGCTCGCGGGACCGGATTTCCGCGATGCGCGCCTGCTCATCGGCGGCCAGGAGATTGCAGGGGATGTGGAGGTGCATTTCCGCGCAACCGACTGGCGGGCGCACGGCCACGAGACCGACCCTGCCTACGACGGCGTCGTGCTGCACGTGGTGATGTTTCCCCCGTCGGATGCGCAGGCCGTTGCCCGTTCACGGCAGGGAGGGCCGCTGCCCACGCTCGTCCTGCTGCCGCTGTTGAACCGCGGTTTGGAGGAATATGCGTCAGACGACGCGCTGGAAATTCTCACGGCGCGTGATGCCGCGGAAAAACTGGCCGGGCTGTCCGGACTGCCTCCGGATGCAATGCGCGGGCGGTTGCTGGCGCGGGCACGCGGACGCTGGGAGCAGAAGGTGCGCTCCGCCCGCCTGCGGATCCAGAAACTCGGCTGGACCGCGGCGGCGCATCACGTCGCCCTGGAAATCCTTGGCTACCGCCACAACCGCGCACCGATGCTGGCCGTGGCGGCGCGGCATCCGCTGGCGGAGTGGGGCGGGGGACTTGATGTCGATGCGGTGTATCGCGAGCATGGAGCTGTCTGGCAGACCCAAGGGGTGCGCCCGGCCAACCATCCGCACCGGCGTTTGCGGCAATACGCGGTCTGGGTCGCCCACGTGCCCGATTGGCCGCAGCGCGTGACGGGGCTGTTTGGCGGCATGGCCGGCCCGTTGGACCCGGATTGGGAGTCGCGGTCACGAAGGCACCTGCACCTCGGCCAGCTTCGCGAAAAAATCCTCGTGGACGTGTCCGGTGGCACTGTCGGCGGCACCCGGCTGGACAATCTGGTGTGCGATGGCCTGCTGCCGCTGGTGACGGCCGAGACCGGGTGCGACCTTCTGCCGGTGTGGTTCCACTGGTTCGTGGGCGATGTCCCGCAGGAGGTTCGCCGCGGGCTTGTGAGCCTCGGCTTGGCCGGCCGGGACACGGGGCCGCAACGCCACGGTTGGGCCCAAGGTTTGCTGGGCTGGATCACCGAACGCGACGCCGGCGCAAGTGGCTGAATTGCAGAGCCCTTGCCGGGGCTTGACAAAACTTTGCGCGACCCGGTAAATTTTGCCCCCTTTAATATTAGTTCACTTTTCAGAAAGTGGGCCCTCGGGTCCGCTTTTTTTTTCCCATCAATCCCAACACACCATGAGCAGCGAAATCCTGTCCGTTCTCGAATACATGGAGAAGGAGAAGGGCATTCCCCGTGCCGACATGATCTCCACGATCGTCAACGCGATCAAGACGGCCGCCCTGAAGGGCGTGAATTCCGGCCAGGAGCTCAAGATCGAGATCAACCCCAAGAACGGCCAGCTCAAGGCCTGGTCGCTCCTCAAGGTGGTGGATTCCGTCGCCGACCCCAAGCTGCAGATCCACGTCGAAAAGGCCCAGGTTTTCAAGGCCGGCGCTGTCATCGGCGACACCATCGAGAAGGAAATCGACCCCTCTTATCTCGGCCGCATCGCCGCCCAGACCGCCCGCCAGGCGATCATGCAGCGCCTCCGCGCCTTCGAGAAGGAGCGCATCTACGACGACTTCAAGGACTCCGTGGGCGACATTGTCAGCGGCACCGTCCGCCGGCGCGAGCGCAACGACCTCTACATCGATCTCGGCAAGGCCGAGGCCGTCATGCCCGGCAAGGAGCAGGTCCCCGGCGAGGAATACTCGCCCGGTGAGCGCATCCGCTGCCTGCTCCTCGAGATTGAGAACAGCAGCCGCGGCCCCGAGATCATCCTCAGCCGCGCCAGCCCGAAGTTCGTCCGCCGCCTGTTCGAGCTTGAGGTCACCGAGATCGCCGACGGCACCGTCAAGATCGAGGCCTTCGCCCGCGAGCCCGGCTACCGCACCAAGATCGCCGTCACCAGCACCGACCCCAAGGTCGATCCCGTCGGCGCGTGCGTCGGCGCCCGCGGCGCCCGCGTGAAGAGCATTGTGCGCGAACTCGGCGGCGAGAAGATCGACATCATTCCCTATCACGCCGACACCAAGGAAATGCTCGTCGAGGCGCTCAAGCCGGCCGTGCCGCGCGAAATCCATCTCGACGAGAAGAACAAGCGCATCCTCGTGCGCGTCGTGAACGACGACCTCGCCGTCGCCATCGGCCGCAAGGGCCAGAACGCGCGCCTCACCTCGCGCCTCGTGGGCTGGCGTCTCGACATCGAGGAATTCAAGACCACGGCCGCCGATCCGCGCGCCCAGGCCATCGGCGTGCTCGTGAGCACCTTCGGTTTCGAGAACTCCATCGCCGAGCGGCTCGTCGCCAACGGCATCAACTCGCCCGCCGCCTTCGAGGGCGTCGAAGCCGCCGACCTCGCCGGCATGGGCTTCAGCGAGCAGGAGGCCGCCGGCATCATCGCCAAGGTCTCCGGCACCTGACTTTTGCACCCCCAACCCAACTACCGCGCCCCCGCCAACGTATGAGCATCCGCATACACGAACTCGCGAAGAAGCTCAGCATGGAAAACAAGGACCTCATGGCCTTGTTGAAGGAGCGCGGCTACCCGGCCAAGAGCGTCTCGAGCACCGTGGACAACATCACGGCCGAGGCCCTCGAACAGGAGATGGCGGCCAAGCGCCCCGCGGCGGTCCCGGCCGCGGCCGCCCCCGCTCCTTCAGAGGCGCCGGCGGTTCCGGCGTCCGCCCTCGAGCCGGCCAAGGTGAAGCTGCCGGCCGGCGTGTTCGTGAAATCCGCGCAGGACATCCAGCGCGAAAAGGAAGAGGCGGCCAAGGCCGCTGAAGCGGTGCGGGCCGCCGCCCGCGCCGCGGTTGTTCCGCCTCCTGCGCCTCCGCCGGTCGCTCCGCCGCGCCCGGGCACCGTCGTCAAGGCTCCGCCACCCCCGTCGGTGGCGGCTCCGCGCGTTTTTGCCCCGGCTCCGGTTGCGCCCAAGCCGGCCCCGGCACCCGCTCCGGTTGTCCGCCCGCCGCTCGCGCCCGTCGCCAAGGCGCCCATGGCTCCACCCCCGCCGCCCGTGCCGGCCCCGCGTCCCCCCGTGCCGCCGCCCGTGCCGGTTGCCAAGGGCGCTCCGTATGTGCCGCCTGCGCCGACGGCACCGGCGGCCAGTTCGATGACCGTCACCGAGGAGGGCGGCGTCAAAATCATCCATCTGAAGCCGCCGATCATCGTCCGCGACTTCGCCGTCGCACTCGGTCTCAAGCCCTTCAAGCTGATCTCCGAGCTCATGGAGATGAGCATCTTCGCCTCGATGAACCAGTCCATCGACGAGGCGGTGGCCAACAAACTGGCGGAGAAGCACGGTTTCCTGCTCGACATCAAGCATCGCGGCGAGGCCCAGGCTCCCGCCGCCGCGCCGGAGAAAGTCAAACTCACCAAGGAGGAGAAGGCCCGCGAGGAGGATCTCAAGAACCTCGCTCCGCGGCCGCCCGTCGTGTGCATCCTCGGTCACGTGGACCACGGCAAGACCTCGCTGCTCGACGCCATCCGCAAGGCCAACGTCGCCGCTGGCGAGGCCGGCGGCATCACGCAGCACATCGGCGCCTACCAGATCGAACACAACGGCCGCAAAATCACCTTCCTCGACACGCCCGGCCACGCCGCCTTCACCAAGATGCGCGCGCGCGGCGCCTCGGTCACCGACATCGCCGTGCTCGTGGTGGCGGCGGATGACGGCTTCATGCCGCAGACCGACGAGGCGTTGAAACACGCCCTCGACGCCAAGGTCGCGCTCATGGTCGCCGTCAACAAGATGGACGTGAAAGGCGCCAACCTCGACCGCGTGAAACAGCAGATGCAGGAGCGCCAGATCGCACCCGAGGACTGGGGCGGCGAGATCGTCACCGTGCCCGTCGCGGCGATCAAGGGCCAGGGCATCACCGAGCTGCTCGAGATGATTCTGCTCCAGGCCGACGTGCTCGAACTGAAGGCCAATCCCAAGGCCGAGGCCAGCGGCGTGGTCGTCGAGTCCGAGGTGGACGTGGGGCGCGGACCGCTCGCCACGGTCATCGTCCAGCGCGGCACGCTCCGCGTCGGCGACGCCCTCGTGTGCGGTCCGCACTGGGCCAAGGTGCGCGCGATGTTCGACGACAAGGGGCAGAACATCAAGGAAGCCCCTCCCGCGATGCCGGTGCGGGTCATCGGCTGGTCGGGCACGCCCGATTCCGGGGCCAAGTTCCAGGCGGTGAAAAACGCCCGCGAGGCCGAGAACCTCGCCGAAGAGGAGCAGCACCGTCTGAAGAAGGAGGCCATGTCCGCCGCCGCCGCGCCGAAGGACACCTCGCTCGACGCCCTCTTCGCCAACATCGCCGCCGTCCAGGCCAAGACCCTCAAGGTCGTGCTCAAGTCCG
Organism: Verrucomicrobiota bacterium; assembly: GCA_049322455.1. GTDB lineage: Bacteria > Verrucomicrobiota > Verrucomicrobiia > Opitutales > Opitutaceae > Lacunisphaera. The sequence goes on along the minus strand of JBMOQY010000023.1, from coordinate 96,569 downwards.
ACGTCTATGGTTCCCTCGAGGCGGTCAGGAACGTGCTCGAGGGCATCAAGAGCACGAAGGTCTCGCTTGAGATCGTCTCGGCCGACGTGGGCATCATCACCAAGAACGACGTGCTCATGGCCGCCCCCTCCAAGGCGGTCATCATCGGCTTCAACACAAAGCAGGAGAACGGCGTCACGGCCCTGGCCAAGCACCACGGCGTCACCATCGAGAACTTCGAGATCATCTACGAGCTGGGCGACCGCGTGCGCGACATGATGGCCGACCTGCTCGAACCCGACCTCAAGGAGAACAAGCTCGGCGGGGCCGAGGTCCGCCAGGTCTTCCCCGTCGCCAAGGGCTTTGTGGCCGGCTGCCTCGTCACCGAGGGCAAGGTCAACCGCGGCGCCACCGCGCGCGTCCGCCGCGGCAAGGAGGTCGTCTTCGAGGGCAAGGTCGGCACGCTGCGCCGCTTCAAGGACGACGCCAACGAGGTCCGCGCCGGCCTCGAATGCGGCATCCGCCTCGACGGCTTCGACGGCTACCAGCCGGGCGACCGCATCGAATGCTACGAAATCCAGAAGGTCAGGGCTTCGCTCTGATCCTCGCCCCTCTTCCCGGGCCACGGTTCCATCCCGTTCCGCCATGTCCAACCGCCTCCTCCGCGTCAACGAGCTGCTCCAGCGCGAAATCAGCGCGTGGCTGCGGAAACGCTACACCGCCGAGGCGACGGCCATCACCATCACCGGCGTCGAGATCACCGGCGACCTGCGCGAGGCGAAGGTGTTCTATGCCGTGACCGGCCGGGACGCGGACGCCGGGCGCACCGGCAAATGGCTGCGCGGCCGGCTGCGCGAGATCCGCGAGATGATCGCCAAGACCGTCATCCTCCGGCACGTGCCGTTGCTGACCTTCCACCACGACGACCACGCGCCGCGCGCGGTGCGCGTCGAGCAGTTGCTGGAGGAGATCGAACGCAAGGAGGGCAAGCCGTGATCCATTACCCGCGCTTCGCCGCCCGCTTCGCCGTGCTGGTCTCCGAGTTGCGCGGCAAGCAGGTCGCCGTCATCGGCCATCAGCGGCCCGACGCCGACTGCATCGGCTCGCAGGTGGCCCTCTGCCGCGTGCTGCGTGCCAACGGCGCCGACGCCGTCTGCGTGAACCCCGACCGGGTGCCGCGCCGCATCAAGTTCCTGGTCGGCGACACGCCGTTCTACCAGCGCGACGAGATCTCCCCGCACGGCCGCGTGGCGGTCTTCACCGACTGCGCCGACCACGGCCGGGCCGGCGAGAAGACCCGCGAGATGTATCCGGCGCCGATTGCCTGCTTCGACCACCACATCTCCAACCAGGGCTTCGCCCGTTTCGACTTCGTGGACACGGCCTCGGCCGCCACGGCCGAGGTGCTCACCGGCCTGTTTCTCGACGCCGACCTCTCCTTCGACCGGGTGACGGCCCAGGCGCTCTACGCCGGCCTGATGACCGACACGGGGCAGTTCCGTTTTCCCTCGACCTCGGAGCGCGTGTTCCGTCTCTGCGCGGAGCTGGTGGCGCGCGGGGCCGATCCCGCGCAGGCGGGCGCCGAGCTCTACGAGCGCGAGTCCTTCGGCAAGCTGAAGCTGCTCCAGCATTTCCTCGGCTCGTTGAAGCTGGAATGCGGCGGCCGCGTGTGCATCGGCGTGCTGCCCCTGGGCATCTTCGACCGCATCGGGGCCTCCGTGGAGGACACCGAGGGGCTGGTGGATTACGCCCGCTGCATCGAGGGGGTGGAGATCGGGGTGCTCATCGAGGAGCGCAGCGGCACCATCAAGGCCAGCCTGCGCGGCATGCAGAGCGTCTATCGCATGGACACCATCGCGGCCGAGTTTGGCGGCGGCGGCCATGCCAACGCCGCCGGCCTCAACTGGCCCGGCACGCTCGCCGAATTTTATCCCCGGCTCCTCGCCGCCATCGCCAGGCGCCTCAACGAGGTGGACGCGGCCCTGCAATGAACCTCGCCCCCGCCAAGGAAATGGAGGGCGTGCTCCTGGTGGACAAACCCTCCGGCCTGACCTCGCACGACGTGGTCCATCGGCTGCGCCGCAAGCTCGGCATGAGGAAGATCGGGCACGCCGGCACGCTCGATCCCATGGCCACCGGCCTGCTCGTGATGCTCATCGGCAAGGCCACCCGCATCTCCCAATACCTCATGAGCGCCGACAAGGCCTACGAGGGCGAGGCCACGCTGGGGGTGGTCACCGACTCGCAGGACGCCGAGGGCGAGGTGCTGACCACGAGGCCCGTGCCGTTGCTCACCGAGGCGGACGTGCTGGCGGCGATGAAGGGTTTCCTCGGCGACCAATACCAGACTCCGCCGATGCACTCGGCCATCAAGGTGGACGGCGTGCCGCTCTACAAGATGGCGCGCAAGGGCGAGGAGGTGGAGCGCGAGCCGCGTTTCATCCGCGTGATGGCGTTCGACCTGCTCGCCTTCAGCCCGCCCAAGCTGAGCTTCCGCCTGCTCTGCACCAAGGGCACCTACGTGCGCACGATCGCCCACGACCTCGGCCAGAAGCTGGGCTGCGGCGCGCACCTTTCGGCGCTGCGCCGCACGGCCAGCGGAAAGTTCGACATCGCGCAATGCCTGACGCTCGATGCGATCGAGGCCCTGCCGGTGGCGGAAATTGAAAAGCGGCTGATCCCCGTTTACGAGGCGGCGCCGCGCGTGGCCCGGTGAGCACGATGCTCCAGTGCGACGGCCTGACCGCGGCGCGGCTGCCCGCACGGCCGCTGCACTTGGCCATCGGCATGTTCGACGGCGTCCACCTCGGGCACCAGTCGGTGATCGAGGCGGCCATCCATTCGGCGCGGCGCTGCGGCGGCTTGGCGGGGGTGCTTACCTTTGCCCCGCACCCCAGCGTGTTGCTGCGGCCGGAGAACCCCACGCCGCTGCTCATGCCCCCCGGCATGAAGCGCACGGTGTTGGCCCGGCTGGGCGTGGACGTGCTCATCGAGCAGGCCTTCACCCGCGATTACGCGGCCATTGCCGCGGAGGATTTCGTGCCGCACCTGCGCCGGCACCTGCCGCATCTTGCGGCCGTCTATGTCGGCGAAAACTGGCGGTTCGGGCGCGACCGGGGCGGCGACGTGACGCTGCTCGTGGCCGAGGCGAAGAAGGCCGGGCTGGCGGTGTTCAGCGCCCCGCGGCTCAACCACAACGGCGCCCCGATCAGCAGCTCGCGCCTGCGGGAGCTGCTGATCGCCGGTGACCTGGCCGGCGTCAACGCCATGCTGGGCTACACCTACTTCACCGAGGGTGTCGTGGAACGCGGACGGCAGCTCGGCCGCACGCTCGGTTTCCCGACCCTCAACCTGGCCTGGACGCCCGAGCTCCGGCCTCGTTATGGCGTGTATGCCGTCGAGGTCGCCGGGGCGGGCCAGTCGCGAGCGTTGCGTGGCGTCGCCAACTACGGCCTCCGCCCGACGGTCGCGCAGACCGCGCAGCCTCTGCTGGAAGTGCACCTGCTGGAGCCGTCGCCGCTGACTTATGGCGACAAACTGACCGTGAGCTGGCTGCATTTCCTGCGCCCCGAGAGCAAGTTCGGCAGTCCGGAGGAACTGCGCCGGCAAATCGAAAAAGACCGGAAGGCGGCTCTCGATTTCTTCGTCAAGACGTCCAGCGATTGATTTCCAAACGACGCTTGACAGCGTTTTTGCCGAATCTACGGTGCGGCCTCTTTCCCTCCTTTAGGGGTGGTAGCTCAGTTGGTTAGAGCGTCTGCCTGTCACGCAGAAGGCCGCGGGTTCGAGTCCCGTCCATCCCGCCACTTAAGCAAGCGTCCCGACGCTACTTAAGTTTTTCGACAACGGATTTGCCCATTGACGCGGGCAAATCGGCATGAAAATCGCCAATCCGTTCGTTGTCTCGAAATTCAAGAATCCCTCCGGGGAAACCGTCTATCGCGTCTCAGGCCGTCTCAACGGCGAGCGCGTCCGTAAAAACTTCGCCACCCGCGCGGAGGCGGACGCCGAAAGCCAGGTCCTCGCCGTCCAGCGCCTCCAAGCCGAAGCCGGCGGCATTCGCACCGCGATCACCCGCCTCACGGACGGGCAGCTCAAAGAAGCGGAGGCCGCGTTCGCCCGGCTCGGGGAATCGCCGAAGCATCCGTTGCTCGTCTATCTCGACTTCGCCCTCACGAACTATCGCGAGCCGAATCAGCAGATGCCGTTGGCCGATGCTGCGACGGCCTATCTCGCGACCAAGAAGGCAGCGCATGAAAAAACGCTCCTCTCGGGCCGGCAGCTTCGTTCGATTGAGAACGAACTGACCGTGCTCCAAAAGAAATTCCCGAAGGCACTGGTTTCGCAGTTCACCCCGGTGCTGCTCATGCCCCATTTGGAGCGCGGCAAGCATTCCCTCAAAACCTACAATAACCGGCGGGGCGTCCTCTCCACCTTCTTCAAGTTCTGCCTCCAGAAGGACTGGGTGCTCGTGAACCCTATCGAGAAAACCCCGCACCACCGCATCAACCACCGGCGCGGCTCCGCTGTGACGATCACGGCGGAGAAGGCGGCAGAGGTCATGGCCTACGTCGAAACCTATGAGGGCGGCAAGCTGGTGCCGTATTTCGCGATCTGCCTGTTTGCCGGAATCCGCCCATGCGTCCGCTTCGGTGAAATCACCAAGCTCCAGCCGGAGTCCGTGAAACTCGAAACCTGCGTCATCCACATCGAGCCGGAGGTTTCCAAGGTGCGAATGAAGCGGCTTGTCACCATCCAGCCGAACCTCGCCGCCTGGCTCAAGGCCTACCCGCTGGAGAAATTCCCGCTGGTTCCGAAGAACGCGGTGAACATCCACCGGCGTATCTGCGCCAAGTTCAAGCTCACCCACGATGTGCTCCGGCACACGTTCATTTCGATGTTCGTGGCGAAGTTCCGCTCGATGGGGGAAGCCGCGCTTCAGGCCGGTAACTCGGAAGCGATCATCCGGAAGCACTACCTCGACTTGAAGAGCAAGGAGGAGGCTGAGCGGTTCTTCGACATTCTCCCCAAGCGGACTGGCGTCGTTGGAAGGGCACCCGACCAGTTCTCCACAGTCGCGCCAGCCTTGGCCATTGCTGTCTGACCTGAGGCGGGTGGACCATTCGCGCAGTCCGCCCGCCGGCCTCCAGTCGGTTGTTGCCCGGAGCGCTTCCCGTCAGTAGTTCTCCATATAACGAGAATACACCCAACGGAGGCGCACCATGTTCCCCTTCGAATCCGATTTCAATAAATACATCCAGATTTCCCAAGACGAAGCCACCCGCAGACTCTCCCTGATTTCCGGTGCCAATTTCTGCTACACCGCCCCAACGGGCAGCCTGCCTAAAAGCCTGCAAAGGGTGAACAATCTTGCTGGCTGCTACGTCTCGGGAATGGCTCCTGGCGCCCAAAGCCCAATCGGCAGCGGAATACCATTGGAGGCAGCCTTCACGGTGCGCCATGACGTAAAGGATGCGCCCCTCACGGGCAATCTCTACGCTTACCTCATCCTTCAGGTTGGCACAGGTTACTACATGTCCCCGCCCTGCACCAAACTCGGCGAAATACCGCATCACTTCAGCGGTGTAGTTCCGCTGAAAACTCCTGAGTGAGAAGAAGCGCATAGAGATGAGCGGCCTTACCCACCTTGAAAAACAAAAGCTCGAACGGGAACTGGGGATGAGCGGAGGCTATGTTCTGCAGTTCACCAATCGGACATTCGAGGAGTTTTTCCGGGAGGTGGTTGGTGTCGCGATTTATGATGCACAGTTCAGTTCGGGCTCCGGTTCCAAGGCCAACCGGGTGCGGGCGTTTTGGCAGAAGGCATCCGACGCGCAGATTCGCGCGATGCTGGCAGGCCTGCTGGAAGGTTGGACAATCTACGCCAACGGGCCGATCTCTGAGTCCACGGGTCTGCTGCTTCGACAAATCATTGCGCGCCTGGGCGGAGGCCGGAATGCTGCTTCGCAACCGCAGGAGACATTACCATCCCTCGACCCCGCCTTGGCCCAAAAGCTCACGGCGCGGCTGCTGGAGGTTTCGCGGGCCGCGCCTCAACAACGGGGCTACGACTTCGAGCGGTTTCTGCGCGAGCTATTCGATGCCTACGGTCTTTTGGCTCGGGCTTCGTTTCGGCTCGTCGGTGAACAAATCGACGGGAGCTTCGTGATGCACAACGAAACCTATCTGCTCGAAGCCAAATGGCAGAATGAACCCACGGGTGCGGGCGACCTCCATGTCTTTGAAGGCAAATTGCGCCAGAAGGCGGATTGGTCACGCGGCCTGTTCGTCAGCAATAGTGGATTCACGACCGATGGGTTGGAGGCCTTTGGCCGCGGCAAACGGGTGGTTTGCATGGATGGATTCGATCTCTCGGAAATGTTCCGACTGCGACGAGACTTCAGCGACGTAATGGCAGCGAAAGTCAGGCGTGCGGCCGAAACCGGCAGTCCCTTCGTCTCCGTGCGAGACCTATTTCCACAGTGAGAATCTACCAATGAATCCCCTCTCGGAAAAGATTCACTGTGGCACTCTAGGCGAATTGCTCGTGCAAATCCGTCTTTTCCAGCACGGCGTCCAAGCTGCGCCTCCGATCAAAGACTCGGGGAACGATCTGATCGCGATTCGGGGTGAGAGTTTTCGGGCCGTCCAGGTGAAGACACGCAAAGATGAACCCTTCACGTTGGGGCCGCTTCCGCCGCTTTATCATGTCGTCGCTCTCGTTCATTTAGTCGGCGAAGACGAGGAAGTTCATCTCGACGCGTCGCGAGTATTTCTAATCCCGCGAGAGGCATTTGAAGGGCGCGCCATTCGATACTTTGACGATGTTGCCGAGTTCGCACTGCGCCGCGACTTGGTGGAGAGATTATTTTACTGACCTTGCCGCCTCGCAACGGCTAGGAAAGCACCGGGCCGTTTACCGTCGAGCAAGGGCATGGAAACTATCTCAAGCCAACTCACCGACATCGTTCATCTGCGGACTTGCGGCATCTTTCCGAAGGACCACGAGCCCTCCATCCGCACGCTCCGTAACTGGACCAAACTGCGCCGCATTCCCTATCACAAGGTTGGTCACTTCGTTTATTATGACCCTTCCGAAGTCGCCGAGCACATCCGCACGAAACTGAAAGTGCCGGCGCGCGGCTAAGCGACACTGCATCGTGTCGCACGTAGATTCCGGTCAATGCCGCGCGATGCGCCTGTGCCTATTTTGAATTGCGGCGCGCGGTTATCGTCGCCGCGTTATGAAAACCAACGAAGATCTGTTCTTTGCCGAGCCGGTCGATCCCCAGCACGAGGCGCGCACCTTGGCGCTGGAAGTGGTCTGCCGGCTTTTTATCTGGATGGCGGAGGGTCCGAGCCTCCAAGAGCGGGGCGTGCGCGCCACGGTGGCCCTGTGGTGCGTGCGGCCCGACCTGATCGGCGACACCACCCTCGAAGAAATCGGCCACCTGTCGGGTCGCTCCAAACAGGCGGTGCATCAACTGGCGGATAGCTTCCGCCTTACCACGGGGCTGCCATCATGAACGCCGCACCCCTTCCCACCGTCGCTGCCGAGATCAACCGGCTGCACTCCACCGTCACGCAGGAGACCGCGGCTTCCCGCGCCGCGCTGAACGGAGCCATCACCGCCGCGTGGCAGGCCGGGCACTTGCTCACGGCCGAAAAGAAGCGCGTGCGGCGAACCATGGGGGCCGGCGCCTGGCTCCTATGGCTCGAAGCCAACTTCCGCGGCACGCCGCGAACCGCCCAGCGCTACATGAAGCTCGCGCGCAGCGTGGCCGACGTGGCGTTCCTGCAAGGGATGAGCCTCCGGCAGGCCTATGCCCGGCTCGGCATCGCCACCGAGTCGAAGGAGCGCGGTGTTCTTAAGCACCGGCTGCCGTCACACCTGATGCTCGCGAATAAGCTGATGCGCGCCCTCAAGCGCGCGCCGGGCCGGCTGGGTCCCGGTTCGAGAGAAAACTTCCGCCGGGACCTGCGACCGCTCTATGAGGCGCTCCACCCGTTGTTCGCCGGTCCGGAGCCTCAGAACGCCGGTTGAGGTGCGACGCGCGGCCGTGTCCATGCCGAGACATGATTGCGCCCGGCACTCCGGTCAAACGCCCCGCCGTCCTCGAGCGCCTGCTCGAACGGCGGGGCAGCGCGTTTGTGCGGGCGCTCGCCGATACCTGCCGCGCGTGGCCCGAACTGGGGACCTGGCTCTGCGAGGAATTCGGGCGGGATGCGGAGGCCCGCGTGCGGTTCAAGGCGCTGGTTGCCGAGCCGGACAGCCTGGCCCCGGACGAGGACGCGGAGGCGGCCGTCTCGGGCACGCTGACCGCCCTGCGCCGCGAGAAGACGCGACTCTTAGCTGAACTTGGTCCCGACGTCGCCCGGCTGTGGGGCGGCCGGACCTGGATGGAACTGGAGCAACTCGTCCGCCGCTACCAAGCCGGCAGCCTCGATGTCAGCGTTTTCATGCTCGCACGCCACTGGCGGAAAGCCGGCGAACGGGCGCGGTTCACTCCGGAATTGCAGCGCGCCGGGTTGGAACTGCTGGACGCCGTGATCCGTCACGGGGAAACCCGCCTCTGGGCGAACCTGCCCCGCGCGGTGGCCATCCTTGCCCGCATGGACAAGCCCACCGTGCGCGTCGCCTTTGGACACGCCGATTGGTGGAAGGTCCATGCCTTGCTCTACATGATGCGCCGGCCGCAACCGGCCTATCGCACGCGCGACGTGCGGGCGCACTTGGCCAAGCTCGGCCTGCCGATCAGCTCCCTCGACTTTCGCCGGTTCTGCAACCGCCACGGCATCCGCCGCGACATGCGCGCCGGCCGGCCCCGCACGCGCATACCGCGGGACTGAGCGGCAACGCAGCGAACGAAAGGCCGGCCTTGCTGGCAAAGCCGCCACTCCACCACCGCCCCTGATAAACAGCGCCTCCTCCGCCGCAGGCAAGCTGGAGAGCGAAGCGGAGCTTGCCGGCGGCGATATAATGGAGCGCGCGGGCGGTTGGTTATACGCTGTTGTTTTTGAACGATTCTGTTAGGGTGAAAATTTCACCCCACCATGAGAGTTCTTCCAAATATCGCCCCCAAAGCGGAACAATTGAAGATCATTTCTCGCGTGCGCCAAGGGGTTGAGGTCATCCGCGGCGCAGCGGGAAGCGGAAAAACGACGACCGCAATCCTGAGACTGAAAACTTTGATAGGCTATTTTTTGAACCGGAGAAAACAAACCGGTTCGAAGGCTCCCGTCCGAACATTGGTGCTAACCTATAATCGCACCCTGCGTGGTTACATATCAGCACTCATTGAGAAACAGGCTGCGCAGGACGACCAAGTAATTGTCGAAGTCGATACCTTTGCGGGCTGGGCTTGCGATCGGTTGGGGAAACCTGGGCTAATTTCGGACGCCGACCGCGTGCAGAAGATAAACGAACTCGGAGCCGGCCTGCTGCCCTCGGGATTTCTGGTCGCAGAAGTAGATTACCTTCGGGGACGCTATTTGCCCGACGACCGGGAGAAATATTTGGCGTCACGACGAGAGGGCCGCGGAGCGAGTCCGCGTGTTGATAAAGCACTGCGCGAGCGGTTACTCAAAGAGGTGGTGACGCCCTATGAAAAGTGGTTGAAAGGCACCAAGACCACGGACTGGTGCGGATTGGAAATAGCTATGGCGACTGCCACTTCCGATGTCAGATACGACATCGTCGTTGCTGATGAAGTGCAGGATTTTTCCGCAAATCAGATCCGCGCGATATTTCCGTGGCTCGCGAAAGAGCACGCTGTGACGTTCGTTCTCGACGGCGCCCAGCGAATTTATGCACGCGGTTTCACGTGGGCCGAAGTAGGCGTGAATGTAACATCTGCGAACTCATTTCAGCTCACAGTCAATTACCGGAATACGCAGCAAATCGCGGCGTTTGCGCTGCCATTTGTGAAGGACTTGGTGCCCGATGATGCTGACGCCACCTTGCCGGACTTCACGCAATGCACGCGCACAGGACCGAAGCCTGTGGTGTTGCGTGGCAAATTTTCCGGCCAGATGGCCTACGCGCTCGATTTTATCAAGAAGCACGTCGACCTCAAAAAGGAGAGCGTTGCATTCCTCCATCCCAAGGGCGGTGGTTGGTTCAAGGCAGTGCGGCAGGGTTTGGACGGAGCCGGAATCGGCTATGAGGAGTTTACACGCGCGAAGGACAGGCCAGATGGTGATGTGAATGTGGGGCTGTGCACCATTCACTCTGCCAAGGGGCTCGAATTCGATCATGTGTTCATGCTCGGTCTAAACGCTGACATCCTTCCCCACGGCAAGGAAGCAGACGACAATGACTGGTTGCAACTCCGGCGACTGCTCGCAATGGGAATTGGGCGTGCCAAAGAAACGGTGCATTTAGGATATAAGCCGGAGCCGAATGATCCGCCCTGGGTCGCGGTCATGGACAAGAGCACTTTCGTTTCGAAATCAGTGTGAAGATCAAGGACCTCATCGCCAAGCGCGGGATTACAGAAGTGGTGCACTTTACGTCGCACCTCGGTCTCACTGGCGTGCTCGCGACGAAGGCATTAAAATGCAAGGATCAGCTCAAGAAGGAGCAATACCTTGCTCACATCCTGAAGATTAACACCCAGAAGGAGCTAGATCCGGGTTGGAGTGGGCACGTTCATCTTTCGCTAACCCGTATCAACTCTTGGTTGTTCGGTATCTCCTCAGGCAACTGGCACAAGGACGTGGGATGGCGGATTCTTGCTTTTGATCCTGAGATTATGACGCATCCGGACGTGCATTTCGTCACCACGAACAATGCTTACTGGCAGCATCACAAGCGGGGTAAAGGCTCCGCTGCGTTGGAAGAGCTGTTTGCCGATACTGTAAACGGACGCTACGGAGTAGCTCAAAAGCGAAGCAAGAAACAGGCGTTGAACCTTACGACATGCGAACAGGCCGAGGTGCTGTATCCTGGTTCGGTTTCTACGGATTTCCTGCGCCGCATTTATGTGAAAACTGCGGACGACGAGAACGAAGTCGCTGCTCAACTCTACGCCACGGGTTTCACGAAGATTGAGGTTGTCGCTGACCCGAAAAAGTTTGTTGGTTTGGACGCCGATGAATAAGGATCGAACAAGCGCCGTCGTAAATTCCGCCCTGTGGGCAGCTTATGGCGATGCTTTAGGCTTCATCACAGAATTGACTGACGCCGCTGGCGTGAAGAGGCGCGTGAAGACTGATTTCGTCGAGCACACCGTGCCTTGGCGCAGGATGGTAGGCGGACAATTCGGCGGTCAGGTCACGCTGCCTGCGGGCTGCTACTCCGACGATACACAGTTGCGTCTGGCCACAAGTCGCGCGATTCGCCCCGACGGTTCTTTCGATGTTGATGCTTTTGCCAAGGTAGAGCTTCCGGTTTTCGATGCGTATGCGCTCGGCGCGGGAAATTCTACCAAGTCAGCGGCCCATGCGCTTGCGAGTCACTCGGTGGCATGGTTCAGCAATTTCTACCGCCAAGGGAAATCCAATTACGTTGAAGCCGGCGGCAACGGAGGCGTAATGCGGATTCAACCGCATGTGTGGTGCGAGATGCGCCCTGGGCTCTCGCCTCAGTGCGTGAGAGAGATAATTCGCAATGTGTTTTGCTCTCATGGCCACCCGCGGGCTTTGGCAGGTGCCCTTTTCCATGCGGCTCAACTCGCTCTCGCTATTCGCGAGAGAACATTGGTCGAGCCAATGGAATGGCGCGACGCCCTTAGGGCAATGAACACAGTTCCAGACCTGCTACGACGTGACGAACAATTGAGTCTAATTTGGATTCCTACTTGGGAGCAAGCGACTCATAGAAGTTGGGATGAAGCATGGCGGGAGACCCTGCACGAACTCGATGGATTTGTGAGAATGGCGGTCGAGTGCGCGAGGGAGGATGGTCCGGTTGAAGAACGGTATCGGAAATTAGTGACGCGCCTCGAAGCCACTTCTGAGAAGGTCCGCGGCGAAGCCATGAGAACAGCGGTGTTGGCGCAGTTTTTAGCGTGGGCTTGCCGCAATGATTCACCCAGACGAACAGTTCTGTTGGCTGCCAACGTTCTGAACACTGACACGGATACCATTGCATCTGTAGCAGGCGCTCTGCATGGGGCGATCACAGATGAGCCGCCAGATGATGAGATACTAGATCGCGACTATATTATTTCGGAAGCGGTGCGACTTGACCGCGTTGCCCGGGGACAAAAGGTGGAGTATTTTCGGTATCCGAATGTGCTAACATGGCAGCCGCCCCGTTCGCAACTTGACGTCGTTTGCGTGAACGGCGGCAAATTGTATGTTGCCGGTCTGGGAGTGGCGAAGGAAGAAGGGAAGCCATTACCTGGCCGCAAACGAGATGAGGCTTGGCAAATTCTTCTACTGGATTTTGGGCAAACAGTTGTGATTAAACGGCGGGCTCGGCCGCTGCCTTGTGCAAAAAGTGAGACCGCAATGATCGAACCTAATGTGGATAGAAAACCGTTGGGAATAGAAAAGACAACGGCACCTACAACCGGGCAACTTTCGCTTGGCGAAACGGTCGATGATGTTGTGCCAAAGACTACAAGTCCGCAGACGGAGAGCATGGATGAGCTGACCAACCGGCTTATAGCTCAAGGCTTTCCTCCCTCCGCAATCGGTGAAACACTGCTGCGTCTAGCGCAGAATGATGATGGCCTTGAAAAGGCCATCGCATTTTCGGCAATCATTGTGAAAGCGAAGCGCGCGCGGCTGCGTAAAGAGAAGGGTGACGCTCGTGTCTCTGAGTAGCGAGAATTGGCAGTGACTTTGGACATGGACATTCCGGCGGGTTATTGCCTGCTGAATGTAAGTCCATGCTGCTAGATGCCACTAAAGTCTCAGACCTTTTTCGTCTGCTTTCGAGCAGCCAATCGAACGGCTTGGAAAAGGTGCGCGGTGCGTCGGTCAGCCTCACCGCAGCGGTTTCGCTTGCGTTATTTCATCAACGGCAGCTTTCGACCGACGGCGCTTGTGCACAGTTGTTGGAGCAATTGAGTCTTCCTGGTGTCGGCACCGCGATCCGCGCGCTCGCGGCCAATGTGCCAACAAGGAGTGCCGACCCGTTCGGCGCACCTGCCTTCGAGTTGTATCGCATCCGGTCGCGTGCCGATGTCGCATCCGACGAGTGGACGCTTTTCTATGATCGCTTTCGCCGAAGTGCGACGGATCGGCGGAAGAGCGACATGTTTCGTAGCGTCGGGGGTGTGCTCGGAGAGATTGGCGACAACGTGCCGGCGCACGCTTATGCCGATCCGGGCATCCCTTGCTCGGCCATGGCCGGATTCCATGTCGCCGACGGCGTCGCTACATTCTGTGTTTGTGACCTTGGCCAAGGATTTCTAGCTAGTCTCAGGCGAAAACGGGAATGGGGAGGACTCCGTAGCGAACATGATGCCTTAGACGCCGTGGTGAATCGGCAAGCAACCTCACGGGAGGGCGAAACGGAAGGCGGTGGATTCAAACAGTTATTCAATATGCTATTGGATTTCAATGGGTTGGTGATTCTTAGATCAGGGAATTGCATGTTTCTGCTCACCAATGAAGGACATGCTCGGCGTCTCCAGGCGCGCTCCGGAGCTGAGGTGCCGGGTTCATCGGTAACCGTAGTGATCAGCCAAGCTAACGCACCGCAGGAGATCGCACTGCCGGAAATCGCTTGATTCGTTTATATAAACAGATAAAAGATTATCTGTGCCTCGGATTTTTGTTTCTCACCTTCTTCCTCAAAGTGCCCGCCTAGCCGGCTCTGCCATCGGCGATGAACACGCCCGGCAGATCGGCGCGCTGCTTGCTGTTGCCGCTCCCGGCGACCGTCAGGCCGTCTTCGATTTCGTCGGGATCGACAGCGCTAGTGCGAGCTACCTGAAGAGAGTCTTCAATCCATTCTTCGAGGGAGTGGAGGTTGGCGATGATATCGCTGCCGGCTTCTCGCCAGTTTTGGTCAACATCGCTGCTCCCGACCTCATCGAAGACCTTGAAGATTATCTCGCAGGTAAAGACCGTGCCTTGGTCGTTGCCGCCGAGGACGGTCCTGCGTTGCGCTTTATGCGGCTGCTGGGCCGGCTTGATGGTGCTGCCGCCGAGACCTTCGATGAATTGCGGCGTTTGAGGGAGGTTACCGCCCAACGCCTTTTTGAACTCCACCCCGAGCGCACCACGAATCAGACGGCATGGAACAACAGGCTCGCTCAGCTCGTTGCGCTGAGGGTGGCGAGCCGACGCCGTGAAGGCCGCTTTTGGATCTACCAACCAACCGTAACAACCTAACTAACTACAACCATGGGAATGGGTGAAAAAAAGGAACGCGCGAAGAACTTTAAGCAGAAAACTGCGAAGGTCCTCGAGCAACAACTAGAACAACCGGGCTTGTTTGCCGGCAAGGCTGTCGAGGCTGAACACGCCGTAGAGTGCCACCGTGAACCGGAAGATGCTCCGATGTCGGTCGGTGATCGCGTGAAGCTCGTTGATATGCGCGACCGCATCGACGTTTTCATCAAAACAGAGTGTGTTGGTCTGGTGCTTGCCGGCCAGGTGGCTGAACTCCGCGAGCGCTACCAACTGGAAAAGCGTGCTTCCCGTTCGGTGTCGGGCCGCATCAGCGAAATCTCGGCGATCAGCGCGACCTTCGTAGTGATCCTCGGTAGCTAAGATGATCGGTCCTGCGGAATCCATCGGCGCCATGGCGCGACCTAAGCGCACGTTCGGAATGAACGGTTGCGCGAACTGCCTGCTCTTGAAGCAGTGCGGCGGGCATCCTTTGCCGATGATCCGTGAGCTGGGTTGTGTTAATTACGCCAATCGCGAGGCGGCCATCGACACCGACGACATGAATCCTCTATTTCCGGAACGCTTCTGGGAATTGTGGGATGACGTTGGTGGCCTCACGGACTATCGCATCGGACCTTTGCGGACGATCTCTCCGGTCGGGTTGCCTTTCTACGTGGCGAATTTTCAAAACCGCCATTTGCGGCGCTCCCGCTTGTTAGATGCGCCCGTGGTGGCCTTACGCCTTTTCGACGTGGTCCGGAGGCGCAAGGACGGAATCTACGGTGCGAAGTATGCCACTGCTTCTGAACTCCGCCGGGCGTATAAGCTCCGGCAGGACACGGCTATTCTTCTCGTTGGCGTTGATCTCGACGCACCGATCGAGAGTTTTTGGGAAGCTCACCGCCTTCCTGGCGTGTTGGAGTCGATCCGTGACCTCGGCGTCATCGGCGTGACGGTGCCTAATTTCTCCTATTTCACCTGCGTCCCCCGTTTTCAGATCATGCGCAACTGGAAGCGTATTCTGCTTTCAGCCGAGCGGCTTTCGGTGGCGGGTATTCCAGTGGCTCCCCACCTCAACGCTAATACCGCCGGCGATTGGGAGGCGGCTTATGAGTTCCTCCGCGATCATCCGGAAGTCAGCGTCGTGACCATGGAGTTTCAGACGGGGACACGCGCGAACGGGGAAGTTGGCGAGGAGGTTTTCCGCGAACTCGTGCGCTTGCAGGATCGTCTCGGCCGCGCGCTACACCCGCTGCTTGTTGGCGCCGCTCGGTTCTACCTCGAAGCGAGAAAGCACTTCGCTACCTTCACGGTAATCGACAGTCAGCCGTTCATGCAGGCGGTATCGCGGCAGGTGCTTATCGTGGACGCCCAAGGACGCCATGTATGGAAGGAACGGCCAACGCCGGAAGGAGCCCCCCTCGATGAGTTGATTGAGACGAATATGCTGCTCTACCCCGACAAACTCAATTCGGGCTGGCAGGATCCCGCAACGCCGGCTCCCGCCGTCGATTCGAGACAGGCTGAATTTTCGCTCACAACCTCGATGCCATATTTGACCGCCCAGCCGTGAGCCCGCGGTATGTCTGCAATGAATTCGGTCGCGGAGGTTTCGCTCCATTCTGAAAGAGGCTGCCAAGTGCCGACGGTGTGATCGAACACCAACGAGCCATCGACTGCGATCCAGTGCGTATGAAGTAGGCTCCAGCGGGAAAAGAACTCGGGTTCTGTCCAGGGGCCGAGCCACTGGATTAGTGCGACGCCCCTGCGTGGAAAAGTGCGCCGCCGAACCTCGAACGCGTGGCCGCTCGCGGCAAAGGCCGACTTCATCTGACTGAGATTGGTCCACGGTGAATGCTCGAAATGGGCGAAATGCCGCATAACCCTACAGACCTCCCGTTTGGTCACGGCAGCAAACGCTGATGGACCGCAGTTCGCACCGAAGTTCAGTCGGGCGACCTCGATGTCCCAGGGAACGTATCGTGATGTCGCCGCACTCATGGCGGAGTTTGGCCTCTAGCGAAGATCGAACTCAGGTCTGAGAGTAACGCCTGTTGCATCGGTCTCGACTCGCGCTGGAAACGACTGGCCCACCGCTGGCGTCTCCGCTTGATGGACTGCCGTTCGCGGAAGCTACGGCCGAGGTAACGCATGTCGTGGAGTAGGCCAGATTCATAGTTGAACCAAACGGTTTCCTCCCGGCGGCCGACTCGGGATGTGGTCATAAAGCTGCGCTGGTTCCAGTCGGCTAGCACTTCATCGTAGCAGGAATTGCGGTAGCCGGAAATCATAATGGCACACGGTAGCGCGCGGATCAGCCGAAGCAGGGTCCGGTGATCCTCTTCCGAATAATCGAACGCATACGGCCGTCGCTTGGAGCGACGGCTTGCTGGCCAGTAAGGCGGATCAAGATAGACGAACTCCGTGCCGTCGAAAACGTAGTTGCGAAGGAAGTCCTCCGCGCGGCTAGCGATGAAGCGGTAATTAGGGCCGAAGCTGCCCACAAAACGTGCAATCACATTTTCGTCGCGGTCGATGCCAATGTTCGTTTCAGCCGCTACCTTATGGCGCAACACCGCGCCTCCGCCGAGGTGCGTTTCGATATACGTCCGATGCGGGGGAATGAGGTTGATCAGGTGCTGGAAACACCGCGCTTTGCCTCCGGGGAATGGCATGTGGCGCGGACCATCGTCATATCTGACGATGAAAGCGAGCCCAATCTTTGTCACGGGCTTGATTTACCGTGCCTCACAAAATTCCCGCTTGGCGGAAGCTGTAGTAACCGCAGCCTTGCGGATCGCTGGATTTCTCGCCGAGGACCACGTGATCGAGGAGTTCGATGTCCACGGTCTTGGCGGCGTCGCATAACTGTCGGGTGACTTGGAGGTCGGCCGCACTGGGGGACGGATCGCCACTGGGGTGGTTGTGTTATGTGACGCGTCCGCTTATGTGCAGGAAATCAGGAAGCGGCGGAGCGGGTCGTCTTGGCGAACGCTTTTACCGCGAACCGACGGCGCGACGCTGCAAATAATCAACCAGATCCGACGCGGCCTCGCGCCGGACTTGCTCCGCCCAACCGGCGCAAGAAGGGTCGGCCGACCATGCGGCGATGTAATCGGCAAATATCCGCTTCTTCTTCCGATGAACTTTTCGTGCGATCAGAAGAGCTGCTTCGGGCGCGAAGCGAATTTCGCCGTGGTGCTTCCGCTGAGCGGCCTGATTTGCAATATCTACCAGCTCTTCAGGCGCTAAAAAAGTGGCGGCCTGAACCAAAGTCGTGCCTTTTCCCAATCCGTGAATCATTCAGGCAATAGAAATTGAGCCTCCCGCACCGAATGTCCAGTGGACATCGCACTTGCGGCGGTGCCGCCCTTACCCGTCCGTGGCGCTGCACATAATCAGAGAGTGGAAAGCCAGGCGAGGATGTCGGGCTTGGACTTCCAAGTGCTGGCAGCCTTCGCGGCCTTGGGGATCAATTGCTCGCAAGAGCGCAGCGTCTTGCGCTTCATCTCCAGATCGATCTCGACGTAGGTGTTCGTGGTCTCGATGGAGGAATGCCCCAGCCACGAACGGATCATCGCCAGATCGACATTGGACTGGAGGAGGTGCATCGCCGTCGTGTGACGCCAGGTGTGCGGCGTGACCCGGCGAGCCAGGAGCGACGGATGCGCTTCCGCCGTGTCGCTCGCACGGTGCGCGACGATGTAGCGCACGCCGAAGCGGGTGAGCCGTGCGCCATGGACGTTGAGAAAAAGGGGCGCCGTATCGGTCGCCTGCGCGGCCCGCGGCGCGAGATAGTCCTTGAGCGCGGCCATGGTCTCCCGCCAGAGCGGGCACATCCGCTCTTTCCGGCCCTTGCCGAGGATCGTGACGGTGAATGGCCGCGTGAAACGGACATGGCAGACGTTCAGGTCGGCCAGCTCCTGCGCGCGCATACCGGTGTTGTAGAGCATCCGCAGGAGCGCGTCATCCCGCAGGCCCGTCGGGTTGTCGCGGTCGATCAGGCGAAAGATCGCCTGCACCTCGTCGCGCTCCAGATACCGGGGAACGCGATGCGCGGTGCGCTTGAACGGCACGGCGAGGATCGAACGCGCCTGGACCAGGTGACGCGGTTCGGTGCCGGCAACGTAGGCGAAGAAGGCATGAATCGCGGCCAATCGCGCGTTGCGGGTGGCGACGCCGTTTCGGCGGTCTTGTTCCAAATGCTGGAGAAAACGCCGCACGGCCCCGTCGCTCAACGCCTCCAAGGTCAACTCCGTGCAGTCCTGCCGGCGGGAGCCGGCCACGAAACCGAGGAACAGCTTCAGGGTGTCGCGGTAGGCGAGAATGGTGTTCGGGCTCAACCCGCGCTGTTCGACCAGATGCTGCTCGAAGAAACCGCGGACGAAAGTGGCGAGATCAGCGGTGGCGGGCATGATGTTTCCTTCCCTGCGGCACCGCGAAACGATCGTGGAAGCGCTGGCCGGTGCTCTCCAGCAGCTCCGCGGTGGCGTGGAGATAGAGTTCGGTGCCCGTGACCGTGACGTGCCCCAGATACGTCGAAAGCGTGGGTAACTTGGCGTAGAGATTGGCGCCGGAGCGGTGCCAGGCCAGCAGCCGGCTGACGGCGAAACTGTGGCGCAGGTCGTGGATGCGCGGCCCGCGCTGGGGCGCCGGCCCGCGGAGACCGAGCTGCCGGAGGACCGCGAGGAAGGTGGTGACGAAGGTGACGGGGTGATAGTAGCCGCCGGAGCGCGACACGAAGAAATGGGCGTCCGCGGCCTGGGAATATCCCGCCGCGCGCCGCCGTCGCAGGTAATGGGCGAGCTGGGCGGCAACGGAGGGCGCGAGCGGCACATAGCGGCTCTTTTTGAACTTGGTCTCCTGGACGCGGATCAGCCGGCGTTTGAGATCCACGTGACCGAGCCGCATGCCCAGGGCCTCGCCGATGCGCACGCCGGTGGCGTAGAGGAGTCCGACCAAGGTGGAGAAGACCAGGCGGCGCAGGCCGTCGCCATCGGGCAGAGTCTCCGCCGCCGCCATGATCCGCCGGACCTCGTCGCGGCTGTAGATGTAAGGCATCGGTCGGTTGCGCCGCGGTTGCCAGGCGCGATGAACAAAGCAGGTCCGCGGATCGAAATGACTCAGATAAAGACAGAGCCGGCGAAGGATCCCCATGCGATTGATCCGTGTGCCGGGGCTCAGATGGGCCATGCCCTTGAACCAGCGCTCCGCCAGCTCGCGGGTGATCGTCTCGCCGGGCTTCAACTCACAGAGGAGAAACTCGTCGAGCCGTCGGAGGATCTTGAAGCAATGGGCGCTCTTGTTCCCGACCGACCGGTTCGTCTCCCAGAAAGCCTGGAGCCGGAAGGCGAGCGGACTGCGGAAGAGACAGGTGGACATGGCTCAGTCCCCCGGCCACGGCATCGCCACCTCGCGCAGCGTCTTCAGGTCGGCCTTGGCGTAGATGAACGTGGTGTCGATGGAGCGATGCCCCAGCGCATCCGAGATCGCCTTGATGGGCGTGTCGTGCGCGAGCGCGCGAATGGCCCACGAATGCCGCAACGTGCGGGCACCCGCTCCCTTCATGCGGACGCCGGCCTTCGTCAGGTAATCGCGGATCAGTTGGCAGACGGCCAGTCCGGTGAGCGGCCCGTGCGGGGCGCGGACGCCCAAAAACACCTCCCGGTGAGGCGTGGAGGGGAAACGATGCTGGAGCCACTGGACGATGGCCTCGCCGACCGGATCGAGCAACGGCATGACCACCTCCTTGCCGCCCTTGCGCGCCCGGAAACGTATCCGCGCCCGTTCCCACTCGATGTCATCGAGCAGCAGTTCCGCCGCGGAAATCCCGCGGACGCCGTAGGCCATCAACAGGAGAACGATCGCGTAGTCCCGCGCGCCCAGCGGGGTCGTCCGGTCCATCAGTCCCAGGAGCCGCTCCAGGGCTTGGTCCTCGACGCCCTTGGGCAAGGCGGCGTGCCGGTAGGTCCGCTGCCGCGGCACCAAGCCGCTGAAATCCGCCCGCGTGTGGCCGCGTGCGGCGCAGTAGCGCAGGAATACCCGCAGGCTCGACGTGAGCGAGCGGACGTTGTTCGGGTTGCTCTTGAGGTGCTCCCGCAGATGTCGGTCAACCGTGCTGGCGTCCACAGCGCGGAGCCGGGATGGCGAGACGCTGCCCTTCAGCCGGTCGAGAAACGGCCGAAGCAACTCACGGTGACGATCCACGGTCCGTTGCGTCACCTGATGTTCCGTGCGCAGGTGCCCGAGGAATGGGTCGAGAATCCAGTCGTAGGGCTCCGCCAGCGCGCGCGGCTGCGGTCGCAAGATGACGTTCGTCCCGTAGAGAAACGCGAACAAATGCTTGAGCCGCGACCGGGCGCTGCCGCGCGGGGTGTAGTTGTCGCTCGATGAGCGGACGCCGGCGAGCGCGGCGTCAAGGAACGGCTCGATCAAATCCTCCGTGATGTCGGCCGCCTGTGTGATACCCCGGTCGATGAGATACCAGTTAAACTGGCAGCTCAGTCCCAGGATGCCGCGGCCGTAGGTGAAGTAATAACCGTTCCGTTTGAGCGCGGCAGCGAAGCTGTCAAAGTGTGGCCCCAACGGACCACGCCGGAAGTCGACCAAGGTGCGACGCTCTTGATACCAATACTCGAGACCGGTGCGTTGGAGCGGGCCAGCGGGATAATGAGCCTTGCGCATGACGGGCGCCACGTGAAGGATGCTTTGCTTTGGTGGAAAGGCCGTGGGCTAGCGGCGGCCAAAGCAGAAATATCCGGCACGCTGTTCGCGCAGTGAATCCTGCCCAAATCCGGGCGGAGTTATGTGAAGTGCTTTGCTCGTCGGGACGGAGCGAAATCGCACAACGAACAACGACTCACATCACATAACCGTGGTAGCTACATAACACAATTTATGGGGCGCGCCCCATAAATTGTGGGCGCAGACAATGGCGGTGGCGCCGCACTGGATCGCCGTCCGATATACTTCCCGCGGATGCGCGAGAGACGAGGTGGCCGTGCCGGACGTCACCTCGACCAGTTTCTTGAGCCGGTTCTTCCGGTTGAGACACAGCACCCAGAACTTCTCGATCTCCAAGCCGTAGGCGATGGGCTTGAGATATTCCGCGATCAGTTCGGGGCGATTGAGCATAGGGGCCTCGGTCTCCGGGGCTTTCATCAGCCGGCGTGCAATCTCGACCAAGGCGGCGAGCTGCCGTGCCTTGGCCCGGCCGATTCCCTTCAGCCGCTGGAAGTCCACCGGATGCCAGTTGATGAGTCCCGCAATCGACCCGGCCTGGGAGATCAGTTGGGTGGCGAGTCGCAGGACCGAGTTTCCCCGGATGCCGCTGTGTAGCAGCAGCGCAATCAGTTCGGTGTCACTGAGCGCCGCCGCACCGTAGGTTTCAAACCGCTGTTGCGGTTGCTCGCCGCAGGCGATCTCGGGCGTGGAGTCCAGACCGGTGAATTGCATTTTTTCTTGTTTCATGTTGCCATGCGCCCGTAGCGCACCCTGTCCGGGCTTCTTTGCCTGGTTATCAAGGCGCGCTCCGCGCGCTGGCCTGTGCAGGCACGACTGCCACCGAAGGGCCGCCGAGCCCGGAGCCTGGTTGCTCCGCGCGAGGGGGAAGGCCCGCAGGGGATGGAGGAGCGCAGCGCAGCGAGAACTCCATGGCGGGCGTGCTAAAATGGGACAGCGAGCGGAGGCGGGAACTAACTTCACTTCGCGGATCGGGCATGAAACCCGCGCATTCGGTCCGGTCGCCAATCGACCGATTTTCCGACCTTGCCGGATTGACCGCTGAAGATGGGCATGCAGACTGAAACAATCTTGGCGACGCTCCTCGCCGCCGCGGCGTTCTTGAAGCGCCCGCTGGGCGAGATAACAGCTCAGGCGATTCGTGATGGATACGAAGCACTCAAGGCGTATTTGCAGCGAAAGCTTGTGACAAAGCCCGAGGCTGTGGATGCGCTTGAACTTGCCACCGAAAAACCGGAATCACTCATCCGTCGTGCCTTGTTGGTAGAGGAATGCGCGTCATGCGGATTGGAGCGCGACGACGAACTGCATGCGCTTGGCACCCGACTCGCTGCGCTCTTGCCGGAACCGGTCACATCGCGGGTCCAGAACGTGCAGGTTACTGGTAATGGAAACCGCGTGCAGGTCGCCGGTCGCGACCTCGTGAGCACCGCAAAGCACATCACGCGAAATGCGATCACGCCGGATGAACGTCATGTCACGGCAGCACAGGGCGAAGAGTTGAAGGGTGTGCTGGGCGAACTCGCGGTGCGGCTCGGCGGCGCCGGTCGACCGAATTTCGCGGGTGCGCACCGAATGCTCCAGCGGCGGTTCGGCGTCGCCTCCTATCTGTTGCTGCCGCGTGAGCGTTTCGCCGAAGCTCTGGCATTTCTGAAGCGCCAGCGGGCCGCCCATCGGTCGGGTCTGTTGCCGTGCAATCCGGCGGCCTACCGGAACGATCTTTTCCGGGCGGTCTTCTCCGGCGCCCGGGCACTGCGCTGGGACGGCCAGCGAGTTTATCAATTCGCAACTGAGGCCTTGGGACTGGAGAAGCCGGTCGCTTCGTTGAAAGGATTGGGGTCGATCCAACTCCGGAAACTTGCCGCTGCCATGCGGCGGCAAACCCGGAAGGGACGCACCGCAGTTCAGGCGCCTTAATACAGGGTGATTCCATTTCTCCTTCAGGTGACGCTCCGCGCCACAACCGGCGGCCGGGGCGGAGTCTCGGGACGCAAGGAGCAAGGGCTGGCCGGGAGCCGCAGCGGTCCGCCAAGTCGGCCGCGGAGGCGGACGGCGGCCCGGCGCGACGAGCGGGCCCGAGTCTCTGCCCGCGTCCGCATCGCTGCCGCGAATCCACGAGGGCGCGCCGAAACAGGCCGCGCGGCGCGTCTTCGTGGAGGTCGGCCACGCCGCCCCTTGGTCGGGCCGGTGGTCGGCACTGTCCTCCGGATCGCGCCATTCGGCGCCGGTTGACGCCTGGCGCGGAGCGACAGGCGTCATGTCGTATTTACGACACTTCAAACCTTACGCTTTCGCGTAAGGAGTGGGGTGTCCTCCCATCAAGACAACGCGACTGCGTTGTGTAAGTGAAAGCCGCCAAGTCGGCGATGTCTCCATGCTGACCGCCAAACCGCAGCTCAATCTCCGCAACGCACGGGCCTACTTCCGCGAGCATTTGTCCGTGGGCGATTACTATTCAGTCGGTCAGAAAGTCACCGGCGAGTGGTTCGGACATGGAGCCGGGATGCTGGGTCTGCAAGGTGCGGTGACCGAGCAGGAATTCCTGCGCTTGTGCGAGGGACTGCATCCGGCGACCGGAAGGCGGCTGACGCTGCGGAAGAATTCGAGCCGCCGGGATGATGATGGCCACAGAGTCGCCAATCGCCGCGTATTTTACGATTTCACCCTGAGCCCGCCCAAGAGCGTCTCCGTGGTTGGACTGTATCAGGATGATCGCATTCTGGCGGTGCATAGTCAGGCCGTGAAGCTGGCGATGGCGGAACTCGAAAATTTCGCTGAGGCCCGCGTCCGCAAAGCTGGTGGGCGGGGTGAACGCGTGACGGGTAATGTCATTGCTGCAACCTTCCGCCATGACACCAGCCGGGAACTCGACCCGCACCTCCATACGCACTGTGTCGTGTTCAACGCGACCTTCGATCCGGTCGAGGCCCGCTGGAAGGCGCTCGAAGTCCAGGGCATGTATCGCGCCCAAAAGTTCATCGAGAATTGCTATTTTCATGAGTTGGCGCGGGGTCTCCGCCGCCTCGGCTATCAGATAGAAAACGAAGCCCGGGCGTTTCGCATCAAAGGCGTGCCCGACAGCCTCGTCACGCGCTTCTCGAAGCGCCGGCAGGAAATAGACCGGGAGACGGATAATCGGATCAAGCGCGACGGCTGGCGCGGCAACGTGAAGGACCTCCGGGAACAAATCGCGCGAGAAGTCCGCAAACGGAAGGTGAAGGACTCGACGGCCGACCGGTTGCGGCCCCTGTGGGCCAAGCAGATGACCGCGGGCGAGGCCGCGGCGCTGAAGTCGCTCCGCCCCCGGCCCGCTTCACCGGCGGAATCCGCCGATGTGGCAAACATTGTCGCGTGGGCCGACGAACACCTCTTCGAGCGCCGGTCGGTGGTGCACGATCACGAACTGCTGGCCACCGCGCTGGCGCGGGGCCGGGGCGAGGCGTTCGACCTGGCGGCACTGCGGGCCGCCATCGACGCACGTGGCTACCTCCGGGAAGCGGGTAGTTCCAAGCTCACGTCCCGCGAGGTGCTCGGGCATGAATTGGCCGTCGTCGTGGCGGCCCATGACGGCCGGGGCCGGCACGTGGCATTCAATGCAGACCACCGCCCGTCTCCCGCGTTGTCGGCAGAGCAAAAGGCCGCAGTCGAGCTCATCCTGGGCAGCCGGGACTTCATTACGCTGTTCCGCGGCGGCGCGGGCACGGGAAAGAGTTTCACGCTCAAGGAGGTCGAGCGCGGCTTGACCGCGGCCGGCCGCCCCGTCGTGGTGCTGGCACCGCAGCGGCAGCAGGTGCGAGATTTGCAGGCGGACGGTCTGCCGGCGGAAACGCTGTCCCGCTTCCTCACGGCCAAGGTGCTTCCGCCCTGCGCCGTCGTCATCGTGGACGAGGCCGGTCAGGTCGGCGGCCGGCAACTGCGGGAACTGGTCGATCTCGTTCAAGCCGGCCGGGGCCGGCTCATCCTCTCTGGGGACACCCGGCAGCATGGCGCGGTCACGGCGTCGGATGCCTTGCGCGCCATCGAGAAACACGCCGGGCTCAAGCCCGCGGTCCTGGGGCGGATTCGCCGGCAAGACCCTGCGCTCGGTGTATCGGCCCGGGAGCGCGGTTTCATCCGACGCTACCGGGCCGCCGTGAAGGCCGCCGCCCGGGGCGACATCGCTGGGTCTTTCGACCGCCTGGACGCGCTGGGCTGCGTTCGCGAGTGCGACCGAGATGGAAGAAGCGAGGCCCTCGCCGCCGAATACCTCGCCACCCTCGCCCGACAGGAGCGTGCCCTCGTGGTCTCGCAAACGCGCGACGAAGTGCGCGCGGTCAATGAGATCGTCCGACAGGCGTTGCGCCAGACGGGCAAACTCGGGGGCGGGCAGGCGGTCACGGCCTGCCGGCCGCTCGACTTGGGCGAAGCCCAAAAGCGTGACCCGCGCGTCTACGCCCCGGGCCTGCGCGTCTACTTCCTCCAACGCTACGGCCGGTTCGCCAAAGGTGAGTTGTGCGAGGTGGTCGGAGCCGTCGCGCGCGGGCTGGTCCTCCTCAAGGACGGCCGGCGCTCGACCCTGAGCTACCGCTACGCCCGCCGCCTCGTCGTCGCCACGCCCGTGGAAATGGACCTCGCCCCCGGCGACCGGCTCCAACTGAAGTTCAACGGCAAGTCCATCGAAGGCGCTCCGCTCGCCAACGGCGAACTCGTCACCGTCCGCCGCGTGCAGAAGGACGGCGCGCTGGTCGTCACCGGTGACGATGGACGGCAGAAGACCCTTGCCCTATCGCAGCGGCTGTTCGTGCGCGGCTACGCGGTCACCTCCTATGGTTCGCAGGGCAAGACCGTGGACACTGTGATTCTCGCCGATGCGGCCAGTTCGGGCGCGACCGATGCGAAACAGTGGTATGTATCCATCTCGCGGGGTCGGAAGCGGGTCGTGGTGTTCACTCACGACAAGGAGGCGTTGCGGGGCGCCATCCAGCAGGCCGGCGAACGAGAACTGGCGCTCGATTTGAAAACGGAAATCACCCCGTCCGTGCGGGCTTCCGACTGGCGGCGGCACGCGCTCTCCGCCATCGAGCGGACCCGCCTGCACGAGTCCGTCATGGCCCGCGTCGGTCACGCGTCTCATCCGCGCATTGCCGTATGACGACCCTGCGCCAGAATCTACAGAGCCGCCGGGAGGCGGAATCGCCGGCTTCGTGCGTGACCGCGGCGGAACGCCAGGCGGCGCTCATCATTGCGAGCTGGCAGGGCGCGAGTTGGGTGCTGCCGTGGGCGCAGTTCATAAGCGCGCGGCTGGACAACGACCGGGTCGAACTCACGTTCGCCAGCGTGAGCGTCACCCTGACGGGGCAGAATCTGAGCGCCCTGTTGGGCGACATCGCCGCCTTCCGGCTCGGGTGCCTGCGCGACCTGCCGGAAGACTACCGCCAGAAACCCGTCGATGGCCAGCCATTCATTAGCCGGATCGAGGTCCGCACCTCCACGCCCGAAATCCACGAAACGCCGGCCTGAATCCGCGTATCGCCGGACACCGCGCCGGGCGCGGCTGCACTATACCGCTGGGTGCGTCGCGCCCGGGCATGGTCTTCAATCTCCTTCTCTCCGTTGGCAGCGCGTGGCTGGCGCTCCTTCTCTGGCCGGGTGCCGGCGCCATGCGCGGCCTGGCCAGCGGGTTCGCAGCGCTCGCGCTCTGGCAACTCTACTGTGCCGCCACCGCCTCTCGCCGCCCGGTCTCGGCGGTGGTGCTCCGGCTCGGTGGCTTCTCCTGGACGCTGGAGGACTTCTGCCGCGGCTGGCTCATCACCGGCCAGATCGGCACGGGCAAGACGACCGGCGCGATCAACGCCATGCTCTGGCAGGTGTCTCGGAACTGTCCACGGTGGGGCGGGGTGTGCGTGGATGACAAGGGCCTCTACTGGGAGACACTCACCGCGATGTTCCGCCAGCTCGGTCGCGAACAGGATCTGATACTCCTGCAAGTACGCCCGGCCGACGCGCCGCCCGGCTGGCGACCGGCGCACACCTTCAACTTTCTCGACGACCCGCATCTGCCTTATTCGGCCAAGGCCAAGATCGTCTGCGACGTGGCCGCCTCGCTCGGCCAGCGCACCGACCAGAGTTTCTTCCGCCTCCAGGCCCAGGTGCAGATGGAGTTCGCCTTTCAGGTGCTCGCCCTGGCCGGCCTGGCCGTGACGCTGGAAAACGCTTATGGCCTGCTCACCTCGGACTCCGTGCTGAAGGACGTGATGGACCTGCTCGCCAAGCAGGACACGCCCACCGCCAAGCTCCTCCTGGAGCACTACGAGGGCGCCTTCCGCGCCCAGCCCGCCGAACAGCTCGGCGGCGTTAAGACCACCGTGGCCAACTATCTGAAGTATTTCACGGATCCCGGCATCGCCGAGGTCTTCTGCGCCAAGTCCACTTTCAGCTTCGACGATCTCGACCGCGGCAAGGTCGTCTGTGTCTCCATCCCGCAGCGCTACCAAATTGAGAGGCGCTACATTAATACGCTGCTCAAGCTCTCTTTCTACGCGCACGCCCTGCGCCGCTTCGACCGGCCGGCCGCCACCCGCGCTGGCGACAACCTTCTCATCCTCTGGGCCGACGAGGCGCAGAAGGTCGTCACGGCGGCCGACGACGGCATGTCGGACTACAACGTCGTGGATGTCATCCGCGAGGCCCGCGCCACCGTCGTCGCGGCCACGCAGTCGTATCAGTCGCTCATGCCGCCGATGGGCGACGAGCGCCGGGCCAAGGTTCTCATCGCCAACCTTGCCAACCGCGTCACCTTTTGCGCGGCCGATGAGGAGTCAGCGAAAATCGCCGCCGACACCCTCGGCAAACGCAAGGCGCGCAAGCGCACCCACGGCTACAGCGCAGGCCGGTCCCACTCGTCGTGGACCGAGGAGGACAAATACTGGCTGGAACCGCACGAATTGCGGAAGCTGCGCCGATTCGAGGCCGTGGTGCAGCACGGTGCGGGCGGCTTCCGCAAAGTTACGCTGCCGCCTGTCGGCACGGACGGGAGGGCGCCCGCATGGTTTCGGAACTGACCACGGCCAACGGTCACCCGCCGGCCCCCATGGAGCGCCTGCGCGGGCTGCCCGCGCACTTGGCGACGCACGTCAAAGGCCAGGACCAAGCCTTGTCGCGCATCGCTTCCGTGCTCACCCGCGGAGAAATCGGCTTGGCGAACCCGCGTCGGCCGCGGGGTTCGTTCCTGTTGGTCGGGCCGACCGGCGTGGGGAAAACGGAGACGACGAATGTTTTCACGGAATACCTGTTCGGGACGAAGCCCATCCGTTTCGACATGTCGGAATACCAGCTCCAGAAATCTGTGGACCGCCTGCTCGGCGAGGACGCCGGCGATTCCGGCCTGCTCGGCCGCGCCCTGCGCGGCGTCAACCGCGGCACGCTGCTCTTCGATGAAGTCGAGAAGGCCCACCCGCTCGTCCTCGATCTCTTCCTTCAAATCCTCGAGGACGCCCGCATTACCCTCGCCACGGGCGAAACCCTCGACTTGCACGGCTTTTACATCGTTTGCACCTCCAACATCGGTTCATCCGAGACGATGAGGATGGAGTCGGCCCCCTTTGCCTCGGTCGAGCGCACAGTCCTCATGCGTGTCCGCGAGCATCTGCGGCCCGAACTGGTCGGCCGGGTCAACGAAATCGTAGTCTTCAGCCGACTCGACTACGCCACGCAGCGCTCCATTTGCGAACAGATGGTCGCTGTTGAGATAACGCGATTGGCGTCATTTGGCCATTATCTCGAGGTCGCGCCAGACGCGCTCGAATTTCTTGTTCGCACGGGACATAGTCGATTGTTTGGTGTTCGTCCTCTGCGGGGAACGATTGAGCGTTACATTCACCATGCCGTGGCAACCTCGCTCCTTGTAGGTCGTGGCAGCAGCGGGTGCGTCATCGCTTCTCCCGATGGCACCGGATTGCTTCTGAAATGAACGCTAACGGTACTTCGACCATCAACGGCTTTAGTCTATTGAGACGGTTCCTCGTCAGCACAGAAGGAATCTGCCCGGCGTCAAATTGTGTCGCGTGCGGCACATCCTTGGTTTGTGTGAGATCACATGCCTGACCTTCCGCAGCGTCGTTTTCTTGCCCACCAGGTTGCGGATATGTTGCGCGACGGCATCCGGCGGGGTCTTTGGCAAAGCCACTTGCCGGCAGAGCGTGCGCTATGTGCCAAGTACCAGGTTAGTCGTGTTACGGTTCGTTCCGCATTGAAGCAATTGCAACGGGAGAAGTTGATCCGATCAGAGCATGGGTCTGGCAGCCTCATTCTCGCAAAACCGCGAAAGCAAGCTGGGCAGAGACAGTCACACGATGTCGGTTTGCTCTCACCGGAACCGTTGGAACGGTTGCGACCGGCCCAGACCCTTTGGATCGACGAGTTGCGGGCGATGCTTAGTGAACATGGCTGCCGCCTACATGTTTTCCACGGTCGCCAATTCTTTCGTGGGAATCCGAGTCGCTCGCTTCGCCGGCTGATTGCCGAAAACCCCCACGGCTGCTGGATTTTGACGCTTTCGAACGCCGCTATCCAGCAATGGTTCGATAAGCAAAAGGTACCGTGCATTGTTGCGGGCTCGGTGCACGCAGGTCTTGGGCTGCCGTTTCGTGACCTCGATCACCGCGCGATGTGTCGGCACGCCGCGGGCGTGCTACTTGGGCTCGGTCACCGTAGGCTCGCGCTGGTTATAGCGACATCGGATCTGGCTGGCGATATCGAGAGCGAAGCTGGATTTGTCGAGGGAGTGGAGAGGTCATCGCATATCGGAGCGCAAGCTGGGGTCGCACGTCACGATGGCACGCTTGCTGGGATTAGTCTCGCATTGCGGCGGTTGATGGAGAAGCAGCCGCCAACCACAGGTCTGGTGGTGGCAAATGCGCTCAATTACCTGACGGTTGTTAGTCGCCTCGCGCAAATGGGGCGGCGCGTACCGCAGGATGTTTCCGTGATCTCCCGCGATGACGATATTTTCTTGTCTTATCTAGTGCCGGCGCCGGCGCGTTACGAAACCAGCCCTCACATATTGGCTAGATCACTTTTGCGCCCTGTGCTTGAGTTGCTCGCGCGGACGGTTCTGACACGACGTGACCAGCGACTGATGCCGGACTTTGTGCGCGGTGAATCAGTTTCACCGATAACCTGAAAGCGTTGGCCAACGAGTGGTATTGGCTTAATACCACAATTTTCAGCTTCTGATTCGGACGGCGATATCTATCGAAAGGTTACACGGACCGCACGGTTCGAACCCCCAAATAATAGCCCCCGTCAGACAGACCTGTCGTTGCGCACGCTCCACCCAGTATTTCGTATATGCGGTGAGGCGCCCCATGTGCCGCTCAGGTCCACGTCTGCGACCTTACCCAAACCAATGAACCCCCCCCTTCTGCATTCGCGCGCAATTCTGCGCTTGGTCCATAATCTGTCGACTGTCCTCATTATCATGGTCGGCCTGGTAGCATCCGCTTTGCATGCTGCGGATCCGGGCACCGCTGCCGGTGGGACGCAGCCTCACTTCCAGATCAGCGGGCGCGTGCTACACGCAGGCACCAAGCAGTTTCTTAGCGGCGCCACTGTGGAACTGGTGGGACGGAATCAGACAACATTGACCGACACGGTTGGGCGTTTCGAGTTTGGTGATCTTCCCCCTGGTTCGTATACCGTATCGGTCGCCTATACTGGTCTGGATACGCAGCAACAGACGGTAGAGCTTAGCGAGGCGACCTCTGCACCGCTTCTGTTCAGAATGGAATCGGGGGTGCTCCAACTCGAAACCTTCCAAGTTACCACTGAGAAAGAGGGGCATGCGGCTGCGATCCAACGCCAACGTAATTCGACTAATATGATTACGGCTGCGGCTACCGATGCGTTCGGTGCCCTAGCGAGTCAAAATCCCGGCGAGATATTCATGCGTCTACCGGGTGTAGCCGCCACGATCGGTGAGGACAACGAGCCGAGCGCGGTTTCCATTCGCGGCATGGCTTCGCGTCTCAATGCTGTCTCCACCGACGGAGGTATGCTCGCACCGGTGTCGAGCGGCGCCACTCGTCAAGTGCGCTTCACTACGAATTCGACGAATCAATACGAGGAATTCGAGGTCGTAAAGGGCCTGCGGCCCGATATGGACGGCTCGTCAGTCGGCGGCACGCTGAACATGAAAACGAAATCGCCGCTTAAAACAACGCTCGACCAGGAGTTCACTTACAAGGTCGGCGCCCGTTGGGCGCCACCGTTCGCCGAGCATAACCCGACGCGTCGCGACCGGCCGATCCACCCCGACGTCGCATTCGGCTACACGCGTGTATTCGACATCTTGGGTGGGAAGCGCAACTTTGCACTCTCGCTGAATAGCACTTATTTCGAAAGCGTCGGTGATTATACCCGCACCATTCGCGACTATCAGTTCACCAATGACGTGCGCGCCTATGTCTGGGACTATCAGGCGGCTGATTACTATTTCAACCGCAAGTTGAAGACTTTTAGCGGTCGTGCCGATTATCAGTTAACGCCAAATACGCTTCTCAGCTTTCGTGGTGCGATGAACTATTACGACGCATGGGGCGGCCACCTGTTCAATCAAGCGCGTGCTTTCACAAACCGGACAGTCGCCACTCTCGACTCCGGCGGTAACCCAACAGGCACCGGCGCGATACTTCCGAGTTATACCGATAAAATTACGGAAGTGCGTCCGGTTACCGGCTCGCGGTTCAGCCTCAGTTCCAACTCCATCGGCCAGATCCAGGAACAGCGCTCGTTCCAACTAGTTGCCGAGCACCATAAAGACCGCCTAGAGGTTGATCTGAATTTCAACTATGCTCTTGGCCGGCTCAATCAACTCAGTGGCCAGCGCGGTGACAAGGACAACGGCGGTTCGTTCACCGCCACGATTAATAATGTCGGGTACAAGCTCGATATGACTAACTCAGTGAACTTTCCGGACTTCACCCAGACTGCCGGTCCGAGCATTTACGACATCAATAATTACACGACCGGGACACTCACGCAGACTGGTTCGCGTCGCGATGCACATATATACTCGGCTCGAGGCGATGTGAAGTATGACCTCGGCACCGCGCATCCGGCCTATCTCAAAACCGGCTTCAGCCTCCGTCGGCAGGACTCGAAGATGGTGACGAAGGATGACCGCAGTCTAGTGTACGTCGGCCCTGACGGGAAAACCAACACGGCCGACGACACACTCGCTCCGTTCCTTAGCAAACTGAAGCTCGATTCCGACTATAAGCTTGGACCTCTGCCGCTGATCGACGTTCGTCTCCTCGCTTCCGATTTGGAGAAGAACCCCGGCAACTGGAGTGAGAACCTCTATTTCCGAGAACAGCGCCGCTATACGGGCACAAATGCCGTGACCGAGGACGTGTCCGCAGGCTACCTCATGGGAAACATCAAGCTCGGCAAGTTTACAGCGCTCGGCGGAGTTCGTTACGAATATACGGAGGTGAATAGCTCGGGCTCGGTCTTGACCCAGACCCGTGCGGATATCACGGACCCGGTGTTGCGCGCTGCGACAGAATACAGCCCGCGCCAGATTCACGGTACCTACGACGACCTGCTGCCAAGCTTGCATCTCAGCTACGCGATCCGTCCGAATTTCACAGCCCGCGCCAGTTGGTCCACAGGTATTGGCCGCCCTGAGTTCTCCAACCTTGTTCCGGTCGAAACCGTAAATAGCACTGCGCAAACCGTCACGGTGAGCAACCCTTCGTTGAAGCCACAAGGCGTAACTAATTGGGACCTCAGCTTGGAGTATTATCTCCGCCCGATGGGTTTGATCTCCGCCGCAGTTTTCGAGAAGGATATGACAGATTTCCAGTTCACAGCCGCCGGTGGAACAGTGGGCAACGGGCCCGATAACGGTTTTGGCGGCAATTACGCCGGCTATGTGCTCAACACCACGTTGAATGGTGGCAAGGCTCGGGTACGCGGTCTCGAGTTAAGCTGGCAGCAACAGGTTAATTTCGGCCCCAACTGGCTGCGCAAGTTCGGTTTCTTTGCCAATTATACGCGTATAACCGCCGAGGGCGACTACGGCACTGGCGCTGCACAAGGGGTCACGCAGTTGGCTGAGTTTGTCCCGGAGACTTGGAATGTCGGCCTCCGTTTCGCGCGCGGTCGATTCCGCGCCAATTATCTTGTGAACTACACAGGTGAGTACCTGTTCGCCTACTCAGCTGATCCTACTCGCTTGCGTTACAAAACGGCGTTTACCAACACGACCATCAGCACGAGTTGGGCCTTCAAGCCGAGTCTCGAGGCCTACTTGGATGCTTATAACGTCTTCGACAAGTCCCAAACCTTCTACTACGGTGTTCCTTCTCACCGGCAGCAGTATTCGATTAAGGGTATGATGCTTAGCTTCGGTGTTCGTGGCCGGTTCTAATCTCCCCTCCGCCATGAATCGCGCGCTCTCCATCTTGGTCCTTTACGCTTTCGCCGCCCCGCTGGCAGGCCTTTGCTCCCAGTTGCCCACTCGTTATCTATTCCTTGATCCTGCATTTGTCCGCGAAGTCCAGGGAGCAAGCTTGGTGGTGAATCCTCCCAAATCCTCGGAGATTGTTCTTCGTGCTGATAAACCGTGGGAGGAATTCATGATCACATTTTATTTATCGGTGATCGACGAAGGCGGCAAACTCCGCATGTGGTATGACTGCCGTGACCGGGATAAGACTCCCAACCTGGCCTACGCTGAGTCGACCGATGGCTTGCATTGGACCAAACCGGAACTCGGCATTACCGAGTATAAAGGTAGCCGCGCTAACAACCTCGTTGGAGTCGGCAGTTTCGAAGGGAACGTCTTTCGCGACCCTAAGGCGACGACTCCGGACGAACGCTACGTTTATGTTAGCACAGTCTGGAAAGCTGGTGGCATTTTTCGCTACACCTCGGCCGATGGCTATCGTTGGAAGCGCGACGAGAAGCCGCTGCTGCCCTTCGAAGCCGATTCGCAAAATGTAACCTTTTGGGACGGGCGCTTGGGCAAATATGTCTCCTACATCCGCGCTTGGAATCCCACGAAGCAACCTGTCGGCGGAGGCCGCAAAGTTGTGAGGCTGGAATCAGACCGTCTCGATCGTCCGAGTGGCGTCGTGCCTGGTCGTCCACGAGCCGAATCTGCTCCTAGCGATTTGACCCGTGACCCGTTCATTCGCGATGAACTCCCCGACACGCTTGTGTGCGATGAACGCGATCCAGCGGACACCGATATTTACACGAATGCGATCCAGCCTTACCCGCTCGACCCTTCGTGGTATGTTGGCTTTCCGGCGTTTTACCGGCATGCTGTCGACTCCGTGCATCGCAATGACGGCTGGACAGAGATCCAATTCATTGGCAGCCGCGACGGCAAGAAGTGGGAACGCTACAACCGCGAAGCCTATTTGAAGCCGGGTCTCGCTGGGTCGGAAAGCGCTAGCATGCTTTATCTTGGGCCTGAACTGGTGGTTCGTGGCGATGAGATCTGGCAGTTTGGGACTGGATACCGCACTACCCATGGCGATGCGCCAGGGCGCGAGCAGCGCGGCGACGGCACCATCTATCGCCATGTCCACCGTGTGGATGGTTTTGTCTCATTGGATTTCGCAGCCAATGGTGGCCGAGCGATCTACACGCCCGTCACGGTGAAGGGCAGTCGTCTGCTCCTCAATATCGATACTGGAGCGCTTGGCATGCTGCGTGTCGGACTCCGCGACATAGATGGCACACCAATCCCCGGATTCGGCGTTGAAGACTGCCATTCAGTTCGTGGCAACGCTACCGGCCTTGCTGTCATTTGGGGCAATGGTCGTGATCTCTCTGGTCTGCAAGGTAGAGAGGTCCAAGTCGAATTGGTAGGGGCGCGCACTAAGCTCTATTCGTTGCGGCTGGAATGATCGGCGTAGGACGACTCCGAGAGTTAGCAGCCATGATCGCCACAGGCGATGCGCTCCTTAGCGCACCATCTGCTGTGCCGCAGTCGGTTGCCATGCGGTACGCATTCACTAATTCGCCCGCTGCGAACCTTTATGCAGCGGGCTTGCCTGCCTTACCATTTCGTTCGGACAGACGGTAGGCGGGGTCATTCGAGTTAAACACCCAAAGGGCTTTACTCGTAGGGCGTGCGAGTATCGAACCCGTCGCTTTATGAAAAACAATTTATTTCTTCTAATTGGTCTCGTGCTTGTAGTGAACGGCTCATCTCGAGCGGCCGTAAAGCCAACAATAAGCGACGCCCTTGAACCCCTGCCGGCCGGCGCCGTGCAACTGGACGGTGTTGTAGGCCGAGCACTAACGGCGAGCATCGCTGGTGGACTGAGAACCCAAAATGTGGAGGAATTGTTGCGGCCTTTCCGGGAGCGGAAAGATGTCAATGAGTGGCGCAGTGAATTCTGGGGTAAGTGGATCACTGCCGCGATTCCGGCTTGGGGCTATGCGAATGATGAACCATTGCGCATTCTTTCAGAAAAGGCGGTCGCCGGTTTGATTGCGACGCAAACTCCCGATGGCTACATTGGCGCCTATCCGGACGGTGGACGCCTGCAACGTTGGGATATATGGGGACGTAAATATACCATGCTGGGCTTGCTAGCGTGGCATGACGCCAGTGGAGATGAGGCGGCTCTCTCAGCGGCGAAACGTGAGGCGGATCTCCTAATGGCGGAGGTTGGTCCGGGCTTGGCGAGCCCGTTTAAGAATGACATGTGGAATGGGATGGCTTCTAGTTCGGTGCTGGAGCCGATGGTGTTGCTTTATCGACGCACGGGCGATCCTCGCTATCTGGCTTTTGCGCAATATCTGGTGGAGGCGTGGTCCCAACCGGACGGCCCTGACCTACTTCACAAGGCTCTGGCCGGAACGCCAGTATTCCAGATGTTCCCTGGTCCAAAGCCCGTGGTGAAGGACTATCACGATGGTGGCCACTCTAAGGCCTACGAAATGATGTCCTGCTATGAGGGGTTAGCCGAACTCTACCGTGTCAGCGGTGATGCGCGCTACCTTGAGGCCGTAAAAAAGATCTACGCTAACATCCGCGATACCGAGATCACCGTCATTGGTTCGGGTTCCGACTGGGAGCGCTGGTGCAATGGACGGCAGCGACAGACCGAATCTTGGGTGAAGGGCATGGAGACCTGTGTCACAGTCACATGGATAAAGCTGGCCGCCCAAGTCTTTCGATTGACTGGTGATCCCGCCTGCATGGACGAGATCGAACGGTCGACCTTCAATGCGTTGCTGGGGGCGCAGGCTATCGATGGAAGCTGGTGGTGCCACCACAGCCCCCTTGCAGGCACGAAGGAACGTGCCCCCGAGCAGTGCGACATGCAGCAGAATTGTTGCGTCGCTAGCGGACCGCGTGGCCTGCAGATCCTGCCCCGATTGGCGGTGATGAACCGCGCGGATGGGCCCGTGGTCAATCTTTATGGTCCGATGCGGGCCGAAGTGGTGCTCGCTGCGGGCGGGCGAGTGAAGATTGAGCAGAAGACTGATTACCCGGGGACTGGACTGATCGAGCTAAGGGTCGATCCGGATCTGCCTCGCGAATTTGTGCTCAGCCTCCGAATTCCTGCGTGGAGCGAACGCACCGTTCTTACCGTCAATGGCGAGCTGCAATCGCCGGCGACGGCCCAAAGCTACGTGCGCTTACGACGCCGCTGGCAGCCGGGTGACGTGATCCGTATGGAGCTCGACATGCGTGCGCACGTCATACCGGCGCCCGGGGATTCCCGTTATGTTGCGGTCACGCGTGGTCCGTTGGTGCTTGCCAGGGACCGGCGGCTGGCAGGCAGTGCGGTGGACGAACCGGTGAGATTGGAACCCGGGGTGATCATTGAGGCACAGCCGGTCGCACACGGAACGCCGAAAAACGTAACGCAGGTTTTTTCAGCGGGAGAGGGGCTGTCATTGTGTGATTTCGCCTCGGCCGGAAACACTTGGACCGACGCTTCACGATATCGTGTGTGGATGCCACTGGCCGGAGGTATGCAAGGAGAGAAAGTCAGATGATGCGCAGACTGGTGGGAGTGGGAGGCGCTTTGGGTGGCATGGCCGTGGCATGCGTAGTGATGGCGGCAGATCGCGATTGGCCCGTCTATCTGGGTGATGCAGCCGGCACGCATTATTCCATTATCAATCAGATCGACCGGAGTAATGTTTCGCGCTTGGTTCCGGCTTGGACCTATCGCAGCGGGGATGCGGCGACAAACACTCAGATCCAATGCAACCCGCTCGTCGTCGCAGGTGTGCTCTACGGCACGTCACCACAACTCAAGCTATTTGCCCTCGATGCGGCGACGGGGCGGGAACTCTGGCGCTTCGACCCGTTTGCTTCTGGCGAACTTCCGGGAGGGCGGGGTGTCAACCGGGGCGTCGCCTTATGGCAGGAAGGGAGCGAGAAGCGGCTACTTTACACAGCGGGTCACTATCTTCATGCCATCGATGCGGTAACCGGACGGTTGATCGGGGGCTTCGGAGAGGGCGGCCGGGTGGACCTGCTGGAGGGCTTGGATAGGGACGCTCGGGGACTTTACTTGGTTGGTACTTCGCCCGGGGCCATCTTTCGCGACCTGATCATCATTTCGACGCGCGTGGGGGAAGGGCCGGGTCCCGCGGCCCCGGGGCATATCCGGGCTTATGACGTTCGCACCGGTAAACAACGCTGGATCTTCCATACTATTCCATTCCCTGGTGAATTTGGCTACGAGACTTGGCCCCCGAACGCTTGGAAAGAAGCGGGGGGTGCAAATTGTTGGGCCGGCCTAGTTATCGATCATGAACGTGGCTTGGCGTTCGTGCCGACGGGCTCGGCCGCCTACGATTTCTGGGGCGGGAACCGAAAGGGTGCTAACCTGTTTGCCGACTGCCTGCTGGCGCTCGATGCTGCCACCGGTCAACGCAAGTGGCACTTTCAGTTTACTCACCATGATCTCTGGGATCGAGATCCGCCCGCTCCGCCGGTACTGTGCGAGGTTGTACGCGAAGGGAGAAGGATCGCCGCCGTGGTTCAGATCACCAAGACCGGGCATGTCTGGGCCTTTGATCGCGAAACTGGGGACTCGCTCTTCCCATGGACGGAGACTGCAGTGCCGGAGTCGAGCTTGGACGGCGAAATTGCGTGGCCGACCCAGCCCGTTCCTTTGGCTCCGGAGCCGTTTGCGCGGCAACGCTTCACGGAGGATGAAGTGACAAATCTGTCGCCGGCAGCGCAGGAGGCGGTTTTGCAAAGACTGCGCGCAGCTGTTCCCCACCGACCATTCACGCCGCCAGATACACGCGAGATTGTCATTTTGCCGGGGTTCGATGGGGGTGGAGAATGGGGAGGCGCCGCGGTCGATCCCCGCGGGGTGCTCTATGTAAACGGGACGGAAATGGCGTGGTTGCACCGAATGATCCCGGTCAAGGCCGCCGCGGCGAATTCCGGGGAAGCGGTTTATATGCAGCTCTGCATCGCCTGTCATGGTCCCGATCGCAAGGGTAACTCCGCCCAAAATATTCCCAGCCTCCTCGGCATCGGAAACAAAGCAACGCCATCCCAGTTGCAGAGTCTTTTGAGAACGGGAAAGGGCATGATGCCCTCATTTGATTTTTTGTCGGCCGCACAAAAATCTGCCTTGGTCGAATTTTTACTGGGCACTGAAACCACGGTCGAAGGAGCGCGGAGCAAGCAGGAACCATCTGGTGGAGTTGCGGTCGCCGAGATCCCGTATATTTCAACTGGCTATAATCGGTTTCTCGATCCGGAAGGGTATCCTGCTTTGCGGCCGCCGTGGGGCACGCTGAACGCGATTGACCTCAACACGGGGCGTTACCTGTGGCGCCGGCCCTTGGGAGAGTTTTCCGAACTGACCGCACGGGGTGTGGCGATTACGGGGACGGAAAACTACGGCGGTCCGCTCGTCACCGAGGGCGGATTGGTGTTCATTGCCGCGACGAAGGACGGAAAATTCCGGGCCTTCGACCGGGCCACTGGAGAGCAGCTCTGGGAGACGACGCTGCCGGCTGGCGGCTATGCGACTCCGGCCACATATTCGATCGATGGCCGGCAATACGTGGTGATCGCTTGCGGCGGTGGGAAGATGGGTACTCCCAGCGGCGACAGTTACGTGGCTTTCGCGCTGCCCTGAGCGGCTGAAAAGAGCGAGCACCAGAAATATGGGAGCGAAAAGCAAAGTTAGATCACTCAAGGGACTGCCCGAAAAGATTGCGGATGATCCGTGGCGCTTGGATGGGCAGGTCGCCGTGATCACGGGCGGATCGAGCGGTCTGGGCTTGGACATCGCCGACGTGCTTGCCGCAGCGGGCTGCAAAATCGTCCTCACCTCCCGGACTATGGCGCGCGCGGAAAAGAGCGCTGTGGTCCTGCGCCGCCGACATGCTGTCGAGGCCTTGGCGCTGCCGCTCGAACTGGCTGAGTATCGTTCGATCGTGCGATTTGCTAACCGCGCTCACGCGTGGCGCCAACGCATCGATATCCTGGTCAACAATGCTGGCGGAGGATCGGGCGCCACTGCAGCCGAACTTTTCCAGCGGGACCCGGCCGAGATCGCCCGGACCCTCAATACAAATCTTCTGGCTGTCATTTACTGCTGCCAGCAAATCGGACGCTATATGGTGGAGCGGCGAAGCGGCCGAATCATCAATGTGGCCTCGGTCTCGGGACTGGTTGGCAGGGACCGGCGGCTTTATCGTGAGCAGGGCGTACGTGAGCAACCTGTA
Source organism: Verrucomicrobiota bacterium (assembly GCA_049322455.1). Lineage (GTDB taxonomy): Bacteria > Verrucomicrobiota > Verrucomicrobiia > Opitutales > Opitutaceae > Lacunisphaera. The sequence continues at coordinate 56,837 of JBMOQY010000023.1, read as the reverse complement.
GACTACGCCGCGGCCAAGGCCGGCGTGCTGGGGCTCACCCGGGACTTGGCGGCGTTGCTTGCCCCCGCTGGGGTCCGGGTGAATTCGCTCTGCCCCGGCGGCTTCGACAAGGGAACCCTTCCGCCCGGTTTCGTCTCCGCCTATGCGGACCGCACCCCGCTTCGCCGCATGGGCCGTGTCGGAACCGATATCAAGGGTGCGGCGCTCTTTCTCGCGTCGGCCGCATCGGACTACATGACCGGCCAGAATCTCGTCATCGATGGGGGATTCAGCGCGGTCAAATAACCCAGAGCCAAGTCATCTGCTATGCCCCTGATCACACCCGCCCAGTTGCAGAAGAAATACGACGTGATTGTCGTCGGTTCCGGCGCCGGTGGCGGCCAGGCCGCCTACACGCTGACCCTCGAAGGAATCAAAGTCCTCATGCTCGAGGCCGGTCGCAACTATGTCCCCGAAACGGACACGCCGATGTTCCAGCCGCCGGAACAGGCGCCGCTGCGCGCCGTCGGCACCATGGACAAGCCATTCGGATTTTACGACGCAACGATTGACGGCGGCTGGGAGGTACCCGGCGAACCTTATACCAGTGCATCCGCGGATCCCGCAAGGGAGTTCAAATGGTGGCGCGCCCGCATGCTGGGTGGCCGCACAAACCACTGGGGGCGCTACTCATTCCGCAACGGACCCTACGATTTCAAGCCGCGATCGCGGGACGGGCTGGGTTTCGACTGGCCCATCGGCTACGACGATCTCGCCCCTTACTACGACAAGGTCGAAATGCTCATCGGCGTGTATGGGGAGAACGACGGTTTGGAAAACACGCCCGATTCCCCCGCTGGCGTGCTGTTGCCGCCACCCAAGCCGCGAATCAGCGAACTTCTATTTCAAAAACGGGCCCGCCCGCTGGGCATTCCGGTGGTCGCGGCGCACCGTGCGGTACTGAGCCAGCGCCTGGATTTCGACCGGCTGCCGGCGAAGCTGCATCCTGGCAATCCCTTCGCCCAAAGGCTGGTTCGCGATTCCATGGAGGGCCGGGCGGCCTGCTTCTGGGCGACCGAGTGCACTCGTGGTTGCGCAATTCGCGCGACTTATCAGTCGACCACCGTTCATCTCCCGCCGGCCATGGCGAGTGGCAATCTCGACTTGGTGACAAATGCCATGGTGCGCGAAGTCACGGTCGGATCGGACGGCAAGGCCACGGGCGTGGCCTTCATCGACAAGACCACCCGGCAGGAATATCACGCGGCCGGACGCGTCGTGGTGTTGGCCGCCAGTTCCGGCGAGACGGTGCGTCTGCTGCTCAATTCGAGGTCCACCCGATTCCCGCACGGCCTAGCCAACTCGAACGGCCTCGTGGGCAAATACATCATGGATACCGTCGGAGCCGACTTAGGCGGACAAATCCCCGCATTGGAAAGTCTTCCGCCGCACAACGAGGATGGCGCCGGCGGGGCGCACGTATATGCGCCGTGGTGGCTCTATCAAGATCAACACGCCGGCAAACTCGATTTCGCGCGTGGATATCACATCGAGTTCACGGGAGGACGGCGGCTGCCCGGCATGGGCACGATTTCCAGCTGGGAGTGGCTCACCGGAGGCAGTTATGGCCGGAAATTTAAGGAAGAGGCGCGTCGTTATTACGGTTCATTCGTTTACTTTGCCGGCCGCGGGGAAATGATCCCCAATGAGGATTCCTTTTGTGAACTCGACCCCATGGTGAAGGATAAGTGGGGCATTCCCGTACTGCGTTTTCATTGGAAATGGTCGGAACATGAGATCCGGCAGGCGGCGCACATGCAGCGGACCTTCGCCGATGTCATCACGGCGATGGGCGGCAGTCCGACCTCCCGTCCGGCGGCCGATGGGACCCAGGCGATAAAGCCCGGCGGCTACATAATCCACGAGGTCGGCGGGGCCCTCATGGGTGCCGATCCTGCGAAGTCCGTAACCAACCAATGGTCGCAGACCTGGGAGGTGCCGAATGTATTCCTTGCTGATGGCGCACCGTTTCCAAGTAACGCCGACAAGAACCCCACGCTCACCATCATGGCTCAGGCGTGGCGCGCTGCCGACTACATAGTGGCCGAACTGAAAAAACAAAATCTCTGACCATGGACTCGCTGCCTCGCATTGATCGCCGCACTGCACTGAAGTGGATGTTTGCCGCCACGGCATCCCTTGCACTGACCGCGCGCCCCGTGCACGGCCAGGCGGCCGCCTCCTCCGCGCGCGGCTATGGCACCGATCCGGACCTGCTCAAGAATTACCAGCCGGGTCAACTGTGGCCGTTGACTTTAACCGAGGCCCAACGCCGCACCGCGGCCGCGTTGTGCGATGTAGTCATTCCGGCGGACACGGAATCACCGTCGGCCTCGTCCGTCGGGGTGGTTGACTTCATCGACGAGTGGATCAGCGCCCCGTATCCGGATCAGGCCAAAGACCGCCCGGTGGTCTTGTCCGGCCTCGTCTGGATCGATGCGGAGGCGGAGCGGCGTTTTGTGCGGGATTTTGCGAGCTCAAGTGAGGCGCAAAAGGCGGCCATTTGCGATGACATCTGCGGCGCCGCAAAGGCCGGCCCGGCCTTCAGGGAGCCTGCCCGTTTTTTTTCTCTCTTTCGCAACCTGACCGCCGGTGGATTCTACACGACGCCGCAAGGTCGCAAGGATCTGCGGTACGTCGGCAATATGCCGCTGGCGACTTTCGACGGACCGCCGCCCGAAGTGCTGCGCCAGGCCGGGCTGGCTTGAAGGGCTCACCTTTCCATGAAAACAAAATCATTCCTGCTTGTCGCCAGCGCGCTCCTGATCGGATCACTGTACGCAAATGAAGCGAACACCCTGAGTCCGCAGCAAGCCGCCGCAGGGTGGCGGCTCCTGTTCGATGGCAAGTCGCTCGAAGGCTGGAAAGCGAACGAACAGACCGGTACCTTTTCGGTCGCCGATGGCCAGATCATCGTGCATGGCCCGCGCTCTCACCTGTTCTATGTCGGCCCGATCGGTAACCATGACTTCAGGAACTTCGAACTTGTACTCGAGGTGCTGACCCGGCCTGGTGCCAATTCTGGCGTCTTCATTCATACGGCATGGCAGGAAGCCGGCTGGCCGGCGCAAGGTTATGAGGTGCAGGTGAACAACTCGCACAAGGACCCGAAGCGCACGGGCGGGCTTTATGCCGTGCAGGACAATTATGATCCGGTCGCCCAAGATGGAACCTGGTTCACGCTGTTGATTCGTGTCGAGGGACGGCGGGTGACGACCGCGGTAGATGGCAAGTCGGTCTGCGATTTCACCGAACCCGGGGACTTTGTGCCGCCCTCGGACTTCGCCCGGCGCCGGCTCGGCTACGGCACCATCGCCCTGCAGGGCCATGATCCGGCCAGCCAGGTTCACTACCGCAATATCCGGATTCGCCTCCTGCCATGACCGTGCATTCCCCGATGGATTATTCGGCGCGGTTGTTCCGGGCCAGCTGCGTTGCCCTGATTGTCACAGCAATGAGCTTCGCGCTGCGGGGTGCGGCGGCGGGTGCTTGGGCGACGGAGTTTCACCTGACCGACGAGCAGGTCGGCTGGATCAACTCCACCGCCTTCTGGGGCTTTACACTGGCCATGGTTTTCGGCGGCCCCTTGTGCGATGCATTTGGCCTAGGCCGAATCGTCGGCATGGCGTCCCTTGGCCGCGCAGCCGGGATCTTGTTGACCATCTTCGCGTGGGATTTCTGGAGCCTGGTTGGTGGCACTCTGCTTTTCGGCATCGCCAACGGTTCGGTGGAGGCGGCCTGCTATCCCTTGATTGCGACTCTCTATCCCCACGATAAGACCACGAAGCTGAATCATTTCCACGTCTGGTTTCCGGGTGGCATCGTGATTGGCGGACTCACGGCTTTTGCGTTGGGCGCAGCTGGCTTTGGATGGAAGACACAATTCGTCACCATGCTCGTACCATTGGCTGCTTACGGGTGGATGTTCCTTGGGCGCAGCTTTCCTGCGACCGAGCGCGTGCAGCAGGGCATCTCGACCGGTTCGATGTTCGGTGCCTGCCTGCGTCCAGGGTTCCTGCTGATGGTAGTCTGCATGGTCATGACCGCGGCGACCGAATTGGGGCCAAGCCAGTGGATTCCCAACATCCTCAGCCATGCGGGCGTCTCCGGCATCCTCGTCCTGGTCTGGATTACCGGTCTGATGGCGGTTGGCCGGCAGTTTGCCGGGCCCTTCGTGCACCGCCTTGCGCCGAACGGCATGTTGGTAATGAGTGCCGCTCTGAGCGCGCTGGGGCTCTACGCTATGAGCCGAGCGAGTGGCGGCATGCTCTTCGCGGCGGCCACGCTTTTCGCCTTCGGTGTCTGCTTCTTCTGGCCAACGATGCTCGGCTACGTGAGCGAGAACTTCCTCCGCACGGGCGCGCTAGGTTTAGCCATCATGGGTGGCGCAGGGATGCTCAGTGCTGGTTACATGGTGCCGTTCATCGGCCGACTCTAACGACCGCGGGATAGCCGCGCGATTGCCTGCCGGGGCCGAAGCGACGACCGCTTCAATGGATGTTCAGGCATCAGCCGGCCTGGAGGCCTTGGGCAAGGTGGCCGTTTTGCCGGCGGGCCTCACCGTTGTTTCCATCGCATTATTGCTGGCTGGAAAATCCAAGACCGCGGAAGGCACGACGGGTGGTGGCCGTTGAGCGTCGCCTGACTCAGTCCGCCCGACCGCCCACAGGCTCAACGTATTGGCCAGTCGTCCGTCCGGAAAGGCGAGGCCGGTAAGCCGGCCGTATTGAAAAGCGAGCAGGGTGGGTTGTTCTCCCAAGCGTAACGCACGGCGATCGGATCGGCGATGTCGGGATGTGAAACAACCACCTTGTCTCCCTCGAGGCGTGCGATGGCTGGCAGCCAAAGACGATCGGCCGTCGCGATAACAAAGCCGCACAGGGCCCCGTCCCTGGCCACTAGGCCGCCAGCGGCATGAGTGAAGCTGATCACGATTTCGCGGCCGCGCTTTTCGTAGCCGGCAAATAATGGTCCAGACCACTCGATCTCGCTGTGCCGATAAACCTCGGCAAGTGCCCAGAGCGAGAGCCGTCGTCCGATTTCCTGCTTGTTTGCCGGATGTATTTCCTTCGGGTCTCCGATATCGATATTCACGGTCATGCCTGTGTTGGGCAGCCGAAGGGTTTGCAGCATCCCTTCCCGAATCAGGGGCCATTCCCGTCCGGTGATCGCAATATTGGGCAGCTGGACCCAGGCAAAAGGAAAATCATCCCCCCATCGACGGCGCCACTCGTTGATCAGCAGGGGCAGTTGGTAACGATAGTGCCAGGCCTTGTCACCGGCGTTGGCTTCTCCTTGATACCAGACGGCGCCGCGGATCGTGAATGGAATGAGCGGGGCAATTTTTCCGTTGAACAGTCCGCCCACGTTGTTCCACCGATAATGCAGCTCGACCGGGTCAACGGGCTTGCGTGGGATTTCTTCTGGGGTCTTAGCCTTGGCGGACTGCTCCTTCCATGTTGCGAGAGCTTGCTGATATTTCTTCGCTTCTGCCTCGGCGTCGAAATTGCGCATAGCAATCTCGCGTTCGGCAAAGAAGGGTTTTAATTCCACGGCCGCTTCCTGCGCGGCGGGGGAAATCCATGATTCAATAGGTGTGCCGCCCACGGACGAATTAATGAGCCCCACCGGATGGCCGAGAGTGCGATGAATTTCTCGGCCGAAGAAATAGAGCGTTGCCGAAAACTGACCGACAGTGGCAGGCGTGCAGATGACCCAGCGGCCCTTCCCCTTGAACTGTTCCGTTGAGGCGATCGCGGACTCTTCTTTGAACATTCGCAGAAGGGGGAAATTGGCCGAAAGCTTCTCAGCTTCGAAATTCTGCGACTGGCTTACGCGCAGTTCCATGTTGGATTGGCCAGAGCCGAGCCACACTTCGCCCGCGAGGACATCGTTGATCGTGATCTTATTCAGGCCTTCGATGGTCAGAATAAAGGGTCCCGCTTCCGTTAGGCGCGGCAATAGTAGCGACCATTTTCCCTCGGGGTTGGCGCGGGTAGTCCGCTGTTCGCCTGCAATGCGTACGGTCACCTGTTCTCCGGGATCTGCGAGGCCCCAGAGCGAGCATTCCCTGTCCCGTTGCAGCACCATGTGATCGGAGATAATGGCAGGTAGCGTTATGTCGCTGCGTAGAAGCGGAAGCCCGAAGCAGAGCAGTGAAATCAACAGAAGCCTGCGTGGAAACGGATTGGAGATCATTGCGTGATATTCGGACTTGGGATGTTGCTACGGCCGGGTATTTGGGTCGCGAAATAGTTGCGCAGCAGTTTCATGCGGGGAGCGTCAGGATCGCGCATTTGACTGGCTGGTAGCACCACAGACATTTCCGGATCCCAGACGGCCGAGGACCGGAAGTCGTGATAAACCCAACTCCAGCCGTCCCGCTCGAAGATATCCAAAAGGTCGGCTAGGTAACGGTTGCCGTCCTCTCCCGCAAACCGGGACGCGCTAAATTCCCCGATCAGGATGGGCACCTGGTATTCTGCTTGGAATTCGCGCACGCGCTTAAATGCCTGCTCCAGTTGTGAGCGATCCCACCGCATGCCCTCCGCGACGCCCGGATAACGGACACCAATCGGTCGCTCCTTGATGCCTTGGTGTGTGAAGTCATGAGGCTCATACATGTGCGGACTGACGACCAAGTTTGGATCCTTGGGTAGGCGCAGGCGGGTAATGGCGTCCAGGCGATTCACGAAGGCGCCGTTTGGCTCGAAGCCGACGGCTGTTTCGATGATTATCGGGTGGCCGTCGCCAGTGGCGCGGATGGTGGCGACGAGCCTTGCAACAAGATGATTCCAGTCGCCGGGGCCGCCGGGCTTAGCGTCGCGGGGGGTGCAGGGCTCATTAAGCAAGTCGTAGCCGGCAATGACGGCGCCTCGACTCTTGAGGCGGTTGGCCAAGCGTCGCCACAAATCGATGAGGCGGTCATGCCACTGATCCTCTCGCCAAAAAGCGTCGGCGAATTCACCGGTGAAAGGAGAAGCGATGCCCGGCATGGTGTGCGGATCGACGATTACCTTTAGTCCTAGTCGTTCGCAGCAGTCTACGATACGATCCAGTTGTTGGAACGCCTCCTCGTCGTAGCCATATGGAGGCGTTTTGCGCACCAGCGGTTGGTCGTAGAAAACGAGGCGGACGCCGGTGGCCCGCATAGCCGCCAGATCGGCCAGATCTTTTTCAGTGACTTTGAGGGTTACATCCACTCCGCGGAAAAGGCACCAAGGCACCTCTGTCGCAGGGCCAGCAATGGAATTTGGTGCCCAAAGCACGCCTATCGCCACGGCCAGGATGGCTGACCTAACACGGAAGTTATTTGCCAGAGGCTGCATGCACCCACGCTCCGACGGCTGATGAGGCAGTGTCCTTGTCGCCCGTAGTGGGCGGTTCGTCGAACGGCAACTGGCCCACCTCCTCGATGGCCTGTCGGTTCGGGCCGCCGACTGTGCGACCAAACTCGGCGCCCTGGGCGGCGAGCGCGTCCTGCAATTGTGCGATCGGCACCTCCCGCACGCTCTTCCGGAGCTTCACCGCGAGCGCGGCGGCAGTGCCGACAGCCTGGCCTTGGCCCATGCAGATCGGGATGACGCGCGTCGAGGCGATGGCTTCATGGGTGGCGGAAATGCATTTGCCCGCCATCAGCAGGGCGTCAACGTCGCGCGCGATTAGACTGCGTAGCGGGATAGTATACGCGCGGACGTTGTGCGAGTCGACCCATGTGCCAGCCGGACGATGAATGTCGATATGATAACCACCCATGCTGACGGCATCGTCGAACACGCGTCCCGCGATCAAATCGTCGGCGGTAAGCAGGTAGTCACCCATGATGCGTCGACTCTCTCGTATTCCGAGCATGGGGGCGATTTCCTGCAGCCGGGAATTCGCGAAGCCTGGGACATATTTTCTGAAGAAGTTCGCAAGCACGGGTATCTGCTCATAGAGGCGCGTGTAGGCATCAGTGACGCTCGCGATGTCGATCGGGTTGAGCCCGAGCACGCGGGTCATGACGACCGTGAATTCGTCGGGCTGATGATTCTTCACGCCGACGATGCGGGTCTGGGGCACGGAGAAATCCCCGGCTGCCCGGGCCTTCTCGATCAGGGCTGCATAACCACCGCAGATGATGACATCCATGCGGTCGATGCGCTTCATCATCTTGGCCCATAGGTCCGGATATGGAACGAGCCATTCACGATATTTGTTAGCCGGATTCTTGCAGCCGGCGATAAAGTCGGCGCGATCGACCCCGCCGAGCTTAAATACGAGCGTTGGCGCCTGCACGAGCCCATCCGCAGTTCGACCCTTCTCCCAGGCTGCGCCGCCGCGCGCAGCCACGTCGCCATCGCCGCTGCAATCGATGGTAATATCCGCCTCGATGCGCTGGCGTCCCGATTTATTCTCGACGACAACCCCGCAGATGCGGTCGCCTTCGCGAATCGTATCCACAACCTGGCTATGCAGCAGCAGGCGCACGCCTGCCTCGCGAGCGAGTTGCATGGCAAGAATCTTCCACCAGTGCGAATTGATGCTGATTGCAGACGCGCATTTAGGATCGAGTTCTATGTCGCTGGCAGCGCCTGCCGCTTGGAGGCGTCGACAAAATTCCAGGGGCAGCCCCTTCACGATGAGCCGGTAGTCGCGGTCATGGAAACCGAGCCAGGGTAGGGTTGCCGAAATGCCGCCAAGAAACCCGGCGTTTTCGACGAGTAGAGTTTCGGCGCCGTTACGGCCGGCGGCAATGGCGGCGGTGAGGCCGGCCGCGCCGGAACCGATGACGAGGACTTGGCTGCGGATGGTCGAAGAGGTGGGCATGGAGGGAGAAGCGGACCGTGGTCAGACTCGGGCCTTGATTACGATTTTTTTGATACGGCAGGCGGCGCCGTTTATACAACCGGGCTTATGCCCGTCTTGGGGATAGAAAATGGCGAAGCTGCCGGCAGCGAGATGGAGCGGTGTGGCGGCGGATGGGTCGGCGTAAAGCTGGTAATCGTTGGCCGCGTGATAATCAGTGACGGCCTGCAAACGATCGGTCGGCGCGTAATAGATGACTTCGGTACCAGCAGCGACATACTGGATGTCGATGTAGTCTCGGTGGGATTCGTATTTTCGTTCGAAAGGAGCGGCGGTGTCGTAACTTTGCACCAGCGCAAACACGTTTTGGCCGGCAATCTCGTGTCGACCGTCAGGTATTTCAGGAGAAGAATGGGCAAGCCACGCTAGGCCGCATGCGATATTCGGGCCCAAGGCATGGTAGGCGGAGTGACAATTGATGGCGTCCAAAATCATCGTGTTAGTAGGGCGACTCTGAGCAGAAACGGTTTACGGGGCAGGTTAGTTGGTAGTGACTACGCGTTTGGAGAAATACCAGATCAGGGTGTAGCCTGTCAGATGAAGAAAGCCCAAGGCCGTGAACACTGGTATATAGCCCACACGCTCGATGACTTCGCCTGCGAGTAGGGTCGATATTATGCCCCCGAGTGAGCCGCCGATGCTGCACAATGACGCATAGGTGGCTAGTTGTTCGCGAGGAAAGGTCTCCGACATTAGCGTCAAAAGATTCGCCATCCAGCAGGACTGGGCTGCTAAAATTACAGCGATGAGCCCGAGCGCTACATAGGCCGAGCCAGCATGGACCGCGAGCAATGAACAGGGCATCAGGCAGGCAGCAATTAGCATTAAGCGCCGGCGCGCTTTGAACGGCGGCCAGCCCCGACGAATGAGCCAGTCTGAAAGAGCGCCACCACCCGGGCCACCGATGTCGGATGCGAGAAAAGGGATCCACGCGAACAGGCCAATCATCGCCAATGAAAATCCGCGTGCGCTTTGCAGGTATTCAGGCAACCAGAATGAAAAGAAAAATGATAACGAATCTGTGAGCAACCGCGCGGTAAAGAAGCCGACAACCGCCGGATGGCGGAATGCCTGCAGCATGGATGGTTTGGCTCCGTCACGAACGGAGCCGCGTTCTCGCACAATGTAGTCGCGCTCCGCGGCCGGCATCCGCGGCTGCTTCTCGGGTGAGTCGTAAAACTTGGCCCAGAAGAGCAAGTAGAGGAATCCTAGTGCTCCCGTGGCGAGAAACCCCCATTGCCAGCCAAATCGGAGAGCGACAAACGACACGAGCGGCGGAGCTAGGATTGCGCCCACGATATTGCCATTGGAGAAAATCGCCATGCTCAGACCGCGCTCCCGCTGGGGTATCCATTCGGCGATGCCCTTGATACCGCAAGGGGTGTTGAAGCTCTCGCCGAAGCCGAGCGCAAAGCGGCACATCGCCAGCGCAATCCAACTTGTCGCAAAAGCATGCACCATGCCGGCGATTGACCAGGCCGAAAGCGAGACGATGACCGCGAGTCTCACGCCTAACCGATCGATGACCGTTCCGCAGAAGAGATAGCCGATCGTGAAAGCGACGAGAAAGGAGGTAACAATGTAGGAATACTCTACTGTTGTGAATCCGAGTTCGCGGCGCAACGTCGGTGCGAGCACAGATAGCGACTGTCGGTCCAGATAATTAATGACCGATAGGAAAAACAGAAGCGCGACGATCCGCCAACGATAGGGAATGCTAGGAAGGGGCATGGAGAGAGCGATGGCCCGCTGACAGCTATTGACTATGGTCGGCTTGCGAACTCAAAAAAGCCACAGGCGTCTAGGCCTTCGCGCAACGTCGTCTCTTCCGCAGGCGTGAGTGTACGAAGGGGAAGACGGACCGGTCCGCAATCTACTCCGATAAGCTTCATGATCGCCTTGCCTGCAGGCAGCCCGCCGAAGCGAGCCATGACTGAAATGAACTCTTGGGCTTTTGCTTGGTCCCGCCCGGCAGCCTCGAAGTCGCCTGCTCGAAACGCCCGGATGATCCGATGAAACAAAGGAGCCGCGTAATTATAAGTACTACCTACGGCACCGGCACCGCCAATTCGCAGTCCTGAAAGCAGTATCTCGTCACGCCCGAACAGTAAGCTATAGCGACCGTCTGCAAAAGAATGAGCGTCCGCATAGTCCAGCAGATCCTCATGAGTGAATTTTATGCCGACTAAATTTGGAATCTGGCCGTTAACGCCTGCGAGAAATTCTCGAACAGGAATATTCACGCCGGTCATGCTGGGCATGTGGTAGTAGTAGAAGGGAAGTTTAGGCGCAGCGCCGGCGACTTCCGAGCACCACGCGATCAGTTCTGCCGCGCCAGCTGGCTTGAAAAAGCTCGGCGCAATGGCGGCGATCGCGTCAGCCCCGATATCTTGTGCATGTCGGGCAAGCGAGCGGCTTTCAGCTGCGCTCAGATGGCCAACGTGAACCGTCAGCTTTAAATCGGAAGGTGCAGCTTTCCGCCACGACTCAGCGATTTGCCGGCGTTCGGGCGACGAGAGGCTGCTGCCCTCGCCGGTTGTGCCGCAAATGAATGCACCGCCAACGTTGTGTTTCGAGAGTAGTTTCGCCAGCTGAGGGATAATATCCAAGGCTAACTCTCCGTTAGCTTTGAAAGGTGTGAAAGGGGCAGCAACTAATCCAGACAGAGGGGCAAGCATGAGTGATTGGGGCGTTTCGACATCATCCCTAACCATAGAAACCGTGCAAGGATTGCAAAGAGGTATTGTGACGAGACCTCTAATTTTGGAGTGAATCATCGATGGAGTGAGACCGTAGTTCTGAACGCTAACCGAAGTCCGACCTTCGTTAGGGGTCATGCTATGAGTTACCTTTTCCATCGTAACAACCACAACGGGCCTTTGCCGGTGCAGCCGGCCAACGCCCCGCCATGACCCCCGAGTCGGACTCCGCTCACTCCTCACCTTCCCGCCGGCGTAGCCCGCCCCATGCGCTGCCCACCCCTCCAGGGTCGCTGGAACCGCTGCTCCGCTACCTCGATGGCCTGAAGAACCGCGCGCCGCTGGCCGAACTGACCGGCCACCTGGAAACGGCTGCGGTCGCGCCGGCCGACCTGCTGGACTTCATGCGCTTCGACCCGCAGCGCTACACCCGCACGGTCATCGCGCACGGCCCGCACTATAGCCTGCTCCTCCTCTGCTGGCGCTCCGGTCAGCGCAGCACGATCCACGATCATGCCCAATCCTCGTGCGCCTTCAAGGTGCTCGCCGGGATTTGCAGCGAGACGGTATATCGTCTTTCGCCTTGCGGGCAGGTCGTGCCCCAGCACACGGAGGAATTCGCAGCCGGCTCCGTTGTCGTCGCCGAGCATCCCAAGGCGCACCAAGTCTCGAATCTTCAGGCCGCCGGACAGGATATGGTGACGCTGCACGTCTATACGCCGCCGCTCCAAGGCCTCCAGACCTTCTCCATCATGGGGGACGGCCTGGCGACGGACTGGGTCGGCCAAGGAGATCGTTGGTTGCCGGACGAGACCAAGGCCATGCGTCCCCCGGCCGGACCGAGCCTCGCCGACGAGCTTTTTGAGAAGGTGGTGCACTACATGCGGACGCACCTCAAACACGACATCCACCTCGTAGACTTCGCGAAGCAAACCGGCCATTCGGCAGCGCATTTCTCCGTCTTGTTCAAAAATCGGTCCGGATGTTCACCCTTTCACTATTTGAAGGAACTGCGCCTGCGGGAGGCGCATCGGCTGATCGTCGCCGGTCAGCGGGATGTCGGCAAAATCGCCGAGGCCGTAGGCTACACGAACCGGGACCATTTCAGCGAAGTATTCCAAGCGTATTGGGGTTATCCGGTTCGCGACCTGATCGCACGGGTGCGACGTGCCGCGATAGATCACCGGCCCTGATCGAAAGAACGCCGGAAGCCGACCGGCTATAAGGCAGGTCTTTGGCGGTAAGTCCGACCGTCCGTAATCGCGGGCGCTGTCGGCACAGTTTTCCCATGAAAACACATCTTCTGCGTCGTTCCCTGGGCATCCTTGCCGGGATGCTGCTCCCTGCGCGGGAGGCGCTCGCCTCGCCGCTGTTCCCTCTCGCTCAGGTCCCGACTGATGTCCGCACCGGCTTCGCCACCGTGCTCGGTCTGCTCTGCATCCTGAGCTTCGTTCGCGGCGTGATGCTCATCTGGGATGGCGTGGACCGGATGCGCAAGTCCGGCGACGCCTCGGAAGGCAAGATGAGCCTGTTCGGCGGCGCGCTCCTCGCTGGCGCGCCGATCATCATGGGCGCCCTCTTCTTCATCTTCGGCCTGGCCGACGCCGTCCTCGAACCCGTCTTCTGACATGGACCTCCGGTTCACGGACACGAACAGCGCAAACGACACCAAGGGCCGGGCGCTGGGCCTTGAAGGCAACGACTTCATCTACGTCGTCGCGGGCTTCGTCCTCGGGCTCGCGCTGTTCCTCGGCCTGGCCTTCGTGCTCAAGGTGTGGCTGCCGTTCGCCGCCGCCGTCGGCCTCGGTGTCCTGCTCGCGCCCACGGCCTGGATGCTGCTTTTCCGTCACAACAAGCCCGAGGGCTACGCGGAGGACTGGTTCGACCAGCGTGCCACCGGCGGCGGGTGGACGGCCTGCGGCGGCGACCAGTTGCGCCCGCAAGAGGAGTCCCATGCGTAGCAGCGCGCCCAACGGGTTCTTCGCCGAGGGGTTGATGATCTTCGGTCCGCTGGACAAGGGCGGTCTCGCCTCGAAGGGCTACATCCTCCAGCCGCCCGACCTACGCGGCGCCAGCATCGCGACGCTCAACGCCTACCAGGACAAGATCCGCGGTCTCCTCGCCAGCCTGGGCGAAGGCATGAAAGCGCAGTTCCAATGGACCTGCGATAGCGACTATCGGACGGAACTGACCCGCTATTTCCGGGAGACGGAGGGAATAACGCATCCGCACCTGAAGCGGGTGCGCCGCGAACGATTCGACCGCTACTGGCAGCGGATGCACCGGCGCGAGTTGCGCCGGGAGAAACTGGTGCTCTTTCTCACCACGGCCGTGACCGCGCCGGCCGGCCGGCCGCTCACGCGCGAAGGGCTCGCCATCGGCTACGCCAAGGTGCTTGCGCAGCTCCGCGGCCAGTTCGATGAGCTGACCGACACGCTGCGGACGATCTTCGGGGCGGACACGACGGTGACGCCGATGGACGACCTCGCGCACTTCACCTACGCCGCAAAGTTCCTCAATCCTTCCTTCGCCGAGCGGTTCGACTTGGATTTCGCGGCGCAATTCAATCCCGCGCTCTCGTTGCAGGAGAACTGCTGCCACGCCGACGGTGTCGGCCTCGACCGCATCGGGTTCTACCTCGACGGCCGTTATCATACCGTCTTTACGCTCAAGCGCTGGCCGAGCCGGACATATCCGGGGATAGTGCACCGGCTGACGACCCTCGGCTTCCTCGACTATCAGATCACGGTCAACGTCGAGCCCCTGCCCGCGAAGCGTGAGGTCGAGAAGGAGGAGGCAGCCATCGAGCGACTCGCCGGCGAGCACCGCGAGACCGGCCGGCGTTCGCTCCTCGTCGCCATCGGCAAGAAGGAGCACAAGATCGACTCGCTCTCCACCGGCTTCATCCGACCTTTCGCCGTCACCTACATTCTGCGCGTCTGGGACGAGACCGAGGCGGGCCTCTCGGCCAAGTGCGCCGCGCTCAAAAACGCCATCCACAACCTGGGCGGCGCCCAGTATCACGAGTGCGCGCTGCCGGCCACGGCCCGGAAGCTCTTCTTCAGCTCCTGGCCGGGCTGGGCGGGCAGCACCTACAAGCATCGCTCGCTTTATGCCGAGGACAGCTACCTTGCGGACCTTCTGCCATTCTCGGCGACATTCACCGGACATCTGGCCGAAGCGGAAGCGATCTACGACGGAGCGCAGGGCAATCTAGTCGGCCTGCGGACCTTCCTCGGTGATCCGCCGTCGCCCCAGCACGGCGTCCTGCTCGGCGCCACAGGGGCCGGCAAATCCATGCAAATGCGGGATTTTCTGGAGCAGACCGCGCACCACTTCGCCTACGACGCGATCATCGAGGAGGGCCTGTCCTACGAGGGTTACACCAAGGCCCTCGGCGAGCGCCCCATCGTGCTGCAGCCGGATGGCGACCTGACGATCAATTATTTCGACTCGGGCGGGATGCCGTTGGGGCAGCTCCAACTGGCCACGGCAGTCGCGCTGGTGTCGCGGATGATCGGCGAGGCCGCCGACGCGGAAGCCCAGCAGGTCCGGCAGGCGCAGGTGGCGCAATACATCAACCAGCTTTATCAGGATGGTTTCGAGGATTGGGCCAAGCGCCACCGCGAGAAACTGCCGGAACTCCAGCGGCTGGCCTGCGCCGTCCATCAATGGAAGCGTCAGCACCTCGGCGCCGGCTCCACCGATCTCGAAGCCTACGCGGAGTTGCGCGACCGGCTCGCGGCCGGCGACGCCGAGGCCGCGGAGTTTGTCGCACGGCTGCCGGAGGCGGAAATCACCGCCTTCCTCAAAAACCCGCAAACCGAGCGGCTCGTCCTGGCGCTCGCGCACACGCATTATGCGGCCAGCGACTACCCGACACATGCGAGCCTGGTCGAACTGATGCAGTTCGGCCGCTTTGCGGAGCACAAAAAAGAGCAGGTCGATCATCTGGCGACCCTGCTTTCCGCGTGGTGCGCCTCCGGCCAATACGGCCGGCTGTTCGACGGCCCGACGAACATTTCGCTGACGGGCCGGATCACGCATTTCGAGCTGGGCTACATCCCGGAGCAGGCGGTCGAGATGAAGACCGCCGCGGGGCTCCTGATTACGGGCTTCACCCGCCAGCACATCATCTCGCTGCCGCGCGGGCAATGGAAGCGGATCATCTACGAGGAACTGGCGCGGTTTTTGGACGTTCCCGGCGGCGAAAAGATCGTCGCGGAATCCTACGCGCAGCTCCGCAAGTTCAACTGCTGGACGGCGTCCATCGTCCAGCAATACGGCCGGTTCAAGCAATCGCGCATCCGCTCGGCGGTCATCGGCAACTCGAAACAGTTCTTCCTCATGCGGCAGTTCGACCGGGCGGACGTGGACGACATTGCCCGCGACATCGGCCTGCCGGAGTCGGTCTGCGCCTCGATTCAGAACTATCCAATGCCGGAACAACAGCCGGCGGGGAAGAAGTTCTCCAGCCTGTGCTTCTTCAGCCCCGTTTCCGACCCGCCGCTCTGCGGCACGGTGCGAAACATCCAACCCCTCCCGGAGGCTCCCCATGAGAAGGCCGCGATATGAAGTTCTTTTCGTCGCCTTAGCGTGCCTGACCCTCACCGGCTGCGGCACGCTGGGCGGACCGGCGGCCGATCTCGGCCTGGCCGGTGCGGGCGGCGTGGCAGGCTATCACCTCGCGGACCACAAGATCGGCGGTGCGGCGGCCGGGGCCGCGCTCGGCTACCTCGGCTCCCGGGTTGCACAGTCGCAGGTCAAGCAGGCCGTGAGCGAGGCCGAGCAGCGCGGTTACGACCGGGCCATGAATCAGGCGGTGAAACAGCACTACTGGATGATTCAGGCCCGGCAGCGGGCGCGCGACGGAGCCGACGAACACGAGGGGCAGCTTGTGCCGGTGGTCGTTCCCGAAACCACGATCAACGGCGTCACCACCAACGCCCGCGTCGAATACCTCCGCGTCCAATGAAAGCCCCTCTCTTCATTCTCCTTTTCGTCGTGCCGGCGGCGTTCGCGCAAATCCCGGTAACGGACGCCGCCAACCTGGCCAACAGCCGCGCGGCCCACGCCGCGACCCTCGCCAAATGGGTCGAGAGCATCAACAGCCTCCGCACCCAGATCGATCAGCTCAACCGGCAGATCAACATTCAAGACGACATCCGCCGCTGGTCGGGCAATCCGGCCGAAGCGGGTGCGTCGGTGGCGCTGGACGCCCTCGGCGCAGGAGACCTCGTTCGCGACTACGGCCGGACCAAGCGGGCCGTCGTCGGCCTGGCGCACAGCCTCCAGTCGCTCGGCAACACCGCGGACGGAAACTATCGCGCCGTCTCCAACCTCGACCTCGATGGGCGGGACTTCAATCGCGACGCGCTGACCTACCGGCGCTACGCCATCCTCGACGCCAAGCAGGAGGTGTCGGTCGAGGTCGCGGCCGAGACGAAGGACCGCGAACAGGAATTACTGCAACAGGTGGCCGACACTTTGGCCCAGTTGAAGGCCGCCGAGACTGACGCCGCGGTGCAGAAGCTCTCGGCCAAGCTCGTCGCGCTCAACGGGCAGTTGGCGCAGGTCGAGGCCGCCCGCCGGCGCGAGGTGGACGAGGTCGCGCTCCAGAAGCTCGCGAACGACGCCCGCATCGAGCAGGAGCGGCTGGCAGCGGCCGAATTGGCCGCCCGCGACGACTACCTGGCGAACCAGCGCGTCTCCGCCTACATGCGGAACCTCAAGGTGCGGAGCCATGAACCCCGGTAAGTCCATCTTCATGGTCGGTTTTCTCGCCGCTCTCGGTCTCGCCGGCTGCGGTCCGTCCGCCGCGGAGCGGGCGGCACAGGAGCGCCAGCGCCTCGAACTCGAGGAAAAGTCCCGCCGCGAGGCGGAGCAGGCCAACAAGGCGATCACGGACATGAACAAGAAGGTGTTCGGCAAGAAGCCGGCGCCGGCCGCGCCGGAGCCGGAGAAGAAACCCTGAATCATGGAAATCTTCCTGCCCACGCTCGAAGCCAAGATGACCGCGCTCGTCGGCGCGCTGCGCTTCATCGTCTTCACGCTCATGGTGGCGGGGCTGATCGCGCATTTCTCGAAAACCCGCGTGGAGGGATCGGCGGCCCTGGCCGTGCTCTTCAAGGCGGCGGTCGTGGTCGCGGCCATCGCGTATCAAGGCGTCTGGTTTCCCCGCGTGGAGTCGTTCTTCCTGTCCATCGCCGACTACATCGACCCCGGCTACAACGAGCATCCGACGCTGGCGGCGGACACGATTCGCGAGTCCACCACGACCAATCCCGAGGGGCAGGAGTGGTCCTGGCGGCGGCTGAACGAGTCCATCTATCAGGCCATGTCGAACGCGATGGCCAATATCTTCATCTACGTGGGCACGCTGCTCACGGTGCCGATGCTGATCCTTCAGTATGTGCTGAGGTGGATTCTGTTTCTGCTCACGCCGTTCATGCTGGCGCTTTTTCTCGTCCCGGGCCTCGGCGGTCTCGCGGTCCGCTTCCTCCAGCAACTCCTTGCTATCCTCGCCTGGCCCGTCGGGTTTGCCATCACCAATCTGGTCGCGCTCGCGGTCTGGCATGATTTCCGCGAGGCGGTCGGAGCGAATCCGGCGAACGTGGGCGAGGTGATGTATTCGCCGTTGCTGACCTTCATGGGAGGAATCCTTGCTACCATCATGATCGTTGTCGGGATGGGTGCGACGCCGTTCGTGATGCAGGCACTGTTCGCCCAGGGACAGGGCTTCACGGGCGAGTCCGGCGGCTTCGGGCATCTCGTAGGCGCGGGCTCCCGTGCCATCTACGGCCTGAGCTACAAACTGGAGCGCCAGGCAGCCGTCTCCGCCGTCGGGGCGCGCGGCACGCCGCTACTCCCGCCGGCCGCCGCGTCGGCGGCCCCCGGCCCGGCCGCGCCGCCCGTCGGTTCCGCGCATCCGCCGGGCATTTGAATCATGGACTCCGCCGAATCCACTCCCGCTCCCGCGCTCCTGCGCGAAACCTCCGTGGACCAGACCAAACGACTGCCGGAAGCGGCGGTGCGCGGCGGCTTCTCGCCGGCGCGGTTGTTTGCCGACCACGCCTTCGCCGCGCGGATGTGGTTTCTTGTCGCTTGTGGCGCGATCGCGCTGTGCGCCATCCAGCCCTACCTCATCCTGAAGGCGCAGCGGATGCGGGAGCGCGTCGTCGTGCTGGATGGAGCCGGCACGTTCTCCGTGTCGCCGCTCCTCGGCTTCACGGAGGCGAAAGAACTGCACGAGGCCATGAGCCTGTGGGCCGCACTGGCGCTGCTCCAACGCAACCCCAAGAACTTCGACTACCCGGACATGCTGCAAAAGCTCTACCTTGCCGACGCCTACAACCAGGCGGTGAAGGAGCGTGATGCGGCGCAGCCGGAGTTCGCGGTGAAGAACATCCACCAGAAACCCGAGGTGTTCAAAGTCGAGATCCTGCGCACCCGCGAGGATCGCGTTCTGGCGAAGGTCGAGGGCCAGCTCATCCGCACCGGCGTATTCGAGAATCAGACCTTCGCGGAAAGCCCGCGCTTCACCCTCACGCTCACCCTTGCCCGCAACCCCGACATGCTGGCGAACAAACGTTACCCGCTCGGCGTATGGAAATACGAACTCACGCTTTTGTGATCGGCCTGTTCTTGGCCGGGGTCCTGGCGGTGAACGCCGCGCCGGTGGTGCGCCAGTTCCCATTGGACGAGCGCGTGGTCTATGAAATTCCGATTAGTCCGGACGCACCGACGACGCTGATGTTCCCCTCGGCCTTGACGGCCATCGAGGGGGCGAACATCTCCGCGAGCCCGGACACGCCGGCACCGGTGCTGCTGGCTTACACGCCGGGTCGGACCTTCTTCAGCGTCCGCGCTTTGGAGTCGGCCGCGAAGGCGGCAGTTAACGTGGTCTGGAAGAATCGGACCTATGTGCTGCGCTTCGCCGTCGGGCCGGAGCCCTACGGGTCGGTTACGTTTTACGAGGACGAACTGGCCGGCCACAGTGCCGCCCTGCAACGCCGGGTGACGCCCGAGGTGCTGCTGGGACTCCTGGACCGGGCGAAGAGCTACGCCCTGGTGCGCTCGCAGTATCCAGAGGCGGTCCAGCAAATCGAATACGCTACGCCGGGCAGCGTTTCCTACTACCGAGATTTCACGGTGACGGTGGAGGAGGTTTTCCGATTCGACCCGGAGGACACGGTGGTGCTGCGACTCCGGTTTGAAAACCGCGGTGACAGCGAGGTGGTCTATCAGCCGCAGCGGCTCGCCGTCCGGGTGGGCGGCAACGTGTATTACGCGGCCGTGGCGGATGCCTCGGGCATCGTGCCGCCCCAAGCGACGACAGCGGGCTACCTGGCCATTTCGGGCACGTCGCGCGGCGGCCGGGCGAACCTCAGCATCAAAAACCAATTCAGCATCATCGTCGCCCGCGTGGACCGCGACGCGGCGCTGGTGCTGCCTCGCTGACTATGAGACTCTGGTCCCTCCTGAAATCACCCGCGGGGAACGTCACGGCGTTCCTGGTGCTCGCGCTGGGAGGCGGGGCCGTCATCTACCGCAATAATGCCGCGGAACAGGAACGGGCGGCGCAGTTGACGAAGGTGGACGGCGCCCCGGCCGCGCCGCTGCACGAAACGATCCAACGGGCGGGCCTGCCCTTCAAGCTGCCAACACCGGCGGCGCGTCCGGCCGCCGACGCGAAGGCCCGGGAAGGCGTGGCGGCTGCACGGGACGAGCACAAGGAAAGGCCGGCCAAACCCCGCGTGCTGCCGATCAGCTTGTTTGCCGCCGGGGCCTCCGCCGACAAAGCGGAGCTTTCCACGACCTACGCTCCGTATGGCCGGCTCATTCCTTGTGAAACGGTGGTCACGCTGGAATCGTCCCGGCTGGACACGCCGGTCATCGGCTTGGTGACGGAAGATGTCTGGCATGGCGGCCGGCTCATCATCCCGGCCGGCACGGAGGTGCATGGCCGGGCCGCACTTGACCGCGCGCGGGAGCGCATCGCCGCATCCGGCAAGTGGGTGGTGGTCTGGCGCGACGGTTCACCCCTCAACGGCACGGAACTGGTGCTGTCGGGCATCGCGCTCGACCGGGAGAAGGACGAGGCGAGCGGCGAGTTCGGCCTGCGTGACGGCTCCGCCGGCCTGCTCGGCCAGCTCGTGAAGACCGACGACTGGCAGGAGATCAAGCTCTTCGCCTCGACTTTCCTTGCCGGCATGGCGACCGGCTTGCAGGAATTGCGCGAGCAGGGAACGGCGTTCGGCGGGCTGACGCAGGTTCCCGTCGCCTCGGGGCGCAACGCCGCGTTGCAGGGGACGGCCGACGTGCTCAACGCCTATGCAAGGCAGATTCAGGAAACGATTGCGCGCGATGGCTTCTACGTCCGCGTGCCCGCGGGGCATCAGTTCTACCTCTACGTGACCGAGACCATTGACCAGGCGAAAGGCACGCGCGCGAACGTGGCCAACGCCGAAATTTGGAGGAAGCCCGATGAAATCAACTAGCGTAGTATTCCTGTGTGTCGTCGCGTTGCTCAGCGCCGGCTGCCAGGCGTTGAACGGGAAGCCGGCGGCGGTTGCTGCGCCTCCACCTGTGCCGGCGGAGGCGCCGGTCTCGGGCACCGATCTCGACCAAACGAACCTCGAAAAGGTCCGGGTCGGCGAGACTCTGAAATCCTACCCGGTCGGCCGCTACGTCGATCCTGCGGACGCGAACGTTATGCACGAGGCGCATGTGGTCTATCGGAAGGAGGCCGGCGCCTCATGGAATCTGAATCCCAATGCTCCCACGGTCGTTCCGCTCGGCCCGGTGCTCGCCGTGGCCGATCCGGCGAAGACGCCTGCACCGTTGCCGGCGGAATTGGAGCAGAAGATGGCGGAGCAAAACCAGCTCGTCGCCTCGCTCATCGAGCAAAACGAGGCACTGACCAAGGAACTCGCCAAGCTCGGTCAACAGATCGCGGACCTGCGGCAGAAGCAGAGCGAAAAGGAGAACTGACCGTGCCGACCGAGACCAAATCTCCGGACGATGCCGTTGCCGAACTGGTCGGTGCGCTGCCCGCACATTTGCGAGAGAATTTCGAGCGGACCCAAAAGCTGTTGATTGCGGATCACGGCTTGAGCCCGCCCGTGCCGACCTTGGTCCGTTTGTGGCTGGCTTGCGCTACTCCGGAACGGGTGCGCCGGGAGTTCGAGGAAGCAGTCCTTCAAATTAGCGGGACATCCCGCCAGCCGGCGGACGACGTATTCGACGAGGAGGACTTATGAATTTGGACGGCCAACCGTCTAAACAAGGTCAATTGCCATTGGCGACCAGCCGCCTTGCTCACAATGGCTGGGTAAAAACGGAGGCACTATGCCATCGCTGAAACAGCAAATCGCCGATAAAAAGGCGCAGGAACCCACGCTCCGGAGGAATCCGGAGATCGACGCGAAGCTCGACGAGTTCATCAAGCAGAACCCGGTGCTCGTCGGCTACTATAACGGGCTGAGCAAGGATGACCTCATCCGAAAGCTCATGCTCGGGAAGATGCAGCGGTCCGAATACCGGAACGGGCGCAACGAAGAGATCAAGGCATGGGTCGAGGAGCACCCCGAGGTGAAAGCTCGCATCGAGGAGCGAATCCGGCATGTGCCTGCGGCCAACCGCGAACGCGCGTTCATCAACGCCGCGAAAACGGAGGCCCAGAATCAAACGGTGCGAACCAACGGTCTGCGTCCGTAGCCAGCGAGGTTCCTGGCGGCGGGTGCTTCGGCGCCCGCCGCATTTTTGTTTCAGAAGCAGGCTGTAATGGACGGGCCGTCCAGCCGGTCCACTCGACCCAAAAGATTTGCCCGCGATTTGCCCACGGCATGGAATTTCACGGCATTTCGTTTGATTTTTCGGCCCGTCGATTCATTTTCTTTCCTGTTCTAAGACATTAACCCTCAACCTAAAGTCCTGCTGAGACAGGCATTTCGGTTGTTGAACGGAGGTGGTTCGAGTCCCGTCCATCCCGCCAGTTTTCAGAACCCCCGGTCGCGCCGGGGGTTCTGTTTTTTCCGGCCCGGCCGCCTCAGCGGGGGAATGAGGTAGTCGTAGGTGCCGGCGACGGGCTGGCCGTGGTCCATAGCGGGGGCAAAGACGGCTTTCTGCAGTGCGCCGGCCAGCGCTTTGCGCATGGCTTCGGGGATGGCCTCCTCGTCCTGGAGCGTGACGGTGGTGGCTTTGCCGTCGCTGCCGACTTCGAAACCTGATCGCGCCAAAATTATGAGTGGTAGCGAAAGAGATTCAAACGCCAGCCGGCTTGTCCGGAGATGTCTCCCCGGATGGCTCGTGGGATAGAAATTCAGCCACCTCCCGGCTAAACTGCTGAAGGATGTTTTCACATTCGAGGACGAGAGGCGCCATCTCTTCCCAATCGAAGTGAAAGCTGTAAGCATTCCGAAAGAAGTGACGGAAACCGAGGTAGTCTTGCAGGTGTACGCGGAGCCTAGCGGAGATAACGGCGGAGCGTTCTTTCCGTGCCTCGGTCATCCGCTGCAAAAGGTCCCGATGCCAACGATCGCTCTTCACGGTTTCACCGTCGATCTCCCGGGCAACGCGCGATAGGAGATTTTCGATGCCGGTGTAGAACGAATGCAGCATGGTCGCAAGCGCCGAGCATTCGATCATGTCGGGCGGCTGGTGGCGGCACTTCTCGACCAGAGGCGCATGAACGACGAGCAATTCGCGCAACTGCGCCAACTCCGCTTCGGCCTGTGCGCGGAGCCTAGCCCACCCGGACGAGTTCGCGGGCATCGCGTAGATAGCGGGTGAAAGGCGTGCTGCGGTCCAGATCGATCAGATCGACCGGCCGATCAAGACCGAGCAGGACACCCTGCAGATGGAAGAAGCTGCCGGCAGGCAGCCCGGTGACCGCCAGATCCAGATCCCGCGGCGGCGGACCGGAGTCGTGGACGCCTGAACCGAACAAATACACCTCCCTCGCGCCGGCTGCTTTCAGCTCGGCCACCGCGGTGTCGAGGGTGGACTTGATTTCCGGTCTCACGGCATGGAAGGCAATCCGGCGACGCGATTGAGTCAACCCGGCAATATCGTGGTTTCCTCAGCGCGGCACCTCGATGAGGTAGTCGTAGGTGCCGGCGACGGGCTGGCCGTGGTCCATAGCGGGGGCAAAGACGGCTTTCTGCAGTGCGCCGGCCAGCGCTTTGCGCATGGCTTCGGGGATGGCCTCCTCGTCCTGGAGCGTGACGGTGGTGGCTTTGCCGTCGCTGCCGACTTCGATTCGGGCGGCGATGCGGAAGATGCCGCGTTCGCGCAGCCCCTGCGGCACCAGCGGGTCGCCCACCAGCACGGGGCCGGCGGTGTGGTTTTGGTGCCGGGCGGCGTGCAGGGTCGAGGCGTGGTGCACGCGGTCGGGCCATCCGAGGGGGTTGCCGGGAAGCGGGAGGCCGAGCAGGGCGTGGGCGTCGGCGAAAAACCGGGCGACCGCGGCCTCGTCGGGATTGTTGGCGGCGAAGATCGGCACGCCGTCCCGCGACAGGGCGAAGTCGCCGTGTCCGGGGGAGAGTTTGAGCAGGGGCGTGATGCGGCGTTGTGCGCTGTGGCTGACAAGCATCCAGGGGGCCTCGGTGCGGAGGGCCGGTCGTTGTGCTCCTGTGCGCTGTGATGTGCGCCGACGAACTGGATGCCGGCGGCCTGTCCCGGATAGTTTGCCTGCAACGCCTTGCAGGGTGCGATGGACCGGGCGATCATGTCGTGCGAACTGCTGGCCGCGGTGTCCACGAAAAACACCATCAGCAATCGCGGTTCGGGAGCGGCGGCCAGGTCGGCGCGGATGAGCGTGCGGCCCTCATACGGGCTCAGATGCCCGCGGAGACGTCCGGTCAGTTCGCCGTTGGCATCAATCCAGCGCCCGGCGGGTTTCGGTTTGGCGCCGGCCTGCCCCTCGAAACGCACGCAGTCGGCCGGAGCCAGGGCCCGCCACGGCAGGCGGCGTCCGGCGTCGGTGGAAGTGCGAAACAAGGCGAAAAGGTCCGAGCACCTCGGCCGGCTCGGCGTTGAAGACCTTGCCTTGGACATTCCTCCATTCCTCGATCCTGGCGGGGTGAGCAGGGCCGAGACAAGGCGAAGGCCCAGAGGAGACGAGCAGCGGTGGGCGCAGGACAGGAGGAGGGCGGGCATCAGCGCAGCGCCTTCCCGGCCGGCAAACAAGGCGAGGCGCAGTCTCTCGCTAGACGCAGTCCGCCAGCACGCGCTGCCAGAGCGTCGCTTCTCCCGGCACGCCGTGAGTGCGCAGCCGGGCGGCGATCTCGTCCGGCGTCGGTTCGGTCACCGCATGTTTCGGGTCGGCGGGAAATTCGGGACGCACCGCCCGGCAGATCGCCCAGCAGGCCCAGATGCGCCAGCGGCGCTGCTCGCGCCGGGGTTCGTTCATGCGATCGGCGAGATGCTGGAAATGCACGCGGGGATTGCCGATGAACACGTCGCGTGGAGTGTGGCGGAGGAACCACGCCTGGGCTGCGTAGGGCAGGGGCCATTGTGTGAGCACCGGTTCGTCGCCCCGCAAATCGGCGCAGAGGGCCCGGTCCAGCGACAGGACGGCCCGTGCCGCCAGCCCGCGCAGCCACAGGTGGTGCGCGTAGGTGAGGGCGGTCAGATAGAAACCGGCGTCGCGCGCCTCCCCGTGGGCCGTGAGCGCGTTCGCGTCCATCCGCTCTGGCGGGACGGGGAGGAGAGGACAGGGCGGGAGGGGAGGGGCGGGAATCATCGGGAAAGCGGAGAACGAATGTCGAGAATCGCGAAAACCAAGCAGGTTGTCCGTGGTTTGGCGATTTCCCGATGCAGGATGGCCGGTCGCCGGGTTTAAGATTCTGGGTTGGAGCGCGAAGGATTGGCTTGGCGGACGGGGAGGCCTCTCCGCATAACGGGGGCCTGCAAAACTCTCCCACAGCATCCGTCAACGAGGTCACCGGCTGGCGCTGGCTGTTGCTCTGGCTGTTGGCCGCGTTGCTGCGGCTGTGGGGCCGCACGCTGCGCTTCGAGGCCGATGCGGCGACGCTGGCGCGGCTGACCAAGTCCGACGAGCCGGTAGCGGTCGTGCTGTGGCACAACCGGCTGTTCCTGTCGGCCGAGATGTTTCGGCGCTACCGCACGCGTCGGCGGGTCTATGGGCTCGTGAGCGCGAGCAGGGACGGGGCCTGGCTGGCGGCGTTCTACCGCCTCATCGGCATCGTGCCGGTGCGCGGCTCGAGCAGCAATTTCGGGCGAGAGGCCGCGCGCATGCTGATCGAGGTTATGCGCGAAGGACACGACATCGGCATCACGCCCGACGGGCCGCGCGGGCCGATGTATGGGGTGGAACCCGGCGTGCTCGTCGTCACCCGCCGGCTGGGCGCCCCGATGGTGCTGATGGGCGCGGAATTCAGCCGCGCCTGGCGGTTGAGGAGCTGGGACCGCTTCTACGTTCCCGCGCCTTTTTCGCGGATCAGGATGCATTGTGCCGTGCTGCCGGCCAGGACGCCCGACGGCGGCAAACCCGATGCCGCCGCGGTGCGGAGGGCGTTGATGGCGGTCAACCCGGATCTGCCGTGAAAACTGCCGGGCGGGATTTCCAAATCCCGCCGCCGGCAAGGCGGCATGGTTTTCGAAGAGCCCCTACAGCAAACCTCAGAACGTCGGATAGACCGTGATGCTCTGACCGGGTTCGACGACATAGTCCGCACCGGCGTTCCAAGTGAGGTCGTTGACCAGCACCTTGAAGGTGACGGGCTTGGTGGCACCCTTGACGGAAGTGGTCCAGAGGCTGTTGCCGACGTTGTCCATCATGACGCCCCGGTCCCAGCTCAGGCCCGGGCCATCGCCGCGGATGGTGAGGTGGTTGCCGAAGCCGATGTCAATCTGGGCGGAGATGAACGTGGCAGGTGGCTCGACGGCAGCGGACTTCTTCTTCGTGCTGGCGGCGGTCTTTTTTGCCGGAGCTTTGGTGGCGGAGGAGGGCTTGCCGACGGATTTGACGGCGGGCTTCGAAGCGGACTTTTTCATGGTTTGAAGGCGGTTGCAGGTTGAGGGAAAGGGGAGGCTGTATCCCTCCTCCTTCCGGTGCCTCGCAACAGCAAATTAGGGGCCAATATTGCGGTTGGGTCAAATCGCGTTGCGAGAGGGGGAAAGGATACCGCTTGGAGGCGGCCGAGCCTGCGCATTTGTTGCCGAAGGATTGCCACAACGCTCCGGTTGTTCTGCGGAATCTGCTTTGGGTCCCTCAGCAGGGAGAGCGGATTGCCCGCCCACGCCCGTTGGGCTTCGGCGCGGCAGCCTTCGTGCGCGCTATGCTCGGCGAAGGCTGGTGGACCGGATCGGGATCAAACCGACGACCTCGTCGTTGCGAACGACGCGCTCTATCAACTGAGCTACCGGCCCAAACGATGCCGGATGGATGGTCGGGCTGGTGAGATTCGAACTCACGACCTCTTGCACCCCATGCAAGCGCGCTACCAGGCTACGCTACAGCCCGATTATCCATCGGAAGGGCGAAGAAGCCCCATGCGCCGGGGGTAGGCAAGTCATTATTTTCACACCCTGCGCGGAATCCAAGCGAGGCTTGCGCCCGGCGTCCTGGCGGACAATCTGCCGCCCAATGGCATCCCCAAGCGAGGGTAGCTCAGCTGGATAGAGCATCGGTTTTCTAAACCGATGGTCGGGAGTTCGAGTCTCCCCCCTCGCGCCATTTTTACCGCGACGGGGCGGGGAATTTGACTCAACTTCGGGTTGCATGTCCCGGCTCAAATTGAAAGTCCGTCGCGAGACCGTGTGGTCGTTTGCGCTGGCGGTGACGATCACCTGGTGCTCAGGGCAGCCCGCGGCGGTCCCGCAGGTTGAATGGCTGGCTGTGGACAAGGTCGGTCACCTCGTCGCCTATGGGGCCCTGGCCACGGCGATCATCCGGCATCCCGCGCTCGCACGCTGGTCGTTGCTGGGCGCATGGTGGGGGGTGCCCTTGGCCTCGGGTTACGGACTGGGGGATGAATTCAGACAGGCGTTCGGAGGCGTTCGGATGTTCGAATGGGCCGACTGGGTGGCTGACACAGCCGGCGCCGTCGTGGCCGTGGTGCTCTATCTGCGCTGGCCCGCCTACCGCCGTCTGCTGGAGACACCAGTGCTCCGACTCCGGCCCAGAAAGCGGAAGCCGACGGTGAAAATGACAACTGACAAGGTGCAAGTGCCAAGCTGACTGGCGGCACGCTTGTTACTTGATACCTGCTACTTGGTTCTCCGTCATTCCTCCATGACCCCCGCCGAGGCCCAGCAACGTATCGCCGAACTCCGCGCCGAGGTGGCGCGCCACGACGAGCGCTACCACCGGCAGGCCCGGCCGGAGATTTCCGATTTCGAATACGACGGGCTGAAGCGCGAACTGGCGGACCTCGAGGCGCAGTTCCCGCAGTTTGCCGCGGCGGACTCGCCCACGCAAAGGGTGGGCGACGACCGCGTGCCGGGTTTCAAGGAGGTCGCGCACCGGCAGAAGATGCTCAGCCTCGACAACACCTACAGCGAGGAGGAGGTGCGCGCGTTCCACACCCGGCTGGCGAAGCTCCTGGGCACCGACGACCTGCACTACACGGTCGAACCCAAGATCGACGGCCTCGCCATCAGCCTGACCTACGAACACGGCAAGCTCGTGCGCGCCGTCACGCGCGGCCAGGGCGACAAGGGCGACGATGTGACCGCCAACGTCCTCACCATCCAGTCGCTGCCCCGCGAGTTGAAGGGCGGCGCCGGCGCCAAGGTGCCCGACTTCGTCGAAATCCGCGGGGAAATCTACCTGACCGCCGCCGAGTTCGAGCGGCTCAACGCCGAGCGGGCCGCCGCCGGCGAGGAACTCTACGCCAACCCGCGCAACACGGCCGCCGGCACCATCAAGCAGCTCGACCCGGCCGAGGTGGCGAAACGCAAGCTGTCCATCGTCCTCTACAGCCTTGGTCACTGCGAACCGCAGGTCGTCCACACCCAGGCCGAGCTGCATGCGCGGCTGAAGGCTTGGGGCCTGCCCGGCGTGGAGCACATCTGGCACGTCCGCGGCATCGAGGCGGTCTGGGCGGCCATCGGCGAACTCGACCGGTTGCGGCGCGGCTTCGCCTACGGCACCGACGGCGCCGTCGTGAAGCTGGACGACATGGCCCAGCAGCGCGAGGTGGGCGCGACCGACAAGGCCCCGCGCTGGGCCATCGCCTACAAATACAAGCCCGACACCGCCCGCACGCGGCTGAAGGCCATCACCATCCAGGTGGGCAAGACGGGCATCCTGAGTCCCGTGGCGGAGCTGGAGCCCGTGTTTCTGGCCGGAAGCACCATCAGCCGCGCCACGCTGCACAACGCGGAGGAGATCAGGCGCAAGGACATCCGTGTGGGCGATCTTGTCGAGATCGAGAAGGCCGGCGAGGTCATCCCCGCCGTGCTGCGCTCGTTTCCCGAAGAGCGTCCCCCCGGTTCACCGGAATTCGACCTGCCCGCCGCCGTCGGCCACAAGTGCCCCGTGTGCGGCGGCCGGATCGCGAAGATCGCGGTGGCCGACGAGGAGGCGCAGGGCGTGGCGTGGAAGTGCCAGAACTACGACTGCCCCGCGCAGCGCGCCGGCCGGCTGGGTTTCTTTTGCAGCCGGCGCGCGCTGGCCATCGACGGCGTGGGCGGGGTCGTGGCCGCGAAGCTCGTGGAGCTCGGCCACGTCCAGGATCCGCCCGACCTCTACGATGTCTCCCTGGAAACGCTGGCGACGCTCAATCTCGGCACGGCGGAGGAACCGCGCGTGTTCGGCGAGAAGAACGCCGCAAAGGTGGTGGCCGCCCGCGAGGCGGCGCGCGCCTTGCCGCTCGAAAAGTGGCTCTACGCCCTCAGCGTGCCCGACGTGGGCGAATCCACCGCGCGCGAACTGGGCCGGCGGCACCGCAATTTCTCCGAGCTGGCGGATTCGAAGCTGTTGCAGGCCGTGCTGCGCCGCGCCGCGCTGGAGGAGGAGAAGGAGCGCAACAGCCCGAGCTCGAAGAAGAACCCGCCCAGGGACGAAGCGGAGCGCGAGCGCCGCAAAGCGCGCCGCGCGGAGATCGACGCCGAGCTGAAAGCACTGGCCGACGGCATCCTCGCCGGAGTGCCGCCCGACATCGGTCCCGCCGTGGCGGCGAGCGTGGGGGATTTTTTCGCCGGCGGGCCCGGCCGGCGGCTGCTGGCCAAGCTGAGGAAGCTGGGCATCGACCCGCAGGGCACGGTGGTCGCGGCCGGCGTGTTCACCGGCAAGACCTTCGTGCTCACCGGCACGCTGCCGACCATGAAGCGCGAGGAGGCCGAGCAGAAGATCCTCGCCGCCGGCGGCAAGGTCAGCGGCAGCGTGAGCAAGAAGACGAGCTACGTGCTCGCCGGGGCGGAGGCCGGCTCGAAGCTCGACAAGGCGCGGGAGCTGGGGGTGCCGGTGATCGACGAGGCGGAGTTCCTGCGGCTGCTGGGCGGAAGGTAGTCGGACAGTCGGGAAGCGGGAAAACGTTTTTGCCTCGGTGGCGCAGTTGGTCTTGGGATGGGCCGCCCCACGTTATCCGACCATGAAGCTGCCCCGTTGGCTCCAGCCGTGCCTGTTGTTGAGCGTCTGCCTGACGGCTGCCGGCATCGAACGCCTGCCCGTGGAGGATTTCGCCCGCGACGCCTCGATGGACCGGGCGCGGCTCTCGCCCGACGGCCGCCGCGTGGCGTTCGTGCGGGAGTGGGGCGGGCGCTCGACCCTGCACATCGCCGATCTCGACACCAGGCAGGTGAGCCGACTGGACCTCGGCGAGGCGGCCGCGCGCAACAACGCGCCGAAGGAGGTGGCGGCTTTCGAGTGGGTCGGCCCGGAGCGGTTGATCGTGACCACGGCGATCTGGGACGCCATCTACGGCGTCATCGCCACCAATTGGGACGGCACCAAGCCCACGCCGATCAGCGGGTGGGAGCTGCCGAGGCAGCGATTGCAGAACGTCGAGAGCGGCATCGCGACCTTCGCCGCGGATTCCTTTCTGCGGGAGATCGTCCACGTGGCGCACGACAAGGACCAGAGCGTGCTCATGCTCGACCGGCATGAACAGGGCGGCGGCATGCGCAACCGCCCGGACATCGTCCGGGTCAACACCACCAACGGCAAGGTCTCGCCGGTGCTGAAAAACCCGGGCGAGGTGGCGCACTACGGCCTCGATTACGACGGCGTCGCGCGCTACGGCATTCTCTCGCACGGCGAGCTGGCGGGGGTCATCTACCGGGAGAACGGGCAGGCGCCCTGGCAGACCATCCTGCCGCTGGCCCGGCGAGAGGGCCAGTTGCGGACGCTCGGCTTCGATGCCGCCGCCAACCGGCTCATCGTCGGCGACCTGAACGCGCAGAAGCGCTGGGCGATCTTCCCGCTGGATCCGGTCACCAAGGAGCCGGGCGAGCCGTTGCTGTCGGATCCGCACTACGACATGTTTTCCCCGCGGTTCACGCCCGCGATCAACGGCATCCCGCTGGCGGGGCCGGTGGTGTCGCGCCACCGGCGGAAGCTCGTCGGCATCCGCTATTACGAGGAAGCCTCGCGGGTGAAGTGGCTGGATCCCGATTACGCGCGCTACCAGGCCGCGGTGGACCGGGCGCTGCCCGACACGGTGAACGTGCTGGTCAACGAGTCGCTGGACGGCCAGCGGCAGCTGTGGCTGGGCTTTGCGGACCAGGATCCGGGGGTATTCTGCGTGCTGGATCTCGCCAAGAAGGGCTTCACCCCGGTCGGCACCGTGCGCCCGTGGATCAAACCCGCACAGATGGCGCCGATGCTGGCGATCAAGTATCCGGCGCGCGACGGCCTGGTGATCCACGGTTATCTGACGGTGCCCGCCGGGCACCCGCCGAAGGGACTGCCGCTGGTGGTGATGCCGCATGGCGGCCCCTGGGTGCGCGATGTCTGGGGGTTCAACCCGCTCGTGCAGTTGCTGGCCAACCGCGGTTACGCCGTCCTGCAGATGAACTACCGCGGCTCCACCGGCTACGGCGACGAACTCTACCAGCAGGCCCGGCGCGAGATCGGCGGCAGGATCCAGGACGACATCGAGGACGGCACGCGCTGGGCCATCGCCGCCGGCGTGGCCGATCCCGCGCGCATTGCCATCACCGGCATGAGCTACGGCGGGTATTCGGCGCTTTTTGCGCTCGGGCACAACCCGGAGCTCTACCGTTGCGGCATCTCTCTGGCGGGTGTGACCGACTGGATCGCGTTCCTGGACGACAGCGACATCGCCGAATACAAGTCGGCCAGCCGGCACTGGCGCGAGCAGCTCGGCGACCCCGAGAAGGACCGCGAGCGGCTGCGGGCGGCGTCGCCGGTCAATTTCGCCGACCGGATCACCGCCCCGCTGCTGATCATCCAGGGCCGCCAGGACCAGCGCGTGCCCCACGACCAGGCAAAGCGGATGATCGCCGCGCTGGAGAAGGCCGGGCGCCCGCCCGAGACGCACCTCGTCCCGGGCATGGGCCACAATTTCGGCAACGAGAAGCAGCGGATCGAGAACTACACCCGGATCGTCGCCTTCCTCGAGAAGCACCTCGGCCCGGGCGTGCCGTGAAGCGGCTCAGTGCGTCTCGGCCGGCTTCAGCCTGGGCATGCCGTTGTCCACCGACACGGGGCCGGCGCCGCTGACGGCGAAGGTCGTCAGCAGGAACAGCACGAGCGCGGAGAATTCGAGCGACTGACCGCCGCTCATGAGCCCCTCGCCCCGGTGCATGAAGAGCGCGCCGGCGAGGATCGGGATCTGCACCCAGGCGGCGATGCGGGTGAGCAGGCCGACGGTGAGCATCAGGCCGCCGATGAGGTGGGCGAGGGCGATGTAGTGGAGCAGGACCACCGTGACGATCCACGGATACCGCTGTTGCTCGAGCAGGGTCTGCACGAACTCGGCCCGGGTGTTGGTGATGATGAAGACACCGCGGACGAAAAGGCCCAGCCCGAGATAGATGCGGATGCAATCGAGCCAGACCTTGGGGTGGGCTTCCGCCCAGTCGATCCAATGACGCAGCTTGTCCATGGGAACAGTCTCCTAGGTTTTGGGAGTTGGGATGGTCCGGCGCGTGGGGCATGTCCGCCGGCTCGGCTGCAAGATACTGCCGCAACCATGCGCGGTCAATGGCCGGGTTGGGGTCGCCGACCGATTCGGCAACGCCTGCGCAATATCCGCGCATAGAAGTCCCTTGCCGGATGTCTCCGAGGCTGGTTGCATGTCCGCACCACCCCCATCCCCATGAGAAATGCCCCGTATCGCCCGACTCACCTGTCCGTCATCGCGCTGACCCTCGGTCTGGCGCTGCTTGCTTTGCCGGCGGTTTCCGCCGCCGGTGCCGACACCCGGCCTCTCGCCGACCAGGCGACGAAGGCCCTGCCCGTGACCACCACCATCGAAAAGGGGCAGCCCGGTCCGGAATTCGGCGGCCCGTATGTGCTCGTGGTCAAGAACACCTCTGGCGCCGTGCTGAGACTGAAGGCCACCATCGCCCAGGGGGTGGTTTCCCACAATCGTCCGCGCACGTTCGATCTGCCGGAGCATGCCCTCGAAGCGGGCGGGACTTGGAAGATCGCCGATTTGGCGGTGGAGGACAAGGTCACGCTCAACGCCGAAGGCCACCAGAAACTCGAAGTCAAAATCACTCCCGCAAAATAGCCGTCCGGTTGAAGGCAGGCACTTTCCTCCCCGCAGCTGGCAGCGGGGTTTCGCAAGTGGAATTAGGACGCTGACCCGCCGCCAGCCCCGGGGCAGCGGGGCTGTGCAAGCCGCGCGGTGAATCCCGGGGCTGGCCCCGGGGGAGTGGCGCTGGCGAAAGGGCGGCGTTCAACGCCGCGCCGTTGTCAATGCAGTGTGTTGTGTTGACGGGCCCGGCTTGATCGGCGGGGCCTTTCTCCGAGCCGTGGGGGCCGAGGGTTCAATAGCCCTGTTGCTGGAGCAGGATCTGCAGTTCGCGCTGGAAGGCCTGCACGTCGGCGGCGCTGGGCTGGTAGCCCTTGCGCCCCGTGTCGAGCATCAGGCGACCATATTGATCGAGGCCCCACTTGCCGCTGACGCCGTCGCTGAAAGTCACCGTGCCGCTCACCACCGTGCCGGGCCGCATGAGGCGGTCCACCTCGAGCTTCAGGCTGCCCGTGCCGGCCGGGGCGTCGGCGGGCACACCTTCATCCCCGGGGAATTCCTCCTCCGGGGGCAGGTCATCGGCTTCATCGCCGCCGAGCCCGACCTTTTCCTTCAGTTTGTCCACGAAGCCCTTCTTTTCGGAAGAAGACCGGGGCGGGGGCGCCCCGGCTCCAGCGGCGGAAACCTGGGCCTTGGTGACATCGGTGGCATCGGTCTTGGGGGCGGCGTTCTTCAGCTCGAGGCCGAGGTCGTCCACGAGGAAGCGGACATCGCGGTAGGTCATCGAGACCTTGAACTGCTCGGAGAGCTTTTTCTGGATATCGGAAAGGCTGTCGCCGGCGCCGACCCAGGAGGTAACGGCCTGCTTTTGTTCAGGGGTGAGTGTCATTGGAAAGGGGTGGTTGGACCACAGAGGACACCATTAGAAACAAGAGCCGAAAAACAACAAGCCCGGCTTGCGGCCGGGCCAGTCGTTGGGGTGTGGTTGGAAGCTTACTTCGCCAACTGGGCCTTGAGGAAGTCCACGCTGCCCCGGACGGAGTCGTCCTGCTCCATCATGTTCTCGACGGTCTTGACGGCGTGGATGACGGTGCCGTGGTCGCGGCCGCCGAAGGCCTCGCCGATCTCCTGGAGGGAGTGGCGGGTGAGCTGGCGGCAGAGATACATGGCGATCTGGCGGGGGAAGGCGATGGCGTTGGGCCGGCGCTTGCTGGTCATGTCGGAGTGCCGGATCTGGTAGTGGTCGGCCACGCGCTTCTGGATGCCCTCGATGTTGAGGCGGTTCTGGGCCTCCTCCATGAGAACCTCCTTCAGCAAGTGCTCGGCGGAGGGGAGGTCGATGGGCTTGCCGGTGAGGGCGGCGTAGCTGGAAATCTTGATCAGGGCGCCCTCGAGGCGGCGGATGTTCTTCGAGATGTGCCGCGCCATGAACTCGATGACGGGCACGGGCAGGTCGATCTTGAGGGTGGCGGCCTTGGAGCGGAGGATGGCGACGCGGGTCTCGAAGTCCGGCGACTGGATGTCCGCCGACAGGCCCCACTGGAAGCGCGAGACGAGGCGGGCCTCGAGGGTGGCGATCTCGCTGACAGGACGGTCGCTGGAGAGCACGATCTGCTTCTGCGACTCGAAGAGGTCGTTGAAGGTGTGGAAGAACTCCTCCTGGATGCGCTCCTTGCCGGAGAGGAACTGGATGTCGTCGATCAGGAGCACGTCCACGTTGCGGTAGCGCTGGCGGAATTTGGTCAGCGCGTTCTCCTGGATGGCGTGGATATATTCATTGGTGAACTTTTCCGTGGAGAGGTAGGCGATCTTGGCCTCGGGATTGCGCTGGAGGATGCTGTGCCCGACGGCGTGCATCAGGTGGGTCTTGCCCAGACCGGTGGAGCCGTGGATGAAGAGCGGGTTGTAGGCCTGCGCGGGCGACTGGGAGACGGCGAGCGCGGCGGCATGGGCGAGCTGGTTGTTGGCACCGACGACGAAGTTCTCGAACGTGTTGCGCGGGTTCAGCATCGCGGCCGCCGCGGAACGCTCGTCGTAACGCACGGTGCGACGGGCGGCGGGTTTGCCCCGGGGCTCGGCGATGGCGGAACGGGGGGCCGGGGCGGGCGCGGTGCCGTTGGCGTCCACCTTGCGCAGGGTTACCGACACCATGCGGCCGGCAGTCATGCGCAGGCGCTGCGAGATCAGGTCGAGGTAGTTGTCGTGAATCCAGATCGCCGCGAAGTCGTTGGGCACCCCCAGCGTGACCGCGTCCTCCGAGCTCTCCACGCAGTGCATGGGTTCAAACCACATCTGGAACACATCGTCGGGGAAGAGCCCCTTGAGGTCGCATTTTACGGTTTCCCAGAGACTGGTCTGGTGGGCGGGGTGGGACATGGACTTGGCGATAGGTAGCAGGTTTGTTCACACCTTGGGACCGTCTGCTGCTTCCGCCTCGTCGGGTCGGTTTCACTCAAGGTAAAATGGGTCTGGAGGCCACTTCTGCCAGCGGTCGCGGCGGGGCTGGGTCAGGCTGGGTGGCCTTTGTCTGGGGAGAACCTTGGGTGTTCCGGGCACCGGGTGCGCTGCGGAGCTGCAATGAACAATCGAAAGAGAGAACGGTTAAAAGAGACTTTGCGAATAACGTGAATCAAAAAATGCGTTTCAAGGCCAACTTTCCGACATCTTGTTCACACGCGGCGGGTGGATAAATTTCGTCACTTTGATATTGCGAAAAAGCGGCGCGGCCTCGCGCGTGATTTTCCCTCTGAAAACGCGTCCGTGCACCGTGCGCGCTGAGGCCGGGAGGGCGACCGGGCCGCACGTTTTGACCGCGATGTTCGCGGATGGCACGGATTCAGCACGGGAAAATTATTTTGTAGCGGCCGGCCGCGAACCGACCTGGGCCGCTCAGGCGTTCACCACCTGATGCGGCTCGGGGTCCACCCACTTGCCGTGTTCGCGGATGAGGGCGATGAGGCGGGCGTCGGCTTCGGCCTGCGGGATGTTGTATTGGACGCAGTTCTTGCCGACGTAGAGGTTGATCTTGCCGGGCGCGCCGCCGACGTAGCCGAAGTCCGCGTCGGCCATCTCGCCCGGACCGTTCACGATGCAGCCCATGATGGCGATCTTCACGCCCTTGAGGTGGCCGGTCTGTGCGCGGATGCGCCGGGTGGTCGTCTGGAGGTCGAAGAGCGTGCGTCCGCAACTTGGGCAGGCCACGAACTCGGTCTTGGAGATGCGGGCGCCGGCGCCTTGGAGGACGTTGTAGGCGAGTTTGGTGGCACGGGCGACATCGGCCTCGGTTTCGATGCTGACGAGGTCGCCGATGCCGTCGCAGAGGAGGCTGCCGGTGAGGAAGCTGGCCTCCAGCAGCTTGGAGAGGAAGCTGTTGTCGCCGCGCACCGCCGTGGTCGCGGTGTTGCGGATCCAGACCGGGGCGTCGGAGCCTGCGGCCTTGAGTGCTTCGACCAGCCGGCGATACGCACCGACGGCGTGGCGGGCGCCCGAGACGGCGGTGAGAGTGAATACCAGACCGTCGTCACCTGTCTCGCGCAGGACCGGCTCGAAGGCGGGCAGGTCGTCGGGGGTGATTTCGGCGGCGAGGAACTGGCCGTGGCGGCGCACGAGATCCGCGAAGGTGGCAAAGGTCTCGGCCTCGGCGGGGCCAAACGGGCGCACCAGCATCATACGACCTTTGCTCAGGGCCAGCAGGGGCTGGAGCACCTCGGGAGAGAGTGCCGGGCCGATCTCCAAGGCCAGGAAATCCACCGGCAGGGCGGTTTTGGCCGCAATCTCGCACAGCGTGGCCAGCTCGCCGGCCGTGGCGACGGGCACGAGCAGGCCCTCAGCCGGAGTGTCTTGGAGCTTGGAGGTTGCGAGCGCCTGCGCGGCTTCGGTCAGCTTGTCGGCCGAGCCTATCCGCACGACGACGCGCGGCGGTTGCTCGGGACCGACCGCGCAACGGGCGGAAAGCTGCAATCCGGAGGTTTCACGCCGGGTGAAATGATACGGGTCGATGGAATCAGTGACTTGGGACCTGAGCCCTGAGACCGGAAGATCGGAGTCCCGCCAGAGGCTCATGGCCTTGGCCGCGATCGCTTGGGCCACCGGGATTTCATAGACCGAATCCTCGGTCAGAGACACGCGGATGGTGTCGCCGAGACCGTCGAGCAGGAGCGAGCCGATGCCGATGGCGCTTTTGATGCGGCCGTCCTCGCCGTCGCCGGCCTCAGTCACGCCGAGATGGAGCGGGTAGTGCATGTCCTCCTGCGCCATGCGCTGCACGAGCAGCCGGTAGGCCTGGATCATGACCTTCGGATTGCTCGCCTTCATCGAGAGGATGATGTCGTGGTAGCCGTGGCTGCGGGCGATGCGCAGGAACTCGAGGGCGCTCTCGACCATGCCGAGCGGCGTGTCGCCGTAGCGGTTCATGATGCGGTCGGAGAGCGAGCCGTGGTTGGTGCCGATGCGCATGGCCCGGCCCAACTCCTTGGCGCGCTTCACCAGCGGCGAAAAGGCATCATGGATGCGCTGGAGTTCCTCGTCGTAGTCGGCGTCGCTGTATTCCTTGACCGCGAATTTTTTCTTGTCGGCGTAGTTCCCGGGGTTGACGCGGACCTTCTCGACGTGCTCCACGGCCTCCATGGCGGCGGAAGGGAGGAAATGAATGTCCGCCACGAGCGGGATGTGACCGAAGCCCGCAGCGGTGAACTGCGCGCGGATGTCCTTCAGGCACCTGGCGGCGGCGACATTGGGCGCGGTGATGCGGACAATCTCGCAGCCGACCTCGGCCAGGGCGATGGACTGCCTCACCGTGGCGGCCACGTCCTGCGTGTCGCTGGTCGTCATGGACTGCACGCGGATCGGGTTGGCGGCGCCGACGCCCACGCGGCCGACCTTCACCTCGACGGTGCGGCGGCGGACGGTCTGGAAGCGGGAGGCGCAGTAGGACACGGGGGAGACGGGAAGTAACAAGTATCCGGCAACAAGTGGCAAGAGCAGGGACGGCTGGCTGGAGGTCGGGGTGCCTCCACCCCGCGGGAATGCACTTACGCAAGGCATTGCGGGGTGGGGGCACCCCGCCTCCCAAAAGGCTACTTGCCCGGTGGTGCCGGCTCCGCCGGTTTGGCCGGGGCCGTCTGCTGGGCGGGCGGATCGTCAAACCGGTATTGGATCAGGCGCCGGATGTCGTTGTAGCTCACATAGACAATCAGGCCGATCAGCAGCACGAAGCACGCCGCGACCGCGTTCTGCATCCAGACCGGGTTCAGGGGTTTGCCGCGCAGTTTGGCGAGGGTGGCGAACACCACGTGTCCGCCGTCGAGCACCGGGATGGGCAGGAGGTTGAAGATGGCCAGCGAGACGTTGATTGCGATGAGGAAGGCAAAGGCGGGGATCAGACCGAAGGTGGCGACCTGCTGCAGGTTGTCCACGATGCCCACGATGCCGCTCATGTGGCGCACACCGATGTCGGACTTGCGGTTCAGGAGGCTGGCGAGGGTCTGATAGACCTGCCGGACGGCGTCGCCGATCTGGGCGAAGGGGGTCGGATGGATTTTCACGGTCTCGATGCGCCAGGTGACGCCGATCAGGAAGAGGCTCTGGCCCTCCACGGTCTGCTGCCGGGGTTGGATCGCGGCGGTGATCTCCCTGCCGTCGCGCTTGAACAGGAGCCGGCTCGGCTCGGCGTTCTTCTTTTGGAAGTGCTCGCGCAATTCGTCGCGACGGGTCAGCGGCTTGCCGTCCACGGCGATGATGCGGTCGCCGGGGAGCAGCCCGGCCCGGGCGGCGGGGGAGTCGGGATTCACCTTGTCCACCACGAGGTCGGAGCGCGGGGCGATGCCGATGGTGCGCAGCCCTTCGGTGCCGGTCAGTTCAGGGAACACCTGACAGCTGAGCGTGGCTCCGTCGCGCTCGAAGGTGATGGTCGCCGCCCGGCGCCCGTCGGGCGTCGCCTGGCCGCCGAGGATGATGGCGGTGACGATGTCCTGGTAGTTGGCGACGGGCCGGCCGTCGATCTGGCGGATGATGTCGCCGGGCTGCAGGCCGGCGGCGGCGGCCGGGCCCGGGACGGTGCGCCCGTCGCTGGTCTGCAGTTCCTTGGTGACCTCGCCGATTTCCGTGCGGTTGAACTCCGCCGGCACCTGCACGCCCACGACCCAGACGACACAGCCGAGGGCGAGCGCGAAGAGAATGTTGGCGGCCGGGCCGGCGATGGCGACGAGGACCTTCGAGAGATAGCCGGCCGGCGGCAGGTTCCTGGCCTCCTCGGGAATGTCGCCTTCGAAGTCGCCCAAGTCGGAGAGCTGCGGCACCATCACGTAGGCGCCGATGGGCAGCCAGCACACGCAGTATTCCACGCCGCGCCACTTCCTCCTGAACATCGGTTTGCCGATGCCGAAGATCGAGAAGCGCGGCACCACCATCCCGCGCCACCGCGCCACGAGAAAGTGGCCCAGCTCGTGGATGAAGATGGAGAGGGTGACCAGACCGATGGCTAAAAACAGTTGGAGCATGGAGAATCAGGCGACTGCGGACAGGTGCGCCGTGGCGAGCGCCCGGGCTTCCTGGTCCACAGTCAGGATCTCGGCGAGGGAAGCTGGTTCGATGGTTTTCACACGGGACAAAGCATGCTCCACGAGGCGCGGAATCGCAAGGAAGGGAACGCGCCCGGCCAGGAAGGCGGCGACCGCCACCTCGTTGGCGGCGTTGAAGACCGCCGGGGCGGTGCCGCCGGCGCCCATGGCCTCCCGGGCCAGGCGCAGGCAGGGGTAGCGGGTCTCGTCGGCCGGCCGGAAGTCGAGGGAAAAGACCTGCTCCAGCGGCAGGGCGGTGTCGGTGCCCGCCGGGGCGCGCCCGGGCCAGAGCAGGGCGTGCTGGATGGGAAAGGTCATCGAAGGCGGGCAGAGCTGCGCGAGCATCGCGCCATCGCTGAATTCGACGAGGCAATGCACGATGCTCTGGGCGTGCAGCACCGCCTGGCACTGCCCGGCGCGGAGCCCGAAGAGCCACTGGGCCTCGATGAGCTCGAGCCCCTTGTTGGCCAGCGTGGCCGAGTCCACCGTGATCTTCGGGCCCATCGCCCAGTTGGGATGCCTGAGGGCGTCGGCGACCGTGGCCTGCGCGAGTTTCTCCAGCGGCCAGTCGCGGAACGCGCCGCCCGAGGCGGTCAGCACGAGCCGGCGCACGTCGCTTGGCCGGTGGCCCTCGAGGCACTGGAAGACGGCGTTGTGCTCGCTGTCCACGGGCAGCAGGCGCACGCCGCCGGCCTGTGCGGCGGCCATCACGAACTTGCCCGCCATCACGAGGATTTCCTTGGAGGCGAGGGCGATGGTCTTCTTCGCCGCGATGGCGGCCAGCGCCGGCTGCAGGCCCGCCGTACCCACGACGGCGATCAGCACGGTGTCGGCTGCGGGCAGGGCGGCCAGGGCGCACAGGCCCTCCACGCCGCCGTGGAATCGGGTGCCGGCGGGGAACGCGCCGCCGGTCTGCGCCGCTTTCAGGGCGTCCGTATCGTGCAGGCCGATGTGGCGCACGCCGAACTGCCGGGCGATTTCCGCGAGGCGGCCGTGGTTGCGCTGGGCGGCGATGCCCACCAGTTCCAGCCGGTCGCGGTGCGCCGCGACCACGCGCAGCGTGTTCTCGCCGATGGAACCGGTGGCGCCGAGGAGGACGATGCGTTTGCGGGAAGGGGGAGGCACAGGGAAGGGGAGTGAGGGAGTAAGCGGCGGGGGGCGGGAGGCGGGGCTGGTGGGCACATATTCCCCTTCTCCCGTCTGCGTCTCACTCCAAAAACAGGAAGAGGAAATACGCCACCGGGGCCGTGAGGAGGAGGCTGTCGGTCAGGTCGAAGGCGCCGCCGATGCCGGGGATGAGGGCGCCGGTGTCCTTGATGTCGGCGCGGCGCTTGAGCGCCGACTCGATGAGGTCGGAGACGATGGTCACGACGGCCAGCGGCACGGCGATGAGCGCGGCGACCGGTGGCGTGAGCGTGGGCGAAAGGTGCTCCGAGGCGAACCAGGCGATGCCCGCGCCGACGCCGGCGGAGACCAGCACGCCGCCGGCCGCGCCCTCCCAGGTCTTCTTGGGGCTGATGTTGGGCGCCAGCTTGCGCCGGCCGATGGCGAGTCCGGTGAGGAGGGCGCCGACGTCGCAGAATTTCGACACGGCCACGGTCCAGAGGCAGAGGATGAGGTTGTCGCCCTCGTAGCCGTCGCGCATCAGGATGGCGACGAGGTAGTGGAGCATGAACGGCACGAAGAGCAGCCCCATCATCGTGGAGGCGATGGCCTCGACGCGGCTGGTGGGGTCGCGCTCGCCGAGCACGCGGATGCAGCAGGCGACCAGCGCGAGCACGAGAAAACCGGTGGGCAGGCTGGCGAGGACGCCGGGCTCCTCGCTGTGGTAGGCCAGCAGGTAAGGCGCGCCGGTGATGAGCAGGCTGAACAACTGGCCCATCCAGCGGAACGGCCGGCCGCCGAGCTTCGCGGCCAGGCCGTAGAACTCGTGCAGCGTGAGGGCCGACAGCACCGTCACGAGCGCGACACCGGCGTGTGCGCCGAACAGCCACAGGCTGCCGAGAATGACGGTCCAGAGGATGACGGTGCTGAAAAGGCGGGAGGCCACGGGGAAGATGTTACGGGGGGCCGGAAGCGAGTTGCTCGGTCGTGAGGCCGTAGCGGCGCTCGCGCCGGGCGTATTCATCCACCGCGGCCTGCAGGTCGGTCTGGCCGAAGTCGGGCCAGGCGACGGGGGTGAACACCAGCTCGGCGTAGGCGAGTTGGAGCAGGAGGAAGTTGCTGATGCGCTGCTCGCCCGAAGTGCGGATGAGCAGGTCGGGGTCGGGGATGCCGGCCGCGCCGGTGTGGAGATAGCGGCTGAAGCTCTCCCACGAGGCGTCGGCCAGTTTCTCACGTCCCGCCTGGACGGCGGCAGCGTAGTCGCGCGCAGCGTCGGCCGCCTCGGTGCGGGCGCCGTAGTTGAGGGCCAGCACCAAGGTCCACTCCGTGAAGTGGCTGGTGGCCGCGATCACGCGGTCGAGCTCGCGGCGGACGTTGGCCGGGAGTTCCCGGGTGCGGCCGATGGTCAGCAGGCGCACGCGGTTCTTGATCAGGTTGTCGAGCTCGCGCTTGAGGAAGTAGTCGAGCAGGCCCATCAGGCCCGAGACCTCCTCGGGCGGGCGTTTCCAGTTTTCGACGGAAAAGGCGTAGAGGGTGAGGTAACGGATGCCAATCTCCCGCGCCGCATCGACGACGGTGCGGACGGTCTCCACACCGCGGCGGTGGCCTTCGAGGCGGGGCAGGCCGCGCTGTTTCGCCCACCGGCCGTTGCCGTCCATGATGATGGCGACGTGCCGGGGAATTTTGCCGGGGGGGGAGGACGTCATGCGAAAGGCGCGATTTAGGGTGCCGGTGCGGGATTTGACAAGGTGCGATTGAAGGCGCTGACTGCCGCCATGGCCAGGCCCCTCACCCCGGAGGAAATCAGCACGGCACTGTCGGCGTTGCCCGGCTGGGCGGTGGACGGCGATGCGCTGCTAAAGGAATTTAAATTCGGCTCCTTCCGCGAGGCGCTGGCGTTCATGGTGAGAGTGGGCTTCGAGGCCGAGGCCATGGATCACCATCCTGACTGGACCAATGTCTATAACCGCGTCGCTGTGCGGCTGAACACCCACTCCGCCGGCGGCAAGGTCACGGCCAAGGACGTGGAGCTGGCGAAGCGGATCCAGGAAATTTTCCGGGTGGTTTGAACGGAGCAGGAGCCGGCAACGTCCGTCGGGTGCGGAAACATCGAGGCCTTACAGCACCTTGACGGCGGCGAGGACCAGCCGCTCGAAGGCGGCGGCGCCCTTGCGCGCGTTTTCGAGCGTGTGGTCGTGGGTGAGCTGCTCGTCGGACAGACCGGCGCCCATGTTGGTGATGCAGGAGACACCGGCGACCTTCAGGCCGCAATGGCGGGCGATGAGGCAGTCGGGCACGCTCGACATGCCAACGGCGTCGCCGCCCCAGCCCTGCACCATGCGGATCTCGGCGGGCGTCTCGAACGATGGGCCGCGGAACGCGACATAGACGCCCTCGTGCAGCGTGATGTCGGCCTGCCGGGCCACGGTCTTGATCTTCGCGCGCAGGCCCGGATCCCAGGCGTCGGTCACCGAGAAGAACCGCGGGCCAAAGGCCTCGTCGTTGGGGCCGACGAGCGGATTGAGTCCCATGAAATTGATGTGGTCGGTGATGAGCATGAGTTCGCTCACCTTGATGTGCGGGCGGAGGCTGCCGGCGGCGTTGGAGAGGAACAGCGTCTCCACGCCCACCGCCCGCACGGCGCGGATCAGCGTCTTCAGCGGGTAGGCGTCATTCGTCTCGTAGAAATGCTTGCGGCCGTTCAGCACCATCACCGGCACGCCGTCGAGGGTGCCGATGAGCAACCGGCCGGCATGGCCGGCGACCGTGAGCTCGGGGAAGCCCGGCAGGTCGCGGTAGGCGAGGGTGACCGGGTTTTGCACGAGGCGTGCCAGCCCGCCCAAACCGGACCCGAGGAGGATGGCAATTTTCGGCCGCGCGCCAGCCAGCGCGGCCGTGATCTTGGCGGCGGACAGGCGGACGTTTTCGGCATGGGTGCTGGCTTCGTTCATGCCGCTGAGCTTGGGGGAAAGGGCGGACCAGACAAGCCTCGGGCGCGATTGCGGGACGATCACCAGAGGAATATCTCTTGCCTGTCATTCTGAGCAGAGCGAAGAATCCAACCTCATGTTCGCAGGCGTGCGCAATTCTGGCTGCTTCACTGCGCTCAGAACGACGGTGGTGGGAGTGGTAGGGATGCTTCTCGTGGCCTCCCTCCGTGCCGATGTGCCGCTCGGCGGCTCCCCGCTCGGGGCGATGGTGTCCGAGATCATGACGGCGACCGGGAAAAACGACACGGCCCGTGACAACCGGGTGGCGCTTTTGGAGGTCGGCTACGACGCGCTGCTGCTGCGCGTGCATCTCATCCGCCACGCCCGGCAATCCATCGCGGTGCAGACCTTCATCTGGACCAACGACGAGGTCGGCCGGCTGCTCATGTATGAGCTGATCGAGGCGGCGAAGCGCGGCGTGAGGGTCCGCATCATCGCCGACCACATGTTCTCCGATCAGGACGCCGCGACGGTGGCCTTCCTTGCCACGGCGCATCCGAACCTGGAGATCCGGCACTACCGGCCGGCCTTTGCGCGCATCAGGCCCTCCCGCCTCCAGATGCTCATCGCCGGCCTGAAGTCCTTCCGTGCCGTCAACCAGCGCATGCACAACAAGGTGATGATCTTCGACCACGCGGTACTGGTCACGGGCGGGCGCAACATCGAGAACACCTATTTCGACCACTCGCCCGGCCTGAACTACCGCGACCGCGACGTGCTGGCCGCAGGGCCCGTCGCCCGTGCCGCGGCGGAGTCGTTCGAGGAATATTGGAACTACCGCCACGTCGTCCCCAGCCGCGAACTGGCCGACGTGGCCGCCGCCATCGCCCGCAACGGCTTTCCCCGCCCCGCGCGGCGCGAAGACTGGGATTTCGGCGGTCTGTTCGGCGCGCTCGACGGCGAGGCGGGCGACCCCACGCTCATCACGGAGCGCTTCGTGACGAGGCTGCGGCCCGTGGAGAAGGCGGTGTTCATCGCCGACGAGCCGGGCAAAGGGAAGGGCTTTCTCTCGACCAATGCCCACATCACGCGCGAATTGCGCGGAGCCTTGGAGCGGGCCCGCAGCAGCATCACGATCCAGACACCCTATCTCAT
This sequence comes from Verrucomicrobiota bacterium, assembly GCA_049322455.1. GTDB lineage: Bacteria > Verrucomicrobiota > Verrucomicrobiia > Opitutales > Opitutaceae > Lacunisphaera. Next base: position 11,871 of record JBMOQY010000023.1, on the reverse strand, counting down.
ATTGAGCGGCCCAGCCCAGCGCCTGATCGGGGAGATGCAGCGGAAACATCCCGGGCTCGTGATCCGCGTCTCGACCAACAGTTTCGCCTCGACCGACAACCTGCCGGCCTACTCGGCCAACTACCGCCTGCGCGGCGACTACATCGAGAAGCTCGGCCTGCAGGTGCACGAGTTCATGCCGCAGCCCGCGGCGCGACCGCTGCTGTTCCCGCAATACGCGCGCATGGTCGCGCGGGCCAGGCAGGTCAACGGCCCCGACGGCCGGCGGCCGTTCCTTTCGCTCCACGCCAAGTCGCTGACCGTGGACGATCGCGTGGCCTTCGTCGGCTCCTACAACCTCGACCCGCGTTCCGAAAACCTGAACTGCGAGGCGGGGCTGCTGGTCGAGGATGCGGCCTTCGCCCGGGCGCTGCGCGACGAGATCGACCGCGACATGCGGCCGGAGAACAGTTGGGTGATCGCCCGGCGCCGCCTGCCTCTCGGTCTGGACGTGGTGAACGGATTGTTCGACGGGGTCACTTCGCTGAGCCCGCTGGACGTGTGGCCGATCCAGAACACTTCCAGCTTTGAATTGACACCCGGCGCCCGCGAGGTGCCGCCGGGCGATCCGCGCTTCTACGACCACCACCGCGATGTCGGCTCGTTTCCCGGCGCCGACGGCGCGCTGTCCACCAGGGAAATCCTCACGCGCCTCTACAAGGCCGTCGGCACCCCGCTCACGCCGGTGCTGTGAGAAGCGGATTTGATGGAGCTGGGGCACCCTCGCCGTGGTGGAGTTGACCGCCCCCCCGGGGGGCGGGCTGGCTCCGGAGGCTGGCAAGGCATCGGCAGGGCGGAGACCTGCCCTACTGTTGCGCCCGGCCGGTGAAGACGGCGGGTTGTTGCGGCCCGAACCCGACGTTCATCCGGCGTTCGACGGTCAGCGCGTCGCCGGCGAACTTGAAGCGGGCCGTGGCGATGAAGGGCGCGCGGCGGTAGGCCATTTGCAGCGTGTAGGTGTCGTCGGCCGTCCAGGCGCCGCTGACGGCGACCGGCTGGGCTTGGCCGGGATTGAGCGGGAATACGCCGCGTTCCCAACGGCCGTGGCCGGCCGTCACGGTCTCGTCCCTGCCGAAGAGGCGGGCGTGCAGGGTCGCGGTGCCGTCGGCGGCGAAGTCCAGCGAGGCGGACTCCAGGGTCGCGTCGTTGGCCTCGAAGGCGAACTTCCGGCCGGAAATCCGGGCGGCGAGCGGGCTGAAGGCGGCGCCGGCCGTCACGGGCAGAGTGAGTCGGGCGAGGCGGTCGCGCAGCGCGGCCTGTGCCCCCGGGTTTTCCGGCAGCGGCGCGGCGCGCAGCTCGGGCAGGAGTTTCGTCCAGAGCATCTTCATGATGCCGCCCATGTCGCCCGAGCCGCTGTTGATGGCGACGACGGTGTCGTGTTGCGGCATCACGATGCAGAACTGGCCGAAGGCGCCGTCGGCGCGATAGAAACCGGGCGCGCAGCGCCAGAACTGGAAACCGTAGCCCTGGTCCCAGTCGCCGTCGGGGGTGCTGCCGTTGGAGGTCTGCCGCGAGGTGGCGAGGTCCACCCACTCGGCGGGCACGAGGCGGCGGCCCTGCCACTCGCCGCGCTGGAGCAGGAGCTGGCCGAATTTGGCGATGTCCTCGGTGCGCAGGTGCAGGCCGGAAGCGCCGAAACTGTAGCCCTGCGGGGTCAGGTCCCATTCGGGTGCCGGGATGCCGAGCGGCTCGAAGAGCCGCGGGACGAGATAATCGCGGACGGTCTGGCTGGTGACCTTCTGCACCGTGGCCGAGAGCATGAAGGTGGCGGGCGAGTTGTAGTAGAAAAGCGTGCCGGGCTTCTGCTTCACGGGCGCGGCGAGGAACTGCCTCGTGCCGGTGCCGTCGGGCGCCATCACGTTGATCTTGTCCACGTCCTCCTTGTGCTGGCCGGTGGACATCATCAGGAGGTCGCGCAGGCGCATGTTCTGCAGGTTGTCCGAAGCGTCGGCCGGCACCTCGTCGGGAAAGAAGGAGACGAGCTTGTCGTGGATGTTGATGCGGCCCTCCGCCTGGAGCAGGCCGACGGCGGTCGCGGTGAAGCTCTTGCTGAGCGAAAAGAGCATGTGCGGCTCGTCGGCGGAGTAGGGTGCCCACCAGCCCTCGGCCACGACCTTGCCATGCCGCAGGATCATGAGGCCGTGCAGGCCGAAGGCGCGGACCTCGGCCTCGTCGAGCAGCGGCAGCAGCCCGGCTGAGGAGATGCCCTGCGATTCGGGCGTGGCGCGCGGCAGGGCGGAGGCGGGGTCGGCGGCGGCCCGGGCGTTGGACAGGAGAAGGGCGGCGGCGACCGCACCGAGACGGGGCAGGACGGGGTGTTTCATGTGAGGGGTAAAAGCCTGGAGGTAAGCCAGGATTGGCGCCGGGTGCAATCGGCGGCGCGCGCTAACTGTGGCGCTTCGTGCGCGGTTGGATGCGACATCGCTGCCTTCCGGTTTGCTTTACGGTCACGTGAACCCGCGCCCGATCCGACTGGCGCCGGAGGCGTGCGCGCCTATTCCTTCAGGCGATTGTTGTCTTCAGTCGTCCGTCTCCCGATCCCATACCCCATGAAATCCCCGAAGTCCGCCCTGCTTGCTGCTATCCTGCTTGTTCCTTTCGCCGCCCTGCGCGCCGCCCCTCTCGAGGTCAAGGTGGACGCCGCCAAGACCGGCGCGCCCATCAGCCCCTACATCTACGGCCAGTTCATCGAGCACCTCGGCCGCTGCATCTACGGCGGCATCTGGGCCGAGATGCTGGAAGACCGTAAGTTCTATTTCCCCATCACCGCGGACTATTCGCCATACCGCGACCTGCTGGACAGCGAATTTCCCGTCGTCGGCGCCTCGCCGTGGCAGATCATCGGCGATCCCGCCGCGGTCTCGATGGTCCGGGAGGGCGCCTTCGTCGGAAGGCACTCGCCGCGCGTGAACGCCGGCGCGGGCCTCCGCCAACGCGATCTCGGCGTGAAGGCCGGTCTGCGCTACGACGGCTACGTCTGGGCCAGGCCCCTCTCCGGCCGTGCCGAGATCGAAGTGACGCTCGTCTGGGGACCGAACCCCGCCGACCGCGCCTCCACGAGGCTGGCCTTCAGCGGCGCCGATTACAGCAGGCAGGCCTTCTCGCTCACGCCCGCCGCCGGCACCGAGAAGGGCGCCCTGCTCGAACTCCGCGTTTCCGGCGGCGACGTGCTCCTCGGCCCGCCCTCGCTCATGCCCTCCGACAACGTCAGGGGCATGCGCCGCGACACGCTCGCGCTCCTCAAGCAGCTCAACGGCACGATCTATCGCTGGCCGGGCGGCAACTTCGCGAGCGGCTACGACTGGCGCGACGGCATCGGCGACCGCGACCGCCGCCCCCCGCGCAAAAATCCCGCCTGGACCGGCGTCGAGCACAACGACTTCGGCACCGACGAGTTCATCGCCTTCTGCCGCGAAATCGGCACCGAGCCGATGATCGCCGCCAACACGGGCTTCGGCGACGACTACTCCGCCGCCCAATGGGTCGAGTATTGCAACCGCGGCGCCGACACCATCGGCGGCGGCTGGCGCATCAAGAACGGCAACGAAAAGCCCTACGGCGTGAAATACTGGTGTGTGGGCAACGAGATGTTCGGCCCGTGGCAGCTCGGGTTCATGCAGATGCAGCACTACACCCTGAAGCACAACCGCTTTGCCGAGGCCATGTGGAAGGTGGATCCCTCCCTCTCGCTTACGGCGGTGGGCGACCTCGAGACCATCAACAAGAACCACGACCCCGATCAGGCCAAGTCCGGCAAGACCTGCTCGCACATCATGCTCGAGGAATGCGCCGACCACATGAGCATCCTGTCGGAGCATTTCTATCGCGGCCGCGTGCCCTGGACCAAGGAGGGTCGCACCGACCTGCTGACCCACGTCGGCATGATGCGCGAGGACATCCGCAAGAAGGCCGAGGGCCATCGCAAGCTCCAGGCCAGGCTGCCCAACCTCAAGGGCCGGCTCATGCCCATCACGATGGACGAGTGGAACTACTGGCACCGCGAGTCGGCCTACGGCGAACTCGGGTGCATCTACGAGCTGCAGGACGGTCTCGGCGTCGCCGCCGGCCTGCACGAGTATTACCGCCAGAGCGATCTCATCACGATGGCGCACTACGCCCAGACCGTGAACGTCATCGGCGCCATCAAGACCACCCGCACGGCCGCCGAGATGGAGACCACCGGCCTCGTGCTCCAGCTCTATCGCGATAAGTTCGGCACGACCCCGCTGGTCATCCCGCAGGATTTCGGCGTGCTCGACGTGGCCGCCGCGCTGACAGCGGACGGCAGAAAACTCACGCTCAGCGTGGTCAACCCCACCACCGAGGAAGTCGGGGTGAATCTCACGGCCGCCGGCCTCGCGCTGGCGGGGCCGGCCACCCGCTGGCACATCACCGGACCGAAGGCCGAGGCGCACAACACCCCCGGCCAACCCCGCGTGGTGGACATCCGGCGCAGCGACGCGTCCGCCGGTTCGCTCAAGGTTCCGGCCCTCAGCGCCACGCTTTTTGAACTGCCGCTGAAGTAGAACCTGCAGCGGCGCTCTCTGGGCGCCGTTTCTTTCGCCCGGCGGCCCTCGACCGCCGCTCCGGCACATCGGCTCAGCTCCGCACCTGCCCGGAGCCGCGCACGACGTATTTGTAGGAGGTCAGCTCCTCGAGGCCCATCGGGCCGCGGGCGTGGAGCTTGTCGGTGCTGATGCCGATCTCGGCGCCGAAGCCGAACTGGTGGCCGTCGTTGAAGCGCGTCGAGGCGTTCCAGAGCACGACCGCGCTGTCCACGCCGGCGAGGAACTGCTCGGCGGCGGCGTCGTCGGCCGTGACGATGGCCTCGGTGTGGTGCGAGCCGTGCGTCTCGATGTGCTCGATGGCGGCGGCCGTGTCGTCCACGACCTTCACGGCGAGGATCAGGTCGAGAAACTCGGTGCGGAAGTCGGCGTCCTGCGCGGGCACGGCGGCGATGCCGGCCTTCTGCAAGGCGGCGAGGGCGCGCGGCTCGGCGCGGAGCTGGACCTTGGCGGCGGCGAGCGCCTTGCCCGCCTGCGCGAGAAAGCGGTCGGCCGCATCGCGGTGCACGAGGAGCGTTTCGATGGCGTTGCACACGCCGGGGCGCTGGACCTTGGCGTTGAGCGCGATCTCGGTGGCCATGGCGAAGTCCGCCGCCTTGTCCACGTAGAGCGCGCAGATGCCGTCGTAATGCTTGATGACCGGGACGCGGGCCGTGCGCACGACGGTCTCGATGAGGCCGCGCCCGCCGCGGGGGATGAGCAGGTCCACGAGGCCGACGGATTCGCCGAGCAGGCGCACGGTGTCGCGGTCGGCGACGGGCACGAGCTGTACCGCCGCGGGAGGCAGGCCGGCGGCGGCGAGGCCGCGCGAAAGGGCGGTGGCGATCGCGGTGTTGGAACGCAGTGCCTCGGAGCCGCCGCGCAGGATCACGGCGTTGCCGCTCTTCAGGCACAGGCCGGCGGCGTCCACCGTGACGTTGGGGCGCGACTCGTAGATGAAGCCGATGACGCCGAGCGGCACGCGCACCTTGGCGATGCGGATGCCGGTGGGCGGCGTCCACTCGCGCAGGATCTGGCCGAGCGGGTGGGGGAGGGTGGCGACCTGCCGCAAACCCTCGGCGCAGGCGGCAAGGCGCTTCGGGTCGAGCGTGAGGCGGTCCACCAGCGCGGCGGTCTGGCCGTTGGCCCTGGCGGTGGCGACATCCTGCGCGTTGGCGGTGAGGATCGCGGGCTGGGCGGCGAGCAGCTCGTCGGCCATGGCCAGCAGCGCGGCATCGATGCGCGCGGCCGGCGTGGTCGCGAGCACGCGCGCGGCGGCGCGGGCCTGCAAACCGAGTTGGGCGACGAGTTGGACGAGATCAGACATGCTGACTGGATTGGAAATGTGGGAGCGGCTTTATGCCGCGACAAAGTGATTTTCGCAAGCAGTCGGGGCGCAAAGCCCCTTCCACCAAGCGGGCTTACCTGGCCGGGAAATGGGTGCCGACACGCCTGCCGGCGACGATCTGCTGGATGAGCCCGGCCCTGCGGCCGCTGGCGATGGTGACCGGGATGCCGGCCTTCACGGCGAGCTGCGCGGCCTGGAGTTTCGTGACCATGCCGCCGGTGGAGACGTGGCCCTTGTCGGAGCGGACGAGACCGGCGACCTGTCCGAAGTCGCGCACGACCGGGACGACCCTGCCAGCCCCGTCCAGCAGACCGTCCACACTGGTGAGGATGATCAACAGGTCGGCGCTGATGAGCGTGGCGACCTCGGCGGAGAGGCGGTCGTTGTCGCCGAAGTTCAGCTCCTCGACGGCGACGGAGTCGTTTTCGTTGATGATGGGCACGACGTTGCCGCGCGAGAGCAGGTGGCGGAGCGTGGCGCGGGCGTTGTGATGCCGCACGCGGCTGTCGAGGTCGTTGTGCGTGAGCAGGAGCTGGGCGACGGCGACGCCCTGTTTGGCGAACGCGCTGGCGTAGGCGTGCATGAGCTGCGACTGGCCGACGGCGGCGCAGGCCTGCTTGGCGGCGAGCTCCTTGGGCTTGGTGGCGAGGCCCAGCGTGGCCAAGCCAGCGGCGACCGCACCACTCGAAACGATCACGCACGCGTGGCCGGCCCGCACCAGGGCGCCGACCTCGCGCGCGAGCCGCGAAATCTGCGGACGGCTCAACCCCACACCCTTCTCCTTGGAGAGGATGCCGGAACCGAACTTCAGCACGATGCGTTGGGCGCGTGTGGACATGGAAAGTTCACAGTAGTGGTCGCGGCAGGCGCAACAAGCCGGAATCCTCGGAGTCCAATCGTCCCGTGAACGGCTGGTTAACTATGACACGTTGCTGAGTGACTCACTCAAGTATGACACGTCGCTCCCTTGTCTCGACAGCCGGGCTGGCGTCCCCTAGTCGTCAAACAAACTCAAGCCTCTTCCTGTCATGCCCACATCACCACAATCCACCGCAGCGGCCGAACGCCCGCCCGAAGGGGGCGGAGCAGGGCCGTCCGGCCGGGGGGTTGAAGCGGAGACCCGCGCGGTTCCGCTGTTGGTTGGCTGACGTCGAGGCGATCCCTCCAATCGCCTGCATGCCGACTGTCGCCGCGTCACCGCGTATCTTTGAACTGGCTTTGCCCGATCTCGCCCTCGAGCGGGGCGGCGTGGTCCGGTCGCATCGTGCCCGCGGGTGGTGGTGGAGCCGCGAAGGCGACACCCCCGATGCACCGCGTCCGGATGTGCCCACCGTGCTGCTCGTGCACGCCCTGACCGGCAGCGCGCAGGCCGGCGGCCAGGGCGGCTGGTGGGAGCCCGTGATCGGGCCGGGCCGGGCGCTCGATCCCGACCATTACCGCATCCTCTGCTTCAACAACCTCGGCTCCTGTTACGGCAGCAGCGGCCCCGGCACCGAGGGTTTCCCCGAGGAACGTGGCCTCGAGCTGACCAGCCTCGACATCTCCCGCGCCCTCCTGCTGGCGCTCGACCAGGTCGGCATCCGCAAGGTCCATCTCACGACCGGCGGTTCGCTCGGCGGCATGGTCACGCTCGCGCTGGCCGCGCTGGCGCCGGAGCGTTTCGAGCGCATCCTGCCGCTCGCCACCAGCGTGGCGGCCAGCGCCTGGGTCGTGGGCTGGAATCACGTGGCCCGGCAGATCCTGCGGCTCGACCCCGGTTACCCCGACAACATCGGCCGTGGCCTCGAGATCGCGCGCCAGCTCGCCATCCTCACCTACCGGGCCGAACCCGGCCTCGATGTGCGTCAGCCGCGTCCTCCGCGCGCCAGCTCGGCCGCCTCGGGTTATCCCGTGCAGAGCTACCTCGAGCACCAGGGGGCCAAGCTGCGCAACCGTTTCGCCGCGCAGGCCTACGAACTCCAGCTCGCCGCGATGGACCACCACGATCTGCTCCAGCCGCTGCCCGGCGACCACCGGCCGGCGATCAGCCGGGTGAAGGCCTCCACGCTCGTGGTGGACATCGACACCGACCAGCTTTTCACCCCCGCCCAGGCCGAGCTGCTCTCCGCGCAGTTGCGCAAGGCCGGCGCGCGCGTCGAGCGCGCCACGCTTTGCAGCCTGCACGGCCATGACGCCTTCCTCATGGAGTGGGAGTCGCTCGCGCCCATCCTCACCCGCGCCCTGCAACTGGAGCCCCCGCAATCATGAGCGCACCGTGGCAGGTCTATAAATTCGGCGGCACGTCGATCGGCACACCCGGCCGCCTGCCGCAGGTGCTCGAACTCATCGCGACCGCGCCCAGGCCGCTGTCGGTGGTGGTCTCCGCCCCCGGCGACACGACCGACTGGCTGATCCTGTCGGCCCGCTCGGCCGAAGACGGCAACATCAGCCAGGCGCGCCGGGAACTGACCCAGGTGCGGGAGCTGGCCACGACCATCGCCCGCTCCGTCCTCGGCAGCCAGGGGCAGAAGGGTTTCAAGCACGACCTCGACGAGATCCTGACCCCGGTCGAGCGCCTGCTTTCGGGCATCGAGCTCACCCGCGAGTGCTCCCCGCGCACGCTCGATTCGATCATCTCCGTCGGCGAGCGCATCTCCGTCGCCATCCTTTCGCGGGCCCTGGCCGAGAAGGGCGTGAGCGCCGTGGCCGTGGACGCGCGCGATTTCGTCGTCACCGACGGCGCGCATGGCGCCGCCACGGTGGACAAGGGGGAGACCGCGGTGAGGTTCGCGCCGCTCGCCGAAAAGTGGAACGGCCACGTGCCGATCATCACGGGTTTCATCGGCCGCACCCGCGACGGCCACACGACCACCCTTGGCCGCAACGGCTCCGACTACACCGCCACCCTCGTGGCCGGCCTGCTCAAGGCGGGCGCCGTCACCGTGTGGACCGACGTGCTCGGCGTGATGACGGGCGACCCGGCGATCGTGCGCGAGGCCGCGCCCGTGGACCGCCTCTCCTACGACGAGGCGCTGGAGCTGGCCTATTTCGGCACGCGGATGTTCCACCCGCGCACGATCATCCCGCTGCGCGAGTGCGGCGCCGCGCTGATCATCCGCAGCACCACCCGGCCCGAGGCGCCCGGCACGCGCATCGATGCCACGGGCAACCCCGATCCCAACCGCCCGACCTGCGTGACCAGCCTCGAGCGCCTCGCCCTCATCGGCGTGCAATCGCGCCGCACCGGGCTGAGCAAGCCGGTCGGCGGGCGCATTCTCGCCGCCCTCGGCGAGGCCGGGGTGCGGGTGTGGATGACCACCGAGTCCACGCTGGGCCAGTCCTTCTCCGTGGTGATCCCCGAGCCGGACCAGCAGAAGGCCGTGCGGAGCATCGCCGAGGCGCTGGCCCCCGAGATCCAGACCGGCGACCTGCGCGTGGAGCCGGTCCTCTCCCCGGTCACGATGGTGACGCTCGTGGGCGAGCACATGGGCCGGCGGCCCAACGTGGCCGGCCGTTTCCTCAATTCCATCGGCTCGGCCGGCATCAACGTTCGCGCGCTGGCGCAGGGCGCCTCGGCCCGCAGCATCTCCGCCGTGGTGGATGCCGACCAGACCGTCACCGCGGTGCGGACCGTGCACGGCGCGTTCAACCTGTCGCACACCGAGATCAGCGTGCTGCTGCTCGGCAAGGGCGTCGTCGGCGGCTCGCTGCTCAAGCAAATCGACCAGCAGAACCGGACGCTCGGTCGCGAGCACGACGTGCAGATCCGGCTCGTCGGCGTCGGTTCGAGCGGCGGCGTGCTCTTTGACGAGCACGGCCTCTCCACCGACCGGGCGGTCGAATTGCAGAAGACCGCGCTGGAGGAGGGCAAGACGGTGAAGGACGTCATCTCGCTGCTCGGCCGGCTCGCCCGCCTGCCCAATCCCGTGGTCGTGGACTGCTCCGCTGCGCCGGGCATGGAGAAGCTCTACCTGGCGGCCTTCGACCACGGCGTGAATGTGGTGTCGGCCAACAAGCAGCCGCTGGCCCTGCCGCAGCCGCTGCGCGACGAGCTGCTGGGCCGCGCGCGCCGCCATTACCGCGCCTACCACTACGAGACCACGGTCGGCGCCGCGCTGCCCGTCATCGAGACGCTCAAGAACCTCGTCCGCACCGGCGACCATGTCATCACCATCGAAGGCGCGTTCTCCGGCACGCTGGGTTTCCTGTGCGATCAGCTGGCCCAGGGCACGGCGCTGTCGGCGGCGGTGCGGTCCGCCCGGAAACTGGGCTACACCGAGCCGCACCCGCGCGACGATCTCTCGGGCCTCGACGTGGCGCGCAAGGCGGTGATCCTCGCACGCGAGCTCGGCCTGCGCCTCGATCTGACCGACGTGGAGCTGAAGCCCTTCGTGCCCGAGTCCTTCCTCAAGGAGGATGATCCCGAGAGATTCATGCAATCGCTCGCCAGCCTGGATGCGGAGGTCGCGCAGCGCGTGGCCGCCAGCAAAGGGCAGGGGAAGCTGCCGCGCTATCTCGCGCGCATCACCCCCGGTGCGGCCGGCGCCAAGGTCACGGTCGGCCCGGTGGACGTGGACGGCGCGCACCCCGCCGCGGCCCTGCGCGGCGCGGAAGCGTTCGTGGCCTTCCACACCGAGCGCTACAAGGAATACCCCATGGTCGTGCGTGGCGCCGGCGCGGGCGGGGCGGTCACTGCCGCCGGCGTCCTCGCCGACATCCTCCGCCTCGCCCAAAACATCCGCGGCCGGGGGTGACGAGCGCGCCCGGATCGCGGACCCGGTGCCTGTGACGGCGGGACAGGGCGTTGCCGACAGGAATCCCGATGGCAGGATGACTCGTCAATTTCTCCGAGGCGCGGGGATAAAGTATGCGCTTGTCTCCGCGAATTATGCACTGCCTACAGGCCGTTTCGGCTTCTTGACGGATCTGTTTTTAAGCCCATATTCAGGCCCATGGATATCCTCACCGTTTCCCAAGCCAAGCCCCGCATGGGCCGCCTGATTGATCGCGCCCTTGGGGGTGAGCCTGTCCTGATTCGCAAGGGCAACCGGCTGGTGCAGTTGACCGAGTATGTGGTGCCCGAGCCCATCCCGGTTCGCCCGGTCGGCTATTTCCGCCGGAAATCCGGCGCCTACGCCGCGGCCAATCACGCGGCTCTCGATCTCGCGCCGGTTCGCTGAGCATGCATCAATGGGACATCGTCCGGGTCAAGGTGAACCCAAAGGACCGTGACGCGCATCCCGCCGTCGTCCTTTCTTGCGAGGAAGACTGCCAGGATCCGGAGTTTCTGCGGGTCAACGTGCTCTACGGCAGCAAGCGGTCGCCTGCAGTCATGTTGGAACCCTGGCAGGTGCTGCTGAACGGAGCCGACGGCCTTGATTTCCAGACCGTCGTGGATTGCGGCGTCTTCTATCTCGTGCCCAAGGCCGCCTGCACGCCTGCGGTTGGCAGCGTCAGTCTGGAGCGCCGCCGCCTCATCGGCCGTCGAATCGTCGAAATCCTCCGCCTGCCGCGCTGATTGGCAAAAGCGCGGGCGGGGCGGTCACTGCCGCCGGCGTCCTCGCCGACATCCTCCGCCTCGCCCAAAACATCCGCGGCCGGGGGTGAGAGCACTGGAACCTTCGGACAAGTTCCGGTAACGCGGTGCGGGACCTGACTCGATACGCTTTTGGACTTGCCATGAACTGCGTGGAATTTCCTTATTCGCACTGTCGCGTTGGAAACGGGCCCTCGGAGCGACCAATCCTCCCATGCGCCCATCGTCCCGATTCGTGGCCGGCCTGCTGGCCGGTTTGCTCGTAACATCCATCGTTCAGGCTCAGACCGGCACCGCCTTGGTGCGCCATGCGCCGACGCTGAACGGAACCGTCGCGGGCTCGGTGCAGGTGATGACGGCGGAAAACGTGACGCTCAACGGCGGGGCGAGCGTCACGGGTGATCTGCTCCTGCCCGGCACGCCGA
>JBMOQY010000022.1:0-1727 GCA_049322455.1 Verrucomicrobiota bacterium | reverse complement strand
TGCGCCGCACCAGCGAGTTGGCGTCGGCTCTGCGCAACGCGCCGCGCGCCGAGGGCGTGCAGCGCATCTACATGCCCGGCGAGATCGAGGCCGAACTGTCGGCGCAGCGCTTGCGGGACGGGCTGCCGCTGGCGGTCACCACGCTCGAGGCCCTCGACGCCGTGGCCCGCGAGGTCGGCGCGCCCGTACCGTCGGCGACGCTGGCCACGCGCGAGATGCCGTGATGGCGCACAAACCGGTTCCGGCGGCTTGGGCCTGTGCCAGCTGCGGGTTCAGGATGGGGGAGCCGATCGCGAGGCTGGGGGTCAGCGAGCTCAGTCTGGTCTCGGACCGTCGCTTCCCCGGCCGCTGCGTCCTCACGCTGCGCGAGCACGCCACCGAGCTGTTCGAGGCGTCGGCGGCGGCGCGGCAGGGGTTCGTCGAGGACATGAGTCGCGCGGCACGCGCGATCAAGCTGGCGACGGGCGCCTTCAAAATGAACTATGAGATCCTCGGCAATGCCGATCCGCACGTGCACTGCCATCTGATCCCGCGCCGGCAGGACGAGCCCAACCCGCGCGTACCGGCGTGGCTGCATCCGCAGGCGCAGACCGAACTGGACGAGGCGAGCGCGCAGCAGATAAAGGCGCGCATCCGGGAGTTGCTCGATGCCAAGGACATTTAGGATCAAAGGGAGACACGAGTCGATGACCAGCGTCACCGCCGCTGAGCGCTTCGTCTACTCCTTCGCCGAGGCCACGCATCTCGACGCGGCCGCGCTCGGCGGCAAGGGCGCCGGGCTGGTCCAGATGACGGCCGCGGGCTTTCCCGTGCCGCCGGGTTTCGTCATCTCGACGCAGGCATGCCGGGTCAGCAAGGACGGTGCGGTTCCCGAGGCGCTGTGGCGCGAGATCGTTCAGGCCGTGCATCAGCTCGAGGAGCGGACCGGCTGCGGCTTCGGCAAGGGGCCACGGCCGCTGCTGGTGTCGGTCCGCTCGGGCGCGCCGGTGAGCATGCCGGGCATGATGGACACCGTTCTCAACCTCGGGATGAACGAGGAGACCACGGTCGCGCTGGCGAAGGCGACCGGCGGCCGCTACCGCTTCGCCGCCGAGACCTTCGCCCGGTTCGCGCGCATGTTCGCCGACATCGTGCTTGGCGCCGCTGACGAGAGCGCCGCCGACGGCGCGAGCCTCGACACCGTCGAGGACGAGAGGTCGCTGCGATCAGCGGTCCGACTCGTCGCCGAAGGCGTCGGTGCGTCCGGCACCTTTCCGGCCGACCCGTGGGCGCAGCTCAGACAGGCGGTGGTCGCGGTGTTCGAGTCATGGAACTCGCGCCGTGCGATCCGCTATCGCGACCATCACGGAATCGCGCACGATCTGGGTACGGCGGTGGTCGTGCAGCAGATGGTCTTCGGCAATCTCGGTAGCCCGTCGGGAACGGGCGTGGCCTTCACCCGCGATCCGCGGGACGGTTCGCCGAAGCTGTTCGGCGAGTATCTCGAGAACGGCCAGGGGGAGGACATCGTCGCGGGAACGCACACCCCGGAATCGCTCGATGATGTGGGGCGCCGCTATCCGGAGCTGATTGGGCAGTTCCACTCGTTGGCGCGTTCGCTCGAGAAGACCTACCGGGACGTCCTCGACATCGAGTTCACGGTTCAGGAGGGCGTGCTCTACCTGCTGCAGGTGCGTCCGGGCAAGCGCACCGCCGAGGCGGCGATCAGGATCGCGGGGGATCTGTAC
>JBMOQY010000021.1:0-120453 GCA_049322455.1 Verrucomicrobiota bacterium | reverse complement strand
CCACTTCACTTTCCCGGTTTTTACACGATAGAGGGATTGACAAGCCCCGGAGCGGACCTCTTTTTGGCCGTTCCCTTGGGGAGCCACGTTGCCCGGTAGCTCAGTGGCAGAGCAGGTGACTGTTAATTCTAATACGGGGGTTTTGCTGATATTCGCTGAAGTGCGCAAATGTGCGCTAGTCTCATCAGGCCAAATTGTTGCGCCACACATTAGGATTTCTCATGTGCTCCAAAATCAGCCGATTTTCGGCCTGCACTGTAGAAAACCCCTGTAGAAAGAATTTTTACGCGCATTTTTTTGCGAGTCCGGATGATCGCGTCGCTGGGATTCAACTTCGTCCGCATCCCGATGGACTACCGTTGTTGGATTGCCGGCGGCGATTGGGAGCGAATCGACGAAAGCAAACTCAAGGAGATCGACTGGTTCGTCGACCTCGGCGAAAAACACGGGATTCACATGTCGCTGAATTTCCACCGCCCGCCAGGTGCATCGCCTTCCCAGAGCCGGATGGGGCAGACCCGAATGGAAACCGGGTCGTAGATGCAGTGTGAAGTGGACTGAACGCCCGGAACAGCGTTTCGGAGGCTTTGAACAAAGCGCGGCTCACCCCGTTCTCAACGATCTTGGTGTGAAGGTCTCATCCTGGGGGAGTCAAGTTGCCGAGGGACAGTTGATGGAGGGCCGGAACCTTTGATTGCCGCGTTCGGATGGTAAGCCGCAAGCCCAACAGCCTCTGCGATGAGAAGCTCTCCTGTGCGCCATTTTTGTAGCGTTGGCATGCTTGGCATCCTCCTCGCTATCGTTGCCGCTATTATTCCCCGGGCGCGTGACACGGTTGAAATGAAGTTATTGCCCCCCGAGACGGACGCTGCAATCCTGAGGTGTGTTTTTGTCGAAAGAAACGCCACGGGGATTTCCCGCCTGGCTCCGCTGGGGGCTCGGCAGCTACCTCGCTATGAACATAGCAATTATGCTCACAATGGCCGGTTATGGGCAGAAAAACGCCGCGACCACGCCCAACTCCGGATCACGCTCCGTGGCATCGTCCCTCGGCCAGACTTCCGCCTCATGTCGTGAGTGCCACGCGGAGATCTTCGCGGCCTGGGCTGTGACTGACCATGCCCTCGCCAATCGGCCGGTCTCACCCGGAAAAGATGCAGCGGCGTTGGCCAAGTTCTTGCCGCCGGCCAGCGGTGACCCCGGCCCCGCGCCGGAATTCGTGCTCGGCCACAAGCCGCTTTGGCAGCCGCTGCTGCCGGCCCCCGGCGGCCGCTGGCAACCGCACGAGCTGGCCTTTGATCCGGTCAAAAAAGAATGGTTCAATGTCTTCGGGCAGGAGGGGCGGCAACCTGGCGAATGGGGCCACTGGACCGGCCGAGGCATGAATTGGAACTCCATGTGCGCGCAGTGCCACATGACGGGTTACCAAAAAAACTACGATGCTGCGAACGACACCTATCACTCGTCGTGGGTCGAACACGGTGTCGGCTGCATCCAGTGCCACGGTCCGACCAAGCCGGGGCACGGCGCCAAGAATGAGGTGAAGGACAAATTCCCCGCACCTTTCTACGGCGACCGGCAGAAGATGATGCAAACCTGTGCGCCCTGCCACGCCCGCAACGAGCCACTGACGCTGGATTTCCAGCCGGGCGACAATTACCACGATCACTATCGTCTCACCCTGCCGGTGGAGCCCGGGGTGTTTTATCCGGATGGCCAGCAGCGCAACGAGGACTTCAACTGGACCTCCGTGCAGCTCAGCCGGATGGGACGCGCCGGGGTGACCTGCCTCGACTGTCACGACCCGCACACCACCAGGACGATCCTGCCCGCCGCCAACAACCAGCTCTGCCTCCAATGCCACGCCGCACCCGGCCGCGTGCAGCCCAATGGCACGCGCGCCGTGCCCATCGACCCCGTGGCGCACTCGCACCACGCCGAGAACGGCACGGGCAACTCGTGCGTCGGCTGCCACATGCCGCCGACCACCTACATGCAGCGTGCGCCGCGCCACGACCACGGCTGGCTGAAGCCCGACCCGCGGTTGACGAAGGAGCTCGGCATCCCCAATGCGTGCAATCGCTGCCATGCCGACAAGTCCGCCGACTGGGCCATCGCGCAGGCCGAGGCCTGGTATGGGACGAAGCTGGATTCGCGGCAGCGCGCCCGGGCGCGCGCGGTCGCCGCCGCCCAGACGGGTGAGGCGGAAGCCGCCACCACCCTGCTGAAGCTGCTGGCCCGGGAGGACATTCCCGCCTGGCGGGCGACGTATCTCTCGCTCCTCACGCCTTACGCCGACGGCACGGACGCGGTGCGGCTCGCCGCCCGGCAGTCGCTGGCCGCGTCAGATCCGCTGGAACGCTCCGCCGCGGTGCGCTTGCTTTCCGGTCACGAGCCTTCGCGGGCGCAGCTCCGCCCGCTGCTGCGTGACCCGGTGCGGCTCGTGCGCCTTGACGCCGAATGGGCTTTGTCATCCGAACTCGTCCCGGATTCGCCTGCGCGGAAAGAGTTCGACGATTATCTCGCGCTGTCACTGGATCAGCCGGCCGGCCGCTTGCGCCTCGGGCAGGATATCGCCAATCGCGGCCGGTTCCCCGAGGCGGAGCAGGAGATCAAGCGGGCAGCCGGGTGGGATCCGTTTTCACCAGGCATCCAGGAAGCGCTGGGCTATGTGCTCAATGACCTGGGTCGCACCTCCGAAGCGGCGGCGGCGTTTCACCGGGCGGCCGGGTTGCAGCCGAATGACCCCGGGGCGGCCTTTCGCTCGGCCTTGGCGTATGCCGGTGACGGTCGGTGGCCCGAAGCCGAGTCGGCGTTCCGGCTGGCGGTGGCGCTTGATCCAAAATTCGCCCGCGCGTGGTATAATCTCGGCCTGCTGCTGGCTCAAACCGGGCGACTGCAGGAGGCGGCGGACACGCTCCGTCGAGCCGAGGAGATTTCACCCCGCGCGGCGGAGTATCCGTATGCCCTCGCGACCGTCTTGCTGCGGCTCGGCGACCGTGCCGGCGCAGCGAAAGCGGCGGGACGCGTTCTGCTGATTGATCCGTCCCATGCCCAAGCCCGCGAGCTGCTGCGCAAATGACCACCCTGACTGAACGCTCTTCGTTGATGTCCAGAGGTTAACCAAGCTTGGCGCGGGCTTTCGGGTGTAACCTGCAAACGAGCGCATCCACCCTTGCCCCCGGTGAACGGGATTCCCGTTCTCTTCCGCGACGCTTTGCCCATTTGCGATGGTGAACGCCTCAGCCTGACCTGTTCCCCTGCAAAAACCAATGGGGCGGGGATAAGAACCCAAACCCATTTCGTCCCTTTTCAGTCCGTCGCTGACAGGCAGATGGCGGGCGGCGACCGTACGCGGTCTCCCCGTCATTTTTTCCCGGCAAGAATCTCGGCACCGGCGAGCAGCACGACGCCGCGACCGTGCTGATCGTCGTCCGGACGTCTGCGGTTCGCATAGTAGTCGAGCGTCAGGCCGATATTGGTGCCCTCGCAGGTGCCGTTCACGCCACCCTCCGGGGTGATGTAATCGGCGCAAATGCCGGCGAATGCCCGGCGCGCGACAGCCATGTTCGAGTCATCGATCCAACCGTGGTTGACCGCGCGCGCGATGCTGTAGGCAAACATCGCGGTTCACGACACTTCCTGCCAGAGTTCAGGGTGGTCGAGGATCTGGGGCCAGACGCCGGAGGCCGGCTGGAGTTTCTTCACGCCCTCGATTTGACGGCGCAATACATCAAGCAGCGCCGGACGGTCGGGGTGATTGTCGGGCAGGGCGGAGAGGATCTCCGCGGCCGCAACCATGGCCCAGCCGTTGGCGCGTCCCCATTTGAAGGGTGAGGGCGTTTTCTTGGTTTCACTGTAGGCGTGAAACCAGACGCCGTCGGTGTCTTGCAGGCGGGCGGCCATGTTGAGCACCTGTTGCGCGGCGTCATGAAGGTATTTGTTTTCGCCGGTGAGCTGCGACCAGCGCACGAGGTAGGGGCAGCCCATATACAGGTCGTCGATCCAGATGGTGCCCGGAGGCCAGATCTTGTGGAGGTCGGTGGAATCCGGACGCCAGAACGTGCCGTCGGGGAGGCGCGCCTGCTGGTCGGCGATCCAGCTGGCGATGCGCGCCACAACCGCCTTCTGCTCGGGGATCATCTGGTCCGGATGCCGCAGGATGCCCTCGAGGGTCTGCACGCCCATGGCACCGCAACTGTCGAGGTGGCCGAGGCGCAGCAGGCCGCCGGTCCTGACCTTGCTGTTGTCATGAATGAAGGCCTCCCATTCGGCGGATTCACCGGTGCGCTCATGCGTCGCGGACAACCAGGCGTAATAACGCGCGACGATGCGGTTGTGTTCGAGGACGAAGTCCAACGCCTCCCGGTCGCCGGTGGCATCCGTGGACCGGAGGACGCCGTAAAGCGTCACGCCCCAGGGATAGTTCCACGAGATGCCTTCGGGCGGGCGGGCGGCCCCGGCGGCGGCGACGGAATCAACCACCGGATATTCGCCGTCCTTGAGCGGCCTCATCTGGTGGCGCGCGACGACGCGCAGCACTTCACGAATGGACGCGTCCGTCGTTCCGGATAGGTCCGGCGCGATGGGCGCGGCCTGGGCGAACGTGACCGGCGCGAACGCGAGCAGGGCGAGGCCGAGCCAGGTGGCGGAGCCGTTTTTCAAGAGTGAGGGGGAGGGCACGACGATTCCTGTGGGTTGCATTGATGTGGCGTAAATGGCGGGTGTCATTGGCTGGGATCGATTGCGGCGTTTCGCCGCCGGAAGCAGCGTGGCGCTGCCGCCTCGGCCTAGGGTAATATCGAGGCACAGCCTGTCGCGGTCACACGCGACGGCAAGGCCGAACCCCGCGCCGGCTCCACGCATGCGCCTGAGGGCCGCCGCGGACCATTTCTCGACGGGCGCAGCGTGACGGGAAATAAACGGCGGCCGATTATCATAACAAATCTGGAACATCTATTTGCGGCCGTCGGGGTCGGACGGATCATCGGGCGCAAGGCGGAGGACCGGGAACTGCTCGTCGGTGCCAGCCGCGGGGATTCGTTCAGCCGCCAACAGGAGTGATCCATCCGGGGTCTTTTTCCAAATCGCGTAGTCAAACCAGCCATCCAAGGAGAGTTCCATCGTGCCGAAAACCGCGTTCTCCGGGTGGGCGCTGCCAATCAAAACCACTTTTTTCCCGGGTTGAACGGGATGGGGAAACCACGCCTGAAACGCCAGCGCGTCGCCCTCATGGGTGCGCCCACCGATTTTGAGCCGCGTCGCTTCCACTGTGAGGGGCAGACGCGCCGCCAGCCGGTTCCAGATCAGATTGGTTCCGGCGTTGCCCAGCAGCACCAGATGGCTGCGCGATTCCTCCTCGGCAGGCAGTTCCCGATCCTCGATCACGCGGCAGGGGCCGTAGTTGGTGCGACGCCACGCTTCCTGGAATTCTGTGCTCAGCCTGCGGTTGGCCGCGCGCTCGCTTTCATTGCCGCCTGTGGCCTCGACCACAATAAACCGTTCCGCGAAGACCCGCGACAGAGGCCCCCCCGTATTGTCGTTCGCAAGATCGAGTGGCGCGGGTTCAGTTCGCCGTTGCTGCGCCTGCCAGGCCAGCTGCTGCTCGAAGATGGCCAGCCGTGTAAGTGCAGGCCATTGGTTCCGATAATTGTCGAACCGTGGCCGGTGTCCCATGGCTCGCGCCTGTTCAATGAGATCGACTGAATGCGACAACGGTCCATGGTCGTCATCTCCCCCGCCATGGATGATCCAAATCGGTATGTTGGCGATGGCCGCCAGGGGTGTGACCGGATCGGTCTGTTGCAGCCATGCTTGATAGGCAGGCCAGGCGTTGAATGACCCGTCATCGTCGAAACGGTTTTTCACCCGATGCAGCACAGGACTGATGTAGGCGATGGCGGCATACCGCTGAGGATGCCGGATTGCTTCCATCGACGCAGTCAGACCACCGCTGCAACTCCCGTATAGGTAAAGTCGCGAAGGATCGAGCCGATAGTCGGCACCGACGGCGGCGAACACTTCGTCGAGATGGGCCAGATCAGCCGGATTGCCGTAAGGGCGGGCCCGGTAGCCTGGCCAGAGTATCCCAATGCCCAATTTTTCCGCAACTTGAGCCCATTGCTCGGCTTCGTCCAAACGAGCCACATGCACGCTTTCCAAATAAGGCGCGGGGCGGGCAAATACCGTCTGCATCACTATCACCAACGGCAACCCTGCGCCGTCGGCGTGGTAGCTCGAAGGAACGAAGAGACGGTAATTCAAGACTTGCCCGTCAACCGGTGAACGAAATCCGCGGAGGTGCAGACCCGCACGATGGCGAAAAGCCTCCTCGCCGCGGGTCTGCCTGAGGATGGCATCGTAAATCGCCTTCACCGCGAAGATCACTCTTTTCTCCTGGTCGCCCAACAATGTTTGCCTGGTCCATTCATTGTCGCCGGCATCAAATTGAACCGGGCGTTGGAGCACCTCCAGCCAGCGCACCAGCGTCCCCAGATTGATCGCCACTCGTGGTTCTTTCATCAGACCCTCGCACTTCGCTGCGAGGTCTGCATGGACCTGTTCCAGTCCTCCCCAATAAAAAATCTGCGCATGACGCCGCGTCCCCAAATCCAAGGAAACGCGGTATAGTCCCCGGGGCAGGTCCGCCATTTTGGCCGGAGAATCCCCATTAACCCTCAGTTGACGGGTGATTGTTCCATCGTAGGACTCCAGCCGCACTTCCGTCTCGGGCGGGGCCGGCAACCCCCGGCGGAATTTCAACGGCTCACCTTGCGGAATCAGCGCCCGTTTCAGGATCGTCGCATTCCTCTCCAACGCCGCGCGCGCGGCGGCGGACGCCTCGCGCTCCAGCCGGGCCTGCATCTGCCAGCCGTAGGCGATATTGGCAACTTTGACCAGCAGCAGATTCGCCCCACGATGCAACGGAAGAGCGATGGCCTCCTCGTTGGTGACCATCCGGCGCTGCTCCCGCCAGGCATATTGCAACCGCCCGTTCAGCCAGATCTTGGCTCCGTCATCGCTGCCAAACAAAAGCCAGGCCTCGCCGTCAGCCTCCGCCATTATTTCACAAGCGGCGTAAACGGCGGACTGAGGCAAATTCCAGTCCGGCGGTAGTTGCAAATCAGAAAGCGCGCCGAAGTCCACCACATCCGCTCCATCCACGATGCGAGCGGTCTGGCGCCCCCTCGTCGCCGTCGGCAGCGCCGCCGCCCACTGCGCGATCTCACTCCGTCCGCATTCCCCTTCCGCCCGGCCCAGCCCGGCCAGAAAATCCACATCCACCGCCGCTTCCCCCCGCTTCGCCTCAAATGGCCCCAATAGCAGCCAGCGCCGGAGGATCACCCCCTCGGCCCCGAGCACGGTCCGCGGCAGCCCGGGCGCGTCGTCCGCCCGGCTGATTGCGCCGCTCGCCAGCAGAATCACAAGACAGGTCCGCAGGATTTTCATGGGCTCAGGGTTTTTCCTCCAGCGCCATGAGGCGGCCGGCCTCGTCGTAACTGAGAGTCCGTTCCGCCTCCCCGTGCCGCTGGATGCTGACGAGGCGGCCTTGTTCATCGTGGACGTATTTTTCGATGACTTCGCCTCCGATTTCGATCCGGTCCAGCGTCGTGCCGCCGCCGCCTCTCCGGAATACGACGAGAAAATTGAACCCGCCGGTCTCCTGTGAAAGCCGTCGCCGCCGGGGATTGAACGTGGTTGTGGTCACGGCTTCGCCGGCCAGCTCCGTCCGTTGCAGGACCAAGCCCTTGCTGGTGAGTTTGCAGGAGTAGCTGGCCGCCCCGTCGGAGGCGAGATGCACGGGGGCCGCCCAGCGGGAGTCTCCCCGGCCATAGCCGGGGTTTTCACGCCAAATGAATAGTTGCGGCGGCTTCCCTGATTCTATGATTTCGCCCAACAAGTTGGCGCGATAGGCGAAGCGCACTTCGCTGCCGTCCGCGCGCCGCCAGGCGGACAGATGCCCGTCTTCGTCCCACGTCGGTTGTTGCGACTTTCCCGCGCCCGCCTGCCAGGAGACCAGCCGGCCGCAGTCATCATAGCGGGCTTGTAGTAATGGAGGTTTCCCAGCCGGGGTGTCGGTCTGCTCAATCTGCGTGATCCATGCACCCTGGGTGGAAAAACGCAGTTGCCCGAGAGCGGGATGCTCCGCGCTGACCAGCACTCCCTGCCTGTAACGCCAAGCCCGACCGTCCAAGGACCGGATTTCATATTCGCCCGGGACCGATTCGCGGATCAGCCAGCGCGCCGAGCCGGCGTCGGCCAGCCTCCGGCCGATCTTCGCCCGGTCGAATTTCACCGATGCGCCGGCCAGCGGCTGCCAGCGCAACTGGGTGGGTCCCACCGGCGCGAGACTACTCTGCAAGCCTCTCACCCGCCACTCGCTGCGCGCCCGGCCGTCCGCGTCCGTTTCAATCCGGTGCTCCAGTTCAAAGCGGATCCCCAGTTGCTTGAGCGCGATGCTCGCACCCAAGGAAAAACTCAGCCGGAGCGTGCCGTCCAGATTCACCTGGCCGAGGGCGGCCTCGATCTGCGTCCATTGCGTGGATTCCCAGGCGGGGGTTCTCTTTTCCTCGGCTCTTCCAGCGAGTGCCCCCACAAGGACGAGCAAAAGCCATCGCAGGTCCGAGGTTTTCATAGAGATTCTCGCGAAGGGAGCGAAAACTCCTTCGCTCCCTTCGCGAGAGGTTGATTCGAATGCAGGGGCAAAGCTCCCGGCCAGGCTGCGCGGATATCCAGACCGCTCGCGGGTGATTCGACCACGCGGGCTCCGGTTTGCTTGGCCCAACGCCGCCACGCCGGCCCGTTCCCCGCTTCATCGATCTGCGGCAAAACGACTGTGGTCATATGCGTAGAAAGCTGTGGCAACTTCCCCGACACAGGCGGTGGCACTGTCGGGTGAAGAAGCCATAGCTCACGGCAATCGGGCGAAAAACTTGGACCGATCCGTTCGGCCTGCCGGCCGAATAGCAGAATGCATTCCGCCCCAGCCTGGGTTTCTCCCGGTTGCAGTGGCGCGGCGCGATGCACGACCAGCCGCACATTTGCCGATTCCTTCTCCAACCATCGGCGGAACTCCTTGCCCGGAGTTGATCCGAGCACCGCCAGATCGGGCCAGGCGTGCCAGACCGCCGCGGCAGGTCCGGCCGACACCAGCATGACTGAGCCGTTCGTTCCGGGCATGAAGCCAAGAGCTTGTTTCCCCAGCAGCCACCGACCCGCGCCGTAGAGGCCGCCGGCAGCGAAAACCGCGATCGCCAGACTGGCGATACTCAGTGGAACGAGCCGGATGCCTGGGTTATTCCACGCGCTCCACCCCAGCACGAGACACGCGACCGTAGGCACAACCCACAGGCGCGGCTCGATCCACAGCGTCGTGAATACATTCGCTCCCGCCCAAGCGACCAATGCAGCCCCCGCCGCCATGATTCCGTTCTGTTTGCTCGTTCTCATTCCTCGTTCTCGTAATCTTTCTCTCGGTTCTGGCCGCCCGTCGTCACCTGCCCCTCTCCCCGCCACCACCAGCAACCACACCCCGACCCACAGCACCGCCGCGAGGACCGGCAGGCCATGCTCCACCGCCACATGCAGGTAACTGTTGACCATGGTCGTGTAGCCCTCGTCGCGATCCAGTTCCTGAAACCAATTCATATAGGCCCGGCCCGATTCCCCCGCGCCCCAGCCGGTCAACGGCGCGGCGGCGATCATCTTCAATCCGCCGCGCCAGAGGGCCAGCCGGTTCACGACCGAACCGTCCTCTATTACTGTTGCTTCGCCGCTTTGTTTGATTCCGGCCGCCCGGCTCCACCCGAATCCAATGGCGAGCATCATCACAGCCAGAACCACCACACGGGCCGCCCAGACAAGCCGCTCGGCGGGAACCCTCCATCCGCGCGAGGCGGCCACGCCGAACAGCCAGGCCAGGCCCCACGCCACCACCGCACCGCGCGAATAGGTTTTCGCCAGCAGAAAAATCCCACCGGCCTCGACCGCGAGCGCCCACCATCGCCAGCGCGAACCGGAAAAGACAAAGGCCAGCGCCAGCAATGTCGCCAGAAACGCCCCCGCGTAATTCGGCGTCGGCCAGCCGAGGTTCCACCGCAGGTGGCCGCCGGATAAAAATTCTCCCTCGATGATCACGCCGGCTCAGGGTTTCGCCTGGGCCGCAGGTGCCCGAGAAGCCAGCGCCTGTCGCACCACGTCCGCGACGTCGGCCGCCGGCACGAACACGGAATCGTTGACGAGCTTGTCCCGATAAACGTGTTGGGCCCCGATGCCGAGCAGCCGTCCATTGAGCAGGAACGCCGGCCCTCCCTTCTGGGCGAAAGTCGGTCGGTAGACCAGACGCGGCTTGGTTGCCTTGACTATGATTCCGCTGCCAGAGGCCATTACCTCCCGCCCAAAACCCGGGCCGCTCAGGCCAATCACAACGACGGTATCAAGCAATTCCGCTTCTCCACTCTTATCCAGATCGACCGCCGGCAGTTTCTCCGCCCCCGCCTTCTTCCAGGCATCGGCGTCAGCGCGCAGGACAATGATGTCCAAGACCGCATCTTTCAACAGGACTTCGCCCGGCACCTCCGTGCCGTCGCCCAGCACAAATTTCACCTGCTTGATCGCGCCGACGCTCACGTCGAGCTTGGCTTTCTTGCCCCCCGGGCCGTTGATCGTCTTGCCATCGAAGGCTGAGGAAGGATCGAAGAAGGAGAACGCCGATACGAGAATGCCCTCGCTCCGCACAATCGTCGCCACTCCCCCC
Source organism: Verrucomicrobiota bacterium (assembly GCA_049322455.1). Classification (GTDB taxonomy): domain Bacteria; phylum Verrucomicrobiota; class Verrucomicrobiia; order Opitutales; family Opitutaceae; genus Lacunisphaera. The sequence goes on along the minus strand of JBMOQY010000021.1, from coordinate 109,697 downwards.
ACCGGCACATCCTTGTCGGGCGCGGCTTTCTGCTTGCCCTCCGACTCCGCGCTCATGTGCAGCTCGGCCACCGCCTGCACGGTGACGACACAGTCGCGATACTGGGCGAGCACGGCCTTGGCCTTGAGGTCGTCTTCGGATGCCGTCAGGGAGCTGGTGATCGCCAGCAGAGCCAGCGGCGGGAGAATGCGCAGAATCAGGGGGTGTTTGGTTTTCATGGGAAAGTTTCCGTTTCGATCTCCGCCAGCACGGTGCGATGCCGCCCGCGCTGCGCCGTTACCGCCACCTTGCCGGGGACCGGTTGGGCCAGCGATGCCGCGCGGACCTCTGCCACGTCCGCCACCGTGCGCACGGGCCGGTCATTGATCGCGAGGAGGATGTCGCCTGCCGCCAGGCCGGCCAGTTCCGCCCAGCCGGCGGACTCCACTTGCGCAATCGTCACCACGGTGGCGTCAGGCGCCAGCCCGGCGGCCCGGCGGTCCTCGGCCGTGGCCGCGCGCACGGTCAGCTCGATCTCCGGCCACTCCAGCCGGTCCATCTCCGTTGCTGGCACCGGCCGGGGATCCAGGATCACCGTGAGCTTCGCCTCGGCGCCCTCCCGCCAGACGGTCACATGCACCTCGGTTCCAGGCCGCCGGGCGCGCAGCATCGCCGCCAGCACGCCCGCGTCCTCATCGCGCCGCACGTCGGGGCGCTCGCCATCGATCGCCAGCACCGTGTCCCCTGTTTTGAAGCCGGCCCGCTCCGCGCTGGTGCCGGGCAGCACCTCGGTCACTCGCAAAGCGGCCCCGCCGGGCACCCCGAGTTTTTCCGCCAGGGGCCGCTCCATGACCTGCACCTCCAAACCGAGCCAGCCGCGCCGGCTTGATCCCGGTGCGCCGCCGCTCGCGGCGGCGATCAGCAGCGCCACCCAGTCCCTCCGCTCACGTTCGAATCCCGCGAGTTCGTCGCCCTTGGCGTTTGCCGTCACCGCCCGCAAGTCAGCCGCATTATGCACGGGCTTGCCACCAATCGAAGTTATCCGGTCTCCTGCACGCAGCGCTGGCCGGGCCTGCCCGAGCTTGCCTCCCGGGCGCACACTCTCGATCCACACGCCGTCGGTTCCCGACAGTCCGTTTTCCCAGGCAAACGGCGGGGTGAGGTCGCGCACCACCACACCCAGGCCGGGCAATTCGACCGGCGGCCACCGGGCCGGCGGCCTGGCCTCGGGCAGGGCGCGCACTGTCACCGTCTCACTCCCGCGGCGCAAGGTCAGCTCAACCGGCGTGTCGATGCGGCAAGCCTCTTCGGTCTTCGCCACGCCCACCAAGGCATCGGCCGTGGCGGCGGCCACCGGCTGTTGGCCGATTCGCACCACAATGTCGCCGGCCTGGACACCCGCCTTGTCCGCCGGACTGCCAGGCCAGATGGTGCCGGCGCGCACTCCCTCGACCCCCTCCGGCGCAGACTGCCACTCGATACCCAGCCAGGCGCGCGCCACCCGGCCGTGGGCGATCAGCTCCGCCGCCACCTTGCGGGCGAGCTCGGCGGGGATGGCGCCTCCGAGTCCGGCGACCGAAATTTCGTTGATGCCGATGATCCGACCCTTGGCATCCAGCAACGGTCCGCCGCTGTTGCCGGGAAAAATCGAGGCGTCGTGCGCGATCCACCGCACCACCCGGCCGACCCGTTCGCCATCGATCAGCGGCAGTGTCCGCTCGTCAGGCAGTGTCAGCGCGGGATTCGCTACGATTCCCGCCGTGACCGCCTGCGAAAGATTGCCCGGACTGCCCGCTGCCCACACCCGCGAGCCCGCGGGCGGGGCATCCCCGTTGGCAAAGCTTGTCATGGGGAATTTCTCGTCCTTCTGCTCGGAGAGCAGTTGCAGCACCGCCAGATCGGTCGCCGGATCGGCGCCGACCAGCCGCGCCCGGCGCTTGCGACCATCCGCCAGCCAAGCGGTGACGCGAACGGGTTGCCGCACGACATGGCAGTTGGTCAGCACATGACCTTCCGCAGAAATCAAGACGCCGCTGCCCGTGACCATCTGCTTGCGCAGCCGGCCGTTGTCAGGCGTCACCGCCACCACCTCCAGACGCACCACGGCCTGAGTGGGCAGCCGCTCCTGCGCCAGGGCGCTCGCAACCATCACGATAAGCAGCGATACGCCGGCCAACCAGCGCACCCGGCACCACGGCCAAACTGTTTTTTCAAGAGTCAAGGACGTCTTTGGTTTGGAGAAAATTACAGGCAAAAGGCACGGATGTGAGGCTGCCAATGGTCGACCTGGAAAGGACAAAGCCCTTTGTCACCAAGGCGGTGATAAATATGTTTGCCGGCAGTGACATCGTCACGAGAAGGGCGGCCAGCATGCCCTCTCGGGTGCTCGCGCGCATGCCGAGACGCAGACGCTCGCGATGGACGGAATGCATGGGGTTGAGCGGTGCTGCCTCCCCAGTGAAAATGCTTGAGGGCTGGACTTGTGCCACGATTGGCAAATCCGCACAGATTTTTAGCCAGGGATGCCGACGCGCTCGCATGGTCATCGGACGGGAAGAATCCGGGCCCCGCATTCTACGGACAAGCGGCATCAGGATAATGGGCCTCGTGGGTGGTGGGGGTTCCTGCGCAGAGCGCCTTTCACGTCGATTTTGGGTGGACACTAGGCTAGCGACCGTCGGTTTTCGATGGGAGCGGCAGAAAGCCAGCACTGCTGGCGAGCAACAGACATTCGGCAACGGGTCGAATGCCTTCGGAGCATGTGGGATGCAAAAGCGAGGCTGCCGCGGTAGCAGCCCCCAGGAGGAGACCTTGCTGCATGGACCAATCTTCATGCACTCCCCACAGGACTCCCGCGGCAAAAGCGTCCCCGGCTCCAGCGGCGCCTTTGATTTGCTCGGCGGGTATTCTCAAACTCTGCTGCCAGAGTTCGGTTCCATCGTGACTACATGCGAAGGCCCCTTCCGGGAAATGAATGACCACCCATTGCCGCACGCCCGAATTAACCAACGCTCGCGCGGCCTCCTCTATCGCCTGGGGATTGATGTGGCTCGATTGACGGACTGTAACGCCAGTCACATGGGACGCCTCATATTCATTCACAAAAAGATAATCGACGTGCGGCAATACCGGTAGAACCACCTGGGCGAACCGATCGGCTGTCTCGCTTACCAGGTCAACTGACGTCACGAGGCCGGCCTGATGTGCGGCCTGCAACACCTCGGACGAACGCGGCTGCCCGCCGGTTCCGTTCGCATCAAGCGCATCAAGCAAAAGCAAATAGCCCAAGTGAAATACCTTGGCCCGGGTTAGGGTGAAGTCGAATTGCTCGGGGGCCAGTATGGCATTCACGCCTCGATGGTGAAAAAATGTGCGTCTCCCGGTTTCGCTGACCGTCATTACATCCGTGTAGCTTGTGGCGGCCCCGGCAATCGTCCGGAGCTGATGGGTGAGAATTCCATGCCTGGCACAGTCGGACCGCACCCATCTCCCCAATTCGTCGTCTCCGATCAAGCCGACCGCTTCGAGGGGGAAAGCAGCGCCAAGCTTTGCCAGGTCCTTGAGCAGGTTGTAGGGCGCCCCGCCATTCCCGTGCAATTCCGCTGATATCGTAACAAGCGCATCCTGCGGTGGCCACGCATCGATCATCTTGACGTGGTCTACTATCCAATTGCCACCGGCCAAGATACCGTGGCGCTGGGGGGGCGGCCGATTCATTCGTGCACGAGACGAACCGCGGCAGGCTCGTCTTCCTCGATTCCAGGGAAGCGACCGATATCCGGGTCGAGGAAGAAATTGTCGTGCAGGTCGTCATTGGCCGTGGAGACCTCGCCAATGATGCATTCTTCGCTGGTCGGATAAAATTCGTGCCAGATGCCCGGCACAAGCGTGACGCGTGACCCAGGAGCAATGATCAATTTTTGGCCGGTCGGCACAGTCTGATGCTCACCGTCGATGTTCAGTGTGAGGGTCGGTGGTAACATTGCGGAAGACGCGGGTTTGGCCGGCCACAAAACTATCGCCAGTTCGCCTGCGCGGCAGATGATATCCTCTTTCTTTTTTGCGTGCGCATGGCATGGCGTTGTCTGACCGCGCTTGGCATACATGAGCTTCTCGCAATACTCCGGGTTGGACGCCAAGTTGATGAGGGTAAGGCCGCGGTGGTTAAAATCACCGAGCCCGAAATCCGTAATATCCCATCTGGGGAATGGGGGCAGTGCCCAATGATGATGGGAGAAACAACGAAGGGCGTCGAAGTAGGCGCGGTTGATGCCGGATCGTTTCATGCGCTAGAGTTTGATGACCCGCTGGGCGGTGTGGGACTCGAGCGCAGCAGTCCAAAGCTCGTGATGTGCAACGGCCTCGTCGGGTGTGGCGCAGCCGAACCGGCCCTCGAGAACACCGGCGCGTTCGGCAATGAAGGCCGCCCACATTTGCATGAGAATATCAGGGAATCCCGGTTCAAATATTCCCCCGGTGATGGTTTTGAAAGGAGTGCTGAAACCCAGATCAGTTTTCTCCCACCACTGTTCTTTGTCGCGGCGAAATTGCCACAAAGTCTTCGGCTCTTTGGTGGAATAACGCACACCGCGCTCCGTGCCGAGCACCTCGATCAGCCATGTGTTTGTTTCGGAGGGCGCCATCCGCTTCATTTCCAGGGTTAGCGGTGAAAGGCTCCCTTCGATCTCCGTCGTGCAATGCAGTTTGGCGTTATCCCAAGTATCGCAGGACGCCATTCCTCCCTTTCCGTCCGGGCGTTCCGGGTAGACTTTTTGCAGCTCGGCAAAGACAGACCGGGGCTTCCAGCCCAGACGAAGGGGAATGTGTGCCACATGCAGCCCCAGGTCGTTCATGACACCGGCCTCGCCGCAGTATTTTGTCTGGCGCTTCCAGTTGATCGGCTTCGTGGGGTCGAGATCGCTCGAATGAAGGAAGGCGCAACGCACATCGAGCACACGGCCGAGCAAACCGGATTTTGCGACGGCAAGCGCGCGTTGTGCGCCGGGCAAGAACGGAAATTCGGATGACACCCGGACGAATCGTTGCCGCTTGATGCCTTCGTCCCGCACACGCCTCGCGGCGGCCAGGTCTATACCAAAAGGCTTTTCCGCGAGGAGATCCTTGCCGGCGCGCAGCACGTCAAGATAGATCGACTCATGCAGATGATGTGGGACAGCCGCATAAACGACATCGACATCCGGCAAGGCAAGCAAAGCGCGATAGTCGGTGAAATAATGCCTTACGGTCGTCACCTGGCGAAACCAATTGAGCAACCCGGGATTAAGATCGCAGACGGCCGTGAGTTCTACCCGAACGGGAAATCCCTCAAGGGCAAACCATCGCCCGAAGACCGAGGCGACTTCGCGGCCCATCAATCCGCAGCCGATTATGCCAACGCGAACGGGAGAGTTGGAAGGACGATCGGACATTGACCAGGGTTGGTTCCTTAACTCAGCAGCTTAAGCGCGTCCTGCGCACTAACGCCATCATGCACCACGGCCATTAATGCGCGAGTAATTGCGCTGGGATTTGCATGCTGGATAATATTACGGCCATAAACAATGCCGGACGCTCCTTGCGCCAGCAATGCTGCGGTCCTGACAAGAATCTCTTCTTCGGAAGCCTTCCCCCCTCCCCGCACAAGCACGGGTATGCCTCCTGCCGTTTCGATGACTTTGTGGTATGCCGACACATCGTGCGTCGGATCTGCCTTGATGATGTCGGCGCCTAGTTCGACCGCCTGTCGCACCAAGGGGACGATTCTGGCGGGGTCACCGTCCACCATGTAACCGCCCGCAACGGTGTTTGGCTGAAAGACAAGGGGTTCGATCATCAGCGGCATGCCATAGTGGTCACACTGCGGCTTGAGTCGCATGATATTCTGCATACATTGATCGGTCACCTCCGGCTCATCTGGAATCTGGAACAGATTCACCACCACGCAGGAGGCATCGAGTCGCACGGCCTGCAATACTGGTTCGTCGATCATGCGAGAGAAGAGTCTGCGCGGCAGATGGGTGCCATAAACGTTTGCAATATCAGTGCGCAGAACAAGGGAAGGCTTTCCCCGAACTGAAAGATTTTGGAGAATGGGTGCCTGTCCGATGGTGAGTTGAATTGCATCGGGCGCAGCCGCGACCAGCACATCAATCGCTCGCGGGAGGTTTTCAATTCCACGCAGGAAAGCTCCTTCGTTAAAGAACCCGTGATCGATGGCGACATCGAAGCATCGGCGGGTCTTTGGATTAAAAAGACGATTTAGGCGTGCGGTCTTCATATGCAGTTTCGTTTGGCGGCAGCTTGATAAAACAGGGACTGGACTCATTCCATGGCCGTATGCGTCGGAGAATCTCGAATGTTGGCACGCGCTAACCGTGGGCCGATATTTGGGATTTGGGCTGGTAACCGTCGAAGATGGAATTTTCAGTCATACTGATTCAAGAGAGTATCAGCTTCTCGGCTGCCACTGCAACTGCCTGTTGTGACCGCACTCTGTAAAATCCTGACCTTGCTTCCCTGTGTGAGGGAAGCGAACCGCTGCTCCAAGACCAGCCTGCATGCCCACCGCATCATAGGTGCATTTCTCCGTGAGCGCGGGCACACTCACGCTGTTTCCTTTCACTGATGCGGCATCGTCGGCCCCGGTGACCTGGTAGGTGTCATCGTAGTGATAAGTATCGAGCGTCTCTTCCTTGGCCCCGCGGTCATCCGCATCGACCGCGGCCAGGGTGGCGGTGCGGTTGCCGGCCTCGTCGTAGAGGTATTCCAGTTCGCTCAAGGGGCTGCGCCGACCGGCCGCACGATCCACCACCGCGAGCGTCTTGTTCTCGGCATCGAATTCCCGCGCTGTCTCCGTCTCGTTCTCGCGCGGCATCGTCGGAGACGCTTCGCCCCATGGCTTCCAACGAAAGCCAGGCGGCGAATTGCTCCTTTGGACTTTCATCACTGTCCGATTTGGCTCAGCGTGACGTCTTTGGTTTGGTCCGGTGTGTCCTTGTCACTCTTGTCTCCGCCCCTTGCACCGGTCGCTCTGCAAAAAGGTAAAAGCATTGGCCCCATTGGCTCACTCCTTGGGAGGACGGACCGAGGGCCTTGGTTCCTCCCTCGGCGCTTCTGTTACAGCAAAGTATTCGGCGCTGAGTCTTGGAGCCGCCCGAGATGATACGCCATCTTGGTAAAGCCTGAATGCGTAGGAACTCGACACGCGCACCCTGCTTTCACCCGCCTTGGAAGGGGCAAGAATGACAACTTCATATTCCCTGACACTCTGAAACAGGCGCTTCTTCTCAATCAAACCGACCACCCTGATCCGGATTCCAGCCGGAAGGCTGCCAAGATCAAAGATCTCCGGTCCACCAATCCCCGGAAGAGCAACCAAGACGAAATAATCCAGTGTGTTCGCCTTTAGATCAAGTTTCACCCCTTTCAATAAAAGCTCCTTTTTCAGGACAAATTGCATTCCGACCTGATTTAAAACTTTATCAAATCGTCCACTTTCATCAGCCGCGAGAACCGAAACTTCAAAGATCGCGACAAACAATATTATTCCGGTTTTCATTTCGGTAACGGCTCAGAAGGCAATTTTACTCGGTCAGCCAGTTCCACAGAGAAAATATGGAATTAAATATTTCTTCAACAAAAGACACGATGTAGACGAAAGGCATGGTTGGGACATTTGCGAACTCATCAGGAATTCCAGCCTCGTTTACAGCCCAATCGACAAAGGCATCGTGGTTCTGTGCGAAGGTGTGTCCTGCCGGCACAAAATCCTCGATAATAACGGATGCCAGCCCACCTGGCTCCACTATCGTTCCCTCCCGTCCTGCAACATATGGTTCTGTGGCTGGCCTAACCCAATCTTCCCCGTTTGGATCAGTGTAGAAGAGCAATCGATTCTCGACATACCTATAGACATTTATGTCCCCCGTGCTGAACCGAATCGGGTCCGTCTGCAGAAATCGCCCCAGCTCCGCCGAATAAACCCGGTTGCGGTAATCGTAGAGACCCACTTCCTGCAACCACTCGCGGCCGGTGAACATCCAGCGGTTGCCCACCGCAGAATCGGTCAGTGTTTTCCCCGTGGCATCGCTGATCGCCACCTGGCCGGTGACGGAATAGGTGTAGCGCTCCACCAGCCGCCCGAACCGATCGGTCAACATCGTCACATTGCCGAGCACGTCGTGATGCGGGTAGAACGCGCCGTGCGGGTTCACCATGACAATGATCTCGTCGATTTTCCGGCCATGCACATAGCGAGCAACCTGCGCGCCACTTGCATCGCGCTCCTCGATCAGGTTCCAATTGTCATAGGTGTTCAGCGTGAGCGTGGAGCTGGGAGCGGCGAGTGCCGAGCCGGTTGACTGGTAGCTGCGGGCAACACAGCGGTTCTTGGCGTCGTAAAAGAACTTTGCCATCATCTGACCGTTCGACGTCGAAACCAAGCGATTCATCGCGTCGTAGAGGTAGAGCCATTGCCCCATCCCGCTCAGATTGCCTTTGCGATCATGCGTGGGGGCGAATTCGCCGACCTGGATATACTGGTTCAGATTGTTCACCGTGTAGCGCGTGACCACCGGCGGCGCGTTGGGGACAACGCGCCCCACCTCGATGCGGTTGCCCACCGCGTCGTAGGTGAATTTCTCCTTAAGGACTGGCGAACCCACGCTGTTGCCGTTCACCGGGGCGGCATAGTCGGCCCCGATCACCTGATACGTGTCATCGTAGCGATAGGCATCGAGCGTCTCTTCCTTGGCCCCGCGGTCGTCCGCATCGACCGCGGCCAGCGTGGCGGTGCGGTTGCCGGCTTCGTCGTAGAGGTATTCCAGTTCGCTCAAGGGGCTGCGCCGACCGGCCGCGCGGTCGGTGATGGCGAGCGTCTTGTTCTCGGCGTCGAACTCGCGTTCGGTTTCCGTGGCGTTCTCGCGCGGCATCCGCGTGGCATTGCCGGCGGAATCATATTCGTAGCTCGCAATGGGCGGCGGCACGCCGTCGCCGAGGATTTCGGCCAGTTGTCCGCGGGCGTTGTAGGCGAATTTCACGAAGCTGCCGTCAGGATAACCGAGCGTCTCCCGCTGTCCATCGGCATTGTAGGTGTAGCTGACGGTGCGAGCGACCGGATCCGAGGCGCCGTCGGTGACCATGGGCGAAAGGTCCTGGGTCTCGCTGGCGAGCCGCCCAATCTCATCATAGGCGAAAGTCAGCTTGCTCACACCGTTGTCCTCCAGCGTCATCCGGCCGGCGGCGTCATAGGCTTTCACGATTTTCTGGCTGCCGTCGCTCCACTCGGAGCCGATCTCGCGGTTGCGGTTGTCATAGGCGAAGGTCCGCACCGTGCCGGCCCGGTTGGTGGTGCTTACCTTGAGGCCGGCGGCATCATAGGCGGTGGTTTCGCGCGAGCCGTCGGGATAGACGAGGGCGGTCTGCCGGCCGAGCAGGTCATACTCGAAGCGGTAGGTGTTGAGCTTGGCATCGATCAACGCCACGAGCCGGCCGGCGGCATTATACTCGCGACGGGTGACCTGGCCTTTCGCGTCGGTCTTGGTCAACTCGCGGCCCATGGCATCGTAAGTCCAGCGGGTGGTGTTGCCTTTGGCGTCGGTCTCGCTGAGCCGGCGCCCGGCGGCATCATAGGTGGTGGTCTTGGCGTGGTTGAGCGCGCTCATCGTCTTGGTCCGCCGCCCGCGCTCGTCGTGAAAGAACTGCACGCTCTTGCCGAGCGGGTTGGTGGCGCTGATCTGCCGGCCGGCCGCGTCGTAGGCGGTGCGGGTGGTGGCCGCCTCCTTGGTGCCGGCGGCGGCGGTGCGGGCGGTCACCCGGCCCGCCGCGTCATAGGTCATGGCTGTGGCCCGCCCCGACGCCGTGATGGTCCTGACCGGACGGTTCAGCGGCGCAGTTTTGCCCACGGGGGCGTATTCGGTGCGCGTCTCCCGCCCGAGGGCGTCCACGGTCGCGACCAGGCGGCCCAGGCTGTCATAGGTCATCCGGCGGACGGCCCCGGCGGCATCTGTGTTCTGGATGAGCTGGCCAAAGGCGTCATAAACGGCGGAGGTGGACGTGCCATCGGCGTAGATCGTCTTCGTCACCCGCCCCGCCGCATCGCGCTCGTAGCGGGTGGTGTTGCCGCGCGCATCGGTGGTGGCGGCCAGACGATCCTGCGCATCATAAGCGAAAGCGGTGGTGGCGCCGAGCGCGTTGGTGGTTCTCGTCCGCAGGCCGCGCACGTCATAGGTCATGGTCATCACCGCACCGCCACGATCTTTACGGGTCAGCATCTGACCGAAGCCGTTGTAGGTCGTCTCGTCCGACGAACCATCCGGATGCTGCACCCGGGTCACGCGGCCTTGGGCATCGCGGGTGTAGCGGCGGGTCTGGCCGAGTTCGTCTGTCTCGGCCAGCACGCGGCCCCGGGCGTCGCGCTGCCAGGTCTTGACCGAACCGTCGGGGAAGGTGGTCTTCACCACATGGCCGCTGGCATCGTTTTCGAAACGGGTGACCCGGCCGAGGGCGTCGGTGGTGGCGGTCCTGAAGCCCCGGCCGCCGGCATCGTAATCGTGCTTTTTGGCAAAGCCAAGCTCGTCAACATCCTCGGCGAGATTGCCCCCGGCGTTATAGGTGCGGTAGGCGGTCCCGCCATTGTCCTGTCTGACCGCATAGCTGCGCGGGCCGGCGGGATCGGCCGCGAACGACTGCATGACCTCGCCGCCGTTCGCGGCGCGGATTTCGAGGGCCTGCCCGAAGGCCGCTTCGGCCTCCGTGCGATAGCGAAAGGCCCGTCCACGCACGGCCCGGTCGGCCCGGGGGTCGTCCGCCTGCGCGAGCAAAAGGCGGTCGCCCGGTCGGGGCGCGGCGTAGACATAGCTCGCGTGGGTGGCGTCGGGGTAGGCCACGCCCGTCAGCACCGGATAATCCATGCCGGCGGGAAAGTCATACTCGTAGGCCACCACCTGCCCGTCGCTCGCCGCCACCCGGCTGATCACCGTGTATGGCTTGGCTTCGCGCGCCGCGCCGGGCGCAGTCAGCGCCTCATGGCTGATCTTCAGCCAGCGGCCGGCCGGCTCGGTTACCCTGACCAGCAGGCCATCCTCCCAGGCAAAGTTCCAGACATTGCCCTGGCCATCCACCCACTCGCGCAGGGTGAAAACATCGCCCTGGGCGGTGCGCGAGCGGACGAACCGCACCTCGCCCGCATCGAGCCGTTGCACGGTGAAATCGTCCCCGGCGGAAACGACGCGATCCCGCACGGAAGGCGCCGGCGTCCACGATCCCGGCGAAGTTTCCGTGAAGCGATGCACCCAGCCCTGCGGCTCGCGGACGGAGAGGACCGCGCGGCCCTGCTCGTCCCGGCCGGCCGCAACCATCTCCCATTGCCAGGAGTGGGCCCAATTGTGGCCCAGGCCGAAAAGCGGCCCGGTTTGCGCCGGGCGGCTGGTGGCAAACCGCTTCCACGACAGTCCGAGCGAGCCCACCGCGCCCGAGACCGCGAGGTCGTGCGTGCCGAAGGCGATGTTGCCCGTGTAGGGATCGATCAATCCCTCCGCCCGGTTAGCCCGGGTAACCCCATTATCGGCGTCGTTTCCAGCGTAAGGCACCTGGGCAAAACCGAGACTGGCGGTGAACACCAGGGAGAGAAGAAAACAGGTTTTCATGACGGTGGCGGCAACTGGATTGAACCCTAAAGGCCGCCCGTCAGAGCCGGGCGGCCGACGAACCGTAGAAGTTCATCGGCGGATGTTCTTTGCCGCGCCCGCCACCGGGTTCAATTGCCGCGTTTGGACAATTTGCACGAAATCAAAGCTTGACCGACCGGGGCTGCGGGTTCCGCGAAAGCGACCGGTTTGAGCGCCGGCCCAAAACCTTTGGCGTCCGCCCAGCGCTTCAGATCGTGCCGGTCCCCCAACCCCAGTTTCCCGGCGATGTTGTGCCAGTGGTTGCGGATCGTCCCGCAACAGCACCCGGTTTCGGCTGCAATCTCGGCATCTCTCAGGCCGAGCGCCAGGAGCGACACCAAGCCCAGCTCCCACCGAGAGAGCATCTTGAAGAATGCGCCCGGGGAGCGGCGAAACCGGCGGACCGCCTCGCCCACTTCCGGCGGAAAATAGCTCCGGCCGGCGGCCACGGCGGTCAGCGCAGGTCGCAGGTGGCGGGCAAAATCGCCGCCCTTCCGGATCAGGCCCGCGACGCCGCCGGAGCCGAGGCGATAAAGCAGGGCCTCGTCCATGCGGCCGGTCAGCAGCAAAACCTGCGGCGGACAAGGCAGGGCGTTCAAGCAATCCAACACCGCAAAGCCGTTGATGTCCGGCAGGCCGAGATCCAGGAGAACGATGGCCGGCTGTCTTTCCAGGCAAAGGGTGATTCCATCGCGCCCGTTGATCGCAGATCCCACGTGGCAAACCTCGGGCCAATCATTGAGCAGACTGGCGGTCGCCCCGGCCCACAGGGGATCATCTTCAATGTGAAAAACCGTGGGCACAGCGGGGGCAGACCGTAGGGATCCCCCGGCCATGCCAGCGAGCACAGCCATCCTGGCGTCGGCCGCCGCCCCCAGGCGGCGAGGCAGAGGGGAAAGCGCGGGATCCCGGCTGAGGCCGCTAATCCGGGTGGTTGGAAAATTCACCTGTTCGATGGACCGGCGGGAGGGTGGCAGGGCGTGGAATACAAACAGCCGACGCCGGCGGGCTCATGCGATCCGGCCTTCGAGGCAGAAATCGAGCAGATCCCGGAGCGGGCAAGTGGCCAGGCAGGTATGGGTGTCAGCCGCGCCGTAATAGATGTAGAGCTCCCCGCCGCCCATGACCAACCCGGTCATGGGGAAGATGACGTTATTGCGCCAGCCGTTTTCGGTTTCGTAGCTGACTTCCGGGGTAAGGAAGGGTTTCGGATTGCAGGCGATCAGCCTGTTCGGATTCTCCAGATCGAGCAGGGCGACCCCGCCGTGGTAACGGTTCCGCCAACTGCCCTCCCAGCCGTTCTTGCCCCGACTCGGGTCGTGATCCACCCCGTGGATGAGCAGAAGCCAGCCCTCGTCGGTTTTGATGGGGGCTCCGCCCGGGCCGATCTTGGTGTTGGCATAGTCCACCATGGCGCAATCCATCAGCAGATTGTAATCGCCCCAATGTTTCAGGTCGGGGGAGCTCCCGACATAGATCGTATAGGGCTCGCTGATCCACTTGGCGAACCGGTTGCAGTAGGTGTCGACTGCCTGCCAGAAGGGCCGCTCCAGGCGCCAGTATTTCCCGCTGATTTTCTCCGGGAACAGGGTGAAATTGCGGGTGGAAGGCGGAGCGAGGTCGAAAAGCTCGAAGGAGCGGAAATCCCCGGTCGTGAGCGTGACCGCCTGCGGTCCATGCCGCGTTTGCTGGCACAGGGTGATGTAATAGGTGCCATCGATTTTGACCGCGCGGGGATCGTAGGCGTTGTTGTCGACGATCCCGAGGGCCAGGTTGATCGGCTCGGGACGCGGCGTCCAATGGATCCCGTCGGTGCTTTCCGCCACGCCGAGATGGGACACCTTGCCCTCAGGGACGCCGTTCACCGGGTAGAATTCATTCCGGAACATCATCAGCCAATGCCCGTCGAATTCGACGACCGAGGCGTTGAACACAAGCGATGACGGATACGGCATCATGCTCGCGGTGAGGATGGGATTCTGCCCGTGTCTCTTGATAAAGGAGGGCGTTTTGAAGTCGCCGACTTTCTTGAGGCGGACTCCCGGAATGCTTTCGAATGTCTCAGGCATGATTGGGTTCTCGTTCAGGTTGGGGCGGTCTGATTGGGTGAATGAGGGCGCCCGGGTCATGCTCAACGCGGAACTGACTGCTGCCACCCGCCGTCGCCGAGCCGCTCGGCCAGGCGCGCGGCGCCGTCGGCGCGGCCCGTTTTTTTCAGCCGCTCGATGTAGCGCTGCAGGCCGGCGCGGCCGCCCTCCGGGTTGCCGGGTGACACACTGCGCGCGTGAAACGGCCCGCCTTCGCGCATCACGGTCCAGAGCGGATCAACCACGTCGCCGGCCCGGTGCGCCATTTCCTGCATCTGCGCGTCGTGCCAGCGCGCGAGCCGCCAGGCGCCCTCGCGGCAAAGTTCCGGCCGGGCCGCGGTTAGGTCGTGCTGCTCGTGCGGATCCTGCTCGAGATCAAACAGCATCTCCGGCGGGAACAGATGGTGGCCGTCGTGATAGGTGCGCAGGTAAAGCCAGGGTCCGAAGCGCACGCTGCGCTGGCAGACGTGGGCGCACTGGCTGAGGACGAGCTCGTCGCGACCGGTCCCCTGGTCGCCCGGGCGCAGCGCGGCGGCGAAGCTGAGGCCGGCCCAGAGCGGCTGGCACTCGCCGCCGAGCATTTCCATGAGGGTCGGCGCGAGATCGATGTTGTAATGCAGCCGGTCGTTGGATCCCCGCGCGCCGCCCGGCCATTTGACGACGAGCGGAATCCGGCAGGTGGCCGCGTCGGCCGTGCCATGCTCGGCGTAGATGCCGAGTTCTCCCAGGTTTTCGCCATGGTCGGCCGACACGATGATCGCGGTCTCGTCGTAAACGCCCGCCGCCTTCAATTGTGCCACCATGCGACCGATGAAATCGTCGGCGTAACGCACGCCCGTGTCGTAGCCGTCGATCAAACGGCGGAGCTGGGCCTGGTCCGTGAGCGCGCCCGGCTGCCGCAGCGCATAACGCGGGTCGACGCGGTCGTCATACATGCCGACATCGAGGGCCGTGTGCGGGCCGGTCATGCGCTGGTGGCGGGCGAGCACGGCGGGATCGGCGAGCCAGGCGGGCAGCGGATCGTCCTTGAACGGATGGCCGCAGCCGGCCGGCGCGCGATAGGGGGTGTGCGGATCCCAGAGGTTGACATGGAGGAACCACGAGTCGCCGGCGGCGCGGCGGCGCAGCCATTCGTCGGTCACCGGCCAGACCTCCTCGGCCGACTCCATGCCGCACTGGCCGGTGTTGTGGATCTCGTTGAAGCCGGCGTAAAACCAATGCGCCGCATGCCGCTGGCCAAACGGCGAAATCATCGCGGTGTGCAACCCGAGCTTCTGGAGCTGACGCGCAAGCCCCTGCTCGTCGAACCAGTCGCGGAAGCCGCGCCCCGCCCCCTGGATCTTCGGATTTGCCGCCGACCCGCCGTGGCCGACCACGCCGGTCTGGATGCCGAACCGCCCGGAATACAACGCCGTGCGGGAAGGCAGGCACGGCGCGTCCGCGGTGTAGCACTGCCGGAAAATCATCCCCTCCCGGGCGAGGGCGTCGATGTGCGGCGTCGTGTTGCGGTGATAGCCGTAGCAACCGAGATGGTCGGGACGGCAGGAATCGATGTCGATGTAGAGCAGGCGCATGGGGGTTACGAGGGTTGCTCCGCGCCAGCGACCACCAGGGCATCGCGGCGGGCCTTCAACTCCGCTTCGATCCCGGCCATTCTGATCTCGTCGAGCGGATAGAAACACATGGTCAGGATCGAGAGGGCGCCAAACCCGACCGGGATGAGGCTCATGAGCATCACGAGCCCGTGCTGCACGTCAAAGGACTGCTCGCGGTTGGGCACGAAGCCCGTCAGCGCGAGCATTTGTGCGATCGCAAAGCCGCCGACAGCCCAGCCGGCCTTTTGCGACATGGTCGACGCCGAAAAGACCAGGCCGGTCGAGCGGCGCCCGTATTTCCACTCGCCGTAGTCCGCGGCATCGGCATACATTGTCCAGAGCAGCGCGGCGAGCGGGCCGCCGGTTATCGTGCAGACGAACTGCAGCGCGAAGATCGCCGGCACCGCGTCCGGCGGGAGAACCGCATAGGCCGCGGTGCTCAAGCTCGTGCCAAGAAAACACAGGATGAAGGCGCGCATTTTCCCGCCGACCCACCGGACGAACCAGGGCATGAGCAAAACGCCCAGGACGGACGCCGCCTGCCCGACGACCATGAAGGCCGAGACCAGGGTGGTGAATCCAAAAGGGCGGGGACCGCCGGAAAACGGCAGCGTGACAACCTGCGTGCCGACAAAATATTTGAAGTAGTGCGCCGTCGCGGAGAGGCGCACCGAGACAAACAGGGTGAACATGATCGTGGTCCCAAACAGGATGAGCCAGGGACCGTTGGCGAAGAGGTCGCGCAGGTCGGACCGGATGGATGTCCGCTGCGCGGCCGGGGGCTGGACGCGCTCCCGGGTGCCGCCGAAGGCGATGAGGAAAAAGACCACGAACACGAGGCCATACACCACGAACGCGAGCTGCCACCCGCGGGCGCTGTCGGTCCCGCCCAGCCACCTGGTCATCGGCAGCAACGTGGCCGCCGTGAACAGGCCGCCGGAAAATGCGAAGACGAATTTGATCGAGGAAACGCTCGTGCGCTCGATCGGGTCCGGCGTAATCACCCCGAGCAGAGCGGTGTAGGGGATGTTGATCGCCGTGTAGAGGACCATGATGAGGTTGTAGGTCACCCAGGCCCAGAGGATCTTGCCGGCCACGGGCAGATCGGGCGTGGTGAAGGTGAGCACGCCCACGAGGGCGAAGGGCACGCACATCCACAGCAGATACGGGCGAAACTTGCCCCAGCGCGTCCGCGTGCGGTCGGCGAGCATGCCCATCATCGGATCATTGATGCCGTCGAAAATGCGGCTGAACAGGATCAGCGTGCCGACCGCCGCGGCCGGAATCCCGAAGACATCGGTATAGAAAATGGGCAGAAACGCGCTGAACGTCTTCCAATAGATGCAGGAAGCGAAGTCACCGCAGCCGTAGGCGAGCTTTTCGCGGAGCAATAGTTTCATGTTGGTGGGGGTTGTCCCGTCCCGGCAAGGCCGTCCGGGTCCCAGGGCCGACCGCGGGGGTGCCCAAATAGCGGCAAGACCATACCAGGCGGCCCTGCGGCCGTGTTGGTTTTCACCGGCCGCGGCGGATCAGAGGGCGGAACGTCTGCCTCAACCGATGGTGTCACGGGCGTTGGGCGGTTGTCCGGATTAATTCCGGGGGAAATTCCGCGGCCCGCGCGCCCGCGGCATTGCGCCGGTTGCTCGGCGCGCCGCGATCGGGTTGCAGCGGAATCGACAGGCCGCCCGTTTCGCGCAACAGCGCAAAAAGGCGCGTGTTCATGTCGCGCACGATCGTGGCGTGCTCCGGGCTGAAGATCAGGTTGCGGGTCTCGCCGGGATCGTTCTGCAGATCGTAAAGCTCGTCGATGTCCCAAAGTCCCTGCACATGGACGTATTTGTAGCGGTCGGTGCGCAACGCGTGGAGGGTCGGAGTCTGCGGGTAATTCCGCTCCCAATAATACTCGTAAAGCAATTCCTCGCGCCCCGGCACCGATGCGCCGCGAGCGAGCGGCCAGAAGCTCCGGCCATCGAGTCCCGCCGGAACGGCCACGCCCGCCGCTTCGAGGAGCGTGGGGGCGATGTCGATATTCGCCACGATCTGCCGGACGGTCGTCCCGGCGGGAATGGCCGCCGGACATTGCGCGATGAGCGGGACGCGCATCGACCATTCGTAGGCCGTGCGCTTGTCGATGAGGCCGTGCTCGCCGAAGGCGAAGCCGTTGTCGCCCATGTAAACCACGAGCGTGTCCTCAAGCTGACCGCGTTCGCGCAAGGTGGCGAGCACCCGACCGACGCTCTCGTCGACGGCCAGGAGCGTCTCGCAATAGCGACGGTAGTAAGTGGCGACATCGAGATCCGAGTGATAGGCAAAATCAACCCCGTGCCAGGAATTGCGCTGGTTTTGCACCCACATCGGAGCATGCTCATGCTGCAGGCGTGAGGCGGGAACCGGAACCGGCTTGTCCTGATAGCGCCCGGCATGGCGATCGGCCGGGGCAAACTGGCTGTGCGCCGCTTTGTGCGACAGATAGAGGAAGAAGGGCCGGTCCGTCGGGATGGTTTTCAGCCAATCGAGCGCATAATCGGTAAGTTCGTCCGTGATGTATCCTTTTTGCGGAATTTCACGGCCATCGACGTTGAGCGCGTTGGGCGGCAGATTTGGGTCGGCATAGCGGGTTCCGCGCCGGTCCGGCCAGTATTCGCCCTGCCCTTGGAAGCTCACCCACTTGTCGAAGCCGCGTTGCGGGGCGGCGCTCTCCCCGCCCATGTGCCACTTGCCAAAAAAGCCCGTGCGATAGCCCGCCTGCTGCAGGAGCTGCGGGAAAAACACCAGATCGCCCCGCACCGGGTTGTTGTTGTCCACCACCCCGTGATGGTGCGCATAGAGTCCTGTCAGGATCGACGCCCGGCTCGGCGAACAGAGGGAGGTCGTGACGAACGCATTGGCGAGATGGACGCCGTTGCGCGCCAGCGAGTCGAGGTTCGGGGTCTCGAGGAAGGGGTGCCCCATAAAACCCATGGCGTCGAACCGGTGATCGTCCGTGAGGATGAAAACTATGTTGCGCGGCCGGGCCGGCGCGGCGGCGGCGGCCACCGGGACGGTCAGCGCCGCGATCAGGGTGGTGGCAAGGACCAGGAGGGTGTCTTTCATGAGGACGAGTAAGTGATCGACGGGTGGTTTTCGCAACGCCAACACGACTGGAGGGTCAGTCCGTTGGCTGACCCTCCGTGCCTGAACGGTGGCTTTCGCAGCGCAATCGCACCCGGCTGCATGTCGCCGGAAGAGCGCGCTGCGTCCATCCGGATTAGAACGTAACAGTCCCCGTCAGTGTCGCCTGCCGCGGCGCCACGTAGGTGTAGCTTTGGCGATAGGTGACGCCTTGATACGTCCTGACGCTGTTGTAGACGGGGTCGTCGTAGTCCAGCAGGTTCGCGATCGCGAGACTGAGCCGCACCGGCAGCTTCCGCACCGTGAATTTGTAACCGAGGGTGCCGGTCACCACGTAATATTCCTTCGCGTAGATCTCCCCCTTGGGATTGCCGGTCGGCGCGCCGATCAGCTGCCGGCCATAGAAGTTCGCGCCACCGCCGATGCTGAACCCCTTCAGCCGGCTGTCCTGCTTGAAATCGTAAACCCCGAAGATGTTCGCCCGCCACTTGTAGGTGCGATTGTTCGGCCGGCCGTCGGTGATGCTGTTGAGCACGTCCTCGACCGCCACGATGTTGTTCGCGATCCGCGTGCGATTCGCATTGGCCGGATCGTTGGCGCCGGCGCGCCAGAGTCCGATGTTTTCCGCGACATAGGCCTTGTAATTGAGCAGCGTGTTCTGCTGTTCGGTGCGCGGCAGCGCCAGATTGAACTTCAGGCGCAGGTTATTTTTCACGTTGGCCGTAAGATCGAGTTCATAGCCCGTGCCCTCGAAATCGTGCGTGTCGAGGACATTGCCGGTGCCCGACTCGACCCGGCGCTCGGCCAGGATAAGATCGCTCCAAATCTGGTTGATCGCCGTGATGGGGGCGACGGTCTGCCGGTCCTTGTCGACCGTGCTGTAATAACCGAGCGAACCGATGAGCTTGCGGTCGCCCACGTTGAAACGCAGGCCGGCGGATTTGCCGACTGACCTGGTGGTGTAGGTCGGAGTCCCGCTTGGATTGATCGGCGGACTGAGGTTGTAGCTGGGGTAAAACCCTTCGGACCAATTCGCATAGAAACCGATGGATTTCACGGGGAAGTAGGTGACGCCGAGCGAGCGGACCTTCGTGTCCTTGTCGAAGTGGAGGACCCGGTTGGTGGCCACCTTGCCATCCGGCGTGAACGTCAGGGCATTGCGCTGGTCGCTTACGAAATTGTCCAGCCGGATGCCGCCGATGAGCGTGAGACGGTTGTGGAAGTAATGGCCGACGGTCGTGAAATGCACCGACTTCAGACGGTCCTTCGTATTGTTATCGCGGGTGGTGTTGGAAGCGAAGGTGTAGCCATCTTTGCTCTCGCCCGGCGCGATAAAGAGGAAAGGCGCATCCGAATCGTCCCAATAACGCCGCGTGAACACCCGGTTGACGGCATTACGGATGTTGGTGTTCGGTCCGTTGCTGCGGCCGAGGGTATAGCTCTCCGGATCGAAGATCTTCTCCCGCAGTTCGCCCGTGATTCCGAAGATCTGCGAGAAGGACTTGAACTGGAACGGATAGGCCACCGCGCCGCGGAAATTATCAAGGAACTCGTCCTGATAAATGATGTTCCAGGGGCCCTCGCTGTAAACCTTGCCAAACATGGGATTCGCCTGGCCGTTCGGCAGCACCTTGTTCACGTCGGTCACATATCCGCCGCCATCGATCGTGTTACGGGTTCGCCAGACCGCATGCGAGGTGTAGGAAAACTCCGTCACGAGCTTGCCGATGTTCTGCTGCAGCGTCACGGTGGCAACGTAATTGCGGGTCAGCGCACGATCATCGTCCGGACGGATCTGGAATTCGCGCCGCGGCAGCACGGGAAAGTTCTGAAACGTTCTCGATCCGTCCTGAACGAGGGTGAGCCCGGTGCCATTGGTGGTGGCGAAATTCAGGAAATTCATGATCGTGTTGCCCCAGCTCGGGCTGTAAACGAGCGTATCCGTCGCAATCCGGCTGAGACCGGTCGCAGCCGCGGGATTCGCGGTCAGCGGCGCCGCCACCGTCGTCACGCCATCCCAGAGCGAGCTCTCGTCGCCGAACACCGGGCGGTTGTTGGCGACGTCGAGGTAGTTAAATTCGCCGTCGAAGCGGATCTCGGTGTTCTTGAACGGCCGGTAGGTCGCCGAGACGCTCGCGCCGTAGCGGTCGTCGTAAAAACGCTCAAGCCAGGTGCGGCGCTGCTGCGCCACCAGATTCAGCCGGACCGCGATCTGCTCGTTGACCTTGCGGTTGACGTCGACCGTCACCCGCCGGCTGCCTTCGGAATCGACGCGGACGCCGAGGCTCTGGAAGTTCCGAAAGCGCGCCTGCTTCGTCGTGATGTTGAGCTGCCCCCCCGCGAGCCCGTCGCCGAAGAGCACGCCGTTCGGCCCGCGGTTGCCTTCCAGACGCTCGACGGAATACTCTTCCGCCGTCGTGCCGAACCGGACGTTATTGCGGGTGTTGACCGCGCCACCGAGTCCGCGAAACGAGGCGTTGTCGCCCCAATCGGGATTGATTCCCGGGCTGACGAAGTCGGAGTTCGGCAGCCAGACGTAGGCGTCGGCGAGGCTGAAAACGCCGAGGTCATCGAGGAACTCGCGCGTGAGAATCGACACATCGGCGGGCGTCTCCAGCAGGTTCGTGTTGAGCCGGCCGCCGGCCGCGACATCGTTGGCGATGTAGCCCGTGTCCTTGTCGGCATTGACGGTGAAGGGGGACAACACGATCGTGGGGTCGGCCCCTGGATCAGATGTGCGGGGCGCAGTCGTGGTTTGGGAGTCGGCCACGGTCGCACTCGCGAGGGCGAGCACGACGAACGAGTGGAGCAGGTGATGCAGTTTCATAGTTTTGCTGGGGTCTTAGGGTTTTGTAGCGGCGGGGTATAGATTCATGGTGGTCCTACTTCAGAAGTTCCAATTCACCTTCCGGGATGACGACGATCATGGCTTGACCGGCCTTGACGCGCGGCAGTTCGTCCCAGCGCGCGGAGGCGTCCTTCCAGCGCTGGAGGCGCGCCGGGTCAAGCAGCGGGTCGGTTTCCTTCTCGCGCCAGCGTTGGAGCGCGCCTTCGAGCCGTCGGCGGGCGTCGGCGTGGGCCGGATCGTCGACGAGGTTTTTCGTTTCGTCGGGATCGGTTTGCAGGTCGAACAGCTCCAGCGGAGGCAGGATCCCGGCGGACAGGCTGCCTTCGTTCACGCCGCCCAACTCGAAATCCTCCATCTCCCCAGATTCGGGGCGGTGGGGAGAGCTGACCAGATTTAGCATGAGCTTGTAGCGCGCGTCGCGGACGGAGCGCTGGCCGCGGAACATCTGCGGCCCGTGGAAGTTGATCTCCGTGAACAGGAACTCGCGCCAATCCTTCGCCGGCTCGCCGCGTAGCAACGGTTGGAGTGCGGCGCCAACGAGGTTTTCGGGCGGCTTGACCCCCGTGGCTGCGAGCAGCGTCGGCATCACGTCGAGCAGCGACACCAGTTCGTTGCGCGTCTGACCGGGCTTGGCGCCGCTGGGCCAGCGCACGATCATCGGCACGCGGACGCCAGCTTCGTAGCTCCACGTCTTGGCGCGCGGCATGGCGGTGCCGTTGTCGCCAGCGAAGATGACGATCGTGTTGTCAGCCAGGCCGGCCGCTTGTAGTTCGTCCAGCAACAGGCCGACGCCGGTATCAACGCGGGAAATGGCGTTGAGCATTCGCGCGGTAGCGAGGCGGTTTCTCGCCTCGTCCGGCGCGCCGAGCGGCAGCGGATCCTTGATGTCGGCGGCGGTGAGCGGCTTCTCCGGCAGGCCTTCGACCTGGTTGGTGGCCTGCGTCAGCGGGACATGCGGGTCAAAGTAGTTTACATAATAGAAGAACGGCTGGCCCGCCGCTTTCGCCGACGCGAAAAAATCGCGGCTCTGCGCGGCCACCCATCGCACCCGGCGGGTCGGGGTGACGGCCATCCCCACTCTGGGTGGCATCCAGTCAAACGGAAAATCTTTCGCGGGATCGACGTGAAGCTTGCCGATGATGCCGGTGCGATAGCCCGCCGCCTTGAGCAGCGCCGGCAGGGTCCGCTGGTTGGGATGCATCCGGAACCCAAGCCCCGCGAGGCCGACCTGCCCGTTCTGGTGCGGCCAGAGTCCGGTGAGCAACGCCGCGCGCGACTGGCTGCAGGAGGACTCCGCGACATAGGCGTTTCTGAACAGCACGCCCGACGCCGCGAGCGCGTCGAGCTTGGGGGTGGCGATGCGTTTTTCGCCATAGCTTGAGAGCAGGCAGCCGAGGTCGTCGGCGGTGATAAGGAGGATGTTCGGCCGGGCGTCGGGCGCGGCGGTCTGGGCGTGAACGACCGGCGGGCCGGCGAGCGCAAGCGCGGCGGAAAGGCAGAGGAGCCGGTGGTGGCTTTTCATTCGAATGAGACCTGATGTTCGCGGCTTGATGCGGTCTGGTGGCGCGCAAGAAAGTTTCCGGGCACCGCCCGCCTCTCGCACCCGGGGTTCACCCGAAAGCGAGGCTCGAGCGCCGCCAAGTCAGAACTAGAACGTGGCGGTGGCGTCCAAGGGTGCGAGGTGGCCAAAGCGGTGAACATCAGGGGGTGAAAACCGCCGCATAGTAGCCCCGAAACGTGGCAGGCATCAATGTGGGAAAACGTAAAGTTTGTTTGTTTTTACTCTCGCGCATGAAAACCGTTCGCCGCGAAAACCTGCCCGGCGAAGGCGCGCCTGGTCGTTTTTTGACCACCGGGCGATTTTTGGCATCGCCCGGCCGCCCAATGATGTTCCTCTCAAGCCGATGGCGAAAATCCCCCCAGGACACCGCGTGCGACCGATCCGGCTGCGGAAAAACCCGTCGCCTTGGCCGGCCCCGCCCCGATGACGAACATCCTCGGCCTCTCCGCGTTTTATCACGACAGCGCCGCCGCGCTCGTGGTGGACGGGCGCATCGTGGCAGCGGCGCAGGAGGAGCGGTTCACACGCCGGAAACACGACGCTTCGTTTCCGACGGAGGCGGTCGCGTATTGCCTGCGCGCCGGCGGGATCCGGCCGGAGGCGCTCGACTACGTCGCGTTTTACGAGAAGCCGTTGCTGAAATTCGACCGGCTGCTGGAAACCTATCTCGCCTTTGCGCCCGCCGGGTTTCGCAGCTTTCGCCGCGCGCTGCCGGCCTGGTTGAAAGACAAAATCCATCTGCGCCAGGTGCTCCG
The DNA here is from genome assembly GCA_049322455.1 of Verrucomicrobiota bacterium. Classification (GTDB taxonomy): domain Bacteria; phylum Verrucomicrobiota; class Verrucomicrobiia; order Opitutales; family Opitutaceae; genus Lacunisphaera. The sequence goes on along the minus strand of JBMOQY010000021.1, from coordinate 86,095 downwards.
CCAGCACCTGCCCGCGGTGCCGGCGGGCCGGTTCGTTTTTCCGGAGCATCACGAGAGCCACGCGGCGAGCGCGTTTTTCCCGAGCCCGTTCGACGAGGCGGCGATTGTGACCCTCGACGGGGTCGGCGAGTGGAGCACCGCGACGATCGGCGTCGGCGAGGCGAACCGCATCCGGCTGCTGCGCGAACAGCGGTTCCCCCATTCGCTTGGCCTGCTCTACTCCGCCTTCACCTACTACTGCGGATTCAAGGTCAACAGCGGCGAATACAAGCTCATGGGCCTCGCGCCGTATGGCCGGCCTTGTTTCGTCGACGCGATTCGCAAGCACCTGGTCTCGGTGGCGGGCGACGGCAGTTTCCGGCTGCACCTGGAGTATTTCGATTTCTGCCAGGGGCTGACGATGACGAACGCCCGGTTCGACCGCTTGTTTGGCGGTCCGCCGCGGGCACCGGAATCGCCGATCGAGCAACGGCACCTGGATCTCGCCGCGAGCATCCAACTCGTCACCGAAGATCTCGTCCTCGGCGTCGCACGCGAAGCCCACCGGCTGACCGGCAGGAAGAACCTGGTCCTTGCCGGCGGCGTCGCGCTGAATTGCGTGGCGAACGCGCGCTTGCGGCGCGAGGGACCGTTTGCCGATTTGTGGATTCAGCCAGCCGCCGGCGACGCGGGTGGCGCGCTCGGCGCGGCATTGTTCGTCTGGCACCAACTGCTCGAGCGACCGCGGCTGCGACCCGCGAGCGATGCGCAGCAGGGTAGCCTGCTGGGCCCCGCCTTCACCAACGACGACATCGCCCGCACGCTCGCGGAGCGCGCGATCCCCGGCCAACGCTTCGCCGCCGAAGCGCCGTTGCTCGACGAGGTCGCCGGCCTGCTCGCCGCCGGGAAGATCGTGGGCTGGTTTCACGGCCGGATGGAGTTCGGTCCGCGCGCGCTCGGCGCGCGCAGCATCCTCGCCGATCCGCGGAGTCCGGAGATCCAGTCGGCGCTGAATCTGAAAATCAAACTCCGCGAAAGCTTCCGTCCGTTCGCGCCGAGCGTGCTCCGGGAGCGCGCGGCCGATTTTTTCGACCTGCCCGGCGGAGCGGAAAGCCCTTACATGCTGCTCACGGCACCCGTGCTGGAAAAGCACCGCGCCGCGATCTCCGCCGCCGATCAGAAAATCATGGCGAGCGATCCCAATCTATGTCGGCGGGTGAATATTATCCGATCCGCGCTGCCGGCGATCACCCATGTGGACTTCAGTGCGCGCCTGCAGACGGTCGACAAGGAGCGGCACGGCCGGTTCCATCGCCTGTTACAGGCCTTCGAGCGCAAGACCGGTTGCCCCGTCCTCGTGAACACCAGCTTCAACGTGCGCGGCGAACCTATCGTGTGCTCGCCTGACGATGCCTTGCGCTGCTTTTTCGCCACCGACATGGATGCGCTCGTGCTTGAGGATTTTGTCTTGCGCAAGGACTCGCTCGCGAACCCGATGTCCGCCGGGGAACGCGCGGCGCACCTCGCATCGTTCGCCCCGGATTGATCCTGCCATGAACTGGTCCCACTTGCCCCTCGACCCCGCCCCCCGCGTCTTGCGGCAATTCGCCGCGGCCTGGTTCGTATTGTGCGCCGCGCTGGCGGCGCACCAAATCGCGGCGCGTGGCTTCTCGGCCGCCGGCGCGGCGGCCAGTCTCGTCGCGCTCCCCGGTCTGGTGGGCCTCTGGATACCGGCCGCCGTCCGCTGGCTCTTTGTCGCCGCCACGGTCGTCGCATTTCCGCTCGGGTGGGTCGTCACCCAGACGATGCTCGCCGTGATGTTCTTCGCGATCCTGACGCCGCTCGCGCTGGTTTTTCGCTGCCTCGGTCGCGATGCGCTGCGCCTGCGGCACCCGGCGGAAACGGCGGGCGGCTGGATCGAGCGCGCCGCGCCGCCGCCGCCGGCGCGATACCTGAAGCAATTTTAACCCTTCATGAACGAATTCGAAAAAGCGGTTGCGGCCAGGTCCCGGGGCGGATTGCCGCGCGAGCTGTGGGAATTTCTCAAGACGAACAAGAAGTGGTGGCTGCTGCCGATCCTCGCCGCGTTTTTCGTTCTTGGGTTGCTCGTCTTCCTGTCGAGCACGGGCGTGGCGCCGTTCATCTACACGCTATTTTGAGCCCGCCGGCCGGCCGAGTTGCCGGCGCAATGTCTGCGCGTGCCTGAGCGCTTGCTCGTTCGAGGGGCTTTGGCGCAAGACCGCCTCGAACTGCTCCAGCGCCTCGGCGGCGCGCCCCTGCAGCATCAGCGCGAGGCCGAGTTTCACCCGCGCCGGCAGCAACCCCGGCGCAAGTCGCAACGCCTCGCGCAACTGCGTCTCGGCCTCGGCGGCCCGGTTCTGCTGCCCAAGAATGCCACCATGGAGCAATCGCACCTCGGCTGATTCCGGCGCCAGGCGCACCGCCTCGGCGGACTGTTCCACGGCCGCGGCCGGGCGGTTCAAAGCCAGCAGCGTCTGGGCCGCGCCCACGTGCAACGCGGCGTCCATCGGGCTCAACGCGATCGCCCCGGCAAAGTGAGTCGCGGCGGCTTCGTATTTCTGGCGGTTCTGGCAAAAGCGCGCCAGTTCGATCCGGTCCGTCAGGGTCGGATGGCGGACGGCCAGCGCGCGGCCGAAACACTCTTCCGCCTCGTTTGCGCGGCCGGACTGTTCGAGCGCTTCGCCGAACCGCAGCCAGCCGGAGCAGGAGCGCGGATGCTGCGTGAGCGCGTCACGGAATTCGCGCATCGCCTCCTCGGGCCGGCCGGCGGCCACGAGCAACTGCGCGCGGGCTACGCGGATGTTCGCATCCTGCGGATCGAGTTCGGCCGCACGCGCGATTGCCGCCAGCGCAGCGGCGTGTTCCTGCCGGCGCGCGAGCAACGCACCCAACTGGCTCCACGCCGCCGGATCGCTCGGGAGCAGATCGAGCGCGCGGCGCACGGACGCCACCGCCCCGACGGGATCCCTCGGCTCGCGCAACGCCGCGAGTTGCAGGTGCAACACAGGATCGTCCGGCACCGCGGCCAACGCCTCCTCGCAGACTTTTCGCGCCGTGTTCACGCGTTCCTGCGGCGACGGCAGGCGTTCCATCTGCGCGCGGATGGCGCGCACTTGCGCATCGCGATTCGCCTGCCCGGTGAAGGGCGGCTCGTTCAGCCGCACGTAGATGGCCTTCAGCGCCGCCATCAGCGTCCAATCGCCCCACGCCATCCGGCGCGCGCAGTCGGCCGCGGTCGGCCACGGCACGTTCGTTGCGGTCCGCGCGCGGATTCCCTCCGCGAGCAATTGCTCGACCTCCGCCCCGATCGTGCGCGCAAGCAGGTAATTGCCCTCAAAAGTCAGGTGCGCGTGCTCGTAGAAGAAGGCGGAGCCGGGGGATTGCGCCGGGCTGGCCTCGGCGAACGCACGCTCCGCATCGGCCAGCCGCACGCGCTCGCGCCCCGCAGCGGTCCGGCGCGTGATCGCATTGAGCGTGCTGTCGCAGCGAAACCGCAATGTGTCCAGGTCCCGCGCCTCTTGGAAGTGACGCTGCGCCCCGGCGGTTTCGCCGGCGGCCAGCGCACACTGCCCCTGGCGAAAGCGCAGTTCGGCGAAGCGGTCGTCGATGTGCGCGGCCTCGCGAAACAGGTTCGCCGCCGCGGCCGTTTGTCCGTTGGATTGGGCCGCGACACCGCGCTGGTAGAGTGCCTCCCAGACTGTTTTATCCGCGGCGGACAAACCGCCGCGATGGGCCGAGGCGAAGGGCGCGGAGTCCCTTAGGTTGACCGCCACCGTGCTCACGACGATCCCCGCGCCGCCACTCCGCCCGGCGGCGATGATGTCGGCGAGGTTGCGCTGGAAATGCCGGTAGACGCCGGCCATCCGCGGGTCGTCGGCCCGCACCTGCTGTTCGAGAAACATGGCCATGCCGCGCCACTCGGCGGGCTCGGCCGGCGATTCTGCCGCCTGTTGGCGGAGCGTATCGAGCCACTGGCCCGTGCGCGTCGCCTTGAGCGCGATACTCGCGCGCACGAGCGGGAGCGGCGGCACCTGCGGCCCGAAGACCGTGCCCGCGCCAAACGGCCCGACGACCTCGTTGTTGCCCATGTAAATCACCCAGATGTCGCCGCCCGCGGCGGCGCAGTCACGCGCCATGGGCAGGATGGCGTGCGAGTTGATCGCGGTCATCGCGGCGTTGACGACCTCGAAGCGCACGCCCGGATGGCGCAGGCTCAGCATGGCCTCCAGCATGCGCGGCAGGCCGAACGCGGGCTGCGGTTCGCCTTTCGCCGCCGATTCGCCCAGCACGAAGATCCGCACCGTCTCCGGGGCGGGCAACCGCGAGAGCGCAATCGGATACGGCGCCCGCGAGAGCGCGCGTCCGAAGAACCGCCAGCCGAATTGATGGTTCTGAATGAGAATCTCCCGTCCCTGATGCGCGGCCGGCAGCAGGAAGGCCGTCGGGTAACCGAACCCCGCGAGCCTCAGTCCCAGTTCGAGCAGCCCAAGGCAGATCGCGGGCGCGGCCACGAGTGCCGCGCAACGCGCAAGCCACAGTTTCCAGCCGACGATACGGGCCTTGGCTTTCATTGCCGAAGCCCGGGGATTCCCGACGCGCGGCAGTTTGCCGCCGTCAGACGATCCCACAGTTTTTGCGCCGCCGGGCAGGCCGCGGTCAGCCGAAACGGGATCGGGGAATGCGCCTCCGCCGCGAAGAGGCCGATCGCGCCCGGAGATGGGGCGAATCCATTCGAACCGGAAAAGCCATCAAACCCGCTCACCTTTGGATTTGGGCGGCCCGGGCTCTCACCGCTTCGGCGTCCACCTCGAGACCGAGGCCCGGCCCTTTGGGGACGAAGAGGATCCCGTCCTCAAGTTTCACGCGATTACGGAAGAGCTTCATCAGCCCGTCGAACGCCGTGCCGACCACCGGATATTCGATGAAACGCGCGACGAGGGGGGTCGAGGCCATGCAGTGCAGGGACGCCGCCGTCGCGATCGTCGGCCGCGTATTGTGCATCTGGATCGGCTTGTGAAAGCACGCGGACAGAACCGCGAGTTTCTCCATTTCGGTGATTCCGCCCACTTTCATTACGTCGGGGTTGATGATGTCGACGTTGCCTTGGACGATAAGGTCTTTGATCTGCCAGCGCGTGTAGCATTTCTCGCCGGCGACAATCTCCAGGTCGTTCAGGCCGGCGGTCACTTGTGCCATCTCCGCGAGATTTTGATCGCTGACGGGATCCTCGAAGTAGGTGACATTCCACTGCTCGAACAGCCGGCGGCCGGTGGAAATCGCGCGCTGGGCGGAGTAGCCGTTGTTGGCGTCAATCATGAGAACGATGTCGTCGCCGATGGCCTGGCGCACGGCGGCGGCGTAGGCGAACGTCGGATCCGGATCCGGGTTCAAATGATGCTCGCGGATCTGCATGCGGACCTTGATGCATTTGAAGCCCTGCTCGACGAACCTCAGGCACGACTTCACGCAGGCGTCGATGCTGACCTCTCCGCGGCGCACGGGCACGCTGCCGTAAGCCTCGATGCGATCGCGATAGCGGCCCCCGAGGAGATGGTAGATCGGCTGGCCCAGGAGGCGTCCCTTGAGATCCCACAGCGCGATGTCGATGCCGGCAATCGCATTGGGGAGCGCGCCGCCGGGGCCGAGGTCGTGGTTTTCAAAGAACATCCGGTCCCAGAGCCTGCGCACATCGAAAGGATTCTGGCCGATCACCTCTTTCTTCAGGTGTGAATCCACCAACGTTTTCATCAAGATGCTCCCGTCGAATGCGCACTCGCCCCAGCCCGAGACTCCGGCATCGCTGACGACTTCGACCAGGACTGCCTGACCCAGGACGTAGGCGCGCACATCGGTGATGCTTACGTCGGGACGGGACGCCGGAGCTGCTGTCGCTGCGGGCGGCGGGGATTGCGCGCCCAGCCGGGTGGCGGCCGCAGAGAGACCGAGCAGGGCGGTGGCTTTGAGAAAATTGCGGCGAGCCGGGGCGGGGTTGCTCATGGGGAGGATGCGGAATGTGGTTTGAAGGCGCCGGTGGGGCAAACAGATTGGGCAAAAACATATATTGTTTGTGGAATCTGGCAATGAATGGCGGCCGGCGTTCGGTTAGGCTTGCGGGGATGGAAAAAACCACCCGCCCTTTGGAAATCTGCCGCGTCGGCGCACCGCGCGGTGCGACTTGGCCCGTTGCTCGTCGCCGGTAGGCGCAACCCAGCCATGAGCCTTGCTTTACTCCAGCGCATCGACCGCATGCTTTTTACAGTAGGTAACGATATGCCCGTGACGATGCGGTGGTTTCCTGCCAGCCTGCCTATCGTGAAGGCATGTTTGTATGGTTCACTGCTCGTCTGGCTCGCCCCGCTGGCCGGAGCCGCCGATCCATCGCCCGAGGTGGCGCAGCTCGCCGCCGAGGTGCGCGGGATGGGTTGGGTGATTTTTGCGGCGCGCTCCGAGCAGGGCGACTGGGATCTTTTTCTCATGCGGCCGGATGGCTCGCAATCTCGCGCCCTCACGCGCACACCGGAATGGCACGAGGCCGCGCCCCAGTTCTCGCGCGACGGCACGCGGTTGCTCTACCGGCGGCTGAAGCGCGCCGAGACGATCGATGGCAATCGCTACGGCGAACAGGGTGAGCTCGTCGTGGCGAACAGCGACGGCTCCGGCGCTCACTCGCTCGGCGCGGAGGGCGAGCTGCCGTGGGCCAGCTGGAGTCCCGACGGGCGCGAACTGGCCAGCCTCAGCATCAAGGGCGTGGCTTTCGCGGATGCCGCGACCGGCAAGGTCTCGCGCCTGCTGCCCCGCCACGGGTTTTTTCAGCAGGTCACGTGGTCGCCCGACGGCCAGTGGCTGTGCGGCGTGTCGAATTCCTTCGGCACGGGTTGGAGCATTGCGCGCATGCAGGCGGCCACGGGCGAGACCAGCGCCGTGAGCAGCTTCAATTGCTGCACGCCGGACTGGTTTCCCGACGGCAGCCGGATCATTTATTCCAACCGCCCGGCCGGCCAGAAGGCCAATCGCGGCCAAGGCTGGACCCAATTGTGGATGGCGGAGGCGGATGGCCGCAACCGGCGGCTCCTCTATGGCGAAGACGGGCGACATGTCTATGGCGGATACGTCTCGCCAGACGGGAAATACGTGCTCTTCACCGGCAATGTTCGCGAGGACGGCGATCCGGAGCGCGGCGGCGCGCCGATGGGGCTCATGCGACTTAGCGACGCGCCGATCATCGGCGGCGACAGCGTGGACCTGCGCGCCCTGCATCCCGGCGCCAAGAGCGGTCCTGTTTTGAATCTTCCTGCGGGCTGGGAGCCGTCCTGGACCCTGAGCGAAAGCCCGGCGGGCACCCCGACAACCACGACCGATACCAAGCGATGAAAACTCGAACATTTCCGTTCCTCCTCTGCGTCTCCTGCCTCACCCTCGTCGCCGCGGCCTTCGCCGACGACGAACCGGCCCCGGCTCGCGATCCACAGCTCGCGGCGGAGTTGCGCACCCACGGCTGGATTGCCTTCAGCGCGCAGACACCACACGGCGATTGGGATCTTTTTGTGATGCGACCCGACGGCTCGGAGCGCCGCGCGCTCACCGACACCCGCGAGTTCAGCGAGGCCGGCGTGCGTTTCTCCCCCGACGGCCGGCGCATCCTCTACTATCGGCTGGGGAAAACCGACGTCCTGAACAACAACACCTTTGGCACCTTCGACCTTGTTCTCGCCGACGCGGACGGTCGCAACGCCGTGGTCTATGGCCGCGATTTCCCGTGGGCTTCCTGGAGCCCGGACGGCCGGCAGCTGGCCTCGCTCACGCCCAAGGGCATCAACATCGTGGACGTGGAGAGCCGCAAAATCCTGCGCACCCTCCCGCGCCAGGGCATCATGGAACAACTGATCTGGTCGCCCGACGGCAAGACGTTCACCGGCACGGCGAACGGTCTGGGCACGTATTGGACCATCGGACGCCTCGCGGACGGCGAGGCCAAAATCGCCGCCGTGAGCGAGACCGAGCGTTACAACTGCTCGCCGGATTGGTGCCCCGACAGCCAGCACATCCTGTATGCGCGCGGCATCATCCCCAAGCAGGGCGGACGCGCCCAGTTGTGGATCGCGAGCGCCGACGGACGCGACCGGACCATGCTCTTCGCCGAGGAAGGCCGGCACATCTACGGCGCGTGTTCCTCGCCCGACGCGAAGTTCGTGCTTTTCACCCGCAGCGTCGCCGACCTCGGCGCGGTCGGCAAATCGCAGACCACGATGGCCGTGGCCCGCCGGGCGGACACGCCGATGATCGGCGACGACAGCGAAATGCTGCGCCAGCAATTCCCCGGCGCCCAGCCGGCGCGCTGGCTCGACCTCGGCCCCGGATGGGAGCCGCATTGGACGCTCAGCGAGGCGCCGGCGCCCCGTCAACCCCTTACCAAAGAATAATCATCATGCAATCCTGGCTCTTCTCCACCGGCCGAAATGCGGCGCTGCTTCTCGCGGCGCTCGCGCTCGCTTCCTGCAACAAATCCGCCCCGAACTCCGGGGAGGATCCGCAGGTGACATCTCTCGGCAGCATCGAGGTCACCGCCCGCCTCGTCGAGATCCCCGAAGGCGCGATTTTCCAGCGCGAACTCTACGACTACGCCACCATCCTGAAATACGAAGTCGTCACCGTGCATCGCGGCACGGTGGCGAAAGGCGCAATCATCTACGTCGGGCACTACAATCCGTGGAAACCGCGCGGCGAGGCGGGCGACAGCCGGGCGAAGGGCATCGGCGGCACGCTGCGCGAATTCCGCGCGGGCCAGTTGCACCGGCTGGCGCTGGAGACGCCGATCGACGACCACTACATGGGTGGCATCGTGGACAAGTATTTCGGCCAGCACACCGGACCGGCGTTTTGGGCGGTGTGGACGAATCTGGCGGAGAATTAAGCCTGGCGAACGACTGCCCCAACCGAACGAACCTGCCGTTGCCCATGAGAATCCCGTTGCTTCTCGGCGTTTGCTGGATCGCCGCAGCCTTGCCGTGCCACGGCCGGACGGCTCCGGCCACGGCGTCCCAGCCGGCGATCGAGGCAAATTACCAGATCGCGTCGGAATGGTGGACCGATCTTCCGAATATCTGGACACCCATCGGCTGGAACGACCATCTCTTCCGCTTCAACGTCCTGTGGAACGGTTCGATCCTGGCCAAGCCCGATATGAACCGCCGGTCGCAGTCCTGGGCGGGGCAAGGGTTGCAACTAACCATCGCGCCAAGCGAGGACGAGACCCACGATGAATGGAGAGCCGTCGGGTTGCGACACGACGATGGCATGATCCGCCAGGGTTGGAAAGAGGACGATGCCCCGGTGCTTTGGTCGGAATGGGCGAAGGACGGGCTGCTGTTGCGCTCGGAGGTGTTTGCCCACCTCAAAGGCGGCGGCGACGTCCAAACCGGCGACGAGCCTCTGTATCTCTGGATTCGGCTCAGCGTGTCCGGCCTGATCGAGGCGCTGCCGACGGAAGAGCACTACGGCTTCAACCTGCTGCTGCAGGCGCCGCACATCACCGCCCGGATGTCCACGCGCGACAACGTGCGCTTCCGGCATGAGCAGTCCCGTTATCCCCGGCCGCTCGCGCCCGAGAGCGGCGATATCGAACCGGCGAAGGGACTGCGCCTGCTGGAAGGCGACGCCAAAGTGCGCCTGGCGGTGGCGCCCGGAGGCGACTGCACCGCGATCCTGTTTTCTCCCGCGAAGAACGAACCGCAGTGGTCCAAGCTGCACGTGCGGTTGCCGGCCAAAAAAGGGGCGCACGTGGACCTGCTGCTCCCGATGGTGCCGGGCGAACGCCCGGTGTTCGACGCCGAACTGGCGATGGGCTACGACGAGGCGCTCCGCGAGACGCGCCGGCATTGGCAAAAAACCCTCGCGAGCGCGACGCGGTTCGACGTGCCCGAGGCGGACATCAACGACAGCATCCGGCAAAGCGTCCGCTTCAGCCATGTGCTCACCGAGAAAAATCCCGCCACGGGGAAATACAGCAAGGTCAACGGCTCGTGGGCGTATGCGGATTTGTGGACGACGCCGGGTTCCATGGATCTGGTGATGCTCATGGATACGCTCGGCCATCATGGGATGGTGGAGCGCTACCTGAACATTTTCCTGGAGGAGCAGGGCACGGTGAAGCCACCCGGCTCCGCCTACGACCTGCACCCGGGCTACCTCAGCACGCCCGCCCTCTACAAATCGATCGACTGGCTGGCCGACAACGGCGCCGTGCTCTACACCCTCGCAATGCACGGGCTCCTGTCCGGCGATCAGGCATACATCGCGCGAGCCGCCCCGGCCATCGTCCGCTCCTGCGAGTGGATAGCCGAGGCGCGACGGAAGAAAAACCACGGAGGCTACGAGGGGCTCTTGCCACCGGCCGTGGCGACCGACAAGCGGACTGAAATCCAGGCGGTTTGGTCCATCGGCTGGAACTACAAGGGGCTGGCCGCCGCCGTGAGACTGCTGCAGCGGATCGGGCACCCGCGGGCGGCCGAGTTCGCCCGCGAGGCTGACGACTATCGCGAGACTTTTCAAAAGGCGATGCGCGACAAATCCCGGCAGATGCCGGCCTGGCGCGACGAGCAGGGCCGGTCCCGGCAATTTGCGCCCACCACTCTGGCGGGGGGCGAAAAAAGCGAAACGCGGCACGCCTTCTATCTCGACGCCGGCCCGCTCTTCCTGGTCTTTGCCGGCCTCATGGAGGCCAGCGACCCGCTGATGCAGGATGCCTGCGCGTGGTTTCGCTCGGGACCGCAGCACCGGTTTTTCCGGCCTGACTCCAGTTGCTGGCAGGTCCCGGTGCTGATCCACGAGATGTCGAGCTGCGAGCCGTGTTATTCGTGGAACGTCTTCCATTCCTGGCAACAGGGCGACCGCAGCCGGTTTCTCGAAGGGATGTATAGCCTGTTCGCCGGCTCCATGTCGCGCCAGACACGGATCTCGTGCGAGACCCGCGGGGGCATCACCGGCAATGTCTTTTCCGCGCCGCTCGCGGTGTATCTGGCGCGACTCGCCGTGATCGACGATCAGTTGCAGCCCGATGAATTGCATCTGCTCCGCCTGATGCCCCTGGCGTGGCTGGTGCCGGGCAAGACGGCGTTTTTCCAAAACATGCCGACGGAGCACGGCCCGGTCACGGTGGAGACCCGTCTCTCGCCGGATGGCGAGACACTCGACATCACTTACCAGCCGGCCTTTCGCGTTCCGCCGCGAAAAGTCTGGCTGCACCTTCCGCCGGTGGAGGGCCTGAAGACGGTGAAGGTGAACGGAAAAATCCTTCGCTTCGGGGCGGACAAGTCCGTCGCACTGCAATGAGCGCGGCCCTCCCCATGAATCTGCGCCGGCACCCGGTCCAGAATCCCATCAGACATCGAATCCGCCGCCGCGCGCAGACTGAATCACCCGCAGCCGCCGAATAACTCATGGTCTTCACCTCCTACATTTTCGTCTTCTACTTCCTGACGCTGGTGCTGGCGGGTTACTACGCCCTGCCCGCGAGTTCGCGGTGGCGCAACGCCTGGCTGCTTCTCACCAGCTACATCTTCTACGGCTGGCTGAACCCATGGTTTGTCCTGCTCATGTTCTTCATCACGGCGGTCAATTACGTCTGCGGCGGCCTCGTTGCGCAACCCGGCGCCAGCCCGCGGCAGCGCCGGTGGAGCGTCACTGCGGCCATTGTGCTGAGCCTCGGACTGCTGTGCTTTTTCAAATACTGGGTCTTCCTCCAGACCAATTGGAATCATGTCCTTGCCCTGTTTGGGGCGGACGGCGTGCGGGTGTGGCAGGTCGTGCTGCCCATCGGCATCTCGTTCTATGTTTTCCACGCGTTGAGCTACGCCGTGGATGTCTATCGCGGGATCGCCCCGGCGGCGCGCTCGTTTCCGGATTTCGCCTGCTACATCGCGCTCTTCCCGCAGTCGGTCGCCGGGCCCATCATCCGCTACAACACCGTCGCGCACGACCTGCAGGAACGGACCCACACCTCGCGGCGCTTCGCCTCGGGCGCGGCGCTGTTCATGCTCGGTTTCGCCAAGAAAGTCCTGCTCGCCAATCCCATCGGCACCGTGGCCGACACGGCATTCGGCGCGCAATCGCTCGACGCGCCCGCCGCGTGGTTCGGGGTCCTCGCCTATGCCTTCCAGATCTACTTCGACTTCTGCGGCTATTCCGACATGGCCGTCGGGCTGGGGCGGATGTTCGGCTTCGAGTTCATGAAGAACTTCGACGCGCCGTATCGCGCCGAGAGCATCACCGATTTCTGGCGGCGCTGGCACATTTCGCTGAGCAGCTTCCTGCGCGACTACCTCTACATTTCGCTCGGCGGAAACCGCCGCGGCAGCGCGCGCACCTACGCCAACCTCGCCATCGTCATGCTCCTCGGCGGCCTCTGGCACGGGGCGAACTGGACGTTCATCGTCTGGGGCGCGTATCACGGCGCGCTGCTCATCGCCGAACGCTGGGCGGGCCGCAAACCCGCCTACCAGCGGCTCCCGCCCGCCGTGCGCATTGCCGCGACCTTCGTGCTCGTGCTCGGCTCGTGGGTCTGGTTCCGCGCCGAATCGCTCCCCGCCGCGCTCGACTACTTCCGGGCGATGTTCGGCGGCGGTTTGCCCACGGAAGCCACCGCGCTCCTCGGAGCGCAACTCTACGCGCCGGGCAAGCTCGCGTTCATGGCCGCCGCCGCGGTGCTGTTGTGCGTGCCGCGCCAGGCGCACGAGTGGAGCGAGTCGGTGACGTGGCCGAAGGCGCTCGTCATCGCCCCCACCTTCGCCGTCGCCCTGCTCGCCATGTTTTCGCAGGCGAGCAATCCGTTCCTCTATTTTCAGTTCTGAACCCGCGATGCACCCGAACGCCCAGTCCGCCATTGCCGAGTCTCGCCCCGCGAGTCCGCCGCCTTCCATTCCGTGCGCTCCGGGCCGCTGCCTGATTGTCGTCTTTCTGGCGATGCTCGCGGCGCCGCCGCTCATCCAAATCATGGTCGAGGCGCAGCGCGGCGAATGGCCGCGGGCGCTCCAAATTTTCGCCACGCGACCGACGCCGGAGAACCTGCGCGCCTACGACAAGGCCCTGGAGGACGCCAGCGTGACGGTGCGCGCGCTGCGCCCGTGGATGCAGGCGGCGCAATTCTTCGCGCTGCGCGAGGCGGGGGAGAAGGCGCTCGTGGGGCGCGACGGCTGGCTCTTCTACCAGCCCGGCGTGGGCTTCCTCACGCAGCGCCCGCAGAAGCGCGACTCGACCCCGCGCGACGCCTTCGGCGCCGTGGTGCGTTTCCGCGACGACCTTGCCGCGCGCGGCATCCGGCTCCTCTTGCTGCCCGCGCCGAACAAGGAAAGCGTTTATCCCGAAAAGCTCACCCGCCTCGCCGCGCCGCCCGGCCAGGCCATCAGCCGGGAGACCCGCACCTTCCTCGCCCAATGCCAGGCCGCGGGCGTGGAAGTGCTGGATCTGTTCGCGCTCTATCGGGACGCGCGCCGGACTTCGGCGGCACCGCTCTACCTCGCGCAGGACAGCCACTGGACGCCGGCCGGCATGGAACTGGCCGCCGAGGCGGTCGCGAACCGCATCCTGGCGCGCGGCTGGCTTACCCGCGGCCCGGTGGCCTACGAGCGCAAGCCCGCATCCCTGTCGCGGCTCGGGGACATCGCGAAAATGTCGCGTTCGCCGGAAATCGAGAAACGCATCGCGCCCGAGTCCGTCGCCAGCGTGCAAATAGTCCGCGCCGACAACGCCGCGCCTTACACCGACGATCCGAAATCCGACGTGCTCGTATTGGGCGACAGTTTCCTCCGCATCTATCAGCAGGACGAGCCGGGCCACGCCGGTTTCGTCGCGCACCTCGCGCGGGCGCTGGGCCGTCCGCTCGCCAGCATTATCAACGATGGGGGCGCTTCGACCCTCGTGCGGCAGGAACTCTTCCGCCGCCCGCAATTGCTCGCGCACGCAAAAGTCGTCGTGTGGGAATTCGTCGAGCGCGACCTCCGCCTCGGCACCGAAGGCTGGCAAATCGTCCCCTTGCCCGCGCCGGCACCGCAAGCCACCCCGCGCGCCGACTGAACCGTCGTTTTGGAAACCACATGATCGTTGACGTTCACACCCATTTTTTCCGCCCGGAGCTCGACCTCGGACCGGGCCTCCGCGCGGACATGACGCGGTGCGGCGTGGACGTGGCGGCCTGGGGCGACGTGGGAGAGCGGCACCTGGAGACGACACGCGCGGCGGATGTGGCGGTGGTTTTCGGGCTGCAGGCGCAGGCGACCGGTTGGAACATCCCGAACGACGCCGTCGCCGCGCACGTCGCGCGCGCGCCGGAGCGGCTGCTGTTCTTTGCCGCGGTGGATCCGGTGCGACCCGATTGTCTGGAGGAACTCGAACGCTGCCACCGCGACCTCGGCGCGGTCGGCGTGAAGCTCGCGCCCCTTTACCAGGGCGTGCATCCGCAGGACCCGCGCTGCCGCGAAATCTACCGCTATTGCCAGCAACACCACCTGCCGGTGCTCTTTCACGCGGGCACGTCGTTCGTGGGCGGAACGCTGCTCGACTATTCGCGGCCCGCGCATTTCGACGCGGTGGCGGTGGATTTCCCCGAACTCCGCATGGTGCTCGCGCATCTCGGCCATCCGTGGGAGGGCGAAACCATCGCGGTGATCCGGCGGCACCCGCACGTCTTCGCCGACCTCTCGGCTCTCTACTACCGCCCCTGGCAATTCTACAACTCGATGCGGCTGCTCGTGGAGTATCGCGTGGAAGCGAAAGTGCTCTTCGGCTCGGATTTTCCGTTCACGACCACCGGCAGTTCGCTCGCCGGCGTGCGCGGCCTCAACGCCATTCTCGCGCAGAGCGGCCTGCCGCCGGTGCCGGAGGCCGCGATCGAAGCCATCATCCACCGCGACACGCTGGGTTTGCTCGGCGTGCCGCCTCCCGCCCGCCGCCCCCTTTCATGAATCCGCCCACCACCATGCAAGCGCTGCAAATGCGCGGACTCAACGAGCTCGCCCTGACCCGGTTGCCGGTGCCGACGCCCGGACCGCACGACGTGCTCATTCGCACGCGCGCGGCGACGATTTGCACCTCGGACCTGCACGATCTCGCGCGCAATCCCTTCGCCATCGCGCTGCCCCGTGTGCTCGGCCACGAGGCGGCGGGCGTGGTCGTCGCGGGCGGGGCGGCGGTGCGTGAGTTTGCGCCGGGGATGCGCGTCGCGGCGCATCCCGTGGTGCCGTGCGGCGAATGCGCGGAATGCACGCGCGGCTTCGGCCATCTTTGCGCCCGCATGGGCCATCTCGGCAGCGACCGGGACGGCGCCTTCGCCGAATATTTTGTCCAGCGCGCCGACCGCGTGCGGCGCCTGCCGGACGCCGTGCCCGCGACGGTGGGCGTGTTGCTCGAGCCGGTCGCCGTCTGCCTGCAAGCCATCGCGCGGGCGGGCGACGTGCGGGGCCGCGACGTGCTGATCGCGGGCGACGGGCCCTTCGGCAACATCATCGCGCGACTGGCGGTGCGGGCCAGGGCGCGGCGCGTCGTCGTCGCCGGCCGCGAGCCATTTCGCCTCGGAGCGATTCCCGGCGTGGAAAAGGTCAGCACCGCCGGCCGGTCATCCGTGGATGTCGCCATTCTCGCCGTCAGTTCCGTCGAGGCGGTGGCGGAGTGCCTCGCGGCACTGCGTCCGCGCGGGCGGTTTGTGGTTTTCAGCGCGCTGCCGGATAAGGTCGCGCTCGACCTGGTTCCGCTCCATCTGCGCGAGCTGGAAATCGTCGGCGCCTGCAACGACGAGGAGCGGCTCGACGACGCGCTGGAGTGCCTGAGCGATCCCACGCTGGCGCTGCACGAAATCGTCACGCACACGCTCCCGTTGGCGCAATGGCCGGAGGCGTTCGCGCTCGCGCGCGATCGGCACGAGCGCGCGCTGAAAGTCGCGCTCACCTTTTCCGACCAGCCATGAAGATCACCGACGTCGAAGCCTTCGTGCTCGAATCACCCTACGAAAACCGCCCGCCGGAAGGCAGCGACGAGGCGCATGGCGTGAAGCGCTGCCTGCTGCTTAAAGTCACCACGGACGAGGGTCTCGTCGGCTGGTCGGACGTGGAGACCGCGCCGCACGTCGCCGCCGCCGCGGTGGAGGCACCGGAGAGCGGCATGGGCGTGTTCGAGGGCTTGCGCTCGCTGGTCATCGGCGAAGACCCGTTCGAGGTCGAGCGGCTGTGGGACAAGGTGTATCGCGGCACCATCTACTACGGCCGGCGCGGCGTGGCGATGCAGGTGCTCTCGGGTTTCGACATCGCCTGCCACGACCTCATGGGCAAGGCCACGGGCCGTCCGCTGCACAAACTGCTGGGCGGCGCGCGGCGCGACCGCGTGCGCGCGTATGCCTCGACGCTCTTCCGCCCGACGCCCGACGCGATGCGGCGCGCGTGCGAGTTCTATCGTGCGCGCGGTTTCACCGCGGTGAAGTTCGGCTGGGGCGTCTTCGGCCAGAATCGCCAGCAGGACATCGCGCTCGTGGCGGCGGCGCGCGACACCTTGGGACCGGAAATCGCGCTGCTCGTGGACCCCGGCTGGATGGTGAATCGCAGCGCGCAGGACGCTGTCGAGTTGTGCCGCGATCTGGAGCCCTTCGGCATTTTCTGGCTCGAGGATTTCCTTCATCCCGAGTGCTACGACGGCTACGCGAAAGTGAAGGCCGCGGGCGTGAAGACGCGGCTCGCGGCGGGCGAGCAGGAGGCGACGGCGTGGGGTTTCCGCGAGCTGATCCAGCGCGGCGGGATCGATGTCGTGCAGCCGGATCTGTCGCGCTGCGGCGGATTCACGCAGGCGCGCAAGATCGCGTGGGAGGCCGAGCACGCCGGCGTCGACGTGTGCCCGCACGCGTGGCTCACGGACCTGCTCACGGCGGCGAGCCTGCATTTCAACGCGGTCTTGCCGCGCGCGCTCTTCCTCGAATACAACGTGTGCGAGAATCCGATGCTCCGCGAAATCATCCGCAATCCCGTGCAAATGGACGGCGACGGCTTCATCCCGGTGCCGCAAGGGTCGGGGCTGGGCATCGAGATCGACGAGAAGGCGGTCCAGCGGTTTCGCGTGAACTTGAAATGAATTCCATCCGCCAGCATCCGCTCGATCCCGGCGAGGCCGCGTTGTGGTGGCTCGGCCAGGCGGGTTACATCGTCCGCGCGGGCGACGCGACGGTCGCCATCGACCCGTATCTCACGGACTCGGCGGCGGCGCAGGCGCCGGAATTCACGCGACTCTATCCGCCGCCGATCGCGCCGGAGGAATTGCGCGCGGACGTGGTGCTGATCACCCATGACCACCGCGACCATCTCGACCCGGAGACGATTCGCCGCTATTCGGCCAAGGCGGAGACCTGGTTTGTCGCGCCGCATTTGACCGCGCTGCGTCTGCCGGAACTGGGCGTCCCGGCCGAGCGCATCGTGCGCTTGGGTGCGGGCGAGACGCGCACGATTGCCGGGGTGGAAGTGCGCGGCGTCTTCGCGCTGCCGACGGGCCCGGACGTGCTCGACACGACGGGTTATCTGCTGCGTTTCGCCAACGGGCGCAGCGTGTATCACACGAGCGACACGGCGTTTCATCCGCTGGTGCTCGCCGCCGCGCCGCGCGAGCCGGAGACCATGCTCGTGCCCATCAACGGCAAGTGGGGCAACCCCGGCCCGGAGCAGGCCGCGGAGTTCGCGGCGGCGGTGCGCCCGCGCTTCGCGGTGCCGAACCACTACGACCTGATGGCGCTGAACGCGGAGAACCCGGAGTCGTTCCGCTGGTTCTGCGGCCAGCGCGGCCTCGGCGAACGCTGCGTCATCGCGCGGCGCATGGAGCCTTTTGTCTGGAACTAAAACTTACCCGCCCATGAACACACCCCTCCATTTCACCAACGATACCGAACGGTTCGCCTGGATTCGCGAACACCTTTACGTCCCGGCCGTCTGCGATGTCCTCGACTCGCTCAACTGCCGCGACCGCGCGATGCACCAACGCCTGCGTCCGCTCGATGCGGAGAACTGTGTCATCGTCGGACGCGCACGGACGTTTCGCTGGATGGACACGGACTACGTGGATGCGAAAACCCCCTACGGGCTCGAAATCGCGATGATGGACTCGCTCAAGCCCGGCGATGTCGCGGTGCATTCCACCGACCCGGCCGGCACGAACGCCCCGTGGGGCGAGCTGATGAGCACGGTCGCCAAGCACAACGGCGCGACGGGCTGCCTCTGCGACAGCAACATCCGCGACTGCCGCAAGATCATGGCGATGAAGTTCCCGGTTTTTTATGCGGGCATCCGCCCGCTTGACAGCATGGGTCGTGGAAAGGTGATGGCCTACGACGTGCCGGTGCGCTGCGGCGATGTGCTGGTGCAGCCGGGCGAACTGATCTTCGCCGACTTCGACGGCGTGGTCGTTCTCCCCCGGGCGGTGGAGGACCAGGCGCTTGCCCAGGCGTATGAAAAGGTGACGAAGGAAAACCATTCCCGCCGCGACCTCCTGCGCGGCGACACGCTGCGCGCGGTCTACGACCGCTACGGCGTGCTCTGAACCCACCCAATAAAACGTAACATGAAAACCCACCGAATCCTCACGGTGCTCGCCGCGTTCACCACCTTTGCACCGGCCTTCGCCGGCGTCGAAAGCGAAGACCATCGGCAGCAGACGAAGGGAAAGACCGGTCACGCCCCCGCCGGGAAGGCGGAAGCACCGCCCGAATGGGCCGGCCTTTTCGGCGGCGCGCCCCTCCCGGTGGTCTGGCAAAGCGCCGCCGCAGCGAACGAGAAAATCGCCGCCGCGCTGGCCGGGCGGAAACTCGACCGCATCGCGGACTGGGCGGAAACCATCCACCTCGCTTCGCATGCGCTGGTGACCCAGGTGAAGCCCGACGTTGCCGGGCGGGCCAAAGAATTGAAGGGCGCGCTGAGACAGGCCGTAAAATTTTCCGACGAAGTGATCGAGGGCGCGCGGCACGGCGAACTGGACCAGACCGCCGCCGCCCACCGCCGGCTCGATTCCGCCCTCGTGCTCGCGAAAAGCCTGCTGCCGCGCGAAATCCTCGACGCGCCGCCGCAGGAGCTGCGTTTCGCGAAGGCCGCGGAGGCCGCACTCGACGGGAAAGGCGAGCATGGGCAGAAGCAGTAACCCCCCCATCACCTATCCATGAACATCCTCGCCATTGGCGCCCATCCAGACGACATTGAGATTCTTTGCGCCGGCACGCTGGCATTCTACGCCCAGCAAGGCCACCGCGTCACCATGGCGGTCTTCACCGACGGGAGCATGGGCGACTTGAAGATTTCGCCGGCCGAACTCGCCCAAATCCGCCGCGAAGAACAGCAGGCGTCCGCCGACATCATCGGGGCGCGGCTGCTCTGGCCGGGCATCACGGACGAACACGTGTTCCCCAACGAAGCCCAGCGCCGTGTGATGATCGACCTGCTCCGCGAGGCCGACCCCGACGTGATTTTCACCCACAGCCCCAACGACTATCACCCGGATCATCGCTACGTGGCGCAGCTCGTCTTCGACTCGTATTTTCAAAAGGGCCTGCCGCACATCCCGGACCAGTCCCGGTCCGCCTGCCGCTTCGGCCGGACGCAGGTTTATTACATGGACACCATCGCCGGCCTCGGCTTCGTGCCCGCGGAATACGTGGACATCACCGCTGTCATGGAAACCAAGCTCCGCATGCTGCGATGCCACAAAAGCCAGTTTGCCGCGATTTCCGAACTGGCCCATAGTAATTTGGAGCAGGTGATGGAAATCCAGTCGCGCTTCCGCGGGCTGGCGGCCGGCTGCGCTTTCGCCGAGGGATTCTGCCGACTGGAGGCGTGGCAGCGCGGCCTGACCCACCGTATCCTGCCATGAAAACCGAACGCGTGCGTTGGTCGGACTGGGACGCCGTGCGCTGCGTCGCGGGTGATTGCGAGATGGTGGTCGGGGTTTCCGCCGGCCCGCGCATCCTCGCGTTGCGCCGAGGCGACGGCCCCAATCTGCTTTATCGAGACACCACCGATTTCCGCCTGGGCGACTGGCGGCTCTACGGCGGGCATCGCTTTACTGTCGCCCCGGAAGGCGACGAATCCTATGCGCCCGACAACGCACCTTGCACCGTCGCGGTGAACGGGCCGGAACTCCGGGTCGCCGCGCCGCGTGGCGCGAATGGCACCCGGCGCGTGCTCGTCATCAGCGCGGCGGCGGACGGCGGCGGCTTCGACGTGCGGCACATCTTGGAAAACCACGGGGCACAGCCGTGGCGCGGCGCGTTGTGGGGCATTACCTGCGTGCCGCCGGCCGGCAGCGTGGTGGCTCCGGTCCCGCAGCCACCATTATGTTACTGGCCGGACACGCCCAGCGGCGGGCATTGGCGGCTCGCGGCCGGGCACCTGTCCATGACGCCGGACGGCACGCGCGGAAAGGCCGGCTGGCACAGCGAGGCGGGCTGGCTCGCCTCGCTGCAACGCGACGCGACCTTCGTCATCCACTCCCCGGACTCACCGCCGCCCCACGAGTGCGTGGACGGGGGCTGCAACCTCGAGGTCTTCACGTGCGCGGACTTCGTGGAACTGGAAACGTTGAGCAGGGAACTCACCGTCGCGCCCGGCGCGCACGCCTCGCATCGCCAACGCTGGCGGCTGCTGCCGCCGGCCGCGGCGCCGTTCGACTGGCGGGCCATCGGCGCGCAAGCGGGCTGCGATGCCCCGCTCGTTTCCCATGACGCCTGACCTCTTTCACCTTTCCAGCCTCGACGCCGTCATCATCGTCGGGGCGACGCTCGGTGTTGTCATCGTCGGCCTGCTCGCCGCCCGCAAGGTCGAGCGCACGACCGAGGGTTATTTTCTCGCGTCGGGCACCATGCCATGGTGGCTCATCGGCGCGGCGTTCGTCTCGACCAGTGTTTCCAGCGAACAAATCGTCGGCACGGTCGGAGCCGCCTACAAGGGCGGTCTGGCCATCGCCAATTGGGAATGGTGGGCCCTGCCGACGTATTCGCTGATGCTCGTCTTTTTCATCCCGCTCTATCTGCGCAACCGCATCATGACCGTGCCCGAATTGCTGAACCGGCGCTTCGGCCCGGCCTGCGGCGGCATCTACAGCGGTGTCATGCTGCTGGGCTACGTCTTCATCTTCCTTCCGCCCGTGCTCTACGGCGGCAGCCTCACGCTGAGCGAGCTCACCGGCTGGCCGCCCTGGACCGTGCTCGCCGGCATCGTCCTGCTCACCGGCAGTTACACCTTGCTCGGCGGTCTCGGCTCGGTGATGTGGACCGATGCCGTGCAGTGCGTGCTGCTGGTGGGCGGCGGCATCGTCTTGTATTTTGCCGCGCTCGGAAAAATCCCCGGCGGCTGGGCGGCGATGGTCGCCGCCGCGCCCGGGCGCTTCCATCTCTATGGCCCGCCCGCCGACCCCGAGGCGCCCTTCCTCGGCCTCGTGCTCGCGTCGGTTGGCGTCTTCCTGTTTTATCAATCGACGAACCAGGTGATGATTCAGCGCGTGCTCTCCGCGCGCAGCACGTGGGACGGCATGATGGGCATCGTCTTCGCGGGCTTCATCAACCTCGTGCGCCCGCTCGTCACCTGCCTGCTCGGCCTCGTCGTCTATCACTGGCTCGACATCATGCACCGCGACCCATCGCTGCTGCCCGACAAGCAGGACCAGGCGTTCGCGTATGCTCTTGCGACCTTTGCGCCCTCGGGCGTTCGCGGCATCATCCTCGCGGGCTTCTTCGCCGCGGTGATGTCCACCGTCAGCGCCCTCGCCAATTCCGTCGCCACCATCTTCTCGCTCGATGTCTATCGCCGCTTCTGGCGCAAAGAAGCGGGCGATGCCGAACTCATCAGGACCGGACGCGTGGCCGCCGGTGCCGCGCTGGCGCTGGCGGCGATCGTCGCGCCCGCCATCGCGCACATCGGCCTCTTCAAGTTCTTCCAGACCGGCGTCACCTACATGGCCACGCCCTTCATCTCGGTGATCCTGCTCGGCATTTTCTGGCGGCGCACCAGCTACGCCGGAGCCATCGCCGGCCTCGTCGGCGGTCTCCTCATCCAAATCGCGCTCGCCTTGGGCGTGTGGGCGGCCGGCGCCAAGCTCCATTGGCTTTACGTCGGCGCGATCGCGCAAGCGCTCACGATGCTGCTCATCGTCATCGTTTCGTTCCGCACGAAACCGCCGGGGAGCGATCAGGTGGAGCCCTTTCTCTGGCGGCCTGCCTGGCTCCGCACCTACGACGAAACCGCCGCGCCGCGCCCCTGGTGGCAGCAGGTGAAGCTCTGGTTCGCCCTCTACGCGCTCGCCTGGTGCGGCATCTACTGGCGCTTTTGGTGATCGTCGTTGTGCGCGGCCCCGTTACCAACGATCCGGTTGCACCCCCGAACGGGCGCTCCGGCCCGTCGGGCAGCCCCGGGCGGATTGGGCGAAATAAGATATTGTTTGTGGAATCCGGCAATGAATAGTGCCCGGCGTTCGCTTAAACTCTGTCCAATGGATGTGCCTGCCCTGCCTGTGATCTCCCGCCATTTTGCCGCGGCCGGCCCTGCGGTCTGCGGCCAGCGCCGGCGCGGCGGTAGGCCACCCGTGGCTCCGCGCGATGTTGGGGCTGGCCCAACCCGGCCATGAGTGTCTCCTCCCTCCCGCGCCTGGGCAGCCAGCTCTTCATCAACCGCGACGACACCCCTGCGACCATGCGGCAATTCGTGCGGCAAATGGCGGACGCACGGCTGCGCCTGCTGCGGGTGTTCATCCCTTGGGATCATGTCGAGCCGCGGCAGAATCAGTGGACGTGGGAGACCTATGACACCGTTTTTGCCGCCGCCCACGAACACGGGCTGGGCGTCGTGCCGACGCTGATGTCGGTCTCGCCGCCGGGTTGGATGCGGCGCTCGTCGGGCCCGCAGGAAATCGGCCCGCTCGAGGATCCGGAGTTCATCCGCGCTTCGGAAGACTACCTCCACCGCGTGGTGGAACGGTGGCGGAGCGCGCCGGCGCTCGACTCCTGGATTCTCTGGAACGAGCCCGACCGCATCATGCCCAAAACGCCGGCGACGTTGCGCAACTACGTGGAATTCCTGCGCGAATCCTACGACGGCGACATCGCCCGCTACAACCGGGCCTCGTATCGGCAATACGACGATTTCGCCCAGATCGCCGGCCCTCCGCCGGCGGACGGCGTCCCGCTCGGGTTCTTCTCCTCGCGCATCGAACACCTCGATTGGGCCCGCTTCACCGTGGCCAACGTCACGGGCCACCTGCGCCGGATCGCCACGCTCGTGAAAACGCTCGACCCGGTTCACCTGGTCCATCTCAACCCGCACAAGGTCTCCCAGTGCCTCGCGCCGACGGGCCAGTCGCTCTGGGCGGAAGCCCGGGTGGCCGACTTCATGGGCTGCTCGGCGCATCCCGTCTGGCACTCGACGCGTTTCCCGCGCGGGCGCTGGCCCCAGTCGATCGCGATGTTTGCCGATCTCATGCGAAGCTGCACGCGGCATCCGGACGGGCTGTTTTGGGTGAGCGAACTGCAGGCCGGGACGACGGTGTTTTCCGGCACCGCGGCCGACGGACCGGCCGCGGCCGAGTTGAAGCAGTGGCTGTGGGAATCGATCGGAGCGGGCGCACGCGCCGTGGTGTATTGGTGCTTCAACTGGCGGAACGAGGGCTACGAGGCGGGTGAGTGGAGCCTCCTCGGCCAGGATGGCCGGCCCTCGGAGCGCGGGCGCGCGACGACCGAGGTCGCCACATTTCTCGAGCGCCATGCCGGGCTGTTTGGCGCCACGCGCCCGCCGGCGCCCGAGGTCCTCATCCTCTACTCGGAGGCCTCGCTCTTGCTCGGGGTGGTCGAGGGCGAAGGCGAGGAGGTCGGCAATCCGCGCAACCGGCAGATGGCGGCGGATGCGCTTTGTGGCGCCTACCTCATGGCGGCCGACCTCGGGCGCGAGGTGCGCTTCATCGACGAACGCCAGTTGCGCGAACGGTCCTGGCCGCTCGGCGCGCGCACGTTGCTCGTGCCGGGTTGCACGGCCTTGGAAGAAGGGACGATCGGGGCGCTGATCGAATTCGCGCAGCGCGGCGGGACCGTGATCGCGGACAACCTCGTCGCGTGGAAAACCCCCGACGGCGGCATGGCGGCGGAGGCGCGCGAAGCCTTGCGCGAGCTGTTTGGCGCCGAGCTGGCGGACCTGCGGGCGGTGCCGCGCGACTTCCCCCTGCGGACGGACCAGGGCCTGACGGTGCCGGGCTGGTTCACGCAGCTCGTTCTGCGTGCGGAAGATGACACGAGCGTGTTCGCGCGCTGGGAATCCGGCGAGCCGGCCGCGACCTCGCGGCCGCACGGCGCCGGCCGGGCCGTGCGGATCGGCACCGCCTTTTTTCAACGCTATCTCTTCGCCCCGGCTCAGCCTCATCTCGCCCTGTTGGACCCGCTGCTGCCCCGGTCGGACGCCGCCTTGCGGCTCGTCCGCCCCAGCGAGCAGTTGCGGATGCGCCGCCTGCGCCACGGCAGCGACACAGTCGCCATCATCCTCAACCAGGGCGCACGCGCCGAAGTCGGGCTCGTGGCCGGCACGGCCGGCAGTTTCCGGATTCTCGACGGCGGCGAGGCGCAGACGGTGGTGGCGGACCAGATCGTTCCGGTCGCCGTCCCAGTCGGCGAGGTGCGGGTGGTGGTTTTTCACCCGTTGCCTCGGCCGGTCGCGGACGCTCCGCCGGCCAACGCCTTTGCGCCGGCGGACGGCCAGGGCCTCGCCGGAGCCGCCGATCCAACTATTACCCGCCCGCTTTGAAATCCATGTTCCGCCTCGACCAAAAAACCGCCCTCGTGACCGGCGCCGGCTCCGGCATCGGCCAGGCCATCGCGCAGGCTTTCGCCGCCCAGGGCGCAACCGTGTGGGTCATTGACTGCGCGGTCGACGCCGGCCACAATATTGTCGCCACGATCCGCGCCGCCGGCGGTCGGGCCGATTTCGCCGAACTCGACGTCAGCGATCCCGCCGCCGCGCTGGCCCTCGCCGGGCGTTTGCCGCCGCTCGACGTGCTGGTGAACAACGCCGGCATCGGCCATGTTGGCAACCTTGCCGGCACCGCCGCCGCGGACCTCGACCGCTTGCACGCGGTCAATGTCCGCGGTCCGTTCAATCTTTGCAAAGCCTTCGTGCCCGCGATGCTCGTGCGCGGCCGGGGCAGTGTGGTCAATGTCGCCTCCATCGGCGGTATCCTCGCCGTGCGCGACCGGCTCGCCTACAACATCACGAAGCACGCCGTCGTGGGCCTCACGAAGGCGCTTGCGCTCGACCACTCGCACACGGGCGTCCGCTTCAACACCATCTGCCCGGGCCGCGTCGAGACCCCGTTCGTAAAGGCGCGCCTCGCCGAATATCCCGATCCGGAAAAAGCCTATCGCGACATGGCCTCCACCCAGCTCAACGGCCGCATGGCCCGGCCCGAGGAAATCGCCGCCGCCGCGCTCTACCTCGCCGCCGACGAGTCCGCGATGGTGACCGGCAGCAATCTGGTCATCGACGGCGGCTGGAGCACCGGGAAATAACCCTTCTATGAAAATCATCCGCTATCTGGACCGCACCGGCCAGGCCCATTACGGCAGCGAGCAAGCCGACGGTTCCGCGCTCCGCATCGAGGGCGACGTCCTCGGCGCGCATCGCCTCTCGACCGACCGGGCCGACATCGCCAAGCTCCTCGCCCCCATCGTGCCGGCGCAGATTCTCTGCATCGGCCTGAATTACCGCCGTCACGCGCAGGAGGCCGGCGCCAAGATACCCGAGCGGCCGATCCTCTTCGTGAAGGGGATCAACACGCTCCAGCATCCCGGCGACCCCATCCTGATCCCGCAGCACCTCCGCAGCGACGAGGTGGATTACGAGTGCGAACTGGCCGTCGTGATCGGCCGGGCCGGCAAGAACATTCCCCGCGCCCGCGCCCTCGACCATGTGCTCGGCTACACCTGCGCCAACGACGTCTCCGCGCGCGACCATCAGCTGCGGCTCGGCGGCGGCCAGTGGTGCCGGGGAAAGTTTTTCGACACGTTCGCCCCGCTCGGCCCGCGCCTGATCACGGCCGACGAGCTGCCCGACCCGAACGCGCTCAAGATCGCCACGGTGCTCAACGGCGCGCGCGTGCAGGACTGGACGACGAGCGACATGATTTTCGATGTGCCGGCCCTGATCGAATACCTCAGCGGCAGCACGACCCTCGTGCCCGGCACGGTCATCCTCACCGGCACGCCGCCCGGCGTTGGCATGGCCCTGTCGCCGCCGCGCTGGCTGAGGCCGGGCGACGTGGTGAGCATCGAGATCGAAGGCATCGGCACGCTCACCAACCCGGTGGAAAACGAGCCGTGACGCCGGGTGGCCGCTGGCTGACCGGGGCGGCGGGGCCGGCTGTTTTTGCGCGATGTCGGCCACTGCCGAAAAGATCGACGGGAGCCGTGGCCATTGCACCGCATCAGCTATCCTGCAACAGCGTGGAACGACCGCCATCGGCGCACAGCGTCGATCCTCGGATGGAGCCGGCCCACGGGCTCCAGAGAAACGTGCAGAGTGCGCCGATCTGCTCGGTGGAGCTTATGCGTCCGACCGGGTGTCTCAACCCGTCTGCATTCGTCCCATCGCGGGGTCCGGAAAAGACGCAAACCACATGTCTTTCCCGGCGGTGATCCGCTGGTTTCGGCCGCAGGCGGGACTCAGGGCGCTTTTCCGCCGGTCCCGGAATAGTCGGCGCGAAACCGCCGCCGGTAGTCGCGCGGGGTCGATCCGGTGCCCGCGCGAAACAGCACGCTGAACTGCTGCGAATTCGGGAACCCGCAGCGCTCGGCCACGAGCGACATCGGCAGCTCGGTGTCGGCGAGCAGCTGCTGCGCGCGCGCCAGCCGCACGCGGCGCACCTCGGCGAGCAGCGAGCGGCCGATGACGCTTTGAAAGCGCGCCTGGAGCGAGGACAGCGAGACGCCCGCCGCGCGCGCGATGTCCGTCACGTAGGGATTCTCCGTCGCGTGCGCGCGGATAAAAAGCGCGGCCTTGGCCACCGCCGGATCGTCCACGTGCAGGATGTCGGTGGAGCGGCGCACGGCGATCTCGTTCACGGGCAAGCGCACCGATTCCGCGCCCCGGGCGCCGCGCGTGATGAGCCGCTCCAGCATGGCCGCCGCCTCGCAGCCGATGCGTTTCGCCGGCAGTTGCACACTCGACAGGGGCACGCTCTCGAATTCCACCAAAAACCGGTCGTTCGCCGCGCCCAGCACGGCCACGTCTTCCGGCACCCGCCAGCCGAGTTCGCGCGCCGCGCGGATCAGGGCGAGCGCATACGGATCGAGCACGGCGAAGATGCCCACCGGCCGCGCCATCGCGGCCAGCCACGTGCGGACTCGAGGATACGACCACTTGGTCTGGTGCGTCAAAATTACCTGCGGCGGCCGCTGCTGCCCGGCCGCCGCGAGCGCCGCCCGAAACCCCGCCAGCCGCTGGTTCGAATAGCAGCCGCCGGCCTCCCCCCAGAAACCCAGCGTGCGGCAACCGCACGCGAGCAGATGCCCCGCCGCGAGCCGGCCCACGGCTTCGTCGTCCTGCGTCACCCGCGAGACCCACGGAACCTTGGTTTCCTGGGCGGTGTTCGACACGTTGACCACCGGCACCGGCAGCGCCGCGAACCGCCGCTCCGCCTCGGGCGAATGCAGCGCGGCGACGATGCCCTGCACGCCGTCGCGCCGCACCAGCGCCGGCAGATCGCCCTTCAGTTCGTGCGCGAGCCACTGGTCCGCGAACACGAACCGGTGGGTGGTGAAGCCGTATTGTCGCACCCCGAGTATCACCTCGCGAAAATATTCGAAATGCTGCAGATCCACGACGATCTGCACGCGAAAGGGAGGGGCGACCCGGCTGAGTGACACAGACAAAAGCAAACAAAGTTTGTGTTTTCAGGCAACGACGTTTTTTTGCGCGCCCGCTACGATATTGGGTCCCCAACCTCATTCTCATTCATCGCAACCGCCGCTGCAACGGCTGCACCTCGGCAAAATCTCGCACGTCCATGCACACTCACGCGCAAACTTCTCCTTCCAGTGAATTAAGCCCCAACCACCAGATTCCTATGCCCCACGAGTCAGTGTCTCTCCCTTCGACTCTGAACGGGGCAGCGCTGGCGGTATCGTCCGGATCCCGCATCAAGCATGGCCGCGCCAGCGCATTTCACAACCAACGCAACCGCCAATCGCACTGGACTCCCTCCCATGAAATCACTCTCCCGCTTGAATGCTGAAACATTCTCCGCAGCCGGCTGCGGGGTTTCCCGAGTGGGGTCAGGGCGCCGCTGGCCCAGCCCCTCTGGTGCGGGGCTGGGCCAGCGGCGCATAGAATCCCCGGGTAGTAGCGCTGGCGAAAGGGCGGCGTTCAATCACCCGTCAGTTGCCGCCATCCGTGCCGGCCGCGGCGCATGGCGCCGGATTCCTGTGCTGGCCGCTGCGGTGCTGGCCTTTGCCGGCGCGGGGCCGCGGACACCCGCCGCGGAACAGGCCTCCCAGCTCTGGGGCGTGTCCGGCGAGAATTGGTCGCCGCAAAGCCGGCTGCCGGATTTTTCGTTCGCCGGATATCGGCGCGGCGAGGAAACGTTTCGCATTCCGCAAGAGAGCATCTCGGTGGCGGCGTTCGGCGCGAAAGGCGACGGCCGCACCGATGACACGGCGGCCTTCAAGCAGGCGATCGCGGCCGGCGCGGGCAAGGTGATCCTTGTGCCGCCAGGCCGCTTCGTGTTGAGTGACACGCTCGAGATCCGCAGCTCCAACCTCGTGCTGCGCGGCGCCGGCTCCGGGAAGACCGTCCTGCTTTTCACCAGGTCGCTCGAGGATTTACGGCCGCGTTCGACCCGCCTGAACGGCGAAAAGACCACCTCGCAGTGGTCGTGGGGCGGCGGGCTTATCATGATCGGCGCCCCGAGAACCCGGTGGCACGCCGCGGAGCGGCCGGCGGGCGAGGTGAAGATCGTTTCGCCCGCGCAACGCGGCGACAACCGGCTGACGCTTGAGACATCGCCCTTCAAAGCCGGTGATGAAGTCGTGCTTACCGTTTTCGACGACAGGGGAAAATCGCTCCTCGCCTACCTCTATCGGGGAAAGGTCGCCAACGTGTCCGGACTGAGCAACTGGGAGTGCCGGCAGGTCTTCCGCGTCACGGCGGTGGCGGGTAACACGATCACGCTCGATCGTGGCTTGCGCTTTGAGGTCCGGAGCGCATGGCGTCCGGTCGTGGGGCCGTTTCGCCCGGAACTGACGGATGTGGGGGTCGAGGGCTTGGCGTTCGAGTTTCCGCCAACACCCTACGGCGGGCATTTCACGGAAGCCGGATACAACCCGGTGGCCATCGCTTCCTCGGCGGCGCACTGCTGGTTGCGCGACCTGCGGATCTGGAACGCCGACAGCGGCCCCTATGTCGCGGGCACGTTCTGCACGGCGGACGGCATTCACCTCGGCGCGGATCCGGCGCGCAAGTCCACGATTCCGGGACGCCACTTGGGTTACACCGGTCATCACGGAATTTCGTTTTTCGGCTCGGACGGGCTCTGCACCAACTTCACCATCGAGACTCAGTTCATCCATGACCTCACCGTCCAGAGCGCGAGCGGCAGCGTCTTTTCCTCCGGGCGGGCGACAAACCTCGCCATCGACCATCATCGCTGGGCACCGTATGAGAATCTGTTTACCGATATCGATGGCGGCGAAGGCACGCGGCTTTTTCGCTCGAGCGGCGACCCCATCCGCGGCGATCACAGCGGTGCAGGCGCGACGTTCTGGAACATCCGCACGCGGCAGCCGGTGGACTGGCCGAAAGACATCGCGGCGATGACCAACGCGGTGGGACTGAATACGGCGGGCGCGCCGGAGTTCGATCCGGAGGGGCAGTGGTTCGAGGCGATCCCCGCGGGTGAACTGCGGCCGGCGAACCTCCACAAAGCGATGCTCGAGCGACGTCTGGGCAAAGGGGCGGCGAAGCCCCGTTAGTCGGAATTATTTTGCGCGCCCGCTACGATGCTGACGCCTTACCCCAATGTTCCCGTCGCCGCCTCACCCGTGACCGCACCCTGTGCAATGCAGGCCCCCATCGCGCCCAAGCCGCTTCATCCAGTGGTCAAAGCCACACCCGCTGCTCCCCTTGTTCGATCCATGAAAAAACCATGATACCAAAAATCCCGCCTGTGTTCCGCCGGAGCCTTGTGCTCGGTGCGTCCCTGTTCTCGCTTTGTTTCCTGACCCTGCCGGCGCGGTCCGCGGTCGTGAATGCGCTGAAGACCACGTCCGCCATCACGGTGGACGGAAACTTGGATGAAGGCGCATGGACCGGCAGCACGTTCACTATGTTCACCCGCGCGATCTCGGGCACCGGCAACAATTCGGTCGACTTTGCCGTCCTCTGGGACGCCACCTATCTGTATGTCGGCATCAAGGTGACCGACAGCCAGCTCTTCAACGACACCGCGAACAGTGGCACGCCACTGAACGTGTGGCAGGACGATTCGGCCGAGGTCTATCTCGACGCCAACAACAATAATGGCACGACCTACGATGCCTTCGATCGGCGGTGTTTCGTGCAGGGCTACAATGACACCGCGCTCGCCAACATCGGAAGCGCCACCGGCGTGTTGCATGGCTGGGCCCCCATCACCGGCGGCTACAGCGTCGAAATGGCGATTCCTTGGCGCAATCTGGGCATCACGCCCGTCGGCGGCACCACGACCATTGGCTTTGACGTGGGCAACAATGACGACGACGACGGCGGCACCACCCGCGAAAGCCACCTGCTGTGGAACGGCCAGGACACCAATTCGGACGACACCTCCCAATTCGGCGACTGCTTTCTCTCCAGCGTCATGGCCGGAAGCCCACCCGCGGGACTGAACGCGACTTACGACCACCGCGTCCGGGCCAGCACCGGCGAGCCGGTCCGCTCCAATGTCGCGAGTGCCACGACGCTGTGGGACACGATCGGTGTATTCAAGCATGCCGATCTCACCGCCGTTGAAAATTTCTACGCCAACCACGTGAAGCGCCCCCCGGCGCCGAAGGCGGCGGCGCACGTGTTCTTCGGCGGCAAGGGCGACACGTCCGACACCTGGGACAAGTGGCGCACGAACGGTCTGAAGGCGATCAACGCGTTCACCCCCTGGCTGCAGGGAGGGCGGCGGCTCATCGTGAGCTGCAACCCATGGCCGAATGCCGCCTGGCCGGCCTACAACCTCCAGGGTGCAAACACCGGCGCCGGCTATTTCGCGGAATACGCCACGTTCTTCGCGCAGGTAAAAACCTACTGCGATGCCCATGGCATCAACCCAGCCCAGCTCATCGTTCGGCCGGCGTGGGAATTCAACGGCAAGTTCTTCACCTGGACGATCGATGGCACTTCGACCCACACGACCAACGGGGTCAACCATAGCGAGGGCCGCACGACGGCGCAGCGCACGGCCGACTACAAAAAGATGATGCAGGACATCTTCGCCGCGCAGGCCCGGGAACTGCCCGGGAGCATCCGCTCCTGGTGCCTGCTCGGGCGCAAGAACACCATCGGCTTCGTCGAGGCTGCCTATCCGGGCGACGCCTACGTCGATGTGATCGACCTCGACGACTACGGGACCGCCGCGACCGCCCATCAGCCTTGGACCGACGCGCAACGGCAGATCGCGTGGAACCTGCACACCGCCGTCAACCAGACGCCCAATCTCGCGTGGCAACGGTCGTTCGCGCTGGCCCACGGCAAGAAGGTCGGTTTCAGCGAGTGGGGTATTTCCTGGCGGGCCAAGGACAAGAGCGGCACCGAGGACGATCCCCTCTACATCAACGGCATGTTCGATTGGATGGAGCAGCAGTTGTTGCCGCATGGCTTGATGACGCTCTCAAACGGCGATCCCACCCACGCCTGCTATTTCCATGTGGACGCAACCGGCGTTGCCGGCCACCTGCTTTATGGCCTGGCCCCGGCGGATGCCTATTATTCACCGCGTGCGCGCGATGCCTTTCATCTCCGCGTCGGCGGCACCGGCACACCCCAGTGACGGACACCGGCAGCGGTCCTTCGCAAGGATCGAACCGGCAAACAGGACGAGCATTAGCCGCAAGGTGGGCGCGTTTCCTCTCTGGCCGCCGCCGCACTGGCGCACCGAGGTGGTCCGCCCGCGGAACGGGGAGGGCAAGGCGACTTACCGGCATGGGCAAAACCGGACAATTATTATTTTTTCCCGCAACGACGCTTTCCGTGCGCCTGTTACTGTGGTGGCTCCCCCACCCCCATCATCGCGACAGCCGCACCCCACGGCTCCACCCCGGTGAGTCTAGCCCGCTGGCGCGCCCGCGCCCAGCCGTTCCCTCCAGAAGATTACCTGCCCCCCAGCCGTCTGATCCCCGTGATCCCGTCCATGAAAACCAACCCCAGAAGCATATTCCGCCGGAGCTTTCTGCTCGCTGCGTGCCTGTTGTCCGCCTCCTACCTGGGCCTCGCGTCGCCCGCGAGCGCCGCCGTGGTCAATGCCCTGAAGAATACGTCCACCATCACCGTGGACGGAAATCTGAACGAGAGCGTGTGGACGGCCAGCACCTTTACCACCACCACCCGCGTCGTCAGCGGCACGGGCAACAACACGGTCAACTTCGCCGTCCTCTGGGACGCCACCTACCTGTATGTCGGCATCAAGGTCACGGACAGCCAGCTCTTCAACGACACGGCGAACAGCGGCACTCCGCTGAACGTGTGGCGGGACGATTCGGCCGAGGTCTATATCGACGCCAACAACAATAATGGCACGACCTACGATTCCTTCGATCGACAGTTCGTGAAGGGCTATAATGATACCGCGCTGGCCAACATCGGCAGCGCGACGGGCGTCCTGCACGCGTGGGCCGCCATCACCGGCGGCTACAGCGTGGAAATGGCGATTCCTTGGAGCAATCTGGGCATCACGCCCGCCGGCGGCACCACGACCATTGGCTTCGACGTGGGCAACAACGACGACGACAACGGCGGCACCACCCGCGAAAGCCATCTGATGTGGAATGGCCTGGACACCAATTCGAGCAACACCTCCCAATTCGGCGACTGCTTCCTCTCCAACGTCATCGCCGGAAGCCCTCCCGCAGCGCCCAGCGGCTTGACGGCCACGACGATCTCCAGCAGCCAGATCAATCTCGCCTGGACGGACAACGCGAACAACGAGACCGGCGTCAAGGTCGAGCGCAAGACCGGTGCCGCCGCCTATGCGCAGATTGCCCTGACCGGCGCCAACGCGACCAGCTACAACAACACGGGGCTGTCGGCCAGCACCACTTACGACTACCGCGTCCGGGCCACCAACGGCAACGGCGACTCCGCCTACTCCAATGTGGCGAGTGCCGCGACCTCCGGCGGCGCGACCACGACGCTCTGGGACACGATCGGCGTGTTCTGGGATGCCAATCTCAGCAACGTGCAAAATTTCTACACCCTTGACGTGAAGCGCACCGCGGCGCCGAAGGCAGCCGCGCTGGTGTTCTTCGGCAATAGCAACGATTGGGCGAGCTGGCGCTCGGCCGGCATGTCAGCGATCGACACGTTTAAGACTTGGTTGCAAGGGGGACGACGGCTCGTCGTCAGCCTGCGTCCGTGGCCGGATGCCGTCTGGCCGACCTACAATCTCCAGGGCGCGAACACCGGCGCCGGTTATTTCTCGGAATACGTCACGTTCTTCGCGCAGGTAAAATCCTACTGCGATACCAATGGCATCGCCCCATCCCAGTTTATCTTCCGGCCAGCGTGGGAGGCCAACGGCAAATTCTACTCGTGGACAATCGATGGCGACCCGGCTGGCAGCTACGACGAGGGTCGCACGACGGCGCAGCGCACGGCCGATTACAAGGCGATGATGCAGGACATCTTCGCCGCGGTGGCCCAGGAAATGCCCGGGAGCATCCGCGACTGGAACATGCTCGCGCGCAAGAACACCGCTCCATTTGTTGAAGCCGCATATCCGGGCGACGCATACGTCGACGTGATCGATCTGGATGACTACGGAACCGGCAACTCCGCCTACGGGGACGGCACAAGCCCGTGGACCACCGCCGAACGGCAAGCCGCCTGGGCCGTGCACACCCAGGCAGTGAGCAATCCCGTGGTTTCCACCGACAAACCCAATCTCGCGTGGCAAAAGCAATTCGCCAGCCAACACGGGAAAAAGGTCGCCTTCACCGAATGGGGTATTTCCTGGCGCAGCGACAATCTCGGCACGCAGGACGATCCCATTTACATCAACGGCATGATCGATTGGATGGAGCAGCAATTGTTGCCGGCTGGCTTGATGACGCTGCCGAACGGCGATCCCACCCACGCGTGCTATTTCCACAAGCAGGCGACCGATGCCAAGCACCAGCTCTATTATCGCGATGCCCCGCCGGACGCCTATTATTCGCCCAACGCACGAAATGCCTTCCACTCCCGCGTCGGCGGCACCGGCACACCCCAATAACGGACACCACCCGGTCCTCCCCGCGGACCGGATTGTCAAACAGAACGCATCGGCCGCAAGACCGGTGCGTTTTTCCTTTTGGCGCAATCATACAGCCTAAGCCCACCACCTGGCGCACCGTCTGCGGCCCCCCCCTTGCCCCGCTCCTGAAAGTGCAGGCGATGGGCGCGGCCGGACCGCCAAACAGCCGGCGCCCGCCGAGCGCCATGCCGGCCGCCGGTCGGGCAAAATCATACTTTGTTTGCCCGTTCCCACGATGAAATCCTTCGTCCTTTGGTCCATGCTCCGGAGCCGCACCCTGTGAAAGCAACCCGGCAGTTCAGTCTAGCGCTGGCCCTTCCCTTGACCGGGCTCGGCGTGGCCGTTTTTCTCTGGTCGATCCCACCCTCCATCCCAGCGCCAAAATCCGGGATGCCCGGCGGGGACGCCAATGGGCGCCGGCGTGCCGGGGCGCCGGCGTTGCCGGGAAACTCTTCCATGGAGCATCTGCCGCCGCTTGCAATCCCGGCCCCGGCTCCGACCGAGACCTTGCACCTCCTCGTCGACGCCTGGGCGGGCGCCGGCCGGGAGGATCGAACGGCGTTGCTCGATGATTTCGCCGCAAACCTGGACTCCGCGACGCTGCGGGCGCTGCTCGCGCAGATACCCGGATGGGTGCCGGACGGGATGCTGCTGCCGTTGCAACGCGTGCTGTTCCGCCAGCTGGCGGGCAGCGACCCCCGCGGCGCCGGCGCGCTGGCGGATTCGCTCCGGGCGGGAGCGGAGCGCGACTGCATTCGCATGGAAATCGCCTTTGCGTGGGCCGGCGCGGATTTGCCCGGCGCCGCGGCGTGGCTGGAACGCTGGGAAGCCGGCACCGCCCGGGATGCCACCCTCCGCGAGCTGGGCGTGCTTCTCGGCGAAACGGATGCGGCGATGGCGGGTGAATGGATGGCCCGGCTGCCCGCGGGCGCGCTCCGGACGGCAATTCTCGACGGCTGGTTTGCGCAAGGCGGCGGGCGCTCGTTCGAAGCCGCGCTGGAACTGGCGTTGCAGCTGCCGCCCGGGCCCGAGCGCGAAAGCGCCCTGCAGCACCTGAACCACGAATGGTGCCGCCGCGATCTGCCGGCGGCCCTCGCGCATGCGCAGAGCCTTCCGCCCGGGAACGATGCCTTCGCCGTGCAACTGGCGGATCACTGGGTGGGAACAGATCCGCAGGCGGCAGGGGCGTGGGCCGCCGCCCTGCCCGCGGGCGAACGCCGTGCCAAGATCCTCGCCAGTCTGACCTCGACCTGGGCGCACCAAGATCTGTGGGGCGCGGTGGACTTTCTCCTCCGGCTGCCGCCGGATGAAGCGCGGCTGCAGGCGGATATCTCCGTGGTCTCGGCGTGGGCCCGGCAGGATCCGGGCGGGGTGGCGCGTTGGGTGGAGTCTTTTCCGGAGGGACAGCACCGCGACTACGCGGTCGAAAACGTCGTCTTCTCCTGGGCCGCGTCCGATCCATCGGCCGCCGGCGACTGGCTCGCGCGGCTGCCCGCCGGTTCCGGGCGCGACGGCGCGATCAACGCCGGGATCGCGCGCCTCGTGGATTCGCGGCCGGATCTGGCCGTGCAATGGGCCGCGTCCATCACTGATGCGGACAAACGGCAGCAGCAGACCGAGCGTGCGGCCATGGCTTGGCTGGCGATCGACGCGTCTGCCGCCCGGCACTGGATCGTCGCGTCAAACCTCCCGCCGCCACTCCAGCAACGCCTGCTCGGAGGTCCATGATCCTTGCAAAAAAGCGAATCACGCCTGAGCTACCTTGTATTCCATGAATCTTTCCCCGATCCGAATCCTCGGCGCGACGGTGGCGTTGCTGGCCGGTGCGGCCTTGCGCGCGGCGTCCGATTTCTCCGGCGTCGTTCCCTGGCAACCTTCCGCGGAGCAACGCGGCCAATTGGCGGTGGCGTTGCAGCGGCAGGCGGGCGGTGACAAGGCCGGGACGGCGGCCGTTCTGCCTGACGGACATCCCGCCCCGGCGGTGCAATGGCAGGCGGGGCGTTACGATGCCGGGGCGGGCATGGTGGAACGCTGGTTCAACTCGCCGGGCTATCACACGAAGCTCAAAAGCGGCATGGTTCATTCCACGCACGATTCGCTGATGTATGCCCTCGCGCTGCTCGACACCGGGGAGGACGCCTGGCGGGAGCGCGCGGCGACGATCGTGGCGAAGGTGCTGACCCTGCAGGACACGGATCCCGCAAGCCCCACGTATGGCGTGTGGCCCTGGTTCCTCGAGGAACCGCTCGCGCAAATGTCGCCGCCGGACCAGAATTGGGCGGATTTTTGCGGCGTGGCGTTGCTGCAGATTGCGCGCGATCATCGGCAGCGACTCGAGCCGCGGCTGGTCGAGGCGATCGACCAGGCGATCATCCACGCCGCGGTGGCGATCATGCGACGGGACGTGGGGCCCGACTACACCAATATCGCGCTGATGGGCGCCTACGTGACGCGTCTGGCGGGCGAACACTACGGCCGCGACGATCTGAAGAACTATGGGGCCGGGCGGCTACGACGCTTCCAGCGGCACACGCGCGAGGTTGGGGGGTTCACAGAATACAACAGCCCGCACTATACCTGGATCGCGCTGGAAGAGATCGGACGGATGCGGCGCGATTTCCGGGATCCGGAGCTGCAGGCGATACTGGCCGAGCTCTACCATGTCGCGTGGGAGGAAATCGCGCTGCACTATCACGTCCCCTCCGGACAGTGGGCGGGCCCGCACAGCCGCGCCTACGGGTCCCTGGTCAGCGGCTCGTTCCACGCGTTGCTGGAGGAAGCGACCGGAGGGCGCTTTCATTCAACCGGGCCCCGCACGAGGGAGAACTATCGCCTCAAGCTGGAATGTCCCGAGGATCTGCAGTCCTGTTTTCTTGAGCAGAAGCCCCGCACCGTTGTGCGGACCTATGCGCGCGGGGAGCCCGACATCGTCGGGACGACCGCGCTCACGGCGACGTGGGCGCTCGGCAGCATCAACCGCGGCAATTTTTGGAACCAGCGCCGGCCGCTCATCGCCTATTGGGGCGACGCCAAACGCCCTTCCTACGTCCGCGTGCGGGTCATGCGCGACGACTACGATCTGGCCGCAGCTCAGTTCCGCAGCGTGCAGCAGGATGGGCGCGTGCTGGCCGGGATCACGTTTGCCATCGACGGCGGCCTGGCGCACGGGATCCTGGACAAGATCAAGCATGGGGTGTTCATGGCGCGCGACTTGCGGATTCGCTTCGAACTCGGAGGCGCGGCGGCGCAGAACAGCGCGCTGCCGGACATGCCGGTCGATCCAACCGAACCGGTCGAGCTGCTGCCGGACGGCGGGCTGCAGGTGCGCGCGCACGTCGGGCTCGCAAGCTTTGCCGGGCGGACGCTGCGCTGGGAAACGGGCCGCGCCAAGGCGGCGGGCGACGACGGCCCGACGGCGTTTGCCGATCTGGTGATCCACGCGGGCAGATCCGAGGAGTTCAACCTCAACCAGATCACCAGCGCGGCTTTTCTTTTCACCTTCGAGGTCGGCGAAAAACTCGGAAAGCCCGTGGCCCCCGAGATGACCTTTGACCCCGGTCGCGCGCACGCGCGCTGGCAGGGCATGACGCTGGACCTGCCCCTGCGGCCCGCGACCATCTCGGAGCTGCGCCCTTGAGTGTCGGCCAACAACCCGGAGCCGACACGGTCATTCACCCCCCACGCTCGGCGCGTGAAAATTCACCCGGAATAATATCCCCATGCGCATCCTTCCACTGTTGACCTCCGCCGTGCTGCTCGCCGGCTTTTCCCCCGCCTTGTGCGCCGCCGAATCCCTGACCGTCGATTCGTTCCACCGCACGATCACCAAAACCGTCGGCTACACCTATCTGCTCTCGCTGCCCGCAGGCTATGATGCCGGGGCGAAGCACACGTGGCCGCTGCTCGTGTTCCTTCACGGCGCGGCCGAGCGCGGCGCCGATCCCTGGCTGGTCGCAAGAAACGGCCCGCCGAAGCTGATCCGCAGCGCCGCTTCCGGGCTGGAGGGCCGGCCCGCCGGAGCCCGCACCCCGCGCGAAGAGTCGGCCCGGCTGCTCACCACGAGCTTCATCGTCGTTTCGCCCCAATGCCCGGCGGGCAAGTCCTGGGACGACGACGGCGTGCTCGCGCTCATCGACGAAATTTCCGCGAAACACCGGGTCGATCCGCGCCGGATTTACCTCACTGGCCTCAGCCTGGGCGGCTTTGGCACCTGGAGTGCCGGCCTCAAGAACCCCGGGCGCTTCGCGGCCATCGTGCCGGTTTGCGGCGGCGGCCAGCGCTTCGACATCCGGCGCGCCGCGCGCGAAAAACCGGCCGAGTTGCTGAGCCTGGGCATCTGGGCCTTTCACGGCGCGAAAGACCCGTTGGTGCCACTTGAGGAATCCGAGACGATGGTGGCCGAGCTGAAAAAAGCCGGGGTGAGCGACGTGAAGCTCACCGTCTATCCCGAGGCGGAGCACGATTCATGGAGCGAAACCTACCGGAACCCCGGGCTCTACGCTTGGCTGCTCCAGCACGAGCGGACCGCCCCACCCGCTGAAAGTGACCAAGGCGGCGCGCTCTCCCCCCGGCAACCTCTTCCTTCCGAGCCACATTGATCTCCTGCCCTATGTCCACCGTGGAACAATTCTCCCTGGCCACCGCCGCGTGGCAGTTCCGCAATTGCGCCGGGCAAGACTGGCTGCCGGCCGTGGTGCCCGGCTGCGTGCATACCGACCTCCAGCGGGCAGGCCGGATTCCCGACCCTTTCTGGGGCCGGAACGAGCTCGGTCTCCAATGGATCGAGGAGTGCGATTGGGAGTATCGCGCCATTTTCACCGTGCCGGAGCGGCTGCTCGCCGAGGAGGTGATCGAGCTGGTGTCCGACGGCCTCGATACCGTCGCCACGGTGCGGCTCAACGGCCGGATCCTCGGCCGGACGGAGAACATGTTCATCAGCCACCGCTGGCCGGTGAAGGCCCGGCTGCGCCCGGGCCGCAATGAACTTACCGTGCGCTTCGGCAGCGCCATGGGTTATATCCGCACCCACCGCCGTGGACACCGGCCCCGGGAATACAATGACCCCAGCGGACGCTGTCAGGTCATCCGCAAGGAGCAATGCCAGTTCGGCTGGGATTGGGGCCCCCGCTTCGTCACCTCCGGCATCTGGCGCGACCTGCGGCTCGAAGCCTGGAGCGGCAACCGGCTTGACGGCCTGCGCCTCACCCAGAAGCACGCGCCCGACAGGAGCGTCACTCTCACGCTCGCACCCGCTCTGGCCCGGGCGGAACGCCGGGTCGTGTGCCGGCACCGGCTGACCCTGAACAGCGTCGTCGTGGCCGAGGGCGCCGGCCGGACGATCACCCTCGCCCGCCCCCAGCTCTGGTGGCCCAACGGCCATGGCGAGCAACCGCTCTACCGCTTGGAGGTCGAAGTCGCGCGGCCCGACGGTCGCGTGCTGGGACGCTGGCAGCGCCGGATCGGTCTGCGCACGATCCGGCTCGACCGCCGTCCCGACGCCGGCGGCGAATCATTCCGCTTTGTCGTCAACGGCCGCCCGATCTTCGCCAAGGGCGCCAACTGGATTCCGGCGCACAGCTTCGTGGCCGGACTCGGCCGGGAGGATTACGCCCGCGATCTGCGCAGCGCCGCGGCGGCGCACATGAACATGCTCCGTGTGTGGGGCGGCGGCATCTACGAGGACGAGGCTTTCTACGACCTGTGCGACGAACTCGGCCTGCTCGTCTGGCAGGACTTTATGTTCGCCTGTTCGATCTATCCCGCCGACCGGTCTTTTCTGCGCAGCGTCGAAACCGAGGCCGGGCAACAGGTGCGCCGGCTCCGGCATCGCGCCTGCCTCGCCTTGTGGTGCGGCAACAACGAGATCACCCAGCTGAACAGCGACCTCCTGCAGCAACCGCGGCTGCGGCGCAACTACGACGCGCTCTTCCACCGCCTGCTGCCGCGGATCGTCCGGCACCACGATGGCGCCACCGGTTACTGGCCTTCATCCTCGCACCGTCCCGGCCGGGACAACAGCCCCGCCGCCGGCGAACTATGCGGTGACACCCATTTCTGGGACGTCTGGCACCGGCGGAAGCCGGTCAAGGATTACGAAAAGTGGCGCTTCCGCTTCGTCTCCGAGTTCGGCATGCAGAGCTACAGTTCGGCGGCAACCCAGGCGACGTTCTGTCCCCCGGGCGAGGGCAACCTCTTCAGCCCGACGATGGAGAACCACCAGAAGTTCCGCGGCGGCAATCAGGTGATCCTGGATTACGTCTCGCGCCGCTATCGGTTTCCGAAGTCGCAGGATGACCTGGTCTATCTCTCGCAGATCAACCAGGCCTATTGCATGCAGACCGGCGTCGAGCATTACCGCCGGAACATGCCGCATTGCATGGGCGCGCTTTACTGGCAGCTCAACGATTGCTGGCCGGTCGCCTCGTGGAGCTCCATCGAATTCACCGGCCGCTGGCGGGCGCTGCATCATGTCGCCCGCCGTTTCTTCGCCCCGGCGCTGGTGAGCGCCCATGTGCCCGGGGACGAGAGCCCGACCATCGGCAATTATCGCAGCTCCACGGTGCGGAAGGTGCATCTCTACACCGTCTACGACGCTCCGACACGAGTCCGTGGTCTGCTGCGCTGGGAGCTTTTTCACGTCGCCGGCCGCGTCCTGCTCCGCGGACACAAGGCGGTGGTGCTACGTTACGGGGAAAGCGTGCGGCAAAAAACCCTGGACTTCGCCCAACCGCTCGCCCGGCATGGCCGGGATGCCCTGATTCTGCGCGTCGCACTCGAGATCGGCCGCCGGCGGGTGAGCGAGGATACGGTTTTTCTGGCGCCGCCGCGCTTTCTGTCGCTGCCCCGGGCCCGCACCCGGGTGCGCCTGCAGCCCGCCGGGCCGCGGCGGGTGACGATCACGTTCACCTCGGACGTATTCCAGCACCGCTTTGCGTTCGATTTGCGCGGCCTCAACCACCACTGCAGCGATAATTATTTTGAACTGTATCCGCACCAGCCCAAGACCGTGGACGTGACGCTGTCCCGGCCCCAGACGCCGGCGCGGCTCAGGCAGGCCCTAGTCTACCGCTCGCTGGTGGACGCCAGTTGACCGCACCGCTACCCTGCACCGGTGCCTTTTCGCGAAATCCCAAATTGCCCAGGTGAGCGGACCTTGCCCCGGTGGATCACCCAGCAAGCTGATCTGACGTAGGCCGACGCTCTTGCAGGTCGGGCTTTGCACGCGACTGCTTGGGAAACAGTCGGGGATAAACCCCGCCCGGAAGCCTGCCCACGGCGATCACGCCGCCCTCGTGTCCGCCGATGCCGCGCAGGCGCTATGGATTGCCGGAGGGCAGTGCGCTGTCCGGAATATCGTTAAAGCGGCGCCGAAACACCTGGCGCGACCACGCCTCCATGCTGGCGTCGATTCGCCTGATCTCCTCAGGCGGCTCGAAGAAACGGCCCTGGTCGTTGCTTTGCCCGATCCATGACTCCAGTTCGCCGCGCAGGCGCCGGAGCGCGGCCTGGTCCTCGGGCCTGGCCGAGACGATGAGGTTGTTGATTTCGTCTGGATCGGCGGACAGGTCGTAGAGTTCCTCCGCCGGCATGCGGGGGGCGAAGAGCACCTCCTGCACGGCATTCAACCTGCCCTGCTCGTGCAGCCGGCGCATGGCGGGGATCATCGGATATTGGTTTTCCTTGTAGCGATTCAGCGCGAAGAACGGCCTTTCGGGCGTGAAGTTCCGGATGTAGCGGTAGCGCTCATCGCGGACGGTGCGAAGGCGGAAAACCGTTTCGTCGCACCGGTCACGAGCGGCGAAGGCGTATTGCCGGGCCGGCTCCGCCCAGGGGCCGAAGAGCACACGACCCTGCATCGCCGCCGGCTTGGGCGCTCCAGCGAGCGCGAGCGTCGTCGCGGCGAGGTCAATGGCCTCGATCATCCGGTCACTCGGGACACCCGGCTCAAACCCGGCGGGCACGGGCACGCGCTTCGGCCATCGCATGATGAGGGGAACGCGCAGTCCGCTGTCATAGCACCATTGCTTGCCGCGCACCTGAGCCTGGCCGTGGTCGCCCATGAAGATGACCACGGTGTTGCCTGCCAGTCCGTCGCGCTCGAGTTGCGCGAGAATCGCGCCGACCTTGCGATCAAGCTCGGACGCATCGTCGAGGTAATTGGCCCAATCGGCGCGCACCTCGGGGCAATCGGGATAATACGGCGGAA
This sequence comes from Verrucomicrobiota bacterium, assembly GCA_049322455.1. Taxonomy (GTDB): domain Bacteria; phylum Verrucomicrobiota; class Verrucomicrobiia; order Opitutales; family Opitutaceae; genus Lacunisphaera. The sequence continues at coordinate 43,383 of JBMOQY010000021.1, read as the reverse complement.
CCACGACCTTGGCGGGATCGGCCCGCCGGGGCGCGGCAAAGGCCCGTCCGGTCGAAACGGTCAGCGACGGGTCGCGGTGGGTTTCGGCGAGATTGACCTGCGCATAGAACGGCTGGTGCGGTTTCAAGTCAGCCCACTGGTCGGAGTCGAAGGGTTTCCCCGCATAGAAGAAATTCCAGTCGGTCTTGCCCGTGCCCTTGAAATCGATCGGCGCTGGAAACGCGCGGATGTTGGCCGTGAAATAACCCGCGTCACGCAACCAGTCCGTCAGCACCCTCACCCCATCGGGCAGCGGATACGCCGGCGTGCGGTGCGAGCGGTGATTCTGCGCACCGATGGTGGTCTGATACATGCCGGTCATGAACGCGGAACGGCTCGCGGAGCAGACGGGCGCGGTGGTGAAGGCCCGGTCGAAGCGCACGCCCTCGGCGGCGAGGCGATCAAGGTTCGGGCTCCAGACCTCGGTCGTGCCATAACAACCGAGATGCGGGCTGAAATCCTCCGCGAGAATCCAGAGTATGTTGGGGCGCGGCGGGCGGGACGGCGCTTCCTGTCCCGAGGCTGACAATGCAAGCATCATGAGCGCCACTCCAGGGAGGGACGCCCGAATAGCGGCAACGGAACTGGACGGTGGGTTGAGCATGGGGGTAGGGGCAAATTACAAACCGGATCAAGTCACCGATGCCTGCCTTTTCAGGCGGTCGCAATAGAGAATGCATTCGGCGGGCATCGCTAAAGCAGACCCCGCCGCCTTCGAGCAAAGGCGACACGCAAAAGAGCAGTGCCAAGGCTACGGGTCATCATGCGGGGCTCAATCTGGAGAACCCGTTGTCGTTGCCACCCGGGAGCGTGCAAGCCGGGCCGGGTCTTCACCTCCGTGCAAAACATGCAGCCGATAGGAGTAAGTGGTCGGCCAGACGGAAATCCGGAACGGCTCGTGGGGCGGGGCGCCCCAGGAATTGTCCCCGCCCAGTCCGCGTTGCTTGAGATCGAGGTTGAGCGTCACCGTCTCCCGCTTCGGCAGCATGTAGGAATAGAAATTCTCCTTGGTGGTGGCGCAGAAGAGATCGTCAGTGCTGGCGTGGAGCGCATTGGCACTCAGCAGCGGCTGGCCGATCGCGAGCAGTCCACGGCCTTGGGCATCGGTGAGGGCCAGCCAGCGCACCGCCTCCTTGTTGCCCGTTTCCTGCGGCTTGCTGTAGTCGAAATACTGGTCCTTCACTTTGCCCCGATGCAGGCCGACCCGGGCGTCCTGCCGGTCCCAGTATGTTTCCTGCGGACCTTTGCCAAACCACACGAGGTTGTCGAAACCCGCGCGCAAAGTTGTCTGCATGCCGAACCGCGGCATCTCGGGCAGCGGTTTTTCACCCGGGAGCCAGGTGGTGGACACCTCCACCTCGCCATTGCCCAGCACGGTCCAGACAATCTGCTGGGCGCACTCGAAAGCCTTGATCCAGCCCTGGACGGTGATCACCACCGAGCCCGCGCCGGCCGGACGCACCTCGACGGACCTGGCCTCCCAGCTTTCGTGTGCTTTGCGCCACAGACCCATGCCGCCTGGATTCCGGGGATTATTGCCCGGCTCCGTGCGCGGCATGCCGCTGCCACGGTCGTTGTCCACCGGCGCGCGCCAATAGTGCGGCCCCAGCGGCGCCTCCAGCAGTTCGGTCTCGCCGCTCTTGAGTGAAACCAGCCATCCGGTCTGCGTGGAGACGGCGGCGCTGAAGCCGCTGCCGCTGACCACGATCTGTGCCGCCCCGCGCTCCACCTTCAGCGCCGGCAGGGTGTCGCGGCCCACGACCAGCGCCGGGGCGGTCCACGGGAGCGGGAATTGTTCCCACGCGACTTCGTGCCCCGCGTCCGCCCACGGCGTGCGCCCGGCAAGCTTGAAGCTGACTTCGAGAAAATACTCCACGCCCGGCGCCAGCGCGATGGATTGCACGGGCAGCGCCAGTTTCTTCTTTTCGCGGGGAGCCAGGGCCAGTTCCTTGATGCGGCCCTGCTGCAGAACCCGCCCATCGCCCACCACCCGCCAGTCAGCGGCGAGCCAGGCCTCTGCGGGCAGAAAATCGAGCCAGTTCTTGAACTCGACCTCGGCCCGGGCCAGATCACCCGCCTGCATTTGAATCGGTTGGTAAATCTTTTTCACTTCGGCGAGACCGGGGTGCGGCACCCGGTCGGCGCTCACGAGGCCGTTCGCGCAGAAGTTGCCGTCGGAGGCGACATCGGGCGGTCCAAAAGTGCCGCCGTAGGCGAAAAACGTGCCGAGCGCCGGATCGAGGGGCAGTGATTTCGGATTGTCCAGCCGCTCGATTTTGCGGGAGGCCGGCACCGGCGTGCGCAGGCCCTGGTCGACCCAGTCCCAAATGTAGCCGCCCTGCAGATGCGGCCGGCCTTCATAGATCGGACGCCAATAGGCCCAGACGTCGCCCGAGCTGTTGCCCATCGCGTGGGCGTATTCGCACATGATGAGAGGCTTGGTCCGCGGCAGGGCCGCGTAGTTGCGGACCGTCTCGGGCCCGGGATACATCGGACAAACGACATCGGAGGTTTCCGCACTGCGGGGATTCTCATACTGCACCGGACGGGTCGGATCATGCTGCTTTAGCCACTGGTAGGTCTGGGCGAAGTTTTCGCCGGAACCGGCCTCGTTCCCAAGCGACCAGGTGATGATGCACGCATGGTTTTTGTCGCGTTCGAACATCCGGATCGTGCGGTCAAGGTGGGCGATGCCCCAGGCCGGCACCTTGGCCAGGGTGTGTTCCTCATAGCCCATGCCGTGCGACTCGATGTTCGCCTCGTCGATGACATACAGGCCGTATTCGTCGCAGAGCGCATACCACTCGGGGACGTTCGGATAATGGCAGCTGCGCACGGCATTGATGTTGTTCTGCTTCATCAGCCGGATGTCCTGCAGCATCCGTTCGCGCGTCATGACTTGTCCGGTATCGGGGTCCCACTCGTGACGGTTCACGCCGCGAAAAAGCACCGGCTGGCCGTTCACGAGCAACTGGCCGTCCTTGATTTCCGCCGTGCGGAAGCCGACGCGCCAGGGAATTGTCTCCAATTCCCGCCCGGCGCCGTCCTTGGCGATGAGCAGCAACGTGTAGAGCTGCGGGATTTCCGCGGACCACTTGAACGGGTTCGCCACCGGCGCACTGATCTTGAATTCCGTGGAGCCGCCGCCGGTGATCGAGGCGGGGGCCGTGCCGCGATCGAGCACCTGGCGGCCGGCGGGGTCGAGCAGCCTGATTTCCAGCGCGACCATGTGCGCCGCGCTGGTGAAATTCCTGGCTTGGGCGGTGACGTTGAGCGTCGCGTCCTGATAAGCGGCATCAAGGTCGGTTCGCACCGTGAAGTCCCGCACATGCACCGGCGGTGCGGACCACAGGGTCACATCGCGCATGATCCCGCTCAGGCGCCAGAAATCCTGATCTTCGAGATAGGAGCCGTCGTTCCAACGAAACACTTCGACCGCGAGCTGATTTTCCCCGGGCCGGATATAAGGGGTGAGCCGGAAGGTCGAGGGCGTGCGGGTGTCCTTGCTGAAGCCGATTTTCTCGCCGTTGACCCAGAGGTAAAAGAACGAATTGACGCCGTCAAAGGTCAGGAAGATTTCGCGTCCGTCCCATGTCGGCGGCACGGTGAACGTGCGGCGATAGGCGGACACATGGTTGAGCGCATCCGCCGGAATGAGCGGCGGATTGGCCGGTCGCCATGGATAGATGATGTTGGTATAAATCGGAATGCCGTAGCCCTCGATCTCGGGATTGGACGGGACACGGATGACCGGCCAGGCCGAATCATCGAAATCAGTCCGCCAAAATCCCGGCACGCGTGCCGCCGGCGTCGCCGACCAGTGGTATTTCCACCGGCCATTCAAGGACTGGAAGAAGGGCGAACGCTCCCGATCCAGCGTTTGGGCCGAAGCCGCGTCGGCAAAAACGGTCATGGTCGCGAAGGGCGGCTCAACCCCGGCGTGCTGCACCGACGGATCCTGCCATTCAGGCACGGATTCCACGGTGTCTGCGCGGGCCGGCAGGGCGGTCGCGATCGACAGAAGCAAAGCGGCCAGTGACAGTGAGCCGGAGCGCATTTTAGACGAATCCATGGGGAAGGAGGGGTAAAACTGCCTGAACCGCCGGGTGCCATTGTCCGGTCTTGGCTGGAATTTGGTCAATATGGTTGCCGGACATATTGTGCTCAATCCCAAAGTGCCCCGCCCGCCCCGGCGCGCAAGGCCGCAATGAAGGTTGAGCCCTGCCAGTGGCCGTGCGGCACACGCTCCGAGGTCTACGTGTCGCCGGGGGCCCTTAATACCAATTATGGATTGGTTCGAGTCGCTTCAATTGTGGGCGGGGTGCCCTCCCCCCGCGAGGCATGGGTGGCGAAAGCTGGAAACCCGCAGGGCGAGGGCACCTCGCCCACAGTAAAGTCCGAAAGCAAATCGTAACTGGTATAAAAACCCGATTGAGCGAGAGGGTGACGAAAGAGGGCTCGTAATCCGAGAACCAAGGCCACCCGGAGCGTGACTCCGTCAAGCCAGCCGCATCCGTTCAAAGGCCTGGAGCAGTGGATCGTGGTGGGCAACAAGCCACGCACGAAGGATCTCGCGCAATTCGACCAAGCGAATTCGCGCCTCGGGCGAATTAACAAGGTTCGTCAGTTCGTGCGGATCATAGGCCAGATCGTAAAGTTCGTCCAAATCACCGCAGTTGAAGACGTATTCCCACTCGCCCCACCGGAGCATGCGCTGACAGAAGCCAAGATGGGCCAACCCCGCCGCCTGCGTAACGGTGTGGTCGGGCCAATCGGAAGGCCCGCACCCCTCGAGCCAGCCGCAAAGCGAGCGGCCGTCGCGCTCCGCATCGTCTCGGGGGCGCCCAGCAATATCAAGCACGGTGGAATAGATGTCGGTCGTGTTGGCGAAGCCCGCGGAGCGCGCCCCCGAGCTTCGGCATTGCGCCGGCTTGATAAGCAGCGGGATGCGGCAGGTTTCCTCATACATGAAGATCGATTTGTCCGTCAGACCTCCGTGAATACCCAGCGATTCTCCGTGATCGGCGGTGAATATTACGGCCGTGTTTTCATAGAGCCCGCTCGCACGCAGCCACTCCAGGACGCGACCAATCTGCTCGTCGATAACAGTGATGTGCGCGTAGTAATGCTGCAGCGCGAGAGCGAAGTCAGGCCACGCCAAACCCGGCGGGCGCTTGACCGCGTGGATCGATGGTTTGTTGGCGGCACGCTCGTTGAAACTCGGCCAAGGGGCGATTTCTCCCGGGTTGTAACGGTCAAGATAAGCCTGCGGCATCAAACAGGGTTCGTGCGGCCCCCAAAAGTTCAGGGCGTAGAAGAAAGGACGGCCCGACGCCTGTGCCCCCTGGAGATGCGTGAGCGCGCGTTCGGCCAAAAAATAATCGACTGTAGCCTCAACCGGGCCATCGAGCCGGCCGTATTTGGCGGCACCCGTGCTTGCAATTTGGGGGGCAAAACGAAAGCCACGCTCTGCAAGGTAGTCGCGGTATTGCGGGTAGTCGTGCCCGCCTCCACCGTGTCCCGGGAAATCGTCACCCGCATAGCCCACATCCGAGGGCAAGGTGCCGTGCGCAATCCAATTCGCCGGCCAGTCACAGTGTTTGAGATCGCGCCGCCACTCTACATTGTCGGGTTTTTGCGCACCGAAACCGAGATGCCATTTCCCAGTAAAACCCGCCCAATAGCCGGCTGTGCCGAGCTAGCGACTCATGAGATACGGCGAGCCCACGAGTTCGTGGACGAGACAGCCCGGATAATAGATATTGTTTTGCATCCCATGCCGATGCGGGTAGAGACTGGTTTGGAGCGACGCCCTCGCGGGGGTGCACACCGGGGTGACACAATAGGCCCGGTCGAACGTCACCGCTTCGCGCGCCAGCCGCGTTAGCGCTGGCGCCTGCACCTGCGCGCCGCCGTAGCACGGCAGAACGTCGGCCCGCAATTGATCGGCTTGGATCAGAAGGATGTTTGGGGCGGTTTCGGTCGCAGGCACGGGATAAAACCATTCTTGCCTGAGATGCATTGTCAAGAATGCTTCATAGCATAACTTGGTCACCCGCCCGCGGTTTGCGACGAACAAAACCCATCGAAACCAGCGGTCCCAAGGCCCATGAAAAACATCTTACTCCTGTTCATGATCTGCGCGGTTGCCGTGCATGCCGAACTCACTTGGAACGCTACTGAAATAGAAATAGTCCTAAACCCCGAACCGGGAGCAAAAACAGTCGAAGCTTCACGCGCACCCGCACGGATTGGAAACGGGTGAAATCCTCCGATGAGCGACTGCAGGTAAAGATCGCGCCGCTCGAAGTGCTGGATTTCTGAACGGGGGTTCATCCAGCTTGCCTCAGTATGCGGCCCGGGCAGACTGAAAATCGCTGTGCCCCCGGAAAACAAAGTCACCCAGACCAGCATCGCGCAAAAGCTCGATCTGTCGCAGGCCTTGGTTTCAAGGGTATTGAATGGCACGCGCCGGGGCGTCGATCCGGAAACTTACGAGCTGATCTGGCAATACGCCTTGAAAGTGGGTTACCGGGGCAAGGGCATCACGCCCCATGTGCCGCTGACCGCGGCGGGAGGGCGGCAAATCGGAGTGGTGCTACGCGCCGGCCTCGAACCCTTCGTGCAGAGCAATTTTTTCAGCCACGTGCAGGTGGGATTGCACGCCACCCTGCAGGCACGCGGTTTTTCCACGGTCATATTGGGGTCGGAGGACACGCTGCAATTGTCAGAATTGGGGCCATTGCCGCCCGCGCTGGTGGTCTTGGGCGCGGTGAAGCCGTCCTTCCTCCGCCGGTTGCGGGACAGCACCCGGCGCATTGTCGCCGTAAACGGCAGTTATCCGGGGCTGTGCCACACTGTGCTGCCCAACGAGGCGCAGTCGCTGGACTTGCTGGTGCAGCACCTGACCGGCCTAGGGCACCGGCGGTTCGGCTGGATTGGCGGGTTGCCCGCGTATCCGAGCCACACGGCGCGTTTCGAGGCACTGCAGGAGGCCCTGGCGGCCCGAGGGCTGCCGGCGGTTCCGAAGCGGGCCTGCGTGGTCGTGCCTCACGCGGCCGACCGGCAGGAGGGACGCGAGGCGGTGCGTGAGCTGATGCGGCGGCCCGGGGCACCGACCGCGATCATGTGCTTCAACGGCGTGATGGCGCGGGGCGCGACCAATGCCCTGCTGCAGGACGGCTGGAAGCTGCCCCGAGACCTGAGTGTGGTGGCGGTGGATGCCACGCGGGTCAGCGTGGAAGAGTCGCCGCACATCACCTGCGCCAGCGCCAACCCGGAGCAAATGGGCCGGACGGCCGCGGAGCTGTTGCTGGCCAGCACGGGTGAGGAAACCGAAAGCTACCACAATGTGGTGCTCGCGGCCCAGCTAAGCATCGGAGAGACAAGCGGACCGGTGCCGCCCGCTCCCGGCCCGCTGAACCCAAACACAAAGACCGGTGGCACGGACAGACGAAGCAACCCCCAGGCGTATGACCTGACGCTTGTCCGGAACCGGTGCCACCGGCCAAAAGATTAGAAGGTCAGGTCGTAGGTGACAGCGAAGTTGCGGCGTTGACCTTGGCCGCCGCCGCCGAAGGTATAACGTTTGTTCAGGATGTTGTTCACGTTGACCTGGATCTTGCTGCGGTAGCGGCCGGTCTTCCACTTGTAGCCGATGCCGCCTTCAACCAGTTCGTAAGGGGCATTGGTGATGGTTTCGCGGCCGCCTTCCACGCGCGCCGCGAAGGGGATGCTGATGAGCACCGCGCCGGCGGCGAACTGCGGGAACGGCAGCAGACCATTGGCGAATGGGGTGTTCACGAAAGGATTGCTGGCCGTGACGCTTGCCACGGAGATAGTGCGACCGGTGCCGGCATTGATGATCGACTCGGCGACCTGCCGGTAGCCGACGGTGATGAAGAAACCTTTGAACCGGCCTTCCTTCGCCTCGTATTTTCCGCCCACACCCAGTGTGTTAAGCGGTGTCCGCCGGGTGTGGCTGCCGACCAGGAACGGCGTGTCGTCGCTGCCCAGGATCTTTGAATCCGTGTAACCGTAGCCGCCAAAGAACTGAAGGCTGGGCGTGACCACCCAGCTGAAGTCAAACTCGACGCCCTTTGAGGCCTGCTTGCCCGAGATCAGGGTGACCAGGCGGCCCGTCTCAATGTCGTTGGTATTGGTGGCGACGTTGTCCCGCGTGATGTCGAAATAACCGGCGGTGAACGTCAGCTTGCCGGTGAACAGACTGGCTTTGACGCCCGCCTCCCAGCCCTCGCCCTTCTCATTGGGCAGCTGGAAGGTGGTGCCGTTGACGTTGGTGCCGAGGCCGAATTGGGGCACGAACGAGGAGCTGGTGTTGGCGTAAAGGACCACGGCCGGGACCACATGATAGCTGAGGCCGGTCTGGTAGGTGGTGGCACTGGAGGTGAAACTGGCCTGGGCGCTTAGCAAACGATCATCGGTCCTGCTCCGCGCCTTGTCGTAGCGGATGCCGGCGAGGACGTTGAGCCGGCCGTCGAGGAGCGTGGCGCGCTCGCTCAGGAAGGCGCCGTAGATGTCGAGCGTGTTTTCCTCGTCCTGAATGGTCCTGAAAAGGGCGGGGTTGTCGGAGAAGCGGACAAAATTGTAGTCCGGGTTGTCGACACTGAGGCCGGCGGCGACCGCCGCGGGAAAGGCGGCATTGACCGCCGCATCAAATTGCTGGGGCTCCTGCGTCTGCCGCTGGTAGTCCAGCGTGAGGAGCAGCTTGTGCTTCACGGGCCCGGTGGTGAAGGAAGCGAGCAGGTCGTTCTGCCAGCTGCTGCCACCCTCGGGAAACGGGCGCAAGCGGGACGTGCCGCGCGCGATGGTGCGGGTCACCGGATTGAACGTGCCGCGATTGCCGATTTCCTGGCGGATCAGGCCGCGGTCAAACCAGTTGGCGCTGCTGCGGAAGGAAAACACGTCACTGATCCGGTGCTCGAAGGTGCCAGTCAGCGTTTTCGCGAACCGGTTGGAGTATGTGTGCGGCCCCTGGTCGTTGAAATCGAAGAGTTCGAGGGCGAGGCCGACATTGCGCGTATAAACGCGCGGGCTGCCGGTGGCCGGCTGGAGCCGGTAAGGGTCGAGCATGCCGGCCTGCTGCAGGATCGGCACATTGGCGGCGGAGACGCTGTTCTCGCGGCGTTCGATCCATTCGGCCTCCAACAGGAGGCTGGTGTGGGCCGAGGGCTTCCACAGGAGTTGGGCCGACGCGGTGGACTGATACAGCTCCTTGAAGGCCTGATCCCGCTCGCTCATCTGCCCGGCCGCGTCCACCCGGTAGAACAGTTTGCCGCTGCCACCCAGGGGGCCGGTGGAGGACACCTGGCTGCGCATGAGTTCGTTGGCCCCGTAGGTGAAGCTCACGCGTTGCTCGGGCTTGGCCTTGGGTTTGCGCGTGATGTAATTGATCGTGCCGCCCGGGAGCACGGAGCCGTAGATGGAGGCCGCCGGGCCCTTGATGATCTCGACCCGCTCAACGTTGACCTTGTCGATGAGACCGATGCGCCGGAAACCGTTGCGGAGCTGCACGTCGGCATCGAAGCCCCGCATGCCGTAACCGGTGGACAGCACCTCGTAGCCCGTGACGTTGCTCGTGTAAGCGAGCTGGTCGCGAAAATCCAGGGCGTTGAAATCATCCAGAAACTCGGCCGTCAACACGTTGACGGTAAAAGGCAGGTCGAGAATCTTGGCGGCGACACGGGTGCCGGTGGTGGATTCCGACGCGATGTAGTCGCTCGCCGCGGTGGTCGTGACCCGGAAATCCGGCAGCGTGACGACCTCGTCACTGGCCGCGGCGGGTGGAGTGGCGGGCTGGGCTTGGGACGATAACGCGCTGAGAAGCAAGCCGGCCAGTGCGGCCAGCCGGAGCAGATGAGTAGGATGCAGTTTCATGGTGGGTGGTGGGTTTTAGAAACGGGGGGTTGCTTGCGAGAGGGGGTGCCAGCGGGCCGGCTGGCTGTTGAAAGCAAATGCGGCTCATGGAAAAACAACGGCCTCGGCGTAGTGACCGCGGCATGACTCCAGTCCGGTAAGCGCACCGGGCCGTGTGCTGGGGCCACGATGAATCATCGGTAGATTCGCACGTCGTCCAGGTAGGCCGTGCCGCTCGTGGTTGTGTTGATGCCGACGAGCAGCGACGAGAGGCTGGTCACGGCGTTCTTGAAATTTACCGAGGCCTTGAACTCTTCAAGTGAGCCATTGCCATCATTATCGACGTAGCAGGTGACCGTAGCGGTATCGGTGGATGCATCGGCCGCGACGACGAAATGATACCAGCGGTTGACCGGGAAGTTGGAGAGTAGCGTCGTCGAGCTGCTGCCGTGGCTGCAGCGCAGGGTGCCGTCATCCTTGAAGTAGACCTGTACGGCGTCCACCGTGCCATCGGAGAGATAGCCGGCCTTGACGAACGTGGTCTGGGCGGTCGGATACACGCGGTAAGCGGCGATGATCGAACCGGCTTGCGTGGCAAAGTCAGTCGTCGCTTCGATGCCATAGCTGGCGCTGGTGTCGGTGAACTTGACACCGGTTTCGGTGGTGGTGCCGGGCAGGACGGCGACCTCGGCCGTGTTGCCGGTGCCGACTACGTTCCAGGCGAGCGGCGCTGTGCCGGGCGTCTGCGCGCTGAATGAATCGTCGAGCAACGGCGAGTAGCGGCGGACGACGACGTTGTCGACGTAGGTTCCTGCGAGGTCAGCCGCATTAATCGTGCCGAACGTGATCCGATCAAGCGTGGCATGACGAGCGTAGAACGGCACGTCGGCCGCCTTGAGCACGTCATCCACCCATAGGCTGTAGCGCTGGCGGGCGGGATTCGCAAGGAGGCGGAACCGATACCAGGTGTTGGCCGCATAGCTGATATCCGTGTCCACAGGGGTCGAACCGTCGTAATAGGTGATCTTGCCGGTCGCCCGGAAGATGACGCGCGGACCGATGGCGCTGGTGCTCGTGTCGCTGCCATCACGCAGCGAGCCGGCGTCAACCGCCTTGTTGTTCTGGGCCACGCGCATGCGGAACTCGGCAAGCACGGCACCGTTCTGCGGTTCAGCGGGCGAACCGAGCGGGCTGGCCAGCACGACATTGGCTGTCGAACTGGTGTCGTCGAGGAACACGCTGCGATCGCTGGAACTGGGGACGTTGGCGATGGTGGCGGACGATCCGCCCGATGCGGTCACGGTCCAGCCGGCCGGCGCACTACCCGCGGTCTCGCTGTCAAACGGAGCGTTGAAGAACTCCAGGGAGGAAGCCGTCTGAAACCGCGCGCGCAGGGTGCGGCCAAAGGTGCCGGCGACGGGGAAGGAGTATTTGATCGTCGGGGTCGACTGGATGAGCGTGATGGCCGGGTCGAGGTAGAGCGTGGCGGTGGCGGCCTTGTTCACCTCCACCGTCATCGTGCCGGTGCCGGCGAAGGTCGGCTCGGCGACGCCGATGTCGAGGTCGCGCGAGTTCTCGTCGATGATGAGCGCGGCTTTCTTGTCGGCCTTAATCAGATTGTTGAGGTAACTGGTGGAGCCGTCGACCCAGAGCGCGGCCGCCGTGACTCCAAGCGTATTTTCCTTCACAATCTGCGCGGTCGTGTTGTTCTGCACGACGGTGAATTGCGGGGAGGAGTTGTATGTTTCCACTTCCGCCGCGGTTTTGCCGGGGAGGAGCGCATAGGCATAGGTGGCGCTGCTGGGAGAAGAGCCGTGGTCCAGCCAGAGCGTGAGGTAGTTGCGCGTGTAGACTGTCGTGTCGCTGGCATTGTCGTTGATGTCCGGCCAGGCGCCGTCGCGGGCGAAGCGCGCGGCCTTGAGCGTGACGGGCGCGGGAAAATAATAGCCGAGATCGTCGCCGCCGACGTTGCCGGCGAGATGCGCGCGGGTGGTCGAGGCAAAGGAGGAGCCGGCTTCGCTGGTCGAGAAGCTCGTCAGCTGGGAGACGTTGTTCACCTTGAGCGCGTTCAGGCCGGTGCCGGCGAGCCGGCGGTTCTCGATGATAGTCTCGATGCGCGGGGTTGCGCCGTCCCACCCGCCGTTTGGCACACTGGCGGCCGGCCCGGTGATGCCGGCGCCGAGGGCCACCACCTCGTCGTCGAACATGAACCAGGCCTTTTTGGCGACCAGCGGGACGGGCTGGTTGATATCGGGGTTGGTCCCGGTTGTGGGGTCATCCCATGTGTGGTCGGGCGGATCGAAATCGAGGGCGGCGATGCCATAATAATCGAGCGAGGCGCCGCCGGCCCAGCTCTTGCCGTTGTATCTCCGCACGGAACTGCCGTCGTGGCGGGCGAGGGTGTCGACGGTGATACCGGGCAGGCGCGAAGGGTTGATGGTCGGCCAGAAAACGTCGCTGAACTGCTCCACGTCGGCGTTGTAGAGCGTGGTCATGCCGTCGCCGGTGAAATAACCGCGGTTGTTCTCGACGGGCGCCGTCGGGTCGGTGGCGAGCGGCTGCAGGCTTTCGTAATTGTAGATGCGGTTCGAAAAGAAACTGAGCCCGAGACCCCAGCCGGGCCGAAGGTGCATCACCCGGTTCATGCTGGCAAAGCCGTAGTGGCCCACCAGTTCGCGCCGTGCGCCGCCGGTGTAGCTTTTGGCGAGGGCGATCGACGCAACGCCCGCATCGGCGTAAAAGGTCTTGGAGTAGGTATAGTCGGGATAACCGCCGCCGGCCGGGAACGAGAGCGTGCGCGGATCGCCGTCGAGCCAGGCGCTAACCATGGCCCGGTAAGCGGAAGCATGCGGCTCCGGGGCCGACTCCGCGAGGCGCAGGATGCCTTCGATGATGATATGGCCGTTGACGTGGTCGTATTTGGCCTGGCGCGAGATCTCGCGGCCCCGCACCGAATCGAGCACGGCGCCGCGATACAGCAGCGGCTCGTAAGAGTCGTAAATCCAGTGGTAAACGTTGAACCGCCCAGGGTCGGCCAGTTTGAAGCTGGTGCTGCTGTCGAGCAGCGCGACGACGCGCGCGAGGTTGAAGATGAGCGTGGCGCCGTAGCCGCCGGTGTAGGGATGGGCGTCATGCTGGATGAAGGAGCCGTCGAAGTAGAATCCGGTCTTCTCCGCCTGCGCCCAATCCGTGTAGCTGAAGACCGAGGGCGTGAGCGTGCCATTATTCGTATAAGCGCTGAGGTAGTCGCGGGCGAAGGTCAGCTTGCTGCTGTCCTTGCGCAACACGCCGTAAAGCGCGTGGTTGGTGTCGATCCAGACCTTGTTGCCGCCGGACTCCTCGACGACGTTGGCCTGGTTCATGAAGGCGGCGGTGGAATTCGTATAGTTGTTGAGCTGCGTGGTGGTGAGCTGGCCGTAGAGCAGCACGCAGATGTCGTGCAGAAAAAGCGGGATCTGGATCTTGATGTAGAAGCCGCTGCGGTCGCCGGTGGGAAACGGCGTGCTCGGGCTGTAGTAGTTGGCGCTGTAGAGCCAATCGAGCGTGCGCTTCAGATCGGCGGCAAGGGTGGCGTTGCCGCTGATGGTGGTGCCGTCGCTCGCCACGCAACCCGCGGTAGCCCAGGCGCGAGTGATCGTTTGCAGGCGCGAGTAAGTGCGGTTGAGCGAAAGATTGTTCTCGAACGTCGTGCCGCCCGAGAGCGGGAGTGTGGGGAAAATGTCCGGGCTCGAAGCTGAGGGCGACTTATTCAACGCGCCCCAGAGCGACTGGCCGTCGTCGGCCAGTTCGCGCAGGGCGGACGCAACATCGGGGTCGCTGGAAGCCAAAGGAGAATAGCTGACGAGAAAATCGTTCCAGCGGGCGCGCAGCGTGTCGTATTCATCGGCACGTAGGGCCAAACTGCCGCAGATACAGAGCATACCGAGCAGCAGGACGAAGTGGTGGGGTTTCATGGGACAGGTGGGTTGGAGCGGGCCTGGCGGAGCTACGCCGGGAGATGGGGTGGACAAAAAAGAAGCGCGAAAGCAAAGCCTAACGGAACGCCATCAGGACGATCAGGAGCTGTTCTTCCGGCGTCGACCGGAGCGCTGGATTGAGAAAAGTCAGCCGAGGCCAGGGCACGCCACTGGACACAGCCCGCAGGCTGCAGCGGGGGCTCCAGTGATCGTCTATCCCGTCTGACCATGGCATCATTTTTTACGGCACTGGATCGTAATCGTTCGGACCGACGTCGTCTTCCAGGAGCGGGAAGAGGTGTTGCAGATCGGTGCCGATGGTGCCGGCGGCGGCGAGATACAGCGTGTAGGGGCCGACCACCGTCGTGGTGAGCGCCGGGTTGGAATCGCTCACGCCGGAAGGCAGCGTCGGGAACCCGGTGTTGCCGGCAGTGCCGCCGTAATAGACTTCACCGGTATAAGTCGGCGAGGTGATGGCCAAATCGATCCGCACGATCGGGTAGTTCGTCCCGCCGGCCAGTCCGGTGCGGGCGACATTATCGACGAAATCGATGCTCACGGGTGCGTTCGGTGACGAAACCTTGCCGGCGCCGTGGAGGAAACTGACGTCGCAATTGATGATGCTGTTGCGTTCGATCAGCACGTCCTGCACCGGCCAATAAGAGGCGCTCCCGAGCGGCGCGTTGTCACTCTTGAAGATCCCAAGGCCGCTGATGAACGTGTCGGGGTTGGGCGGGATCGGGCTCTGGCGCACGCCGGCGACATAGTTGTAGCGCACGGTGTGGTCGCGATCACTCATGCGGATGCCGCCCTGCCCGGCCACACCCGACTGGTAGAGAAAATTGCTTTCCACGATGCAACCCGGACCGATGCGCAGGCTCAGCTGGCCGGAGCAGTTCACGAAGGTGTTGTAGCGATAGGTGTTGTAGCCGGACTTGTTGGAGATGATCTCGGCATCGGCGCCGCAGTTGTTGAAATAATTCCACTCGATGGTCGAAAAGGAATCCGAGAGCGAATCACTGCTGCTGCCGACGAGCAGGGTCTCGAAACCGTTCGTCGCGGTGGAGCCGCCGGTCTGGAAGTCGATGAAGGCGTTGTGGTCCACGCGGTGGTGATCGGCCACGCCATTGACCCGCGTGAACGACACCAGCGCGCCCTTGCCCCGCTTGCCCTTGAAGTAGCAATGGTCGAGCCGCTGGCGCACGCCCTGCAGGCGAAACCAGTTCGTGGAGGAGTCGACGTTGGTGCCGACGCTGAAATCGATCACGGCGCACTCGGTTACGCGCAGGTCGTCGCCGATGAGATGGATCGCGCCGCCGCTCGAGGCCGGACGGCCGTTGGTGAAGACAAAGCCATCGACGGTGACGTAGTTGGCCTTCAGGGTCGTGGTGCCGATTTGCATGATGGCCAGGCCGGTAAAGGTCACCTGTCCGGGCTCCTGGGCGCGAATCACCACCGGCTGGGCGTCGGTGCCCCCGGAGGTTTCGAGCTTGATCGAACTCGGGTTGGCGTAAGTGCCATTGGCGAGGATGATAATCTGGCCGGGCGTGGCGTTCTTCACCGCAGTCTTGAAGAGCGCGAGGTCGGTATAGGCCGCCGGCTCGTCAGCGATGGTGACAGTGAGCGCTTTCGAACCGGTGCCGTCGGCATTGCCGGCGACCACCGTGACGTTGAGCGTTGCGTTGCCCACCGGTGTGCCGCGCGGCGGACGGCCTTCGAGCACACCCGTCAGCGGATCAATCACCAGCCACGAGGGCAATCCGGTGGCGCTGTAATTCGTGGGGGAATTGGTCGCGACAGTATTGTAGGTGAAGATGGTCCCGTCCCCTGCCCCGGCCGTGCCCGCGCTGGTGATGGTCGGCTTGTTGATGATGACACTTTCCGCCGGGCCGTTGCCGCTCGGAACATACCCGGCATCGGTGGTGAGGATGATCTTGTCCACAATGGCCCCGTCTTCGCGCATCCAGATATTGACCGAGTGCACCCCGGCACTGGGCGGGCTCAGCGTGATCCGAGTGCCACCCACGGTGTTGGTCCAAATATACGAGCTGTTGCCCGATGAAGTCAGCCCGTAGCCGCCGGTCGTGAGCAAGGAGCTCTTGAAGCCTGCATGCACGGAATCGCTGCTGGTGCTTGGCCCGGTCATCCTCACCCAGAGGTAATAGGTGCCAAGCGTGCTGAAACTGACCTTGAAGTTGGCCACGGGTCCGGTCGTATCATCGGTGAACGTGCCGTCATCGGGTGAGGTCTGGATGGCGGAGCCGCCGCTGGCGGCAGCGTCGGATACACTCACCCAGCTGTGCGCCACTGCCGTGGTGCGCGAGCTGGCGTGCTCGGCCTCCATGACGACGAGTCCGCCGACTTCGTCGAAGGTTGCGGCGGAAACGGAAGTGGCCAAGAGGGTGCAGATCGCGAGGACGGCACAGCGGCCGGGAAGCCGCGGGGGGAGCGGGGGGAGCATCTTTGTTTTCATGTTTCGGAGGCGGCCGAAAAATGGGCACGCCGTAGCGCTGGCCAATGGGCCATGGGGGGTTGGGGAGGTGATTTGGACGTTTGCGACCGGAGTTGGCCGCAAACGTCAAAACGGGGGAGGAAGCAACGGGTGCCCGGGGCAGCCCCTGATCAGAAACGGGCGGTGATCGAGAGGTTCAGGCGCTCGGGCAGGCCGCGGGAACGGCTGGAGGGGTCGTCATTCTCATCAGTGAGATTCTTCCACGAGAGCAGCGCGGTGATCGGGGTGTCGCCCACTTTCGTGTCGTAGCCGAGCGCCGCTTCCCACACCAGACGGTCGGGGAAGAAAATGTAGGGGTTGTTGGCCGTGAGAGTTTTCTCGCCGGTGTAGAAGAAACCGCCGCCGACCCAGAGACCCTTCAGCGAATCGCCGGTGAAACTGTAACGGGTCCAGAGGTTGGCGAGCTGCTTGGCGGTGTATTCCGGCTGGGTGCCGAAAAGGTATTCGCTGCCGGCGCCGACCCCGACGAACTTGGGATCGTTGAGGCTGGCGGCCAGATAAACCTGCCAGTTGTCGGTGGGCGAATAGACGAGTTCCAATTCCACGCCCTTGTTCTCGACCTTGTTGCCGTCCTGCAGGTCGGAGCCGAAGGTGGTGCCGTTGGGCTGGATGAGCGCGATGACGATGATCGAGTTCTTCTGCTCGATCTGAAAGGCCGCCAGCGTGGCGGAAATACGGCCGCCGAGGAAATCGCTTTTCAGGCCGACCTCATAGCCTTGGCCGAGGAAGGGCTTGGCCGGGATCGTGGCGGTGTTGGAGTTCAGGCGCAGCAGGCGGTTGTTGGCCTGAAACGACTCGCTGTAGTTGGCGTAAACCATCAAATCCGGGCGGAGCTTGTAACCGAGGCCGATTTGCGGGGTCGTCTTGGTGATGGTGAATCCGGCCGGCACGGCGGCGGTGGGGTCGGCGAAGCCCTTGGACCAGCGGGCGCCAGCCACGATCTGGAGCCGCTCGTCGAGGAGGGAGAAAGGCTGCACCGTATACAGGCCGTGGTTGTAACCGCCGCCATTGGCCGGATTGCTGGCAGGAATCTGGCTGTTGGGAATGTCGCTTTCCACCCAGGTCGTGGGATCGAGAATCTTCCAGGCGAGGCTGGTATTGCGGATGTTGGTGAAATTGCGGTTGTCGAATTTGTTGTAGTTATAACCGAACAGCGGCTTCCAGGAGCCCCAGCCGAAATCGTAGCTGCCGGCCACCTCAAGCTGGGAGAACCGGTTCCAGGCTTTGACCTGCTGGTAGGTGATGCGGCGGGTCAGGGTCGTGATTGAACCGTAGCGAGCCAAGGTGGCGATGTTCTGCAGCTCATTCAGATAAATCGCCGGATCGGAGGACAGGCCGGCCAGATCGGCGGCGGGGATGATCATGTCCACATCGCCGCGGCCGTGCTGGCGGGTCTCGATGTAGGTGGTGTCGTAAGTGAAGACGGCCCGGGAATTCCAGTGGTCGGAAATCTTGCGCGTCAGCTCCACGTAGAGTGTGTTGAAGTCGGTGTTTCGGAAGTCATTGGGGTCTGAGACACTGAAGCGTTTGTCCGGAATGTCGATCGGCGGCCCGAAATAAGGCAGAGGAAATCGCACGCCGCCTGTCGCGCTGGGATAGAGCGTGCGGTTGTTGAGCGGCACCTGGATCTGCGGCACGAAGAACGCCTGCGCCTTCTCGTGCCGCTCAAACCACTGGTAGTCCACAGTCAGCGCGGTATTCTCGTTGATCTTCCATGTGACGACCGGGGCGATGACCCGCGTTTTGCCCTGGTGGGCGCGGTAATACTCGTAGTCGTTTTCATACACAAAGTTGAAACGGGCCAGGAGCTTGTCCGGCACGAGAGGCTGGTTCACATCGAGGTGAGCGCGGTAAAAGTCGTAGCTGCCATAATCAAGCTTGAGCGCGGCGCTGCGCGTGGCCTCCGGTCGCTTGGTGACATAGTTGATCACGCCGCCTGCCTCGATCTGCCCGTAGAGCAGTGAGGCTGGACCCTTGACGACCTCGACGCGCTGGATCGTGGCCGCATCGATGTAGCCGGTGCCGGGGAAACCGTTGCGGAGCGGGTTGGCATCGAAGCCACGCACGGCAAACTTGGAGTTGCCCGAGTTGAACTCGCGAGCGTTGTTCGTGACGCTCGGAGCGAAGCGCACGATGTCCTTCAACTCGCGCGCCCCGATGTCCTCAATGAATTGTTCGGTGAACGCGGAGACGGCGAACGGGAGATCCTTGATCGGGGTGTCGATCCGCGTGGCGGAGACGGAGTTTGCCGCACGATAGCCTTTGTCCTGGCCGGTCGAAACCGTAAAGGTCGGCAGCACCACGGTCTCGGCGGTGGCCTGCGGCTGCGTCTGGGCTGCGGCCCGGAGGGTGAACGCGAGGATCGTTATAAGAAGACAGCGGACGCGGGCCTTTTGTTGACGCTCGGCTGGAAACCAACAAGGGGTCGGAGGAGTCATGGCGGGGTGGGGTTTTGGTGGGGGGGTAAGCCGATTAGGCCGGGGTCGGACCGAATGTCCAATATAAAATAATAACTATTACCGATATGGTTCGCGCCGGTGGCAAACAATCAGTGGGAGTATCCAGAAAATGGTGCCAGTCGTCAAAGAACGCTATTGTAAAGTAATAATTATTCTACTTAGACCTCCGGCATGCTCACCCCGCCATGGTTGCTTCTGATGGCCGCGATCGTGCCTCTCGGTTCCGCCGGCCTGGGCCGGGCGGACGTCAGGCTGCCGGCCGTGTTTGGTGCGGGCATGGTGCTGCAACGCGATGTCCCGATTAAGATCTGGGGGTGGGCCGAGCCGGGTGAGAAGGTAACGGCGGAATTTGCCGGCCAGCGCGCCTCGGTTGAGACGGATACGCAGGGTCGGTGGCAGGCGGAACTGCCGGCTCATCCGGCGGGCGGCCCCTTTACGTTGGTGGTATGCGGCCACAACCGGCTGACGGTGGAGAATGTGCTGGTGGGGGAGGTATGGCTTTGCTCGGGCCAGTCCAACATGACGCTGAGCGTCGACCAGGCAGGCCGGGCTCGCGAGGAGATCGCCGTCGCGGATTACCCCCGCATCCGCCTTTTCACCGTCGCGCCCACCGCCGTGGAATCTGGGCCGCAGCCGGACTGCCAGGGGCGCTGGGTCGATTGCCAGCCGGAAACCGTCGGTGAGTTCTCAGCCGTGAGCTATTTTTTTGGCCGCGCCTTGCACCGCCAGTTGGGCGTGCCGGTCGGTTTGATTCACAGCTCTTGGGGCGGCACGAAGGCCGAGGCGTGGATGCCACGCGAGGTGCTGGCGACGGATCCGGAATTTCGCGCGGTACTTGACCACTGGGCGCGCGAGGTGGTGGATTTTCCCCGGGCCAAGGCGGAGTTCGAAGCCAACCGGGAGCGTCTGCTCGCCGAGTGGCGGGTGGTCGCAGCTGCCGCCACCGCCGCGGGTCGGATGCCTCCGGCGGAGCCGAAGCTGCGCACGGGACCGAACACCCAGTTTGCACCCTGCGGCCTCTACAATGCGATGATCGCCCCGCTGGCGCCCTTCGCCTTGCGCGGGGTTATTTGGTATCAGGGCGAATCCAATGTGGGGGCGACGAGTCTTTACCGCCGGCTTTTCCCGGCGTTGATCGACGCCTGGCGGGCGGCTTGGGGGCAGACCGAGATGTCTTTTCTTTATGTGCAGCTGCCCAACCTGGCCCGTCAGCCCGAGCCGTCAAAAAGCGGCTGGGCGGAGATGCGCGAAGCGCAACTGCTCGCACTCGCGACGCCGCGCACGGCGATGGTGGTTACCATCGATGTCGGCGACCCGCAGAACCTGCATCCCACGCACAAGCAACCGGTCGGCGAACGACTGGCCTTGGCGGCCGGAAGCCTGGTCTATGGCGGGCCGCCGGAGGTGGGCCTCTGCCCCGTGCCGCTGGCGTCACGGTTGGCGGATTCAACCGTGCGGGTGGCGTTTGCCCATGCTGGGAGCGGTCTCATCACCCGGGATGGCGCCGCGCCGCGCGGTTTCATCATTGCGGGCGAGGACCGCAGGTTTTTCCCGGCCGAGGCCCGCATTGAGGGTGACACGGTTGTTCTGGCTGGTGAGTGCGTGCCGAGGCCCGTGGCCGTGCGCTATGCCTGGGCCGACAATCCCGACGGCAATCTCACCAATGGGGCGGGCCTGCCCGCGTCGCCTTTTCGCACCGATGACTGGCCAACGCCGGCACCGGGTTCATATACTGGACCCAAACAGTGAATTCCGGCGCGGAGTCTGACGGTTCGCTAAAAAGCGGATTGCCTGCCGGCGCCGGTTTCATCGTCCAGCGCAAGGTCCACGCCCCCGTCGCCCCCGGATGCCGTGCATAGCGAGGAGTTTCTGCGCCTGCGCCGCCGCGTTTCTTGTCGGGCTCATCGGCCTGCCCCTGCTAAACTATTACGCCCCGGCCCTCATGGCCACGCGGGTGGCGGGTTTCACGCGCTCAGCTGGCTGCTGCTGGGCGTGCTGTGCTTCCCGCTGGTCTGGACCATCTCCTATTTCTTCATCCGCCGCTCGATCTGGCTCGAGGAGGATGAGGTCGCGCAGGTCAAGAAGGGGAGACTCGACCTCACCCCCCTACGCGTGGTGGCTAGTGCGTGATTTCGGCCTGATCGGAATCGCAATCACAGCCTGGCATTGCGGTGCGTCGACCAAAAAGAATTCGGTGAATGGCAAACTCAAAAGCCCCGGACATTGAGATTCATCTCAAGGCAATTTCCAGTCGGTCGCGGGTCGGGGCTGTCACAACCTGCCCTGATCCTCGGCGGCCTTCGAGCACAGCCATAGCAACGGCTTCCTGTAGATATCGCTCGACAGCGCCTCGCATTGGACGCGCACCAAGTGTGCGGTGACAACCTTGGCGGACGAGAAATTCGACGGCATCCGGACCGGCCTCCAAGCGATGACCAAGGGCGGCCACCCGGGCCGCCTCCGCCGCGATCATGCCTTCGCAAATGGCTCGTTGAGTGGCGTAGTCGAGCCGGGCGAAGACCACGATCTCGTTGACCCGGCCGACCAGTTCGGGACGGAGGTGCTCGCGCACGCGCATGAGCACGGTGCGCTCGACGGAAGCGAAGGGCGCGGATTCCATCCGCATGGTTTCGGCGGAACCGATGTTGGAAGTGCAGACAATATAGAATCCGCGTAGGTCGAGAACCTCGCCGGTGGCGAGGGTGACGCGCGCGTCCTCGAGGATTTGCAGGAAGAGGTCGAGGACTAGCGGATGGGCCTTTTCCACTTCGTCGAAAAGCAACGTGCCACGGGTGACGCCGCGCAGGGCACGGCCGAGGAGGCCGGGATCGGTGGCATTCTCGCCCAACAGCCGGTCCACGGATTTTTGCAGTTGGTATTCCGACATGTCGAAGCGGAGTGGTTTTGCCTCGTCGAAAAGGTAATCAGTAAAGACATTGGTCGTTTCAGTTTTCCCGATGCCGGTCGGGCCGACGAAAAGAAACGAACCCTTGGGCCGGTGGGGATGCGCCATGCCGAGTTCGCCGCGCGTAAGCACTGAACACACGCGGTCAAGGACCTGCCCCTGGCCCTTGATGCTGGCCGCCAGATGCGGGCGCAGCCCGTTCAGCCGCGCCACCAGAGCGGGTGGAGCCGGACCGTTGGTCTCTGTCAGTTGTGATACCATGGGGGAGCCTTGCCGTCCGGGCCGAGAGGCGGCAGGATGACCTTGCGGAAACCGCCACCGCAGTGTTGAACCACGGCCTCGAATTTTCGCAGCTTCCGCAGTTGATGCGGCTCAAACCAGTAGCGGTCTTCGTCCGTCCAGGAGGAACTGGACTTGCCGCCGGAGTAGCCGGTGGTGCGTTTCTTGGTCTTACGCTTGCCGAGGGTGTCGGCGGCGATCTTGGCCGACTCCTCGTCAGCCGCGCAGAACGTCACGCGGTTGGCCATGTTCGCGATGAAGACCTTCGCCTTCCGCTCGTCACCCATCGGCGGCATGAGCGACTGATACGATTGGGTCGCGGCAACCACGGTGGCACGCGCCTCGCGGATGACGTCCACCACGTTGTAGTCGCTCATGCCGTCGTCGGAAGAGTGACGATCTTCTGTGCTTCATCGGCCCACAGGATCAGCAGATTGTCGGTGGCGCGGGCCGCCGCCGGCTTGTCAAACCGGCGCAACGCGTGCGCGTAGAATGAGAGTTTCAGCAGCGTATTGATATAGCGGCGTTCGATTTGATAACGCTGCGGGATGGACACGCAGATGATTTTGCCCCGGTCGAGGTCATCGAAGCTGAAACTCGATTTGGGCGCGCAGAAGACCTCCGCGATGCCGGGGTCGGTGAAATACTTGAGGTAGTTTGCGACGGTAGTTTTCACACCGCCAAGCTGTTCGGCCGGCTGCGACCGAAACGCACCTTCGTAGTGCTCCAAGAGGAGCTTCGCCGCCGGTGTGTCCTGCTTGGACAGCATTTCCATCACATCCTTGAGCACCGCATCCGAAGTCAGCAGCCCGTAGGCATTCTCCAAAGTCACGGACAGCCCGGAGATGGCGAGCACCTGAAAAGCGAATTCCATCTGCATTTGCGCCTGCATCCGGAAAAAACTCTGGTTGCTGCGCTGGCCGAGGGAGGTGGCCACATCGCAGACGATCTTGGCCTTGGCCGAATACGGCAGGTGCGGGTCGTCGAGAAAGTTGAAGGTATGCGCCGGTTTCCAGCCCGACGGGGCGTCGGCGGGCCGGACTTGCAGGAGAATCAAATCCTGCTCGCGCCCGAGTTGACGGAGCATGGGCGCGAGCGTTTCCCAATACAGGCCCTTGTCATCCACGCAGACCCCGCCCCAGGTCGGGCAGTTTTTCGACACCTGCCAGAGCATGGCGTTGATGGCATCCCCCGTAGCGCCTTTGAGCCGGTTGCGTTCGAGACGGTGTTCACCCTTGAGATGTCCGATGGTGGGTTCGACCGCCGCGCGGCGTTTCATCCAACGCCAGAGCGTTTTGGGCGTCGCCCCTCGGCGGCGTTTGTCGACATGCACCGTCTCGGGGCCGGAGTGATTGTGACCGCGATAGCCCATGTCGACGTGCGTTTCCGGGGCTGGCCTGGATTTCCCTCCGACCAGCCGGCGCACTTGGGCGAGTTGCTGATCCAGCGTGTGGCCATCGTAGGGATTGTCCGGCAGACTGAGGGCGCCGAGCAACCAACCGCCTTGGCTGGTGGTCGCGACGCTCGCCTTGTTGCCAAACCCATATTTTTCCCCGGCCTTGCCCTTGGCGATGCAGCAGATCTTGGGTTCATGCACGCTGTAGACTTTGTATTTGTCGGTCGGCTGCTGGTGTGGATGCGCTGGGCGGTGCTCAGGAGTTGTTGGAGTATTCCCGTCGGTTCGGCTTGCTGGCGGGTGATCTCGCGGATCACCCGGCCAAGGTGGGTGCGCAGTTTGCGCGTGCAGGCCCGCGCCCGGTTGTAGAGCCGGGCATCGGTCGGGAAGCGCACCGCCTTGGTCTGCACCGTCGTATCGACATTCACCCGCTTGAGCTGCGGGGGCTTGATCACTTTCATCCGCAAGCCGGTTTGGATCGTCTCCTTCAGCATCGCTTCCGCCCCGGCTTCGCCCGGGCCCTGGCGCCACCGCGTCATGCTCGACGGATCGATCGGCACCTCGTGCTGGAAAAATTGTTCGCCGCTGAAGTGCTGCCAGTCGGGATTCTCGACCCAGTGCTGGACCACGGCCTCGTCGCTGAGGTCGTGCTGATATTTGAGATAGTGCAACGCCACCAGCAAACGCGTGTTCACCCCCGGCGCGCCATTCGTGGCGGCGTAGGTCGGCCCCAATCGCTCCGTGAACCCCGCCCAGTCCATCTGCCGGCCAAGCTTCACCAACGGATGCTCCGCATCCACCAGTTGCTCCAATTCTACACGGAAAAGTTCACGCTGGGCTTGGCGGACTTGGGGTTTTGGGTTCATCGATTTTCCCGGGTTTGAGGGCTTGAATTGAAGGTTTCCGGGAAAACGAATCCTGCCTGATAAATAGCAATACATTCTAGCGCAATATGATGTGATTTATTCAAGATCGACTAATGACGCATTTGCGGGTCTGCAAATCTGAACGAAGTGGGGTTGTGTCTGCTGCCGGTTCCTCGGCAGAGACAAAAGAAAGGCCGCCCCCCAAGGCGGCCCTTCCCCCTAACACCTAACAGTCGTTGAACTACACGAAGACAGACGCGAACGGGGTGGAATCGTTCAATCCATTCGATCATCGTCCAATAGATTTATACCGCGGCAACAATCCGTCTCCCGCCAGCCTGGAGCGGGGTGACGTTATGATGCCGGCGGTGAGCCCAATTCGTCCAATTGGGGGATGACAATGTGCTCGTAGCAATCCGTGCAGATGGCATTGGAAAATTTCGCGCGGGCTCGCTCGCTCAGATAATGTTCACTCTGCTGCCAGTAGTTCTGGTCGTCGCGGACTTTTTGCAATAGGAGCAGATGGCATCCTCCCTTCCAACTGGTGGAACGGAGGATGCGGTCGGCCACGCGCAGCCGCGTAGACAGCTCATGCAGACGCAGCGGCTTGGAGAGGCAATCGTCCACGCCGGCCTCCATGGCGGCGACCTGGTTTTCCTCCGAGGCATTGCGTGCGGTGAGCCGGATGCAGTAAGTGTATTTCGCGTGCCTGCGCCCACGGATGCGGCGGCACAATTCGATGCCGTCCACCCTGGGCATAATCCAATCGCGGATGATCATGCGCAGCGGTTCGCCCTGCGGAGGCCCCACGTGTCCTCGCCATCTCCGGCTTCCACGATTTCATGGCCGAGCCGGGCCAGCGCGTGGCGCAGCACGGAACGGGAACATCCTCGTCCTCGACCGTGAGAATTTTCATGGGGACAAGGGTTGCTTGGCTGCGGCCCACCGTTCGAGCGCGGCGCGGAGATCCGTTTCCCGCACGGGCTTGCTGACGTAGTCGTCCATGCCGACGGCGAGGCATTTCTCGCGGTCGCCCTGCATGGCGTTCGCCGTCATGGCGATGATATGCAGGCGCGGTTTCGGGCAGCCGGCGGCGGTCCCATCGTGCTCGCGCCGGCGGATCACCTTGGTGGCCTCGTAGCCGTCCATCTCCGGCATCTGGCAGTCCATGAACATGAGGTCGTAGGGCACGTCTTCCAGCGCCTGCACGGCCTCGAGGCCGTTGGCCACGGCGTCGGCCGTGTAGCCCAGCTTCTTGAGCTGGGCGAGGGCGACCTTTTGGTTTACGATGTTGTCCTCCGCCAGGAGAATGCGGGCCTTGGACGGTGCGGGGGACGGGACGGCGGGGGAGTCCGCGGGGGCCGCGGCCTGCGCAAAAATATCCACCGCGTCGGCCAGGCCAACGGCGCTGATCAGGCAGTCGAACAGGCGCGACTGCTTGACGGGCTTGACGAGGTAGGCGTCGATGCCGACCGCCTTCAGTTCCGCCGCACTCAGGGTCTGGCCGAGCGAGGCCAGGATGATTAGGCGCACGGAGGCGATGGTTGGATCCGCCTTGATGGCGCGGGCCAAGGTCAGGCCGTCCATCTCGGGCATCTGCATGTCGAGCAATGCCACATCGTAGGGCGCGCCGGCGGCCACCGCCGCGCGCAGGATTTTCAGGGCCTCGTGCGCGCCGGCCGCGCTGCCTTTTTGCATCTTCCAGGCGAAGATCTGGTGGCGCAAGATCTGGCGGTTGGTGGCGTTGTCGTCGACCACGAGCACCCGGAGATTGAAGAGATCGCGGCCGTAATCTGTGGCGGGCTTGGGGGGCCCGATCTGCTTGGGAAAGGTGGCGGTAAACCAAAAGGTGGTCCCTTTGCCCAATTCACTCTGCACGCCGATTTCACCGTGCATCAGCGCGACCAGTTGCTTGGAGATGGCGAGGCCGAGGCCGGTGCCGCCGTAGCGGCGAGTCGTGGAGCTGTCGGCCTGGGTGAAGGCTTGGAAGAGCCGGGACTGCACTTCGGACGAGATGCCGATGCCCGTGTCGGTGACGCTGAAGCGCACGGTGGCGTCCGTCTCGGTTTCGTGCTCGGGGACGACCCGGATGACGACCTCGCCGCGCTCAGTGAACTTGAGAGCGTTGCCGATCAGGTTGACCAAAATCTGACGCACCCGACCGGGGTCGCCCCGCAGCCGGGTGCACCCCCCCGGCGGGATGGCACTGAGCAGTTCGATGTTTTTGCCCTGCGCCCGCTCGGCCAGCATGTCCAGCGTGCCTTCGATGGTTTCCACCAGGTCGAAGTCGATCTCCTCGAAGTGGAGCTTCCCGGCCTCGATCTTTGAGAAGTCGAGGATGTCGTTGATGACGGTGAGCAGGGTGTCGGCGCTGGTGCGGATCGTCTCGGCGAACTCCCGCTGATCCGGGTCGAGCTCGGTGTCGAGCAACAGGCCGGTCATGCCGATGACGCCGTTCATCGGCGTGCGGATCTCGTGGCTCATGTTGGCCAGGAATTCGCTCTTGGCCCGGGTGGCGGCTTCCGCCGCCTCCTGGGCTTTCTTCATCGCCGCCTCGGCCTGCTGGCGTTCGGTGACGTCCCAATACATGCCTTGCGTGCCGGTAACCCGATCATCCCTGTCCACCACAGCCACCTTCACGATCTGGATCCAGCGCGTCTCCCCGTTGGGCAAGATTTCTTCCTCAACGGTCTCGAAAGGCGTTTGTTTTCCCATCACCGTCGCATCATCTGCCTGGTATTGCCGGGCCAGCCGCGGAGACGAAAAATCAAAATCGGTCCGGCCGATGATCTCCTCCGCGGTGCGGCCCATGCGCGCGGCGAAGGGCCGGTTCACAAAGATAAAGCGGCCGGAGGTATCCTTGCGGTAGATGTTGACCGGGAGGTTATGGAGCAGCGAATTGAGGAACGTTTCGGAGGTCCGCAGGGCCTCGGCGACGCGGTCGCGCTCGATCACTTCTGCCTGCAACTGGCGGGTGCGTTCCTGCACACGATGCTCCAGTTCGTCATTGGCTTTCTGCAGCTCGGCGTCGCGCGCCTGGATCTGCGTCAGCATGTGATTGAACCCGACAATGAGCCGACCGAACTCGTCGTCGCTGGTCTTGGCGGCCCGGATGGCGTAATTGTTCTCGGCGGCCACGCGGTCGGCGATGCCGGCGAGTTCCGCGATCGGCTCGGAGATGACCCGTTGCAGCCGGGCGGCGAGCCAATACGCCATCAGCAGGGCGAGCAAGAGCACCGTGCCGCCGACGAGGAGATCGCGCTGCCAAAGCTCGCGCAGGGCACCGAGGTCGGATTGCAGATAGATCGCGCCGGTCGTCTCGCCCGCCAGGTCGATTTGGCGGAACAGTTCCAGGGAGTCGGCGCCGAATCTCTCACCGTCCCTCTGCGATGGAGGCCACGCTCCCTTGGCCTCGGCGGCGCGGCGGTAGGTGGCGAAGATGCGACCGTCCTTGTTATAAATGCACGCGGTCGTGATGTGCGGCTGGGCCCGCAGGCTCTGCAGGGTCTGTTCCGCCGAACTGCTGTCTTCGAAGGCGAGCGCGGAGGCGCTGTTGAGCGCGATCATGTGCGCCGTGGTGGCGAGATCGTGCGTCATCGTCTGGCGCAAGGCGAACTGTTGATAGAGTGCGAAGGCGATGCAGGCGAGCAGCAGGGCGCCGCCGCTGATCAGCAGACTGATCGCGGTCAGTTTGCGCCGGAGGGGAAGGTTACGCAGCCAGGGCATGGGTCATCCTAGGTTTTGCGGCGGACGGCGGTGGCAAGTTTCAGCAACTGGCCGCTGATCTTCAGCCCCGCACTTTCACCGGAGTCCTGGTTGATTTCAAAGCGCACCTTGTCCGTTTCGAGTACAAAGGTGATGACGCCGCCCAGCGCCGTGAACTTGTCGGATTCGCCCACGGTCAGCACGCCGGCCGTGCGCAGTGCGTCCATCGCGTTGGCGAGCTGCGGTTCGGCTCCGCCACAGACGAAGACCACGTGAACGGCGCGGGCCTCGGCGGCGGCGGTGATCGGCCGGATGGCAATGGCCCGGCCGTTGACCTTCCGACCTTGGACGATTTTCGCCAATTCGTCGCCGAACGGATTCTCGCCCAACACGCCGATGACGATCGGGCTGGTTTCGTCGGCGAAACGCTGCGGCGGCCATTCGACGAACTTGGTGAAGTTATACAAAAACGCCGCCTTGAGCTGGTATTCCTTGGAGACGGGCAGATCGGCGCCCAAAGCGGCTCTGGCGCCGAGGCAGAACAGGCCGAGGAGTGCCAGCCACTTGCACTGTCGACCAACGGCTGAACGCCATGCGTGGCTGCGCCGGGATTCCGGGGTGACTTGCTTTTTCTTGGACATGGGATGGCCAGGTAGGATCAGAAGCGCCACACGATCTTCCCGTAGAAGCTGCGTGGGACTTCCGTGGTCACGGTCAAAAGCTCGGCTCCGTGCTCGGGGTGTTGCGGGGTGAAAAGATTCTGTCCGACCAGTGAAAGTTCGAGCCGGTCGCCCCAGCGATGCGCCAGGCGAAAACCGGCGGTGGTGTAGGCGGCAGCGCCCGGAATCGCCGACACATGGCGCACCTGCACATCGAGGCTGGTGCGCGGCGTGAAATCATAGGAGGAGCGCAGGACGGCCTGATGCTGGGGCCAGCTGGCATTCGAGCCAAACCCAGCCGCACCCACTGTTCCATTCAGCCGCATCGTCAGGTAGGAATAGCTCGCTGTCAGGCGCCACGCGCCCACCGGCGTCACTGTGAGGGACGCTTCCCCGCCGTAGGTTTCCCGGCTAAGCAGGTTGACGAAGGGGATCTCCGCGAGGCCCAACGGCACCCCGGACACGAAACGCGGAACGACGGCGCTTGAGAGCAGCTTGCTGTAATCATTGTAGAAGAGCGCCACATCCACGCTGGCCATGCTGGAGGCCTGGACCCGGTAGCCGGCCTCATAGGCCAGCAGCACCTCGGCGGACGGATCGGCGTTGCCGACCACCGTCGGGAGGTAGAGGCCGCCGTCCGGTCCCGGAAACGGCGCACCGACCCTGATTGCGGCGACATCGCCGGCCTCGATGATGCTGGGCGTGCGCACCGCGCGCGATACCGCCGCCCACAGGGTTGATTGGGGCGTGGGCTTGAACACGGCCCGGACGCTGGGCTGGAATTCCCATCCCGTGTAGCTGTTGTGCTCAATTTTGACACCCACCGTCAGGGTGAGCTTGTCCGGAATGAATTTGAATTCATCCTGGAGAAAGGCGTTGAACAGCTCCAGATGGGAACGAGTGCGCCGCACCTGGATCACCGGCGTGGTTTGCCACATTC
Organism: Verrucomicrobiota bacterium; assembly: GCA_049322455.1. GTDB lineage: Bacteria > Verrucomicrobiota > Verrucomicrobiia > Opitutales > Opitutaceae > Lacunisphaera. The sequence goes on along the minus strand of JBMOQY010000021.1, from coordinate 13,791 downwards.
GGTTGATGATGTCCCGGTAGCCGGCACCAAAAATGACATCGTGGTTCGGACCGAGCCTCAAAGTATGCTGGGCGGTGAGGTCAACGGTGTCCATGTGCAGCAAGCCCCGCGACGACTCATCGCGGACCACCCGGTCATAATAGGCCTGGATCTCCATGCTGGAGCGTTCGGAAAAGCGGCGGGTCCACCGGCCAAGCGTATTGAGATTGTAGCCGCTGAGCTCGTCATCATCGCGTTGCACATCCGCCATGTCAGCCTGCCAGGTCAATTGGGTGTCGGCCGACGGATAGTGATCCACGCGAAAGCCGCCCTGACGCCCTTCCCAGCCGTCCTGGGCCGACGCCCCGCCCGGCAGCGGAAAATCCGCGACCCTCCGGTAGCTGGCAAAAACGCGGTAATAAGTGCCCGGGCCGGCCTGGCCCCCGTAACGCACTCCGCCCAGCAGCACATCCTGATCCCCTCCGCCGCCATAGAGCAGTCCGCCCTGCGTCTCACGGGCGCTGCGCGAGACCACGTTGATGACGCCGTTGACGGCATTGGCCCCCCAGATCGTGGCCCCGGGACCGCGGATCACCTCGATGCGCTCCACATCGTCGAGCAGGGCCTGCTGAAATTCCCAGAATACGCCGGAGAACAGCGGAGTGTATATGCTGCGGCCATCAACGAGCACCAGCAGTTTGTTGGCAAACACGTCATTGAAGCCGCGAGCCGAAACCGCCCACTCGTGGGAATTGACCTGGCCCACGTTCACGCCCGGCACCAGGCGCAAAGCCTCCATGATCGTGGTGGCGCCGGAGCGGCGCAGGTCGTCGTTCGACAGGACCGAGATGGCGGCGGCGACGTCGCCCAGTCTTTGCTCTTTCTTGGAAACGGACGTGACGGACTCGTTCATCAGTTCCTCGATGCTCAGGTCGGCCAGGTTTTTTCCGGGGGCTTCGGTGGACTGAGCGCCGGCGTAAACGGTGGTCGCCAGCGCAACCGCGCATAGCGTCAGGGCGGCTTTCCCCAAGCCGATCCCGGCAGACCATAGCATGGATCGATGATGGGTTGGCGGTAGGTTTTTCATGGGGCAGCGGGTTGGCGGTTCAAGGTTGGGGCCTTTCAGGGAGCATGGCGTCGTTCTGATCCAAGGCTTCGCTCACCATCCGGGCGAGAGTGTTGGGCAGGTAGGGCTTCTGCAGGAACGGCAGATCCTTGGGCACGACATGGACCTTGGTCGCCATGTCGCGGGCGTAGCCGCTGGTCAGGATCATCTTCAACGCGGGGTTCTCCGCGCGCAGGGTGTTGGCGAGATCGAGTCCCGACAGGCCGTCGGGCATCACCAGGTCCGTGATCACGAGCGCGATTCGCGCGTGGTGCCATTTCCAGGTCTCCAGTGCTTCCACCCCCGAGCCGGCCTGCAGGACACGATAACCATAATGCTGCAGCACGGCGACCGCAAATTCACGCACCGTGGTTTCATCCTCCACCAGGAGGATGGTTTCGGACCCCTTGCGGTCGAACGGCTCTTGGGACGTCACGCGGGCCGCCACTTCCGTCAGGGGGGCGAGGGGCAGGAAAATTCGGAAACATGTGCCGACGCTGATGACGGTTTCCACTTCGATCCAACCCTGATGTTCCTGCACGATGCCGAATACCGTGGCCAGGCCGATGCCGGTGCCGATGGCTTTGGTGGTGAAGAATGGCTCGAAAATCCGGGGCAGCACCTCCGGGGGGATTCCATTGCCCGTGTCGCGCACGCTCAGGCACACAAATTCGCCGGCTCGGCGAGCGAGGTTCTCCGCTGCTTCCGCGGCGCTGACGCTGCGCAGTTCCGTCGCGATCGTCAGGTGTCCGCCGCGCGGCATGGCATCGCGAGCGTTCACGGCCAGGTTCATCAGCACCTGTTCGAGCATGCTGGCGTCGGCCGTGACGAACCGGGGCGTGGGGTCAAGCTTAAGCTCCAGGGGCACATCTTCGCCGATCAGACGGCTGAGCATCTTGGCGATCTCTTCGATCAAGGCGTTGAGTTCCAGAACATCCTTGTTGATCGCATGTTTCCGGCTGAAGAGCAGCAACTGACGCGTCAGGCTGCCCGCGCGCATCCCCGCGGCATAGATCATCCGCAGTCGCTCCTGGGCGACGAGCGTCTGGTCGCCGCCATCGAGCATCAGCTTCGCATACCCGTTGATCACCGTCAGGATGTTGTTGAAATCATGCGCGATCCCGCCGGCCAGTTGGCCGATGATCTCCATTTTCTGCGTTTGCATGAGCTGGCCCTCCAAATGCTTGCGGTCCGTGATATCGACCGCGACTCCCACCATGCGCACGACCTGTCCGTGGGCATTCCTCACCGGGTAGCCCCGGTCCTCAATCCACCGGTGGCCGTCGGCCCGCTGGATGCGGTATTCGAGGTGATACGGTGTGCCCTGCGCCAGTTGGGCGAGCGCTTGGGTGACCCGCGGCCGATCCACGGGCCAGACCGTTTCCAGCCAGCCGGAGGGATTGGCGTAAAGCTCGGCGCGCGCCCGGCCCCAGGTTTGCTCGTAGGCGGGGCTGATATAATATTTCTCCCGGCCATCCGGCGAGGTGCTCCAGAACACCTCGCGGATGTTCTCGGCCATTTCGCGGAACCGCTCCTCGGCTTGCCGGCGGCCTTGGCGTTCTGCGACGTCCTTGAAGGCGCGCGTGATGGCCGGCACCAGCCGCTCCATCCGGTCCTTCAGCACATAGTCGGTGGCACCGCTCTTGAGGCTGTCGATGGCCTTTTGCTCCCCTATGGTGCCGGACACGAAAATGAACGGCGTGTCGGGCTGCTGTTCCTTGGCGAAGGCCAAGGCGGCGGCACCATCGTATCCGGGCAGCGAATAGTCGGACAGGATCAGGTCAACACCGCCCCGGGCCAGAGCCGTTTCGAAGTCCATCCTCGTGGCCACATGGGTGAATTGGCACCGGAATCCTGCCTTTCGGAGTGCTTCGTGAACCAAGTCCCGATCCCACTCACTATCCTCCAGAAACACGATCTGGAGGTCGTGAAAACGAGCAAGCCCAACATGTAGTCCTTTAGTCATACAACGAACTCGCAGCACCGTGGAGCGTCCTGGAGTCGGATGCAAGGTGGCCCATCCTTACCGTGAACACAACTATCGGGCCGGCCTTCTGATGCAAAGCCTTTTGTGCCAAGCGGGTCGAGATTGACCAACAAATCTGCAGCGCGTTGGTGGCTCTCCCACCCCCAACTAACATGGATGCCCACGGACGACAGCCGAAGGGTGAGGTTCGTGAACGGGTTGTCGTTTGGCTGGCGATGATATTCGACGGAAAGAATCATCGATCCACCAGTGGACTTTCGTCCGGGCCCTGTGGGGTTAGGCAAATGGCCGCAGTAGCTGATCTCCCCTGAATAGCACGCCGCAGCGACCGCTGCACCACGTCCAAGTTGAACACGCCCGAAGAATGGCAAACCGTGCTGCGATTACACTTTCATATGCCCGGAGTCGGAGCAAGCTTGCGCTTGCGAGGCATGGTGCGAGCTACAGTGCTGCGTTTGACTTTCTCGCGTTTGCGACGGAAGTTGCGCAGCGGTTATGAGTTATCCCCGGGCCAGATTTGTTCGCACCGTCCGTTCACATGAAAAACCTCAACGTCAGGCAGAAGCTTTTCGTCATGGGTATCGTGTTCCGGCGACCCGTGCAAACGGATCACTGGATCATCGCACTTCAGCGGGAGGTGCACTCTGCGGGAGTAACGAGGCGGTAATTGGATATTAAGGCGACGGAGCGAGCGGCCACGCCGCAGACCCGCCGGGTTGATCCCGGGCGTCGCTTGCGCTCCGGCCCGTGCCCAACCCGGCGCGACTGCTGGGCCGGGAGGTGTGGCGCGACGTGGGGCAGCCAACGGCTCGCGCTGCTCGCCGCCCGCTGCCCCGGGCGCACAAGCGGGACTATCGACGGGCCCGGCCCGACTCGTCAGTCGGCTCGATCCGGATTTCGGTTACGAGAGACCCTAGAAAAGCCGTGCCTTCCGGCAGACTGGCAGATTCACCGATGCTGATCTGCGCAGCCTGAGCCTGGCTGACGGCGAGGTAGACTGCGCGCAGGTGCCGGCCGCGCACGCTGACCTCGTGGGTGGCGAAGACGATTTCGCAGGCGGTCTCGTCGTCGGACAACTCGATGCGGAGCAGGAGCGCATACGGGAGCGCCAGGCGCTGGCGGTGGGATTGCAACCGAAGGCAAACCGCAGGGACCTCTTGCGCGTCGAGGCAACCCGGGTCGCGCGGGCGGGACAACTCACCGCCAGGAAACTTGGGCTTAAGTCCACTCATAGGCGCATCCGCATGCCTTGACTCGGCGTTTCGGAGTGGCTGTGACTGTAATGCGGCAACGAATCTTCAGCCGGCGAGTGCGACGGAGCGCGCTCCACCGCCCGCACCGGAATATAATGAATCTCGGGAGGTTCGACCGGCCGGGCATCCGGACGGCTGGCGAGAAAGACGCCGATCTGGGCGCGCACCTGCTGGAGATAGCTCCACGCGCGGGCGAGATGGCTCCGGAATGCCGGCCGGATTTCCCGGTGCCGGATAAATTCTATCGCCGAAGTGCGCGCTTCAGAGCGGAGGCCGGCGGCATCAAGAAACAACTCGCGGTTGGGCACAAAAATCCGGACGGATTCACGGCCGCGGGTGGCGGCGACATAGAGGCCCTCGCGGGAGGCGGCACCGGCGAGAAAGACTTTATCAACGGTGGTCCCTTGCGAGGAGTGAGAGGTGAGAGCGTAGCCGTAGGCCACTTGGCGAGAGCGAAGGATAGAGCCGTCAGTAAGGACTAGCTGGCCGGTCGCGTTGACAGATTGGACGGTGACCATGCTGCCGTTGGCCAGCCGGCGGACCTGGCCGGTCGGGGTTTGGACGTGGGCGATTGAGCGGAGCCGCAGCCGGTCGCCGGTAGCGACGGGGGTCGCCCGCTCTTCGCACACCGCCCAGGCGAGTCCGGACTGGCGCGGTGACACGGACGCCTCACCGGCGCGGCCAACCACGATGAGCCGGCGTTGCTCACGGCGGATCACGCGCAATTCGTCGCCTTTGACGAAATGCTTCGTGGTCTTGTGGGCCACTAGCACGTCACCCGGCTGGTAGTTGCGGTGGTCCTTGTGCTGGGCGCGGGTCCAGTCCTTGGATCGCAGGGCGACAAAATCACGGTCGGGTCCGGTCAACTTGCTGTCGGCGCGGAGCCGGTGGCGGGCTTCAAGGTTGAGGTGATCAATCTCGACCCAGGTCGGGGCGACCATGAGGGCGGTCTTCGCGCGCTCCTGTATTCCGTCACGCGTGCGGACCTGCTTGGTTTCAGCAGAAGCTCTTAACCATTCCTCCACCATTTGTTGGCGGCGGGCGGAGGGGGAGTCGATTTCGACGATGGCACCCATCCGGTCCAGTTTGCGTAAGCCGGCGGTGAGCCGGCCGGCCGCTAAATCCTCCGACGCCTTTCGGTAGGCAGGGTTGGCAGCTTGGCGGTGGACTTCGCTGAGGGTCACGACCCGCACACGGGTTTCCCGCTCGATGATGCGGGCGGCGTCCCCGGCCTCGACACTCTTGTGCTGGCCCGAATCCCCCACGAGCAGGAGACGGGCGTTTTGGGCCGTGGTGATGTCCACCAGTTGCTTGAGCTGCCGGGTGGACAACAGGCCGTATTCATCGACGACGACCACTTGATGGCGCAAGGACTGCTGCAGAGTCGGATCGACGAGCAATCGCTGGACGGTTGCGGTGGCCTGGAGCACGGCGCTAGCAGAAGAACGGCCGGCAGACGCCTGATTCGCCCCATCCCGCTGGAGAACCTCCAAGGCTTGCGTGCTGGGGGCAAAGCAGACGACCTCCCGATTATACCGCGTGACACCCTCGATGAGGGTGGCGAGGGTTTGCGTTTTCCCGGTGCCGGCCCTGCCCCGCAGGACCGTCACGGCGTCGCGAGAATCGAGCGCCCGTTCGACGGCCTGCCGCTGTTCGCGGGAGAGGTGGGTGGATTCTTCCGAGGGCACAAAGCCGAAGCCGGAATCGTGCACGCCGACCCCTGCATTGAGCTGGCCGATGAGGTTGCGCTCAAGGTCGAGGGCGGCCTGGGTGGAGACTTGGCCGTCGGCGCGCAACAGGTGGCGGTCGGCCGCCAGGGCGGCCTTGACCGCGGCGAGGGAGTGGGCGCCGTAGGTCTCCCGGAGCACCGCCGAGGTTAATTCATATTCCGGCACGACGGTCCGCCGCTCGAACAGGTGTTCGACCGCACGTGAGATCGCGTCAGGCAGACTGACGGCTTCGAGTGGGGCGGCGCGAGGGGCGCCCGCCTTGAGGGCCTGGAGTTGCGCAAGTTCGCTCTCATTCACCTGGGCAAACTGATCTTGCCGAACCTCATCCGGCGTCAGCTCATATTGTTTCGCAGCGCGGTTTTCGCGGACAAGGATCGCGATTTCATCGCGGGAGAGTTCGCGGCCGAGCTCGGCCTCGCGGGCCACGATGGCCCGGTCGCGCTGCTGTGCTCGCTTCGAAAACCGTTCCAGCAAGTCCGGGGAAACTCCCGTGAGCTCAAATCCGTTCGCCCGGCGTTCGATCTGGTAGCCGAGTTGCCGGACCTCCCGGGCGAGCGCATTCCGGTAAACTTCCGTGAGATACTTGGTCCGTTCGAAGATATTCGAGCTTTCGAGGGCCAGAAGCCGACCCGACTTCGAATCACTTCGAGTGACATTGAAAATAAATGCGTGGGAATGCAGGTGAGGGTCCAAGGCCCGGCTCTCGCCGTGCCGGAAGACGGCGGCGGCGATGCCGCCGGAGATGACGTAGCGCTTGTTGACCCCGCGACCGGTCTGGTGGCACGCGTAGGTTTCCAGTTCGCGCAGGGCTTCGCGGACGGCGGTTTCGTGAGCGGCGAGGAGCCGTTCGTCGCCACCGAGGAAGGCTTGGATGGAAACGGACTTGGGGGCGTTGAAGGTGGCATCATAGCCAGCCCGGCGGCCGGCCGCCATCCGCTCAGTGAGCTTTTCGTTCGTGAGGGTATGATGGTTTGAGGCAACCCGCTCGAAAGCCTCATCGGTAATGGTAGCGCCTTCAGCAAGACCCACGGCAGAGCAGAGCTGGCCATGGCAGGTGCCTTCGACCTTCATTCCCTCGGCATAATAATCGGCCTGCCGGAGGTATTCGCCGAGGGCTTTGCTGAAGGACTTACAGGTGCGGATCGTCAGCATCCGCCACCTCCCTCTACCAAACTTGGACCAAAAGAAAGGAGGAGAACCTTACCTCCAAGATGAACTACCAACCAATCAAACCAGAAACTCAAAACAACCGACTCAACTATAACACCGAAAACAAAACCCAAGATAACAACCAATTTGATGAACCAACCAATGAATGAACTCAAAAAGTAATCTGATTTACCCAACAAAAATAAAACAAAGCAGTAAGGGAGGACACCAACGTCCAAGCGTTGCCGCTTAGACCGAGCCCAGACCGCTACCCTTGCGCCACCCGACCACCACGCATACCGTTCCCCGATCACTCCCATGTCGCTACCCGCACACGACCGCACCACTCCCGCTTCGCCACTCACGTTGGCGGAGGCGGTGGCCCGCGCCCGCTGGCCGCGCAACCGCGCGACGGCCAAGCTGGACTCACACCGCGAGGAATTGCTGCGGCTGGCCCAAGCCGGCGAATCGGTCGGCTCGCTGGTCGGCGGCCTGCGCCAATTCGGCATCGACATCGGCCACGAGACCTTGCGGCTATGGCTCAACCGGGAGCTGGGCCGGAGACCGGCCAAACGGCGCCGGCGGCTGAAGACGGCGAGAGGATCGCAAAGCGGTGCCATCGCCACGCCAATGAACCCGGTGGCACTATTGACAGATGTGACCTCGGTGGCACCAGCGGAGCGGGCAGCCGGCTCTCCGGCGTCCCCGGTTGCCACGACCGCACTGCGCCCCAGACCGACGCACGGTGGCGCAAATGATCCGGTGCCGGAGGGCACCGGGTTCATCCGCCCAGGCGAGGCGCCGTTGGAAGCCTGGCACCGTCGGCAGGCCGAGCGCGACGCACACGAGGCGGCGACCAAAACAGCCGGACCAGCGCCGCGTAGTCCGCGCATCGCGCGGGACGATCTCTGAACCGACCTCATGGGGGCTCAGTTCGGGGCATGGTGGACCAGCGATTCGATCTGGCGGACCGGAATGCGCTTGTGTCGGACGCCGGGGACGGGACGGAGGATGCGGCGAGCCAGCAGCCGGTAAATCGTGGGCTTGCTGACGCCGAGGGCTTGGGCGGATTCCTCGACTGAATAGGTCAGACGGCGAATATCGGTTGCGGGGGAGTCGGGAACGAGAGGGTCGGTTTGAGATGTCATGGGCGCATTATCGCAAAAGATATGTCCATGGAGAAGGACCACGGCTGAACAATACGACCCGGAGCTATCCGCTGGGGAAAAGCAAATTACGTGAATCTCAACTCAGTTGGCCGCCCAACTGCGCGAAGGAACTGAGGAAAGGTAGTCCAAAATTGCGCGCCTCACTTCGCGATTCGCAAGGTATCCCCGGTTGCCCGGACAACGAGACCTGAACCAAACCTGCACACTTCGCGCACGTTCCAGTCCGCGCCGCTCCAGCACATGGTAATGCAGCCGGGCGGGCAGGCCGAGTTCGTCAGCGTGGGCCGCCCGCCAATCATCCACGAGTCCCGCGAGGGCTATTTTCCGATCCTGCCGCGCCTGCTGCCGCAGACGGGGCAGTTCCTCAAGCAGATGAAAACAGGTGAGGTCGCGGCGGGAAAATTCGGTGCGGAGGCAGCGGACGAACAGGGCCCACCAGACCGGGGTGATTCCGGCGAGACGCAGGATCGGGCTGTCACAATCCAGATGAGCGAAAAGGTCGGATTGGAGCCATTGGCGGCGCTGGGCCGCCCAGAAGGCCCGGGCGCAGCGGCGCTGCGCGGCGCCGGCTTCTGCGGCAAAGCGTTGCCGGCAGACGGCGAGGGCTGTTTCGCATTGCTCGCGGAAAGCAAGTCGTTGCGCGCAACGACTCGTTACCGTGATGGTCGCGAGATAGTCGTCTTCGGCCACTCTCGTGGTTCGTCGGAGATCGCGGTAGGCCTCACCGCCCGAGGCTTCGTAGGCCGACTCCGCGGCGGCTTGGCAGCGCCCCATTAATTCCACGGAGCGAACGGTGAAGGTGCGGAAACGGATGACGGCGGATACTTCCGCTACGAAGGCCGCGGCCAGGGCCGGGGGCTTGCGCAGGCATCCGGGGCACCCTGCCCTTTCCAATGCCCGGATCACGCACCAATCGGTGAGGGTGTCGGGCCAGGAGTGAACGCGAGTGCGGGGCATGAAGGTCGAGAATATACTCGGGCGGATAAGACAAGCAAACTCGGGATTTGGTCCGCTCTTCGTGGCTGCCAGCGGCCGCCCTGTTTCCCTTGGGCTGTTGAAGGCGTGCTACCGGGGTGATGGCGGGCCTCTTCTGGAGTCGCCGGAGCTCCGCGCGCCGGTCACTGCGGCGCGCTGCCACGGCCCGTCTCGCGTCGGGCGCGGGCGGGCCTAGCTGGGGCTCAGGCCGCCCCGGACCCGGCGTGAGGCCTAACCGCGTATTTAGGCCGAGAACTTCCGCCGCAATTCCTCGGCCTGCAGCCGGAACTTGGCCGGGTTTGTTTGGTGGAGCCGCGCGAGATTCTGCAATTTCCACTGCACCGCCGGCAACTCAGCCAAATGGGGACAGGTCATCAGCTCCCAGCGCGGCGCGGCTGCGACAAGGCTCAGCAGAAAATTCCGGTGCGCGTCCGTCAGAGCGGATGTGAGATCGCGGCGCAGGCGTTCGCGGGTGGCCAACAGATCAGCGAGCGTGACCGGTTCCCGCGCCATGCCCGCAAATTCATTTTCGTAGGCCGGGGCCATGTCGTAATCCCGTGAAAAGAGCACCTCGTGCACCGGCCGATTGTGCCCGGCGAGGTAGCCAACAAAACATTCCACTATATCCGACTGAAGGCCCGACTGACGATAAAGACCATGCACGTCAAAGAAATCGCGCGGGTGCTGCCGGTCGAGGGCGGCGACGAGCTTGCTGCCGTAGAGTTCCGGCACGGCCAGCGTGGGCACAGTGAGCGCGGTCGTGAACCGCTCGCGGGCGATTGGGGCCAGGGACCGCGACTCTACAGGCAGCAGGGTGCCGCGGAAGACATGGTTGATCTCGATTTTCACCTCCTGCCGGCCACGGCGGACGAACAGCTTGGTTTCGTCGCCGGTGCGGCTCGCCGTAATCGTGGCGTCGAGGCCGCGAGTCCGCAGCCGGCGTTGCAGGGTCGCCAGTTCCAGGCCGATTTCGGCGAGCGCGTCGGGCCGGGTTTGGCGATGCGGCACGTAGACCACGTCGATGTCCACGGACAGCCGGGGCATGTCCTGGACGAAAAGATTCAGCGCGGTGCCGCCCTTCATCGCAAAGCAGTCGGCCCGGAAGACGTCGGGCACGGTTTCCAGGAGGAGACGGACGGTCTCGATGTAGGCTTGGTCCATCAGGGTTTCAGGATGAGGGTGCGCCCGTTGGGCAGCCGGCCGAACCAGCGGCCCCGACCGCGCGGTCCGGCAAGCTGGCGGGCTTCCGCCGCCCAATCGAGGCTCAATTCCTCTGCCCACTGCACGCAGAGCCGGACCACCTTCACGCTCGGGCAGTGCTTGAGCAAAGTGCCGAGCACCTCAAGGCGGGGCGACCGCACGCTTTCCAAGAGATTGCGGGCCTCTTCGGGACCTTGGCCGAGCCCGACTTCGCTCAACAATTCCAGTAGTGCACGCTCCGGCACGGAAACGGGCGGACCAGCGGGTGTCTCGGGCAGGGGTTGCAAGCCGAAGCCCGTGGGGAGTTTTGGATTAAAAAGATGTCGGGCGACATAGCGGGCCAGGAAACGCTCGGTGAACCACGGGGGCAGTTTGGCCGGGACCTCGCCCCACAGGCAAAGCCGCTCCCGGGATCCGACATTGTGCCGGACTCCCCGCCAAGCCAAGGCGGTCTTGCCACCGACGTGCAGGCCGGAGAGCCGGCGGGCGAGAAATTTCACCGAGGCTTCGACCGTCAGCCGATCATTAGGGAACATGAATACTCCGCGGCCCAGGCGCACCAGCCAGCCGGCAGTCACGTAGTGATGCGCCAATGCCGACGACACGCCTATGTCCTTGAGGGTGGTCGCGTCAAAGGGTCCTCCCCGCGGGAGATCGTGCAATGCTCTGATTGTGCTTCTAGCCATAGATAAAGTTATATTTTAACTATACGCTAATTGTCAATCAAATTCTGATTCGATAAAATGAATTAGTTAAAGCTAAGCTTTATCTATTCATGAACTAGCAATCGACCCTTTGGGCGCACTCAATTCGGCCGGCTGCGCAAAAACTGACATTCTTGGCCGCCGCTTGGCTGTGGTCGGGCCGGAGATGGCGACATCACTGCTGGATTCACGCGGGCCGGTTCACCAGTTGCTCAATCGTCCCCATCGAAAGAAAGACCCGGTTGGGGTGGTTGCCCAGGTGCACGAAACCAAACTTGCGATAGAAATTCAAGGCGGCTTCGTCCTTGGCGTCAGCAACGACGGCCAGCGATGCAATCTCTGCAGACTGGCGATGCGCTCGGGTCAAAGCGTCCATCAACAGCAATGATCCCGTGCCCGGACATCGCTCGTCCCGTGCCAGGCGGCCCAGCAGCGTCGCCGGCAATCGGGGATAGCGGGGCAGTCTCTTTTGCAGCACCTCCGGTAGCTCCATCACCTCAACGGCAAAGGCCGAAAGCGTATAGTAGCCGACGATCAATGCCGGAGCCACTTCATCAATCATGACGAATGCCGCTGCCACCCGTCGTTCCGTATCCTTCCGCGCGAGCTGCTGAAGATACGCATTGAGCGGCGCACTCGCGCACCGGAACCCGGCCCGGTCGTGCTGTTTCGTCAGGGGCTCAAAACGATAAGGCATTACGCGTTGGCGCGGACTTCACGATATCGCGCAAAAGCGGCTCGAAGCTGCGCGTTGGGGGCGGCCGGCTTCAGCAATGCCTCGACGAAGTGGGCCGATTCCTCCGCTGTCAGCTTGGCTTGCTTGTGCTCCTCGATGATCTTGCGGGCACTGGATTGCAGCACGAAAATCACAAAGCTGGTCAGGGTGGAATGTCCGGTGACGGCCGCCGCTTGGGCCAACGTTTTCTTGAGATCACGGGGCACCCTTGCTTCCAGCCGGGCGGTGGATGCCAGATGCGGGCGAACGGAGTGTTTTGCGGTCAAAGTTGCCATGTCAGGACGATCCGGCATTTTGCCGGGTCGCGCAACTGCAAAAAGTTTTCTACAGATCCTTCTACAGTGGTGTTTACGCCACTTTCGCAACCTCCTTGCTGGCAGTAGTATTGCCAAATTGCACTTTCAGCGCCGCCGCCTGGCTGTGGTCGGGACGCAGATGCCCGTAGGTCTTCATCGCCAGCACGCCGCCGTCGTTGTGCCCGAGCCAGCCCGCCACTGTGGGCATATCCACCCCGCTTTCGATGCAGGTGGTGGCGAAGATGTGCCGGAAATCATGGTGCGTGATCCGGGTCATGCCGATGCGCTTGCACGCGGCATCAATCGTCTTCTGGCATTCCTTAAGCCGGAGAATTGAGTCGGTTGGCTCAAGGAACGCTTTCCGTTCCGGATGAAACCGGGCCGCGGACTTGCGCCGCACCTGGATTTTCCGCAACAGCGCGGTCAATTCGGGAAAGAGCGGGACGAACCTGGCCGAGGTCTCCGACTTGAAGCCGGGAAGATTAACGAGCTGCTTTTCCCACCGGATATTTTGCCAGAGGGTCACGGGCACCTCGCCCAAACGCGCGCCGGACATCATCAGGAAGCGACAGAAGTCCGCGGCCTCCGCCCCGCCGCCCCCCACCGAGCCGTTGTTTTCCATCGCCGTGAACAGGGCGGCCAGTTGCGTCCGGCTCGGCAAAACGAGCGCCTTTTTCGTGACTTTCTTTTTGAGTCGGCCGCTGCCCGTCTTGCGGCGCACGTCCACCGGGTTCGCATGAAGCTGACCGCGCTCAACCGCCAGATCCAGAATACCCCGCAGCGCATCGATCGCGCTGTTGACCGCCGTGGCAGAGTTGGCCCGACGCGGTCCCTTCGCTCCTGGCGGCCGGAACTTCGTGCCTTCGACCTTGAACCGTGCTGCCCAATCGAAGACCGCCGAGGACGTGACCCGGCGGGGTTCAAGATCCTCGATGCCCGGCCAGGTCTTGAGGAGGCGCTTCACCGCCCCCAAACGGGCGGTGACGGTCGCCGGCTTGATGTCGGTGTTGGCCAGCGTCCGTGTCTTAAAAGCCTCGACCAGGTCCCCGATTGTGGCCCGACCGGTTTCGACGTTAGTAACTGTGCCACGCAGCTTTTCCACTTCAGCGGCCTTGTCATTGAGCCGTAGTTTGGCGACGGAAAGGACATCCGAATCGAGGGCATACCATTTTTGCTTGCCCGCGATTGTGAACCTTCCGTAGTAATGACCGCTCTGGCGGTTGCGAAGTAGGTTTTGCACGCTTGTTCTTTCCCACATCGGTTTCTTTTTCGGTGGAGTGCTTGTTTTCATGCCTCCACTGTAGAAAACGAATGTAGAAAGGTCAAACGACACTTTCCTAACTTGTTACGCTATAAGTAAATTGCCCGGTAGCTCAGTGGTAGAGCAGGTGACTGTTAATCACTTGGTCGCTGGTTCGATCCCAGCCCGGGCAGCCATTTTCCATCAAGGGGATGCGGGTTTCTTGGATTTTCCCGAAAAATCCACTGTCCGGTTACTGTCCGGTTTT
>JBMOQY010000020.1:0-17348 GCA_049322455.1 Verrucomicrobiota bacterium | reverse complement strand
TTTGCTCCACGCTGCTTTCAGACGGGACCTCGCGGCCACGCCCTGGCGCTTCGCTACCCTTCGCCTCGGTCAGGCTGGGACGAAGACTTTCACCTCGCTGGTTGGATGACATGCTCAGCATACAAAAGGGCCAGCCCGTCGGGCTGGCCCTGCAAACTTGCGGACAATCGTCCGGCTCAGAACTTGTAGGAGAGGCGGGCGACGAAACGGCGGCCGATCGGATCATACCGGCCGGTGTCCACCGAGTCGTTCGGGAACGTGTCGCCCAGTTGCGGCGGTTTTTCGCTGCCAAGGTTGTTGGCGGCGAGGTTGATCTCCAAGCCGTCAAGCCACTCGCCGAAACGGCTGTCGAAGCGGTAGGTCACGCCGAGATTGAATTCGGCGTAGGCCTCGGCCTCGGTCTTGCCCGTCGAGACCTCGTCGGGAGCGGTGACCGCCGGGATATACTGGGCGCCCAGATAGACGCTCCAATTGTCCCGGTTCCACGAAAACTGGGTGTAGTTCATCCAGCGCGGGATCGTGCCGCCGGTAACGGTGGCCTTGCCGCCGAGCTCCTCACCCTCGAAGTCGTAACCGATCCAGTAGGCGAAGCTGCTGCGGATGCCGATCACGCCGATGGAGGGAAGATCCCACTTGTAGTTGACCGAGAAATCGACGCCGTCGGCATTTTGCGTGGCGATGTTCACGATCGGGCGGGTGAGATAGATGCTGTCGATGTTGTTGGCCACCTGACCGGGGGCGGTGATGGGATCGCCGTTGGAGCCGAAGCCCTCGACACGCACGTCATAGCCAGAGCCGCGGTAGTTGGCGCTGCCAGCGACGTACTCCGACGCCGGACCCTTGTCTTCAACATCCTGGAGAATTGTCTGGGATGAGATGACGCCCAGGATGTTCGACTCACGGATGTTCCAGTAGGTGGCCTCAAGGGAGAGACCCTTGATGGCCTTGGGCGACCAGACCATGCCGAAGGTGTAGGCCTTGGATTCGGCCGGGACGAGGCCCGGATTGTTGCTCTGCTTCAACTGCGCCTGACCGCCGACGTAGTTGTCGGGATTGTCCGCCTGTCCGAACGGCAGCAGGGTCACGCTGGGGGTGAAGCCGACATCGCTCGGCCCGAAGAGGTAGTAGAGCTGCGGAGCGTTGAACGACTCGCTGTAGGTGCCCCGGACGGCGAACTCGTCGTTCACGGGAAGCCAGCGGAACGTGACTTTCGGAACGGTCGGGTTGGTCGTGTCGCTATACATCTCGTGCCGGCCGGCGAGACCGAGCTCGAGGGTGTGCGCCCACGGCAGTTTCTGCTGCGGGCTGGCGAGGGGAACCATGGCCTCGGCGAAGAAACCGGTGACCTCGCGCTTGGCGGTGAAGGGCTGCACGGAGGTCGCCCCGGTCCAGCCGATGTTGCCGGCGCTGTCGGGAATCGACTTGAGGTCGGCGCTGCCGCTCAGTGATTCGACACGGAACTCGCTGCCGACCACCAGCGTCACATCGCCGGCGGGAAGCGAGAACGGCCGGGTGATGATGCGACCGTCCCACGAGCGGAGCGCGCTGGAGAAGTTGTTGTAAGCGGTGCCAATGAAGTTGGCCGCCGCCACATCCGCCGGGTTGATGTCGCGCTGGAACATGTTGATGGCGCTGGCGCTGGTCGCTGCCGGGCTGATGCCCGCCGCCGCCAGGAGGCCCGCGGCATCAATGACGCCCGGGTTGGTGTAAGCGAGGTCGGAGCGGTTCAGGTTGATCGCAGTCTCGTAGGAGATGGTGTCGCTGATGTCGCCGCGGAAACCGATGACGCCACGGATGAAGTTGGTGTTGTAGTTGTATTGCCGCGGGGTGGTCACGAAGCGGTTGCGCACGCGAACCGTGTTGTTGAACGGATTGTTGATGTGCGCGCCGGTGACGTTGAAGCTTGAGTTGGTGCCGACGGGCTGGGCGTTGATCTGCGAGAACGTGAAGGTGTCGGCCACCAGCAGGTCGCCGAAGAGCTGGACCTGGTCGTTCATCTCGTGATCGAAGGTCACCACCGCACCGCGCTGCTCGCGACGCTGGAGGATCGTCACGTAGTTGGAGAGGTTGAAAGCAACCTGCTCGGCTTCGGGAGAGGTGGCGAAGGCGAGTTCACCGGCACCGAAACCGGCCACACTGCCGCCGGAGGACTTGCCCCAGTAGTAAGCCGAACTGCCCACCGCGCCGAAGTAGGGTTTGCCATCCGGGGCCGTGGGAATGCTGTTGAGCGTTGTGCCGGTGAAGCTGAGCGTGGGCTTGGTGCTGCCGACCGGCGGTTTGCTGTAAGCCGGATTCAGCACAAAGTAGTTGCCCCCGAAGTTGATGACGCCGCCGAAGGTGGGCGTGCCATACTGCGGAGTCGAGAACCCGCGCTCGAACTGCCAGAGCGGGTCCTGCTTGGACCAGCCGCCGGCGACAGTCACGTTGGTCTTGCCATTGCCGGTGCCGACCACGAAGTTGCCTCCGCGGTTCGCCCAATTGCCGGTTTCATCGGACCATTCGTAGAAGCCGCTGACCTCCGCGCCGTTGTAGTTACTCTTGGTCTTGATGTTGACCACGCCCGAAGTCGCGTCGGAGCCATAGGTTGCGGAGGCGCCGTCAAGCAGCACCTCGATCGACTGGATGGCGGCGAGCGGGATGATGTTCAGGTCAACGAACTGGTTGCCACCGGTGCCCGAGATCGGGGAGATGGCCACGCGCCGGCCGTTGATCAAGGTAAGGGTCGTCAGGTTGCGCAACGAGGCCTGCGAACCGCCGCCGGTGCTGCCGGAAGCAATGTTGGCATTGTTTGAACCGATGTTGGCGTTGCCGGTGAACTGCGGCACCGCCTTCTTCAGCACTTCCAAGGCGTTGGTCGTGACACCCGTCTGAGAAATTTCCTGGTCGCTGATGACCGTCACAGGGATGGCGATCGCATCCGCCGCCACAGGAATATACGAGCCGGTAACCACGTACTTTTCCAGCTCGACCGCCTTATCGGCCTTCTCCTCGGTGGCGGGGGCGGGGGAAGCAGCAGCTTGTTGGGCCACTGCGGAGGTTGCGAAGCTGACGCTCGTAAACAAAGCAAGCGCCGCCAGCAGATTCCTTACGGAATGCATATTCATAGTTTGGTTGGTTTGTTGCAGTTGTGTGTGGTAACCATGGAATAAACCATGGCCCTTGGTGTCGCCTCCAGCAGGAACAAATCCTTGTGTCATACGCAAGTGCGAATTAGCAGCGAAGGCCTCGAAGCCTCTTGGAAGCGTTTTATCTCCAGTAATAAGCAACGATCCATTCCGGTTTTCCCCCACGTCGGCCTCGGATATTGATCCCCTTTCGAGAACCATGGCTTGCGTCATAAAGGCTCTACGCGCGATCGCCGGACTCGCGATAGACCGATGACACTTGGTCCTAACAGGTAGATTTTCTTGAGTGCGGCCCAGCCGGAGGCTCCGGAGCTGACAGGGGGGCACTGCCCCGGTCGGCATCAGGGCCAATGGGACACCCTCGCGCGTCCAGTCCCCGGGAAGCGGTGCAGGATGGGGGGATGTGCAACTGAAACCCAACTGTCGCGGCAAATGCCTATAAGGCAGCCTTGGCTGCGCGGGCGCGACTCAGCGCCGTCTCAACATCTGCCGCCAGCACGTTGAAATGTCCCATCTTCCTGCCCGGGCGGGCCTCGGCTTTGCCATAGAGGTGCAGATGGGTGCCGGGGCGCGCCTGCAAGGCCGCCCAATTCGGCTCTCCTTTGGCCTGCCCTGAGCCTGCTCGAAGGGCCCAGGCATCGCCCAGGATGTTCACCATCACGACCGGGGATTTCAGCTCCGGCGGCACGAGCGGCAGGCCACAGATTGCCCGCACCTGCTGCTCGAACTGCGACACCGTGCACGCATCCATCGTGTAATGCCCGCTGTTGTGGGTGCGCGGGGCCAGTTCGTTCACCAGCACCTCCCCGCTCCGCGTCACGAACATCTCCACTCCCATGACGCCGACCAACCCGATGCGCACGGCGATGTCCTTCGCCATGGTCTCGGCCTGCGCGGCCACCGCCGGGGCCACCCGGGCGGGCACGATGGAGAAGTCCAGGATATGGTTGGTGTGGATGTTCTCCGCCACCGGGAACACCTGCATCTCGCCGCCCTCGGTGCGCGCCACGACGGCCGACACCTCGCAGGTGAAATCCACGAACTGCTCGATCACGACCGGCTGTCCGGCGAACCGCCGCAACGCGGCCGGCACGTCGGCCTCGGTCAGCACCTTGAGCTGCCCCTTGCCGTCGTAGCCGAAATCCGCGGTCTTCACCACGCAGGGCACGCCGACTTCGCGAATGCCGGCGGCCAAGTCGCCACCGGCGGGAACCTCGGCGAAACGGGCGTGCGGAAATCCGTTCCGCTTGAGCCAGTTTTTCTCCCGCGAGCGGTTCTGCGCGGTCTCGAGGATGCTCCAGTGCGGCCGGAGCCGCGTGAGCCCCTCGATGGCACGCAGCGGCGCGGCGGGCACGTTCTCGAATTCATAGGTGACGACATCGCATTCGCGCGCGAATGCGCTCAGCGCCGCGAGGTCCTCGTAGGCGGCGTTGACCTCCTTGTGCGCGACCGCGCCGGCGGGGCACTTCGCCTGCGGCTCGAAGACCTGCATGCGATAACCCATTTTCACCGCCGCCTGCGCGAGCATGCGGCCGAGCTGGCCGCCGCCCAGCACGCCGATGGTTTTTCCTTGGGAGATCATGATTGAGTCACAGAGGAGGGCGCCGAGCTGCACAGGGAGACCACAGAGCCGGGCAAAGGGGATTTACTTCGTGTCCTCAGCCTTTCTCCGTGCTCTCTGTGTCCAAAATCACGGCAGTTTGGTTTTGAGCACCTTCTTCGTCTGCGCGGTGCGGAACTTCCTCCACTCGCGCTGCGTGCGGGCGTCGCTCTGGGCGAGCAACGAGGCGGCGAAGAGCGCGGCGTTGATCGCGCCGGCCTTGCCCACCGCAAAGGTCGCCACCGGCACGCCGCCGGGCATCTGCGCGATGGAAAGCAGCGAATCCAGGCCCTTGAGCGTTTTCGATTCCACCGGCACGCCCAGCACGGGCAGCATGGTCAGCGAGGCGGTCATGCCGGGCAGGTGGGCGGCGCCGCCGGCGCCGGCGATGATGGCCTTGAGTCCGCGGCGCTCCGCCGATTCGGCGTAGCTGACCATCAGTTTCGGCGTGCGATGCGCGCTGACCACGCGCTTCTCATACGGAATCCCCAGCTCGTCCAGCGTCGCCGCGGCGTGCTGCATCGTCTCCCAATCCGAGGAACTGCCCATGATGATTCCGACCAGTGCTTTCGCCATAGGCTACAAGGCTGTAGGGGACAAAAGGCGGCCTCGGCAAATGAAAAGGCAGGGCTTTTCGCCCTGCCTGTAAAACCGCCCCAGACCCGCGCCTTCAGAGCAGCGGCGTGCCCTTGGGCACCTTCACGATGGTCGTGCCGGCGATCTTGTCGTGCCAGCTCTGCTTCTCGTCGTCGAAGGCCACCCAGATGAAGCCCAGGCCGGCCAGCGCCAGCGACAGGAAGGCGCCCAGCGCGCGCACGACGGCCACGCCCCAGTCGAGCGGACGGTCGTCCACCCGCACGACCTTCAGACCGCAGATGATGCCGCCGATGGTCGTGCCCTTGGTGGCCCACATCACGACGTGGTAAACCGCGAACCACAGCGGAATGGAGCCGCCGAACTTCACGAACCAGCCCAGGATGTCCTTGAGCAGATTGAAGACGATGGCGACGAGGACCAGATCCAGCAGCGCAGCCGCCACACGGATCCAGAAGCCGGCGCGCGGCAGAGTCGCGGCCGAGATGACCGGCGGCGCGGCGGAGACCAGCGGCACGACCGGGGGCGGCGGCACGGCGGCCGCTTCCGGCGCGACGGGCACCGCCGGCGGCACGATGGCGCTGGTCGCCCGGGGCACGGGCGCAGGCTTCGGCGGACGGCTGGCCTTCGCCATCAGGATCAGGGTATAGACCACAACGCCGAGGCCGAGGATGCCGATGAGCTTGTAGAAAATGATGCCCACGTAGGGCGTGGCGTAGAGCGCGAGCACGATCATGCCGCCGATCAGCACACCGAACACGGGGTGCGCCAGCGGACCGTTGCCCAGCAGCTTGGTGATGCGCCGGCCGAGCCAGGCGAGCATCACGATCTTGCCGAAGAGGGACGCAAAGAACAGGCCGAGCGAGAACAGCGGGATCAGCACCACGCCGATCGCGATCGCGAGTGTCAGGGCCAGCAGAATGTAAGCAACCGGCGTGAGCAGCAGGGTGAGCAAGGCCGCCAGCAGCGAGGAACCGGGGCGCTGCTCCAGCGTCTCGACGCACTTGTTGACCCCGGCGGGTGCGATCAGCGCGATGAGCGCATAGATACCCAGCGCCACCAGTGCGATGGTCCAGGCCCACATGAGGCGGGAGTCGAAGGCCAGCATCCGGCCTTGCAGCAGACACTCGGTGAACCACGCACCGATCTTGCTGAAATCATGATGCCCGCCGGCCACCGCGAAGTTCTGCACCTGGCCGAGCACCACCGCGTCGGGGTGGCGCTCAAGCCGGCCGCCGAAGCAGATCACCTCGCCATGCACCACGGCGTCGGGTCCGAGTTCAACATTGCCCAGCACCGTGACCACCGCGCCCTTCACCTCGCCATTGACGTAGGTGTTGCCGAGCACGGAGACCACGGAGTCCCCCACGGTGCCGCCCGTCACGCGGCTGCCGCCCAGGATGGAAACGACCGCGTCGCGCACCTCGCCGGCCGAGGTGGACGAACCGATGATCGAGATCACCGCCTCGGCGGTCTCGCCTTCGGCCAGTTTGCTGTCGCCGCCGATGCTGACGCGCTCGCTGCCGGAGCGATGGGTGCGCCGTGAGGATTTCTTTCCCGAATCGCGCTTGGCGTCGTCGGTTTTGGCCGCGGCCTTGTCCTCATCGGACGGGACGAGCTCCCGCATGTCCTCGTCGCTTTGCTCTTCCGCCGCAGGTTTGTCGGCCGGGGCGGCGGGCGCGGCGGGGGCCGCAGGCGGGGCCTCCTGTTTGGGCTCCGCCGTCTCGTCGGAACCCCCGTGCAGGGCGGGGCTCCAGCTCAGGCCGAGCGTCAGCAGCAGCAGGAGAAAATACTTGGGGTGACCGACTGGTTTCATGCAAGGAGCGTCTCAGTTGTTGCGGTAAAGGTAGCGGTAGGCGGCGGTGCCGAGGCCGACGAAGGTGGCATACATGGCCGCGATGAAGGCCAGGCCGCCATAGAGCCACTGCGGCGGGATGCCGCCGGCGAGCTGGCGGATGAAATGGCCGGTCCAAGCGACGGCGCCCGCGATCCGGGTGACCCAGCCGAAGCCGGTGGCGACTTCTTGCGCCACCGCCTCGGCGGCGGCGCCCTGGCTGAGCAGGTAGAAGGCGGCGACGGTGGCGCCGGCGACCACGGTGCCGAGCGCGAGGAAGGCGGCGCGCACGGGGGCGGGCCAGTAGGCCCAGCTCTTGTGATACCAGGCGACGGCGGCGCGGCGCTCGATCTCGGCGAGGACGCGGGCCTCGAGCGAGGCCGGGGCCTGGCGGAGCGGGAGCGCCCGCAGCTCGCGATGGACAAGCTGCTCGGCCTGCTCCGGCGTCAGCGCCTGTTGCCCGGCGCGCGTGCCCACGGCGGCGAGCACGCGGGCTTCGAGGCCCATGGGGGCCTTGCGCGGCGGCAGGGCGCGGAGTTCGCGGTGGATGAACTTTTCCAGTTCCTCGGGTGACAGCTTGTCGTTCATGGCACACCTCCGGTTTCAAACCTTTCGTGGCTGGCGCCGCTGCGCACAAGCACTTTGGCGAGGGCTTCGCGGCCGCGGAGGATGTCGGTTTTCACCTTGCTGAGGGAGACGCCGAGTTTCCTGGCGATGTCCTCGTAGGGCATGTCTTCAAAGTGATAAAGCACCAGCGGGATGCGCTGGTGGTCGGGCAGTTTCTCCAGGGCGCGCTCGACCCACGCGCGGCGCTCGCTGGAATCGACGCCAGCGAAGAACGTGTCGGGCGCGGCGAACTCGACCTCCTTCTCCTCCCCCTCGTCACTGCGATGGACGAGGTCGGAGAAGAAGCTCCAGCGTTTCTTGTAGCGCTGGATGTGGTTGATCGAGAGGTTGGTCGCCACGGTCTTCAACCAGCCGCCCGCGGTCGGGCTTGCGCGCAGGTTGTCGAAATGCTCGTGGGCCTTGATGAAGACCTCCTGCGCAATGTCCTCGGCCTGCGTCTCGTTGCCGATGAGCCGCACGGCCGTGGAATAGACCATGTCCTGGTAGTTGCGCATGAACGTCGTGAAATCGAGCGGGGGGGTTATCCCGTGGATTGGAGCT
This sequence comes from Verrucomicrobiota bacterium, assembly GCA_049322455.1. Lineage (GTDB taxonomy): Bacteria > Verrucomicrobiota > Verrucomicrobiia > Opitutales > Opitutaceae > Lacunisphaera. The sequence continues at coordinate 9,028 of JBMOQY010000020.1, read as the reverse complement.
TGCACTGTGGGATCGTCATTCACGTTCAAAACACGGCGTCCTGCGGCCAAGTTGCAGAAACCTACTGCCACGCAAACAACGTTGCGCCAAGCCCATAAGCCATAATCCCGTGCGGCGGCCAAAGTCGCGGTTTCACAGGGCTAAAGCACCCGATTAGCCCCGATGCTGCCCGCTGCCGGAACCGCGCGGCCCTTGCTAATTTATGACACGCCGGAAAACTCTGGCGCAAAAAACCTCCATGCCCGACTTCCTGCCCCCCGACCCCGCCCTCGAAGCCGCCATCAAGGCCAAGGGCGAAAAGATCTTCGCCCTCATGGACCAGCAGCCCCCGCCGGCCCTGTTCTCCAAGAAGGGCGCCTATGCCCGCCTGATGGAATGGTCCATGAAGGATCCCGCCTTCAAGACCCAGCTCTTTCGCTTCGTGGACGTGCTCCCCACCCTGCAGTCCTCCGCCGAGATCGTCCGTCACCTGCAGGAATACCTCGGCGACAAGGCCGTCGAGCTCAACCCCGCCCTCAAGGCCGGCCTCGCCGCCTCGTCGTTCGCGCCGGCCCTCGTCGCCGGCCCGGTCAAGGCCCAGATCGTGGACATGGCCGACCAGTTCGTCGCCGGCGAAACGGGCGAGGACCTGATCAAGCAGATCAGGAAGAACCACAAGCTCGGCATCGCCACGACCATCGACCTCCTCGGCGAGACCGTCGTGAGCGACGCCGAGGCTGACGTCTTCCTGCAGCGCAACCTCGAGATCCTCGACTCGGTCTCGAAGTTCTACGCGAAGGAATCCGCGCCGTGCTTTTCCGACCTCGGCCCCGACGACAAGCCGCTCCCGCGCCTCAACCTCTCGGTCAAGATCTCGGCCCTCACGCCCGACGTGCACCCGGCCGACCCGGAGAACTCGATCCAAGCGCTCAAGCAGCGCCTGCGCCCGATCCTCCGCCGCGCCGCCGAGGTCGGCGCGTTGATCAACTTCGACATGGAGAGCTACAAGCTGAAGGACCTCACGCTCGCGCTCTTCAAATCCATCTTCGAGGAGGAGGAATTCCGCCGGCAGCCGGCCATCGGCATCGCCCTGCAGGCCTACCTGCGCGATGGCGAGGCCGACCTCCGCGACCTCGTCGCCTGGGCGCGCCGGCGCCAGCGCCCGCTCAACATCCGCCTCGTGAAGGGCGCCTACTGGGACTACGAAACCATCCTGGCCCAGCAGCGCGAGTGGCCGGTGCCCGTCTGGCAGAAGAAGCCGGAGTCCGACGCGAACTACGAGAAGCTCACCGTCTTTCTGCTGGAGAACGCCGACCTCATCACACCCAACTTCGCCTCGCACAACGTCCGCTCCTGCGCCCACGCCATCGTGCAGGCCGAGCGCCTCGGCGTGCACCCGAAGCACTACGAGTTCCAGGCGCTCTACGGCATGGCCGACGAGCTGAAGGCCGCGCTGCTCCAGCTGGGGCACCGCGTCCGCGAATACTGCGCCATCGGCGAACTCCTGCCTGGCATGGCCTACCTCGTGCGCCGTCTCCTCGAGAACACCTCGAACGAGGGCTTCCTCCGCATCAAGAACATGGGCGAGGCCACGAAGGAGCAGCTCCTCGGCAACCCGGTCAACGCGCGCGCGACCGCCACCGAGCCGCTCGCGCGCCAGCCACGCCCGGCGGGCACGTTCATCAACGCCGCCAACACCGACTACACGCTCGCCGCCAACCGCGAGAAACAGCGCGCCGCCCTCAGGAACTTCGAGGCGACGCAGCTCGGCAAGAAATGGCCCTGCATCATCAACGGCAAAAAAGTCACCGACCGCCCTTTCCTCCCCTCGGTCAACCCCGCGCGGCCGTCGCAGGTCGTCGGCTACTGGGCCAAGGGCACCGTCCAAGACGCCGAGGACGCCGTCGCCGCGTCCGTCGCCTTCTTCCCGAAGTGGCGCGCCACGCCGGCTGACGATCGCGCGAAGATGCTCGAGCGCGCCGCCGATCTGATGGAGTCGCGCCGGCTGGAGATCAATTCGCTCCTCATCCTCGAAGCCGCGAAGCCCTGGGTCGAGGCCGACGCCGACACCTCCGAGGCGATCGACTTCCTGCGCTTCTACGCCGTCGAGATGCGCCGCCTGGCGAAGCCCGTCGTCACGCAGAAGGTGCCGGGCGAGCACTGCGTGCAGGTCTGGACGCCGCGCGGCGTGGGTGTCGCCGTGGCGCCGTGGAACTTCCCGCTCGCGATCCTCACCGGCCTCACCGTCGCGCCGCTCGTCGCCGGCAACTGCGTCATCATCAAGCCCGCGCGCCAGACCTCGATCATCGGCGCGTTCCTGATGGACATCCTCGCGCAGGCCGGCGTGCCCGCCGGCGCGCTGCACTACCTGCCCTGCTCCGGCGCCGACGCCGGCGCGCACCTCGTCGCCCACCCGCGGGTGGATTTCATCGCCTTCACCGGTTCGCGCGAGGTCGGCCTCGGCATCTGGGCGGAGGCCGGCAAGACCCGGCCCGGCCAGCTCAACCTCAAGAAGGTCGTCTGCGAGATGGGCGGCAAGAACGCCATGATCATCGACAACGACGCCGATCTCGACGAGGCGATCCCGGCGTGCCTTTACAGCGCGTTCGGCTTCGCGGGCCAGAAGTGCTCCGCGCTCTCCCGCCTCATCGTGCTGGCGGACGTCTATGACAGGTTCGTCGAGCGCTTCCTCTCCGCCTGCCCGACGATCCCGGTCGGCGACCCGTCGCTGCCCGGCACCATCGTCAATCCCGTGATCGACGAGGCCGCGCAGAAGTCGATCCTCGGCTACATCGAGGCCGGCAAGAAGGAGTGCAAGCTGGCCTGGCAGGCCAAGCTTTCGCCCGAGCTGCTCGCCAGCGGCGGCTACTACGTGCCGCCGACCGTGTTCACCGACTGCCGGCCGCACCACAGGATCGTCCGCGAGGAGATCTTCGGCCCGGTCGTGGCGATCCTGAAGGCGAAGGATCTCGACGAGGCCTTCGCGATGGCCAACGACAGCGACTACGCGCTCACCGGCGGCTTCTTCTCGCGCAGCCCGCACGCGATCGCGCGCGCCCGCGAGGAGTTCCTCGTCGGCAACCTCTACATCAACCGCGGCAACACCGGCGCCATCGTGCAACGCCATCCCTTCGGCGGCTTCAAGATGTCCGGCGGCGGCACCAAGGCCGGCGGCCGCGAATATCTCGAGAACTTCCTGTTTCCACGTCTGATCGCCGAAAACGTCCTGCGGCGGGGATTCACCCCGCCGGAGGAGGACTGAGCCGGAACAATTCAGTTCAACCACAGATAAACACAAATGAACACGGATGGATAAGGACTTGGGGGGACCCGAGACCGAAACCATTCAGTGCTCCGGCGCTCTCCTTGGTTGGCTGCTCTGTCCGAGCGATCTGTGTGCATTTGTGTGCATCTGTGGTTTTTCAACTGCCTGAGTCCGGTTGAGCCACACGCGCAGCGTCACTTCACCGCGCTGAGCACCTGGTAAACACCCAGCGCGGTCATCAGCACCGAGGCCACGATCAGGCAGGCCAGCGAGGCCTTCCCGGCGCGCAGGTCGTGGTGCGGGTTGGTGAAGTGGTAGTAGATGGCCGCGCCCGCGAGGAACGGCAGCATCAGGCCCTGCCCCACCGCGCCGACGAACACCAGGCTCACCGGCGCGCCGACGAGGATGAACACCGTGGTGAAGGCCATCGGCAGGGCCACGCAGGCGTATTTCAGCCAGCGGACCCGCTCGGCCGGGTCGCGGTAGTGCTTCAGCTTGAACAGATCGATCGCGTCCACGGCCAGCCGGGCGTTGGACGCCGTCGCCCCGAAGATCGTGGAGTAGAGCACGGCGAAGGCGCCGACGAGGAACATCCAGAAGCTCCATTCGCCAAAGACCTCGCGATACATCAGCGACAGCGTCTCGATCATGCGCGCGTTGTCCACTTGCACCTGCTTCGCGTGCAGGATGGCCGCGCCGAGCAGGTAGAAGGCGAGCGTCGAGGTCGTGTAGAGCGCGAAGGACACCCAGGCATCCACCCGCATGATCCTCAGCCAGCCGCGGGCGTTCTCCCGCCATTCCGGCGTGCCGTCGTCGGGACCGATGTTCTGCGCGTAGCCCTTCTCCAGGCACCAGTAGGGATAGTAGATCAGCTCCGACGCGCCCACGCCGATGATGCCGAAGGCGGCGAACGCCGTCACCAGCCGGTCGGGCAGACCGAAGGTGAAGCCCTCCGCCAGTTGCGCGCCGGTCACCGCAAAGCCGGTCTTCTGCAGCAGCCCGACCGCCACCAACGTCGCCAGCGTGAAAAGGGCGACGAAAACCGTCGAAAGCTTCTCGACCAACCGGTAGCGTCCGATCACCAGCAGCACCGCGCAGCTGGCGCCAATGAGGACCGCGAGGCCGTTCACCGGCAACGTCAGCCCGCCGAGCGCGAACACGCGCGCCACGCCGCCGACCATGCCGGCGACCTGGAAGACGAGGGACAGATACATCGCCAGCCACAGCCAGAGCACCCACGAGACGACCGCACGCGGGCCGGGCAGCGTGTTGAGCGACGCCAGGGTCGTCCGCCCGCGCAGCACCGCGTGGCGGCCGAGCTCGATCTGCACGAAAACCTTCAGCAGGCAGCCGAAGATGATGAACCACAGCAGCCGGAAACCCTCCTCCGCCCCGAGCTTGGGCGTGACGATCAGCTCGCCCGAGCCGACGATGACCGCACTGATGATGAGCCCGGGGCCGATCTGTCGCAGCACGCCTCCGAGGGACCGGGGTGGCGGCACAAAGGCTGGAGTTTGAGGGGCCATGGGGTGGTTCTTGCTTTTTTGGCAGGGCCGGTCGGAGACCGGCCCCACCTCAATGGCCCAGGCCGGCCTGGTGTTCCTGGATGTATTCCTGCTTCAGGCCGAGCTTCTCCGGGGCGTGCAGCACCAGCATCTTCATGCGCACGTCTGCCGGCACCTGCGTCTTGGTCAGCTTCGAGACCACGATCATCAGGCCGATGGCCAGCGGCACGGCCCAGATCGCGGGTTGCTCGGCCAGGATGCGCACCAGCGGATGTCCGGCCCAGAAGGCCTTGAGGTCGATCTTGCCCAGGTCGCTGAGGTTGACGAGAGACATGCAGGCCAGCGCCGGCAAGCCGCCGCCGAGCATGCCGGCGGCCGCGCCCTTCATCGTCATCCCGCGCCACCAGACGCTCATGAACAGCAGCGGGAAGTAGCTGGAGGCGGCGACGGCGAAGGCCTGGCCGACCATGAAGTTGATGTCGAGTTTCTCCACCTGCGTGCCCAGGGCGATGGCGACGCCGCCGATCAGCACGGCCGACACCTTGAAGACGAACAGCCGCTCGGCCGCCGTGGCCTTGGGCCGCAGGATGCGGCCATAGACGTCGTGCGCCAGCGCGCCCGTCATCGAGACCAGCAGGCCGCTGAACGTGCTCATGAACGCGGCGAAGGCGCCGGCGCAAGTGATGCCGCTCAGGATGCTGCCCCACACGCCGCCCACCATGCGTGGCAGCTCGAGCACGACCTTGTCGGTGCCCTTCGCCCCGACGCCGGAGTAAAGCTCGGGCATCAGGTTGCGCCCGATGACGCCGAACACCGGCGGAAACACGTAGAAGACGCCGATCAGGATCATCACCCACATCGTCGTGCGCTTGGCAGCGACGCCGTCGGGGTTGGTGTAGAAACGCACGAGGATGTGCGGCAGACCGGCCGTGCCGCAGACGAGCGCGATGATGAGCGAATAGGTGTAGAGCAGGGAATAGGGCCGGGCCTGCTCGGGAGTGAGGCCGGCGGCCTTGGCCGCTCTGGTCGTGAGCGGCCCGAAGGGCGAAACCCACGTGGCGTCGGCGGGGGCCTTGGCCACGAGCGGCTTGCGCTCGACTGTCTGGACGACCCGTGCGGGTTCGCCGGCAGCGACCGGCGCGCGGCCGTCGTTGGCGCCGACATGCGCACCGTAGAAACCGAAGACCGACATCAGCACGAACACCGGCACGCTGATCGCGAACATCTTCATCCAATACTGGAAGGCCTGCACGAGCGTGATGCCCTTCATGCCGCCGAGCGCGACGTTGAGCGTGATGACCGCGCCCACCAGCACCACGCCGCCCCAGTAGGGCATGCCGGGAAAGATGTAGGCCAGCGTCGTCCCCGCGCCCTTCATCTGCGGCATGGTGTAGAAAAACCCGATGAACAGCACGAAGCACACGGCGATCTTGCGGAAGAGCGGCGAATCGTAGCGGCCTTCCGCGAAATCCGGGATCGTATAGGCGCCGAACCGGCGCAGCGGTCCCGCGATGAACAGCAGCAGGAACAGATAACCGCAGGCGTAGCACACCGGATACCACAGGGCGTCGTAGCCCACCGCCATCACCATGCCGGCCACGCCCATGAACGAGGCGGCCGAGAGATATTCGCCGGAGATGGCGGAGGCGTTCCAGCCGACCGACACCGAGCGGCCGGCCACGAAGAAATCACTGGCGGTCTTCGAGGTCTTGGCCGAGCGGAAACCCATCCAGACCGTCACGACCACCGTGATGAACGAGAAACCGAAGATCCAGGGATCGACGCCTTCCAAGAGCGCGAGGGGCGGCAGGGAGGCCATGGCTCAGCGCGCCTCCGTTTCGGATTTCACCGATCGCACCTCGTCGTCCTCCAGCCAGATGGACCGGCGGATGAAGATCCACGAGATGGCCCAGACGGCCGGAAAAAACAGCACGCCCAGCAGGAGCCACGTCAGCGTGAACCCGAAGACCCGCGTGGCCATCAGCGCCGGCGCAAAGTAGTTGGCCAGCGGGAGGCCGAGCAGCACCACCAGGAAGGCGGCGGCGCAGGCGATGGATAGCTTCAGTTGCCGGCGCATCAGCGTATGCAGAAACTCCTCGCTGTGCACCCTGTCGTCGTGGGGGTTGGGGGTGGCCATGAACCGCGCAGCATGCCCATGACCCGCCGCCTGACAACTCCCGTTATCGTGCCAACACTAGCCCGGCGCCTGACCGGCCGGCCGGCGAAAAACCCGCCTGTTGCTTCTCAAGCCTTGCGATGGCTCGATTCCTGCAGTTCACCAAGACCCGAGACTGTTCAGGTCACGCGGCCCGCGACCACTCGATCATGGCAAACCGGCCGAACTGCTGCCGCGCGTCGGCCACGGCGCCCTCCACCAGCTCCGCCTCCAGCCCCGCCAGGGCGAGGAGATCCGTCTCGCGCCGCCAGAGCGCCGCGCCCTCGCCGGGCAGGGCGCAGCCCCACTCGGCGGCATGGCCGCAGGCCAGATGGAGGGTCGCCGCCCCGATGGCGAATTCGCCCGCGCTCTCTGGATGGGCATGCGTGCAAACCGCCCCGGAAATATCAAAGGGGAATCGCCAGTGGTCGAGCAGCACGGCCGTGGCTTCGGGCGCCGTCGTGCCATGGACCTCCTTTTCCCAGGCGAAGACATCGGGTTTCGCCTCCTCGCCGGGATAGGCCACCGCGCCGGTATGGTTGTTGAGGATGATCTTGCCGAGGTTGCGCAGCAGACCGGCCGAGTAGGCCGCGGGCGCGTTGCCCCCGGCCCGGCTGGCGAAGGCCGAGGCCAGCGCGCCGACCGCCACGGCGTTCTCCCACAACCGGCCGGCCGGAATGCCGTAGTTCACCAGGTCGCCCTGGAAAACCTGGCGCGACACGATCAGGCCGACGAGCTGGTGGATTTCGCCGAAGCCCACGCGCGCCACCGCCTCGTCGAGCGAGTGGATGCGGCTCTTGAGGCCGTAGAGCGCGCTGTTGCTGAGCTTGATGATCTGGAACGTCAGCGCCGGATCCACGCGCAGGAGCTCGACGATGTCGTCGAGATCGCAGTCGGCGTCGTCCAGCAGTGTGCGCAGGCGTCCGAAAATACCGAGGGCGGGCGGCAGCTTGCTGCCGAGGGAAATGATGGTGTCGTGACCCAGGCTCATGACATGGGGAGGTTCCCCCACCCATCGGCACAAAACGCTACCGCTGTAGCCGGGGTTCCGCCCCCGCTCAAAAATCCAGGTAATCCAGCCGGTCAAGCTTCACCTGGAAGCGTTCGTCAAAGGGCGTCACGCGCTTGAAATCCGACCGCTCGACCGTGAAGGCTCCGCCCACTTTCACAAAAAACACCGTGGCCTCGCCCTGCCCGCGGAGCGACCGCACCACCGGACCGTGCTCCGGCGAGACCGCGGCGAAGCGGATGCCCGCGCCGCCCGCCCGGACCTTGGCGACCACGGCCACCCGCATCGGCTCACGCAGGATGATGTCGATCGCCGCCAGCCGCGCGGGCGCCGGCCGCAGGGTCACGAGCACCTGGAATTTCTCCGGCGGCAGCCGGTCGTTGTTTTCCTTCCGCAGGGGCACTTCGTAGACCACTGCGTCCGCGGTTTCCTGCCGGAGCACCGCCCGGTCGACCTGCAGGTAGGCGCCGAGCCTGATCCGCTTGGATTCCGCCCCGGCCATCTCGCGGCGGAACTTCCGCTGCGCCCGCTCCGAGGGAGCCTTGCCGTCCTCCTCCAGAAGGGTCCAGCGGTCCTCCGGGGCCCGCGACGGATCGTGCCGGACCAGCCGGGACTCCCGGACCTCGCCCCGGCGGTCCGTGGTCACCACCCGCTCGGTGTAGGCCCAGCGGTCGCGCTCCTGCGCGAAGGCGCGCAAGGCCTCCGCCAGCGGCGAGGGCCGAGGCGGCGGTCCGCCTCAGGTGCTGGAGCTGGGCCTTCAGCAGGAAACTGCTGCGGAGGGTCAGCTTGCCGGCAAACGACGCGGCCTCCTTGAGGAGCAGCTTGCCGGCCACGGCGGCGCCGCCGGTGAGCGCGCCCGCCACCACTTGCTCGCCGCAGTAGCCCGTGGTGCATCCGAAGGTGGCGCCGACAGCGGCGAAACCCGGAGCAAACGCCAACGCCCAACCCAGCGACAGCGCAACCAGGCGGGCGGCGAACGCACCGATCATTTCAACCCGGATTCCGCGATTGAGGTTTAGGCGGTGAGGTTTTCGTAGGGGGAAGTTGCTGGAACTGGAGCGGGGTTTGAGGTTCGTTGGGGCAATCGCGGCGGGATTGCGCGGCAGAAGCGGGAA
>JBMOQY010000019.1:0-133283 GCA_049322455.1 Verrucomicrobiota bacterium | reverse complement strand
TTACCCCGGTTGATCACATGATAACAGCCACCAGCAAACTCGATTCGCAAAGGCCGCGCCATGTCGCAGAGCAGGACCCGGACGTCTCATCTTGTCAACGGTCAAGACCTGACGTGTTCAGATTGCTCCAACGCCTCGTCGTGGAGCGACGGCCGCGCCGTCCGTGGAGGCGGCACGTCAGCCATTCATCAACTCAGCCAGTGAGTTTGCCGCGGGTCTAACGCTGCCTTCCTCGACGTTGAGAAAAAAAAGACCACGTTGAGACTTCTCGCACCGCGCCAATAGCAGCTCCCTCTCGGTAGACTCGCCAAGCACACAGTAGTCGAAGCCGTCAGCCGTTACCTGCCGCAGTTTTCTTGGCTCAAACAACTGCACGCCGTTACCAAACATGCGCCCTTCAGCAACGCGCCTCTCATACTCGCTGCGTAATTCGGCGTTGATGGACTCAATGAGTGGATTGGTCGGCTCTGCTTTGGCTGTCGGCGAGTGAAGCTCAAGCACGCGGATTTTCGCGGACGCATCTATTTTCAACGTCGGTGCATCGCATGTGATTGAGAAGACGAGACCGCTCACCACCCAAACTTGGCAGGTTACCGGTGGGCTGGCGGACTGATCAATCCGGGCACGCGCGAGCAAGTATTCCTCGCTGGGTGTCGAGATTTTGGATGCAGCCGAGACATTCGCTTCGCCGCCTTTCATGCGGTAGAAGTTGATTTCTCGGCCGCGCTGGTGCCGCTGAACGTAATTGATCTCTCGCACCTGTGCAGAGAAGGCGTCCGTAAGTGAAGGCGGCAGTGCGCGTCCGACTTCATCCAGTAACCGCCGCTCCCATTCGCGAAGCGGCGGAAGAACACCGTTAAGTAGCACGCGGAGCTTCATTGCTTTAATGTGCTCCGTTGGCAGCCATGCTAGCTCCGCCCACTGCGGCACCAGCAGCCCCATAAGTGTAGACCATTGGAAGCCGGACCAACTGCTGGGTCAGGACGTTGGGCATAGGATTCGCGAGCTTCCAGACCCTCGGCATAAAGCGGTAGCGATATGGATCGGACAAAGCATGTGTAGCCTTGCTCACAAAATTGCCGTTGAACAGCGAACGAGCCCCACCCATGCGCGCAGGTATCCAGTGAGAGAACTCTGCACCCGCTTTTCCTGCCATGCTACCCGCAGAGCGGAGTCCTGCGACTCCACCCACGACTGTTGTTGTAGCGACGCCTGTCACTTCGCCAACGGTGTAGCTGGTTGAATCGTAATCCACGGTGCCTTTGTAGAAGTCGGAGAACACCTTGTCGCGCAAGAATCGCGACAAGCCAAACGTCACCGTGTCGCCAAATCCAGCGGCAAAATCTGCGGAGCGATCCAGCCAATCGCGATGCGCCTCGGCGTTGAACATTTGCTGGAAGGCGCTTGTAACCGCACCATTCGCAAATTTACCGCCGCCTAGAACCGAGGCGGTGCCACCAATCGCCGCCGCAGTGGCAATGCGAACGCCGATGCTGGCGTTTTCCATCATGCTTTGCCCAATACTGGAGTGCATGAAGCCGGCCGATGCGGCAGACGCGTAAAATCCGTGCCGGAACTCGCCACCCTGTGCTTCCGAGGCCAAGCCTCCGACGACGCCGTGGGCGAGCGTTCGGCCACCCCAATTAGCGGCTTCCTCACTAAAGAAGCCGGAGCCTTGCATCGCCTCGTCGAAGTAGTTGCCGATGCCATGCGCGGCCCACGCCGTCGCCGCGCCGACGGCTGCCCCAATTACACCAGATTTAAACGCATCTCCTATACTCCCCCCGTTGAGCAGGCTTCCTGAAAAGCCGGACGCAAATCCCCCAGCGGCTCCGGCTATCGCCATCTGGGCCGCCGTCGCATGAGCCAACCCGTAACCAAGTTGCCCCCACAAGCCAGCTGTCGCTGGCGCTCCAGTTCCTGCCGTGCATACAATCACGACAGCGGTGACCACGACCGCGATGACGGCCGGTAAAATCTCCTTCAGCTTCAGGAAGCCGGTTGGATCGGTGCTCCCCAATGGGTTGTTCCCAACGTAACTATACCTGTTGTAGTCCTGTGAGTCGGTCGGATCACCGACGTAGGGATCGGCCGAGAGGAATCTCCCCAGCACCGGATCATAAACCCGGCCGTTCATGTGGATGAGGCCGAAGTCGCCGAGCATCTCGTGGTCGGTGAAGCCGCGGGTGGAGGGCGAGGTGTTGGTGATGCCGGGGTCGGTGTTGGTGTTGGTGTAGGCTGTGCTCTGCTTGCCCCAGGCGTCGTAGGTGTGGCGCTTGAGCACCCTCCCCTGCTCGTCGGAAACGACCGTGATGGAGCCGAGACCGTCGGTGTGGAACCACCTTGTGTCCTTCGTGAAGTCGCTGCGGTCGGTGTGGATCGCGATGCGGCCGGCGGGGCCGAGGATGTAGTGCTTGTGCGCGATCAGGCCGCCCAGCTCGGCCGCCAGTTCGTCGCGCAGGTGGAGCTGGACTCGCTCGGCCACGACCGCCTGGGCCAGGGCGTGCGCAATTACTTCGAATGCCTCGAACTCGGGCGCGAAGGCGCCGCCATCCCCCTGCGGGCCGGCAAGGATCCCGAGTCCATGCAGCGCCCACGGTGAGGCGGATGCAGGTTGGGGGTTCCCCAGCCCCCGCTTTCGCGCGATGCCTATGCCAGGACCGCTGCGGCGGTCTGGACCCCGCCTTGCATCATTGTCAGACCGTTGTCGCCGTCTCGGCCGACTTGCCCTCGGCCTTCGGTTTCGGCGTGCCAACGAGCACGCCCAAGTGCTCCTGGATCTTGATGAAGAACTCCTGGTTCAGCTCCCCCACCGGCACCTCGTAGAACTGGTGCGAGGGCATGTGCTCGAAAACCTGTCGCGTCCCGTCCTCGGTCAGGCCGCGGGGCTTGAGGAGGCGCTTGCGCTCCAGCATGAGGGCGAGGAACTGCAGGAGCGGTGTGTTCAGGCCCTGGGAGCTGGCATCGATCGTGTCGGTCGTGGCGCCCGCCGGGATCGCCAGGGTCAGGAACAGGTTCTCGGCCGTGAGCTTCAGGTTGCGGTCGGAGTTGTCGTCGCGCCGCGGCTTGAAGGCGGTCACCCAGCGGCAATAGACGAAGGCGGGCGGCATGAAGCGCCCATCTTCGCTCTGCAAGAGGTCGCGCCGGGCAATCTCGCCCGTGGCTTCGCGCACGAGGTAGCTGACCACGCGGTCATGCTCGGCGAAGTCGCGGCCGCTGACATAGCATTTTGTGGCGATCGGGTGAAGGTTCAGCTCCATGGACGTTTCTTGTTTACCCCCGCACCGGGTGAACGCTAGTCAATTTCTCCAATGAACGGACGCCTCATCGCCGTCGGCGACATCCACGGCTGTCACAGGGAATTTGCAGACCTCCTCGACAAGCTCGACTTGAAGAAGGACGACCGTCTGGTTCTGCTTGGCGACCTCATCAGTCGCGGGCCGGACAGCGGCAGGGTCGTCGAACTGGCCCGCAAATACGCCACCGTCTCGCTGCTGGGCAACCACGAGCTCCGCCACCTCAACTACCGGCGCACCGACGACCCCAGCCACCTCAAGAAATACGACTACGCCACCATGGAGCAGTTGCGCGGCAAGGATTGGGATTACCTCGAATCCATGAAGCTGACCTATGAGGACGAGGAACTCGGGGTGGTCTTCGTGCATGGCGGCTTCCTGCCCGACCGTCCCTGGCAGCGGCAGCCGGCGCGCATCGTCACCCGCATCCAGGTTGTCGGCCCCGACGGCGAGCCACACAAGCGCACCGAGATGCCCGACGCCCCGCACTGGTCCACCCTGTGGGAGGGCCCGCCGTTCGTCGTCTATGGGCACACCCCGCGCGAGGAAATCGCCCGCACCAAATGGACCCTCGGCATCGACACCAGCTGCGTGCTCGGCGGCTTCCTCACCGCCTACATCCTCCCGGAGAAAAGGATCGTCCAGGTGAAGGCCCGGGAGACCTACTTCAAGCGGTAGCAGGCAGAGCGATAAGCGGTAAACCGCAAGTTTTGGGTTTCGGAGTGGAGATAAGGCTTTCCGCCGCAGGTTTCTCGCTTACAGCTTAAGGCTTAAAGCTTCCTGCTTCGCCATGGCCGACCACCCCGTTCCGCTCACCGTCCGCGATCTCAAGTCCCTGTCCAGCGGCGAGACCTTCAGCAGCCTGCTCCTCGTGCGCCGGGTCACGACCAAGACGGCCAAGAACGGCAATCCGTTTCTGAGTGTGGAGCTGGGCGACAAGACCGGCAGCCTCAGCCTGAACGTCTTTGGCGACAGTCCGGCCTACGACCTGTTCACCAGCCTCAAGGAGGGCGGCATCGTGCGCCTCGAAGCCAAGGTCGAGTTCTTCCAGGAACGCCTGTCCCCGCGCCTGCTCCGGGCCGAGGTCATCTCGACCGACCAGCTCGCCGGCTCCCCCCTGCTGGCCAACCTCGTGGAGACCGCCCCGGAGGACGCCGACGCCCTCTGGACGGAATTCCAGCAGCACATCGCCTCGATCCAGCACGCGGAGCTGCGCGCCACCGTGCAGGCAGTGTTCGACGAAATCGGCGAGCCGTTCCGCACCGCCCCCGCCGCCGTGGCCATGCACCACGCCTACCGGCACGGCCTGCTGGAGCACACGGTGCACATGGCCCGCGCGGCCAAGGCCCTGCTGCCGCTCTATCCAGAGGTGGACGCCGATCTCGCGGTGGCCGGCGTGCTGGTCCACGACACCGGCAAGGTCATCGAATACCAGGGCGACCTCGCCATCTCGCGCAGCCGCAAGGGCATCCTGCAGGGTCACGTCGTGCTCGGCTACCAGCTCGTGCGCAAGGCCGGCATCAAATCCAAGCTCAACTCCGACCTGCTCGAACGCCTCGAACACATCGTGCTCAGTCACCAGGGGGAACTCGAATGGGGCGCGGCCGTCATTGCCGCCACCCCCGAGGCCGTGTTCGTCGCCAAGGTGGACGACCTCGACGCCAAGATGGGCATGGTCCAGCGCCTCCTTCGCCAAGCCGGCGAGACCGACCAGTTCTCCGAAAAGCACCTCGGCCTGAACGCGCAGCTCTTGCTCACCAAGCCGCAGAAGTAGCTTTCGGCGATCGCGGTCAGCACTCGGCCAAACAAAAACCTCCGCTGATTTGCAGAAAGCGGATCACTGGCAACTGAAGCTGCTAGGTCAGCAACTGCACGATGCGGATGATCGGCATAAACAGCGCGATGACGATCGTGCCGACGACGAGGGCGAGGAACAGGATCAGGATCGGCTCGATGAGCGAGCTGAGGCCGGCGACGGCGTTGTCCACCTCCTCCTCGCAGATGTCGGCCACCTTGTTGAGCATCTCGGGCAACTGGCCGGAATGCTCCCCGACCTCGATCATGCTCGTGACCATCGGCGGGAACACCCGCGTGGCCTCGAGCGGCCGGGCCACGGGCGCGCCTTCCTTCACCCGGTCGTGCACCCGCATGATGGCCGCGGCCACCCGGGCGTTGCCGGTGGTGTCACGGGTGATGAGCAGAGCCGGCAAAATGGGCACGCCGCTCGACAGCAGTGTGCCAAATGTCCGCCCGAAACGGGCGATGACGGCCTTCAGGAACAGGTCCCCGAAGAGCGGCAACCTCACAATGAGCGTGTCCACCAGGCGGGTTCCGACCGGCGTGCGCCGGAACACCCGGAAGCCGATCCACAGCAGCACGGCCAACCCCGCCGCTAGAAGGACATGCTGGCGCACGGCGTCGCTCACGCCCAGCACGACCCGCGTCAGCGGCGGCAGCGGAGCGCCCTTGAGCAGGTCGGCGAAGATCAGCCGGAACTTCGGCACCACGAAGACCAGCAGCCCGGCAAGGATGACCGCGGCCACGCCGAGCACGACGGCCGGATAGACCATGGCCGCAACGACCTTCCCGCGCACGTGCAGGCTCTTTTCCTGGAAGCGAGCCAGCCGATCCAGCACCGTATCGAGCGTCCCGCCCGCTTCACCCGCCTTGATCATGCTCAGGCAGAGCCGGTCGAACACTCGCGGATGCCGGGCCATGGCGACGGAGAGCGTGTCGCCCGTCTTGATGCCCTCGGCCAGGGATTCGACCACGTGCCGGAAGCGCCCGTTGCACTGCTGCCGGGCCAGCGTCTCCAGCGCTTTCAGCAGCGGCATGCCCGCGCGCAGCAAGGTGCCGAGCTGCCGGGTGAACACGGCCAGTTCGCGCGCCCCGACCAGACGCAGGAACGGCAGGGCGAAACTCAGGCCAGTGCGGCGTCCGGCCTCTCCGGTTTCCGTTCCGGGACGATCGCGCGGCTCAACTCCGGTGGGGAACAGCCCCCGCGCCCGCAGCAACGCCGCAACCTCGCGGGCATCCGCCGCGTCCAACAGGCCGGTCATTTCCGCGCCGGTGGTGTCCAAGGCGGTGTAGCTGAAGACGGGCATGAGTCAGACGTATTTGACGGCCTCTTCCACTGTGGTGTCGCCGGTGCGGATGGCGGCGAGCGCGGCCTCGCGCAGGCTCACGAGGCCTTCGGCGGCGGCCTGCCGGCGCAGTTCGACGAGCGAGGCCCCCTTCACGACCAAGTCGCGCAGCGGATCGGTGATCCGCAGAAACTCGAAGATGCCGATGCGACCGCGATAGCCGGTGTGGTGACAGGCCGGGCACCCCGCCCCGCGGAAGAATCGCATGTCGTCCGGGGCGGACAACTGCCGGACCAGCGGCTCCGGCGGCCGGTGCTCCTGCCGGCATTCGGGACAGATGCGGCGCAACAGCCGCTGCGCGAGCACGGCCTCGACGGTCGAGGCCAGCAGGAAGGGCGCGATCCCCATGTCCACGAGCCGCGTGACGGCGGAGGGCGCGTCGTTGGTGTGCAACGTTGTCAGCACGAGGTGGCCGGTGAGCGACGCCTGGATGGCGATTTGCGCTGTCTCCACGTCGCGAATCTCGCCCACCATCACGATGTCCGGATCTTGGCGCAGGAAGGTGCGCAATGCCCGCGAAAAGGTGAGCCCCGCGGCGAGATTCACCGGCACCTGCATGATGCCGTCGATCTCGTATTCGACCGGGTCCTCCACCGTGAGCAGCTTGGACTCGGGGTTGTTCAGCAGTTTCAGGCAACTGTAGAGCGTGGTCGTCTTGCCCGAGCCGGTCGGTCCCGTGACGATGAAGATGCCGTTGGGGCGGCGGATGATGTCCTCCACCCCGCTCCGCACCGCCGCCGGCATGCCGAGCTGCGCGAGTTCCAGGCGCACGGCCGACTGGTCGAGCACGCGCAGCACCGCGCTTTCGCCGAACTGCGTGGGCAACGTGGACACGCGCAAATCCACCGCGCGTCCTGACAGCGTGAGCCGGATGCGCCCGTCCTGCGGCAGGCGGCGCTCGGCGATGTTGAGGTTGGCCAGCACCTTCAGTCGCGAGATGACCGGCAGCGCCAGCGCCTTGGGCGGCGGCGGCAGGTCAAGCAGGGCGCCGTCGAGCCGGTAACGGATGCGGAACTCGTGCTCGAAGGGCTCGAAGTGGATGTCGGAGGCCCGGTCACGGATTGCCTGCGCCAGCACGAGGTTCACATAGCGGATGATGGGGGTCTGTCCGGCCATTTCCTCGATGTCGGTCTCGCTCAACCCCGCGGGCGCATCCCGCACCTGCACCTGGAGGTCGCCCAGCACATCCTGCAACGAGGTCTCGTCCTCGCCGTAGTGCTGGCGGATGAGCGTCTGCACGCGCTCGGGATCGGCCACGGTCACGCGCACGTCGCGCTCCAGCGCGAAGGACAGGTCGTTGACGAGTCCCGGGTGGAAGGGGTCCACCGCGGCGACGGAGATGGAAAAGGCGTCGGCGGCGAGCGGTGCCACGCCATACGCGCGGGCCAGCTGCGGCACGACCAGCGCGGCCGCCTCGGCGGGCAGGGTTTCGGGCAGGTCGGTCGCATGGTCGCCGCCGAGATGCTCGGCGATGGTGCGCAGAAGCACGGGCTTCTCGACCAGCCCGAGATCGAGGACGGCGCGGGCGAAGGGTTTGCCGCTGCGCCGGTGCTCCTCATAGGCGGCTTGGAGCGAGGCGGCGTCCGCCAGCCGCCGCTCGGCGAGCAGGTCGAACACCGCCTGGTCGTGCCCCTCGAACATGCCGGTGGGAGCGCGCCCGGCCTCAGACGTCGCGCAGCTTGTAGCCCATGCTGGTCAGCTTCTCGCGCATGGCGACGGGCTCCTGCGATTTCTCCAGCGCCTCGTCGGGCTCGATGAGGTCGCGGTTGACCAAGCTCATCAGGTGCGTGTCGAGCGTGATCATGCCGAGGGCGGCACCGGTCTGGATGTCCGACGGGATGCGGAAGGTCTTGTTGTCGCGGATGAGGGAGGCGATGGATGAGGTGTTGACCATGATCTCGTAGGCCGCGATGCGGCCGCCGGTCTTCTTCTTGCAGAGACCCTGCGAGATGACGGCGATGATGGAGGTCGAGAGCTGGGTGCGGATCATCTCCTTCATGTTGGCCGGGAAGGCGTCCACGATGCGGTCCACGGTCTTGGCGGCACTGTTGGTGTGCAGGGTGCCGAACACCAGGTGGCCCGTCTCGGCGGCGGAGATGGCGGCTTCGATGGTCTCGAGGTCGCGCAACTCACCCACGAGGATGACGTCGGGGTCCTGGCGCAGGGCGCGGCGGATGGCCTCGGAGAAGCTGGGCACATCGGTGCCGACCTCGCGCTGGGTGACCACGCACTTCTTGTGGGTGTGGTAATACTCGATCGGGTCCTCGATGGTGATGATGTGGCCGTCGCGGTTCTCGTTGATGTAGTTCACCATCGAGGCGAGCGTGGTGGACTTGCCCGAGCCGGTCGGGCCGGTGACGAGGAACAGGCCGCGCGGGCGGTAGAGCAGCTCCTTGATCTTGTCGGGCATGCCGATGGCGCGGAGGTCGAAGAGCTGGTTGGGGATCTGGCGCAGCACGAGGCCGTAGTTGCCCTTGGCCTTGAGCACACTCACGCGGAAACGGGCCTTGTCGCCGAACGCGAAGCCGAAGTCGGTGCCGCCGTTGAGCTTCACGTTCTGGATGTGGTTGTCGGGCGTGATCGAGAGCATGAGCTTCTCGGTGTCCTCGGGCTTCAGCTCGGGACCGTCGATGGGCGTCATGCTGCCGCGCAGGCGCAGGCAGGGCGGCACGCCGACTTGGAGGTGGAGGTCCGAGCATTTCTGGTCCACGACCAGCTCGAGGAGATCGTTCATTTCGTAGCTCATGCGGTGGGTGGGTTGGGTTAAGGGGGCTCAGACCGGGTCGCCGACGGTGGCGGACACCACTTCTTCGATGGTGGTGAGCCCGGCGAGGATTTTGCGGATGCCGTCTTCTCTCATGGTTCGCATGCCGTCACGCCGGGCCTGCTCGCGCAAGCGCACGGCGGTAACGTTGTCGTAAATCATGGCGCGAATCCGGTCGTGGACGAGCAAGATTTCAAAAATTCCCAGGCGGCCGCGGTAGCCCGTCCCGAGGCAGGCGGGGCAGCCCGCGCCATGGGCGAACTCCGCCTGCGCCGTGTGGGCGGCGTCGAGCCCGAGCGCATGCAGCTCGCGGGGCGAGGGGCGGTAGCGCCGGCGGCAGTCCTGGCAGATGCGCCGGACCAATCGCTGCGCCATGACGGAGCGCAGAGCGGCGGCCACAAGGAAGGGCCGGGCCCCGATGTCGATCAGGCGCGTGACGGCCGACGGGGCGTCGTTGGCGTGCAGGGTGCTGAAGACCATGTGGCCGGTCAGCGAGGCGTTGATGGCGATCTCGGCCGTCTCCAGGTCGCGGATTTCGCCGACCATGATGACGTTCGGCGCCTGGCGCAGCATGGCGCGCAGGGCGGCGGCGAAGGTCATGCCGATGGCCGGGTTGACCGGCACCTGGTTGATGCCGGCGAGCTGGTATTCGACCGGCTCCTCGACGGTGATGATCTTGCGGTCGGCGCGGTTGAGATGCTGGAGGCTGGCGTAAAGCGTGGTGGTCTTGCCCGAGCCGGTCGGGCCCGTGACCAGCATGATGCCGTCGGGCGAAGCGATCTGCCGTTCGAACACGGCCTGGTCGTCGGGCATGAAACCGAGCTCGGGCATGCCGAGCTTCAGGCTCTCCGCGTCAAGGATGCGCATGACGATGCTCTCGCCGTGTGCGGTGGGCAGCGAGGAGACGCGCAGGTCGAGCGACCGGCCGTCCACCGTCACCTGGATGCGTCCGTCCTGCGGCACGCGTTTCTCGGCGATGCTGAGGTGGGCCATGATCTTCAGGCGGGAGATGATCGGAAGCTGCAGCCGTTTCGGGAGCGGCTCGGCCTCGTGCAGCACGCCGTCGATGCGGTAGCGCACGCGGAAACGCCGTTCGAGCGGCTCGAGGTGGATGTCGGAAGCGCGGCGGCGGATCGCCCCGGTGATGAGTTCGCGCACCAGCTTGATCACCGGCGCATCGCGCGCGGTCGCCGACTCGTCCCGCCCTCCCGGCTGGCCGGCCGCGGCGGCCGGCGCGGCGCCGGGAGCCTGGCTGTCGTAGTGACGGACAATGGCGCGGCGGATGTCGGCGGCGGTCGCCAGCACCGCCTGCACGGGCTCACGGGCGACATGGGCCAGGCTGTCGAGCAGGTCGGCGGCGACAGGGTCGGCCACGGCCACCTGGAGCAACCCACGCTCCCGTCCGCAGGGAACAACCTGGCGGCCGCGCACGAAGTCCGCCGGCAGGGCGGCCAGCACATCGGCGGCGATCGGACGGTCGCCCAGTTCGACGAAGGCCATGCCGAAATCCTCCGCCACGGCGCGGGCGAGCGCGGTGCGTTCCGGCACCGGCTCCCCGTGCGGCAGCAATCCGCGCGCGGACGCGATTTGCGCGAGGGGATCGTCGGCGGTGGTCACGGTTGGCGGACCGATCCCGCGCGGGCGGGATCAGCGGTTGAGGCTCAGCAGGAACTCCGTGTTGGTCTTCGTTTTCTTGAGGCGCTGGATGAGCATGTCCATCGAGTCGGCGGCGGGCACGCCCTGCATGGCGCGGCGCAGGGAGTAGATCTTGATGAGCTCGTCGGGGTGGTAGATGAGCTCCTCCTTGCGCGTGCCGCTCTTGTCGATGTTGATTGCGGGGAAGATGCGCTTGTTGACGAGGTCGCGGTCGAGATGGAGTTCCATGTTGCCGGTGCCCTTGAACTCCTCGAAGATGATCTCGTCCATGCGGCTGCCGGTGTCCACCAGCGCGGTGCCGATGATGGTGAGGCTGCCGGCGCCCTCGATGTTGCGGGCCGAGCCGAAGAAGCGCTTGGGCTTCTGCAGCGCGGTGGCCTCGAGGCCGCCGGACATGATCTTGCCGCTGTTGGCGGCGAGCGCGTTGTAGGCGCGGGCCAGGCGGGTGATCGAGTCGAGCAGGATCACGACGTGCTCGCCGTGCTCGACGAGCCGGCGGGCCTTCTCGATGACCATCTCGGCGCAGTGCACGTGGCTCTCGGGGGCCTCGTCGAAGGTCGAGCTGACGACCTCGCCCTTGCAGTGGCGCTTGAAGTCGGTGACCTCCTCGGGACGCTCGTCCACGAGCAGGATGATGAGCTTCGCCTCGGGCGAGTTCTCGGCGATGGAGTTCGCCATGTTCTGCATGAGAATCGTCTTGCCGGTGCGCGGCGGGGCGACGATGAGGCCGCGCTGACCGAAGCCGATGGGTGTGACGATGTCCACCATGCGCATGGAAACGTCCTTCGCGCCCTGGACCTCGAGCCAGATGCGCTTGAGCGGGTAATACGGCGTGAGTTCCTCGAAGGGCTGGAGTTTGGCGATCTGTTCGGGCTTGCCGCCCATGACCTTCCGGATCGCAACGACAGTCGGACAGCGCTCGTTGCCCTGCGGGGCCTGGCATTGCACCTCGACATGGTGACCACGCTTGAGCCCGAAATGCTTGACGAAGATGTCGGGCAGGAAGGCGTCCTCCGGATAGAGGCGGTAGTTCACGTCCTCGTGCACGACGAAGCTGAAGCCGCGCTCGGTCATGTCGATGTAGCCGCGGTCCAGCAGCGGGAGCTTTTGCCCGGCGGCGGCGGCGAACACGTGGGAAAGGAGCTGCTTGCGCGTCGGCACGCCGTCGAGCACGCAACCGAGCTTCTGCGCAAAGGCGGTCAGATCGGCGTGATTGAGCGCGTAAAGCTCATTGAGCCAGATTTCATCCTTCGCGGGGTTGGCGATTTCGCCGGCGGTCTGCGCGAGCGCCTCGAGGCTGGCGAAACGGGCGGGGTCGGGCAGGTCGCCATAGACGATCTGCTCCTTCGGCGGGAGGGGTTGCGGGGGCTTGCCGCCACCACCGCCTTGAAAGCCGCCCTTGCCCCATTTGCCGCCGCCTTGCTGGAAATGTTTGCCGCGCTGGCGGTGCTTCCACTTGCCGCCGCCCTGGAACTGGCCGCCGTTCCCGGCGCCGCCTTCCTCGTAGCCGCCCGGGCCCGCTTGCTGGGAAGCGGTCAGGGGATCGCCGTGTGCGGACTCCGGATTTTCTGCCGGAACACGAGCGGGCTCGGGGGCTGTCGCGGGCGCGCCGGCTTCCGCGCGCACGGGTTCCGGCGCCGGGGCGGGAGCTGCGGTCACGGGTGCCGGCTCGGGGGCGGGCGTCGCCGCCGGAGCGGGGTCTTCAGCGGCCGGGGCGGTCTTGGCGCTCTTGGCGCGATAGAGCCGCGAACGGGTGCGCGGCTTGCGTTTGGTTTCGACCGTCTCGCTGGAGGCGGCGCTGCTGGTATCCTCGTCGGATTTGGGCGGGACTGACATGAAGGCGGTCTCAGGACCGGATGGGTTGGGTTTTCAGGAGGCGGTCGGCCAGGGCGTTGACCTGTTCGCGCAAAAATTCAGGGGTGCCGTCGTTCAGAAGAACATGGTCTGCCAGCTCGCACTTTCGGGCCAGCGGCAGTTGCTTGACCAGGCGCTGGCGGGCGAGTTCCGGGGGGACGCCACGCTGCTCCAGCCGCCTCAATTGAGTCGCGGAGTCTGCGGTCACACAGACGATGAAATCAAACCAATTTTCCAGGCCTTTTTCGAAGAGCAGCGGCACCTCCGCAATGAAGGCCGTGCCGGAGGCCGCGGCAAAGAGCTCCCGCCAGCGGGCCAGCAGGCGGGGGTGCAGCAGGTCCTCCAGCCAGGCGAGCGCGGCGGGGTCCGCAAAGACCTTCTCAGCGACCTTGTCGCGCCGCACCCGCCCGTCGGCCGAGAGCATGGCATTGCCCAGCCGCGCACGGATGGCCCGGGCGATTTCGGGGCTGGGCAGGAGCTCGTCGCGGATGAGCTGATCGGCGTCGAGGCGCCGGAATCCCCGCTCCGCAAAGAGCGCGGCGGCCGTGGATTTGCCTGTGCCCATTCCGCCCGTCAGCCCGACAATCAAGTTGGAGCGGCTAACCATTTGAGGCTTTTTTGACAATGGGCTTGCTGCAAGAGGGTGGCAACCACTATTTCGGGAGGGCCAGATGGTCCCCCCCCACGCAGTCAACACGAAGAGCACTGCTTGTGTGCTGCAGGCGGTGAAGGATGCCTTTGCGGACATCGGGGGACAAGGCAGCTTCCCCCTGTTGGAGCGACTGTTCGGCGACGTGCAGGAAATGTTCGCGGGGCGCTATGCGGGTTACCGGGCCATCGACATGACCTATCACAATTTCGAGCACACCCTGCAGGCGACGCTCTGCCTCGTGCACATCCTGCAAGGCCGGAGCCGCACGCCCGACAAGCCCGTGCTGACCGTCCGCGATTGGGAACTGGGGGTGATGGCCGCGTTGCTGCATGACAGCGGCTATCTCAAGGCCAACGACGATGCCTCCGGCACGGGTGCCAAATACACCTTCGTGCACGAGCGCCGGAGCTGCGAGTTCGCCCGCGACTACCTGCCGCGCATGGGCGTGACCGCCACCGAGATAGACGACATCTGCTCCGCCATCATCTGCACCGGCCCGCGAAGCAAGATCAGCCAGGTCGCCTTCCGCAGCGAGCAGGGCCGGCACTTCGCCTTCGTGCTCGTCACCGCCGACTACCTGGCCCAGATGAGCGCGCCCGATTACCTCGACAAACTGCCCGCGCTCTATCGGGAGTTTCAGGAGGCTTTCGATTTCGAGCAGATCCCCCCCGAGAAGCGCCCCTACCACAGCTACCGGGAGCTGCTTGAGAAGACATCGGGCTTCTGGAGCAATTATGTGCGGCCAATGCTCGACTTCGAGGCGGGAGGTGTGCATCGCTATCTGGCGACAGCGGGCCAACCCAATCCCTACCTCCAGGCCGTCGAGGCCAATCTGGCCGAGATCAAGAAACGGCTGGAGGCGGGATTGGTGTAACACCAAAACCAGCCTTCCCGCCAGTCCATGTTAGCCACCATCGGCTCAGCCGCCCTGCTGGGCATCGACGCCGTGCCCGTGCAGATCGAGGTCAACACCGGCGAATCCGGCGTGCCCGACCTCATCCTCGTGGGCCTGCCCGACACCGCCGTGAAGGAGTCGCAGGACCGTGTGTTCTCCGCGCTCAGCAACTCCGGTCTGAAGATGCCGCGCACGCGCACCACCATCAACCTCGCCCCCGGCGACCTGCGCAAGGAGGGCGCCATCTACGACCTCCCGATCGCCCTCGGCATCCTCGTCGCCACCGGCCAGCTTGCCTGCGAGGAGCTCGGCCGCTATCTCATCGCCGGCGAACTCAGCCTTTCCGGCGCCACGCGCCCCATCCGGGGCGGGCTCGCCATGGCCGTCCTCGCGCGGGACTCCGGCCGGCGGGCCATCCTGCTGCCGCCGCTCGCCGCGCAGGAAGCCGCCCTCGTCGAGGGCATCGAGGTCTATGAAATCAGCTCGCTCGACCAGGCCGCGCAGTTCCTGGGCGGACGGCTGACACTCTTCCCGGTCGTCCCGCCCCGCCGCGCGGTCCGCGCCCGGGCGGATCACGAGCCCGATTTTTCCGAGATCAAGGGACAGCAGGCCGTGCGTCGCGCGGTCGAGATCGCCGTGGCCGGCGGGCACAACCTCCTCATGATCGGCCCGCCGGGCTCGGGCAAATCCATGATCGCCCGCCGCATCCCCGGCATCATGCCCACGCCCAGCCTGGAGGAATACCTCGAAATCCTCCGCATCCACTCCGCCGCCGGGCAGACCCTGCAGGCGGAGATACCGTTCCTGCAACGCCCCGCCCGCGCTCCGCACCACACCATTTCCGACGCCGGCCTGCTCGGCGGCGGGGCCATCCCGGGCCCGGGCGAAATCTCCCTCGCCCACCACGGCGTGCTTTTCCTGGACGAGCTGCCCGAGTTCAAGCGCTCGGCCTTGGAGGTGCTGCGCCAGCCGCTGGAGGACGGCCACGTCACCATCTCCCGCAGCGCCGGCAAGGTCACCCTGCCCTGTCATTTCATGCTCGTGGCCGCCATGAACCCCTGTCCCTGCGGCTACTTGGGCGATCCCAAGCACGAGTGCCGTTGCTCGCCTGCGCAGATCCAGCGTTACCGCGCCCGCATCAGCGGCCCCCTGCTCGACCGCATCGACCTCCACGTCGAGGCGCCGGCGCTCTCCATCACCGAGCTCCGCTCCGACCAGGGCGGCGAGCCCTCCTCGCTGATGCGCGAGCGCGTCGAGACCGCCCGGCAACTGCAGCTCATCCGTTTCCGGGGCACCACCCTCCCCTGCAACGCCCGCATGCCGCCCTCGCAGCTCAAGCGCTTCTGCCCGCTCGACTCCTCGCTGGGCGACCTGCTCCAGCAGGCCATGGAGCAGCTTTCGCTTTCGGCCCGCGCCTACGACCGCATCCTCAAGGTCGCCCGCACCATCGCCGATCTCGGCGAGTCCGAGCGGATCAAGGCCCCCCACCTGCTCGAGGCCATCCAATACCGCAGTCTCGATCGGAACGTGTTCTACTGAGGCTTCGCTTCGCGCGCGATTTCGATGTCGCGGGCGGCCTCGGCGCGCAGTTCCGCCCAGTCCACGGTGCCGACGCGGTTCGTCCAGAGCGGGTTCCGGTAAAGCGCGGCGGCCTGCGCGGTGTAGTTCTCCCAGTGGGCGGACGCCTCGGTCAGTTGCGCGATTGCCGCCTGCTGATGGTGCGGCTTTCCAGTCCGGCGAAACAGCGCCAGTTCGGTCGCGCCACGGATTTTGCAGCCATAGTATCGGCCGAGCAGGGCCAGCGCCCGGATGTCGCCCAGCGTCTCCGTCAGCTCGCGATTGCTGCCGGCGTCCAAGCCGGCCAGCGCCGTCAGCGCGGCGTCGGCGTGCGCGTGCAGCTTTTCCGCGACCTGCCGCGGTGTCGTGCCAGCGATTTCCGCGCCTGTGGCGACCGCTTCCACGTATTTCGGGATCGGAATGTTGTCCGTGCCCGGATGCACCCCAAGCGTGATGAAGCGGTTCACGTCGTGAAAGCCGCTGCTGGACTGCGCCGGCTGCGGCCGGCTGAGGCAGGCCTCCACATACCACTGGAAGTCATACTGGCCCCAGTGGAAGCCGGTGGTGAGCGGATAAACCATCGAGGCATGCTGCCAGGCAGCGAGCAAGGCCCGCCCATCCGCGCCGGGGAACCGGTCGGCGATCAAGCCGGCGATCCGGTCGTTGTCGAGCGTCGGATCGTAGCTCATGCGGCCCCACAGCAGCCAGTCCAGCCAGTGCTTCTCGATCTCGAGTTGGCGCGGCTCCGCCGGCTCCCTGCTCAGGAACTCCCGTCCCCACACCCACATGTCGGAGCCGTAATGGACGCCCTGCGTCGGCCCCACCGGGATGTTCGCGATGAACTCCCGCACGAAGTCCGGCGCACCCCAGCGGAACATCAGCGCGTCGTCGTTGCGCAGCGTCCAGAGGGTCTTCCGGCCGCCCAGCGACTCGACGAACTCGCGGTGAAACGTCTGCGTGGTCGCGCTCATCACGTGGGCCTGCGCGTATTTGAAACTGAACACGAAATCGATGTCCGGATGCGCGGCCAGCGGGGCGAAGGTCCGGGCGATGTCGCCCGCCTTGGTCTCGTGCTGGCGGTGGATGAAGCGGATCTTCCGGCCGGGTTGCTCGCGCACCGCGTCGAGCACGCCTTCCCCGTAGGTGGCGAACAGCCAGTCCTCCTTCGCCTGGAAGCTGGAGTTGTGCGCGCCCATGTTCTCGCCCGCCGTCACGCCGATGCCCCGCAGCAGCGGATAGGTGCGAAAAAGCTGCGCCACGCTCTTCCGGAAATAATCCCGTGTCACCGGGTTGGACAGGTCGTCGGTGATGCCGTATTTGCCGCCGGTGCCGTAGGTATAGGTGTTCCAGGTGACGACGTAGAAATCGATGTGGCGATCCTTCGCGCAGGCCATCACCCGCCGCCAGAACTCGATTTTCTCCGCCATCGTCATTTCCCGCACGGTTGCCACCTCTGCCAGCATGGCCGGGGTCGAAATGTCCTCCGTGCGCGTGGAATAATGCTCATCGAACCCGATCCGCGAGCGCTGCACGTCGTCCAACGCGATGTCGGGATAGTCCGGCACCCGCACGAGCGAGGGGAACGGGTGCAGGTTCCAGAGCGCCACGTAATTGTAGCGGTGCCGGGCCAGCGCATCGAGGAACTCGCGCCAGAATTCAAAATCCCACACCGTGGCGATGTTTGCCTGCGCCGCATCGCTCATGTCGGTGTAGCTCGGGGTCCGCACGTCGAGCGGGGCGTTGAACTTCACCCCCCGCATCGCGAAGTGCGGCCGGCGCTGCAACGGCTCGACGCCCGCCACCCCGCGCAGGCGGATCTGCTCGGCCAGCTCCAAGCCGCCATACATCACACCGCCCGGACCGCCTCCGCGGACGGTGAGGTATTGCCTATCCCCCGTCACCATCGCCTGCAGGTCGAAGGCCTCGGGCATCAGGTCCGCTCCCTCGACGAGGGCAATGGATGTGGCGCCCGCGGATATCTGCTTGCGCGTTCCCAGCCGGACTGCATCGCCGCGGGCTTTGAGCGCCGCCTCGATCTCGGCCGCGGCGAACTTCGCCGGCCCCGACGCGGACCCGACGTGCAGCCAAATCTCGCGGGCCGGAGCGGGAGCACAGGCCAGGAGCGGCAACAATGCGCCGATCAGGCGGGGAAAGGAAGGCATGTGCAGCACCCTGTCCGGCCTCTCGCGATTGCCCAAAACAAAAGGCGCGCCATCTATAGCGCGCCTTGAAGAAAGTGGCGCCCTCACGGGGAATCGAACCCCGGTTTGGGCCTTGAGAGGGCCCCGTCCTAGCCGCTAGACGATGAGGGCGTAAACTGTGGGAGGCGGAGAAAAGCGCACCCGGCGGCGGGCCGTCAAGCGCGCAGTCGGAAATCAGATCTTGAACAGCTCCTCGGGCTTGAAGAAGCGGGCGAGCTCGGCCTTGGCGTTCTCGACGCTGTCGGAGGCGTGGACGACGTTCTTCATCATCTCGGTGCCGAAGTCGCCGCGGATCGTGCCCTTGGCAGCCTTGCGCGAATCCGTGGGGCCGAGCAGGTCGCGCACCTTCTGCACGATGTTTTCGCCCTCCAGCGCCATCATGATGACGGGGCGCGAGCTCATGAACGCCTCGATCTCGGGGTAAAACGGCTTGTTGGCGACGTGCGCGTAATGCTCGCGCAGCAGCTCGGGCGTCAGACGGCCCATCTTGCAGCCGACGATCGTGAAGCCGGCCTGCTCAAAACGGTTAAGCACGTTGCCCACATGGCGCTGGGCCATGCAGTCGGGCTTAAAGATGATGAATGTTCTCTGCATATAAGCCGCCCACCATAGGTTCGGGAGGTCGTTTGGGAAGTCTGGATTTGAAATTCTTTTGAGACCGGAGATCCCCGGGGCTTGCCCCACACCGGGCGCAACTGCACCGGCTTCCCCATGATTGACTGCTGTTTGCGCGCGCGACCCGGCAAATCCTCCAAGACGCGGTTGGGTGAAACCGGCCGGCACCGTCCGTCACCGGGACAGGATGGGCAGATAGCGCTCCACCGCTCCGTTGAGGTGGTGGATGAAGGACACGCTCTCGCCGTCCACCCGGCCGGTCACGATGACCCGGGCCGAAGTGCCCAGCGGCAGACCGGGCGGGCGCACCTCGATCCGGAATTCGTCGAGTCGCACCACCACGCTCTGGTTGCCTGCGGTCTTGAACACCCGCCGGGTGGGCTCGTCCATTTGCGCACCGGAGCGCAGCAATGCCGCGGCATTAATCTGCAACTCCGCGTCCGTCGCGGGATGCAAAGCCAGATGACCGTGGTCGATCTGCACACCCGTGCCGTGGATGCGCATCGCCAGTTCGCCGCCGGCGCGGCCCGTCACCCGCGGCGCCACGCCGGCCATAAGCCCCAAGAGGCTGCCGGCGTGCAGGTCGGCCGGCCGGATCGTCAGTGCCAGCGCGCGCTGATCGAGTGAGTAGCTGAACGGCTCCGCCTCGATCCGTCCGCCCAGGGTCGAAGCCGAGATGCGGGCGATGTTGAGCTGCCTGCCGTTCCACAGGCCGAAATCGGCGGTGATATCGTGCAACGGCAGCCGGCCGATCCGCAGACGGTCCAGCCGGAACACGCCGGAGCGGGTGCGGAGTTTCCACAGGTCCGAAAATTCCAGCTCGGCCTCGGCGCCATCGGCCGCGATGTCGCGCGTGCCCGCCTGCATCCGCCCGGCACGCAGGTTTACGCGGGCCGTGGCGGCAAACCGCTTCGCCGTGACCTTGCCCTCGGCCACGCCGGTGAGGCGCCCGCCGAGTTCCCAAGGGCCGCCCGGCAACCGGACCAGCCGCTGGATGTGCCGCGACCACACCCCGAGATCCAGTTCGGCGCTGTGCACCTGGAAGTCCAGTTCCTGGCCGGCGCGCAGCAGCGAGCCGCCTCCGGCCAGCCGGATGCCCTCGCCCCCGGCGACCAGGCTGCCGATCCACGAGGTGCCGCTCGCGGGCCGGCCCTCCAGTTTCACGGCGATCGGCCTGTCGGGCAACGCGGCCATGCGCACCACCAATTCGCCGTCGAGATCGAGCGCGCGGAACGGCGGCTGCACCGCCTCGTCGTCCAGTCCGCCATCGTCGTAGGTGGACCAGTTCCACGGATCGACATCCGAGCTGTCGAGCACGACCGGCAGATGCGCGCCCTCGACCCGCACGTCGCCGAGCGAAGCCTCCCACCAGTGTGCGCGCCGCAGCGTGACCCGGCGCGCGCTGAACGGCTGGGTGCGCACCTGGAACTCCAGGTCCTCGACCTCCAATCGCCACGGAGTGCCACGCACCGCCCCCAGCCGGATTTCCGATGCGCCGGCCATCCGCAGGACCGACCGCACCACATAGCCCCCGAGCCAGAAGCGCGCCGCCAGGAGCGAGCCGGCGAGCACAAACAGCACCGCCGCGATCCAAAGCAGTCGGTGGCGGGAGACGGGAGGCACAGGAAGGAGGAAAACCGAGGAATGAGGGAAGAAGCCGGCGGATTCAAACCGCGAATGTCGGAGCCAGCGCACGGAAACCGGGCCGGAATCCGCTGGCGGCGCAGACGGATTTCCGTTTTCTCCCGCGCCAGGGGACGCCGCCGCCCGAAGTCATCTCGGCGCTGCTGCCGACCAGTTTCGCCGACCTGATGCGGGTGCTGCGCGATTTCCCGCCCTTCGTGGCGTGTTTCGCCATCCTGCTGCTGTTCTGGAACGAGCATTACCGGTTTTTCCGCCGTTACGGACTGGAGGATGCGTTCACCCGGTCGTCAACCAGGCGATCCTGCTCCTGGTGCTCTTCTCCGTGTATCCGCTGAAGCTCCATTTCAGCACCTGGCTGGGGGCGGCTCCGGCATCAACGCCCGCGAGGACCTGTTCTTCATCTACCGGGTCTATGCCTGGGCTTCGCAGGGATCTGGACGCTTTACGCGCTGCGGCAGGGGCACGCCCTGCGCCGGCGCGAGCAGCCCCGCCTGAATAAAATCGAGCTGATCACACCCGGCTCCAGTTGAACGAATTCCGCCTGCAGGCCGCGGTGGGCCTTCTCCCGATCACCCTGACCTGCGTGAGGCGCCTGCCGTGGCTGCCGGGCGTGGTGTATGGCATCATCGGACCGCAGGCGGCATGGAACGGCATCCGCCACGGCCGGCAGATACAGGCGGCGCCGGGTTGGCGGCGGGACGCGGCGCTCAGGGCACCCGCACCGGCTTGAGCTTCCAGATCTCGTCCGCGTATTCGCGAATGGTGCGGTCGCTGGAGAACTTGCCCATGCGGGCCGTGTTGAGGATGGCCATCCGCGCCCATCTCGTCGGGTCGCGGTAGGTGGCGTCCACCCGGACCTGCGTATCGCTGTAGCTGCGGAAATCGGCCAGCAGGAGGTAGGGATCGCCGCCCTGCAGGAGGCTGTGGTGAACGGCCGCAAAGGCACCGTGCTCGCCGGGGATGAAGTAGTCGCTGCCGAGCCAGTCGATGACGGCGCGCAGCTCCTCGTCGGCGTTGTAGTAGTGCCAGGGGTTGTAGCCCTTCGCCCAGAGCTCGGCGACCTGCTCGACGGTGAGACCGAAGATGAAGATGTTCTCCTCGCCCACCTCCTCGCGGATCTCGACGTTGGCGCCGTCGAGCGTGCCGATGGTGAGCGCGCCGTTGAGCGCGAGCTTCATGTTGCCCGTGCCCGAGGCCTCCTTGCCGGCGGTGGAGATCTGCTCGGAGAGGTCGGCGGCGGGGATGATCTTCTCGGCGAGCGAGACGCGGTAGTTGGGCAGGAAGGCGACCTTGAGCTTCCCGCCGATGCGCGGGTCGGCGTTGATGCGGGCGCCGATGACGTTGATCGCGCGGATGATGTTCTTCGCGAGATCGTAGCCGGGGGCGGCCTTGGCGGCGAAGACGAAGACGCGCGGCACGATGTCGAGCCCCGGGTTTTGGAGCAGGCGGCGGTAGAGCGCGATGATGTGCAGCAGGTTCAGGTGCTGGCGCTTGTATTCGTGCAGGCGCTTGATCTGCACGTCAAAGAGCGCGTCGGGCGAGACGTCCACCCCGCATTCGGCCTTGATGACGGCGGCGAGCTCGACCTTGTTGGCGCGCTTGACGGCCATGAACTCCTGCTGGAACGCGGCGTCGCCGGCGGCCTTCTCCAGGCCGCGCAGCAGATCGAGATCGCGCACCCACCGGTCGTGGCCGAGGCGCCGGGTGATGAGCTCGGAGAGCCGGGGGTTGCACTTGAGCAGCCAGCGGCGGGGCGTGATGCCGTTGGTCTTGTTCTGGAATTTGCCGGGATAAAGCGCATCAAACTCGGGGAAGAGGTCCTTTTTGAGCAGCGCCGTGTGCAGGGCGGCGACGCCGTTGACCGTGTGCGAGCCGACGACGGCCAGGTTGGCCATGCGCACCTGTTTGTGGCCGTTCTCCTCGATGAGGGAGCACACGCGCTTCTTGTCGTTGTCGCCGGGCCACCGGGCCTCGACGGTCTGGAGCAGACGGGCGTTGATCTCGTAGATGAGCTGGAGATGCCGAGGCAGCACCTTCTCGAACAGCCCCACGCTCCACTTCTCCAAGGCCTCGGGCAGGAGCGTGTGGTTGGTGTAGGCGAAGGTTCTGGTCACGATCTCCCAGGCGGCATCGAGGGTCATGCCCTGCTCGTCCACGAGGATGCGGGTGAGTTCGACGACGGAGATGGCGGGATGCGTGTCATTGAGCTGCACGGCAACCTTGTCGGCGAAATTCGCCCAGGAATTCGCCGGATTGCGCAGGTGGCGGCGGATGATGTCGCGCAGGGAGCAGGCGACGAAGAAATACTGCTGGAGCAGGCGCAGCTCCTTGCCGTTCTCGGTCTTGTCGTTCGGGTAAAGGACCTTGGAGACGGTCTCGGCCGTGGTCTGCTCGCGCACGGCTTCAAAGTAGCCGCCGCGGTTGAAGGCGGCGAGATCGAAGTCCTCCGTGGACTGCGAGGCCCAGAGGCGGAGCAGGTTCACGGTTTTCGTGCCGTAGCCGGCCGTGGGGATGTCGTGCGGGACACCAAGGATCGTCTTGGTGCCCACCCAGCGCGGGCGGTAGTTGCCGCGGTCGTCGAAGACGTTCTCCACGCGGCCATAGACCTGGATCTGCTGGGTGTATTCGGGGCGCACGACCTCCCACGGGTTGCCGAAGCGGATCCAGTTGTCGGGGTGCTCGACCTGGTGACCGTTGACGAACTGCTGCCGGAACAGGCCGAATTCGTAATAGATGCCGTAGCCAAGCGCCGGATAATCCAACGTGGCGAACGAGTCCAGGAAGCATGCGGCGAGACGCCCGAGGCCGCCGTTGCCAAGGCCCATGTCCACCTCGGCGTCACGGATCTTGTCGAAGTCCTGACCGAGCGACTCGAGCGCGGCGCGGGCGGTATCGAGCATCCCGGTGGCGAGCAGGTTGTTGCCGAACAGCCGGCCCATGAGGTATTCCAGCGAGAAATAATAGATGCGCCGGACATTCTCGGCGTTGTGCACGGCTTGTGTGGCGATCATGCGCTCGTGGATGGTGTCGCGCACCGCGAGCGCGGTGGCGACCCACCAGTCGTGAGGCGATGCCGAGCCGTCGTGTCGAGCAAGAGTGGAGACTAGGTGCCGCCGGATGAGGGAACGCAGTATCTCGACGGGGGCGTCGGGATGCGGCCGGCCGGAGGCAGCGGGCTGCCGGGCGGTCTGGGAAGCGGGCTTGGCTGCCTCGGCAGCCTTGGCGGATTTGGCCGGTTTCGCGGACTTGTGGGCTTTGGCGGTCGGCATAGGCGGTTGAAGCGGTATCACAAGGCGTGCCAACGGCACATGCAAGGCGGGACTGGGACCGCCGCCCATCGGCACTAGGTAAAATCGGCCAGATCTAAGAAATTTCGGCCCGACCGCGAAATTTCCGCGCTACGGCCACCGTGCTGCGCGTCGCTCGCGCGCCTATCGCTGGAAGCGCCGCGCCAGCTCGCCCCGGCTGATTTCGAAATGGGTGGGGCGTCCGCCGGGGCTCGTGTGCGGGTGCTGGCAGGCGAACAGTTGCGAGACCAGCGCGAGGGCCTCGTGCTCGGCCAGGGCGGAGGGCAGGCGCACGGCCCTGGCCGCGGCCATGCGCGCCAGCTCCTCGCGGGCGAGGTCGGCCCGCTTCTCGTCGAGCCGGCCCTCGCGCAGGAGACCGATCACGTCGCGCAGGAATTCCTCCGCGTCGGCCGGGTCGAGCCACACCGGCACCGCCTCGATGCGGAAGAAGTTCCGTCCGAATTCCGCGACCTCGAGCCCGTGCCGATGCAGGAACCGCAGCCGGTCAAGCAGCAGCGCGCTCGCGATGGCATCGAGCTCGACCGGCACGGCGAAGAGCAGACGCTGGCTCGCCACCTCGCCGATGGCGAACTGGGCCTGCAACCGCTCGAACCACACGCGCTCGTGCGCCGCCCGGCGATCGAGCACCACCACGCCGCCGGGCGCCTCGAACAGCGCGAAGTCGCCGTGCGCCGTGCCGAGAAAGCGCCAGCCCATGAGCGCGGGGGTGCCGGCGGACGGAGAGCGGGGGGCGGCGGGCAAGGCGACCCCCGCCGGCACCGGAGGGGCGACCGGCGGCAGCGGGGTGAACGGTCGGAACGGCTGCGCCATGACCGTCGGGACGGGGGCCGGCGCGGCCGCCGGGAAGGCGGCGGGGGGCGGCGGCAGCGGATCGCCGGGCAGGCTCTCCCCGGCCTCCTTGGCCGCAGCGGGCACGCCAAACTCGCGCAACGCCTGCAGCACGGCGCGGATCACGAAACCGCGCACGGCGCCCTCGCTCCGGAAACGCACCTCGCGCTTCGCCGGGTGCACGTTCACGTCCACCGCCGCGGGATCCAGCTCCAGAAACAGGATGGCCACCGGGTAGCGGCCCTTGGCCAGCGCCGTGGCGTAGGATTCGATGACCGCGTAGTTGAGCGTGCGGCTGTCCACCGGCCGGCGGTTGACGAACATGATCAGCTCGTGCCGCGTGGCCCGGTTCACGCCCGGTTTGCCGATGAGGCCGGTGAGCCGGAGGCCGGCGTCCCCGGCCGCGACCGGCAACAGGTCGGCGGCGAGCTGGCGCCCGAAAATCTCCCCCACCCGCTCCTCCAATGTCGTGCAGACCGGCGACCGGAAGAGCACGCGGCCGTCCTCGACCAGCGTGAAGGCCGTCTGCGGGCACGCCAGCGCATAGAGCCGCACGGTCTGGATGATGTGCGCCGACTCGGTGGCGTCGCTCTTGAGGAACTTGCGGCGGGCCGGCACGGAATTGAACAGATGCGCCACCGTGATGCGCGTGCCCGGCGCTAGTCCGCACTCGCGCACGTGGACCAGCTTGCCGCCGTTGACGAGAATCTCGGTGCCGGCCGCGTCCTCCGCGCGGCGGGTGCGCAGCTCGAAGCGCGACACGCTGGCGATGGACGGCACCGCCTCGCCCCGGAACCCGAAGGTCTCGAGCCGGTCGAGGTCGGCCGTCTCCACGAGCTTGCTGGTGGCGTGGCGCTCGAGCGCCATCTGCGCGTCGTCGCGCGACATGCCGCAACCGTTGTCCTCCACGCGGATCAGGCTGCGGCCGCCATGGCGGAACTCGACCTCGATGCGCGTGGCGCCGGCGTCGAGGGCGTTTTCCACCAACTCCTTCACGACGGCGGCCGGCCGTTCGATGACCTCGCCGGCGGCGATCTGGTTGGCCACGCGGTCGGGGAGGATGCGGATCGTGGGCATGGGAGGACGCGCAACGTGCAGAAAAAATCCTGCGGGCGCGAGTCTATCGTTCGCGGCGGTCCTCCGGCTGCGCGGCCGGGCGCGACGGCTCGGCGAGGCGGACGAGCGAGGCCACGATGCGGAACGGGCGGAACAACCAGTCGCCCTCCAACAGGGGATCCACATGGCCGGGCGACTCCCTCAGGCGGTTGGCCAGCAGCACCAGCAGCGCGGCTCCCGCCAGGGTGAAGACAAAAAACGCCTGGAACGCCACCAGGTTCACCGAGGGCACCGGTCCCCCGTCCTTGAGCACCAGGCCCCAGGCGATCGGGGCGAATCCGCCGATGAAGTAGCAGAGCGCACCGTGCAGCGAGACCGGCAGCGCCCGCTCCGCCTCGGGCAGGATCTTGGCGAGGTAGCTGACGTTGGCCGCCGTGAACACGCCCAAACCCGCGCCGAGCGCGAAATAAAGCAGCGGCAGCAACCAGGGCAGCACGGGGCGCCAATGCAGGCCCGCCAGCCACCCGGCGGCGACGAAGCCGCACAGGGCGAACGAGGCGCGGAAGAACGGCCTCGCCCCCGTGCGGTCGATGCGCGAGCGCATGAACCAGTTGCCCGTGATGACGCCGGCATATTGCACGATGGTGCACCCCATGATCACCGCCGGGGTGATGCCCGCCTCGACCTTCAGGAAATAGGCGCCGAACGGCACCAGCGGCGTGGTCACGACATGGTAGAGCACCGCCAGCCAGAGGTAGGAGCGGAACGGACCGGCCGCGAAGAGGTGCCGCGGCGTCTCCTTCCGGATCGTGTCGAGGCCCATGACCGTGGGCCGTTCGATGTCAGGCAGCGTCCGCAGGCAGCGGAACGCCAGCCATGCGCCGGTGATGCTGAAGGCGTATTGCAGGGCAAACGCCGTCGGCGCCGGCAGCCAGGTGAAGGTCGCCGCGCAGAGGAGCAGCGTGGCGATGGAGGCCGTGCCGCCCATGATCTGGTCGGTGGACCAGTAACGCCCGCGCACCGCCGCGGGCACGAGCCCCTGCAGCCAGGTGGTGATCGCGGCCGCGCCCAGGGAACGGCTGAGGGAGTAGCAGAACATCGCCGCCACCATCGCGCAGATCATCCAGAGGGGCGGCGGCGTGGGCGCCGACACGGCGATGCCCAGCGGCACGAGGAGGAACCAGCTCCGGGCGCCCCACCCCGCCAGGGTCAGCCGCTTGAAGCCCAGCCGCGGCAGCAGCGCGGTCGCCAGCACCTGCACGGGCGTGAGCATCAGCGGCCAGCCATAGACCAGCCCCGTCTGGAACGAGTCCGCCCCGAGCCAGGCCATGAACAGCACGGTCGGCGTCGCCGTGGCGATCTGCCAGTTCATCGCGTTGAAGAATGCGAAATACAATCCCTGGCGGTAGGGCCGCAGGGCCGGATCGCGCTGCGGGAGCAGGGGCAGCATGACGGAACCGGGCGCGCCGCGCCTCAACCCAGCAGCTTCTTCCAGCGGGCGAACTGGCGGCGGAGTTGCGCGGGACCGGGCATGCCCGTGCCGGTGCGCCGGGCCATGGCCTTGGCGAGATCGAACGATTCCGCCCAGTCCTTCCGGTAGGCGGGGTGCACGGACTGCACGTCGGCGAGCGTGAGCCGGTTGAGCGCCACGCCCTGCTGCTCGGCCAGTTTCACGACTCCACCGACGGCGTGGTGCGCCGTGCGGAACGGCACGCCCCTGCGCACGAGGTAGTCGGCGAGATCGGTGGCGAGCAGCGCGGGATCAGCGACCGCGGCGGCGCAGCGTCTGGTGTTCACCTTCAGGCCGGCAAAGGCGCCGGCGAGCACCTCCAGGCAAAGCGCGGTCTGGTCGTGGCTGTCGAAGACCGGCGGCTTGTCCTCCTGCAGGTCGCGGTTGTAGGTCAGCGGCAAGCCCTTCGCCAGCGCGAGGAGAGTGTGCAGGTTGCCCTGGAGCCGGGCCGCCTTGCCGCGGATGAGCTCCATCGAGTCGGGATTCTTCTTCTGCGGCATCAGGCTCGAACCCGTGCAGAACGCGTCGGGCAGGTCCACGAAACCGAACTCGCTGCTCATCCAGAGGATCAGATCCTCCGCCATGCGCGAGAGATGCACGCCCGTGGTCGCGCAGGCGGCGGCGAATTCGATGAACACGTCGCGGTCGGCGACGGTGTCCATGCTGTTCTGCGTGACGCGCGGCCGGCCCTTGGCGTCCACGAAACCGAGCGCCTTCGCCGTGAACTCGCGGTCGATTGGCAGGGTCGTGCCGGCGATGGCGCCGGAGCCGAGCGGGCACCAGTTGGCATGGTCGGCGACGATCGCGAAACGTTCGGCATCGCGCTGGAGCATCTCCAGGCAGGCGAAAAGGTGGTGCGCGAAAAACACCGGTTGGGCGCGCTGCAGGTGCGTGTAGCCCGGGATGAGGACGGCCGAATTCTTTCCGGCGACCTTCAGGATGGCGCGCTGGGCGGCTTTGATCTTCGCGCCGAGGTCGGCGCAGGCGGCCTTGAAGTAAAGCCGCATGTCGGTCGCGACCTGGTCGTTGCGGCTGCGCGCGGTGTGCAGCTTGGCGGCGGCGGGCACACGCTGCGTGAGCGCCTGCTCGATGTTCATGTGCACGTCCTCGAGCTGCGTGCGCCACTTGAACCGGCCGGCGTTGATTTCGCGCAGGATGGCGTCGAGCCCGCGGTGGATGGCGTCGCGCTCCCGGCGGGTGATCAGCCCGACCTTCGCAAGCATGGCGGAGTGCGCCTTGCTGCCCGCGATGTCGAAGGGCGCGAGCCGGTGGTCGAAGGAGACCGATTCGCTGAAACGCAGCATGAGCCCGGCGGGACCCGCCGAGAACCGTCCGCCCCAGGTGGCCTGTGCCTGCTTTGCCATAGGCGGCCAAGCAACGGCGCGCCGCCGCCCTTGGCAACGCAGAATTGCGGCAACCATGCCGCCGAACTTCCCGTTTGCCTGCAACCTCCGCCGCCGCATGGTGACTCACCCATGATGCCGCGTCCGCTCCTGTGCCTGTTGCTCCTGCTGGGGACTGTGGGCGCCTTGCGCGCGGACACCGCGCAGCGCATCGGCGAGCGGGACTCCGTGACGGTGCCGACGATGAAGACCTCCATCTACGTCGGCAGCGTCACGCTCACGACCGGCGTGTTCACGCGCGAGGGCGACACGTTCACGACGACCTACGAAGCGAAGGTCTGGCCGTGGTTTTTCTGGAGCGAGACCGGCCGCATCAGGATCACCCTGCCCTCCGCAGAACTGGAGAAACTGGTCCGCGGCGAACGGATCGAATTCAAGGGCGAGGCCATCAACCACAAGAACCAGCCACGCCACGTGACTGGGCGGGCCGACCGCACCGACGCCGCCAGCGGCAGGATCAAGGTGCGCATCGGCGTGGACGACACCGAGCTCATCTTCAACGGCACCTACCGCTTCACCAACGTGGTGAAGTGAGCGGTAGCAGGGCCGGTCGGGGGACCGGCCGCGCTTCACCCTTCCCAGTGAAACGTCACCGGCTTTTCGACGGACGGGGCGAGGGTCTGGGCGACCGGGCAGTTGAGTGCGGCGGACTCGAGCACGTCGGCGAACTCCTTCGTCTTCGGAAAGGGCAGCCAGATCTGCACGGCGAGGCGCACGATGCGGCGCGGCTTGTCGGCCGACATCTCCTTGGTCACCTCCCAGCGCACGCCGGGGATGTCGGTGTTGAGCTTCAGTTTTGCGGCGATGGCCATCGTGGTGACCATGCACGAGGCGAGCGAGGCGGCGGTGAGATCCGTCGGCGAGAATGCCGCGCCGCGACCGTGGTTGTCCTTGGGTGCGTCGGTCTCGACGACCTTGCCCGAGGGTTCGTGCGTGAGCTGGCAGTTGAGCCCGCCCGTGTAGATGCCGGTGCTTTTGACCATGGCCGGAGGATGGCCACAAAAAGTCACAAAGAGACACAAAAATCAGACGACCCGCTCATGAGGTATTTCTTCACTGACATCACTGGAGCGCCAAAATTGATCAGCAACCCGGTCTCGATCCGCGAGGAGTGCAAGTAGCCCAGGATCTGGGCCACATGTTCGTCCAAAACGGCCCGCACGGCCTTCAACTCCACCACCAGTCTGCCCTCGACCAGGAGGTCTGCATAGAAGTCACCCAATACCGTCCCGTCTTCATCAAACACCTTCAGGGGATGCTGCTGTTCGACTTGAATGCCCTGCTTTCTAAGACGGTGCGCCAGAGCGTTCTCATAAATTTTCTCCACATGTCCGTGTCGGTGGTAACGGTGAATCGCAAACGAGGTTTCCCTCACCACATCGCACAGTCGGTTGATTTCCGTTTGTTTCATGGGCTCTCCTTTTCGTGTCTTTTTGTGACTTTTGGTGGCCCATTGTCTTTTTGCTGATTCAGGTGAATTTCCTCAGCCGCGCCTGGACGTCGGCGCGGAGGCGGTCGAGGTGCGCGAGGGTGAATTCTTCGACCGACAATTTTTCGTCCCGCACCAGCTGCGTGAGGTCCATGGCCCAGGTGACGGCCGCGGCGGCGTCGGTGGCGTGCGAGGCGTGGAAGGTGGCGTTGGCGAGGCGGCGGCCGGCGATGGCAAGGTCGTAGCGCTTGCCGCCGGCGATCTGGGACCGGAAAGCTCCGATCAGCCTCGCCGCCAGCGCGGGCCGGGCCGAGTCGTCGAGCAGCACCTTGTCGGCGTCCACCAGCCAATCGAGATTGCGCCAGACCTCGCAGCCGAACACCCGTTTCGGACGGCGTGATCTGGGCAGCGACCGCAGCGCCTCGAGGCAGCGCAGGAACACGGCCACATGGGTGTCGTGCTTGTCGGCGGGGTTGTGAAGACAGACGGTGTGCGCGCGGCAGGCGCGCAGGATGGCCGCGAGATCGGCGCGCACGACACCGTTCGTGGCGTCCTTCACCGCCTTGCTCGGGTGTGCGAGCTGGATGACGGCCGCGTATCGGCCCAGCTTCGCCGCGCGGCGCTGTTCGTCGCGGCGCACGAGCTTCATCTGTTCGTCGGTGTATCCGGCGAAGCGCCCGCTGCGCGGGCTGCCGGCGCCGTCGGTGACCACCACACCCGTGAAGCCCGCGTTGCGCTTCCCGTAGCACGCGGCGATGGCATGGTGCGCCATGATCTCGATGTCGTCCGGGTGTGCCGCGAGACAGAGGTGCGTGGTGCGGGCGAGGGCCTTGGCCACGGGCCGGCCGTCGGGCACATAGATATCGGCGGCGGGGTGCGAAAGATTCATCAGGAGGCACGGACGCTAAGCCACTCGGCCCGCGAAGCGCGACCCGATTCGTCGAACTCGACCAGGGTGGCGGACAGGCGGTTGTCGCCGGTCGCGACCTCGAAGCGGCGCGGCAGGCCGTCGAGAAAGCGCCCGACCACGGGCCCGATCTCACGGCCGAGCACCGATTCGTGCGGACCGGTCATGCCCACGTCGCACTGGAAGGCCGTGTGCCCGCGCAGGATGGCCGTGTCGGCGGTGGCGACGTGGGTGTGCGTGCCGAGCACGGCGGTGGCGCGGCCGGCGAGGTGCCAGCCGAGGGCCTGCTTCTCGGAGGTCGCCTCGGCGTGGATCTCGACCAACGCGGCGTCGTATTGGCCGGCCAGCCGCGCGAGCATGGCGTCGGCGCAGAGGAACGGGCACCCGGCCTTGAGTCCCATGAAGGAGCGTCCGAGCACCGTGAACACCAGGAGGCGGGAGCCGCCGCTCTCGATGATGAGGTGGTCGCGCCCGGGGTTCGTCAGCGGCAGGTTGGCCGGCCGGCACACGCGCTCGAGACCCGCAAGGTCGCCCTCGAAACCCTTCTGATCCCAGACGTGGTCGCCCAGGGTGAGGGCGTCCACCCCCGACTCCAAGAGGGTCTTGGCGATGGTTGCCGTGATGCCGGCGCCGGCCGCGGCATTCTCGGCATTGGCAACGACGAAATCGATGCCCCGCTCCGCGCGCAGTTTCGGCACCGCCGCACCGACGATCTCACGGCCGGGTTTGCCGACGATGTCGCCGATGAAGAGGAGTTTCATGAATCAGGGTGCGAGGTAGCTGGCGTTGCCGGTGTTGCCCATGGCCGCCGGGCTGAGGCGCGTGGCCTTGCCGGATTCGGTGTCCACGATGTAGAGCACCTTGCTGTTGGCCGCGCGATAGGTGCAGATGATGTGGCGGCCGTCGGCCAGCCAGACCGGCTCGATGGCGTCGGTCGGGGCTTTGGTGACGATCTTGCTGGTGCCGCTCTTCATGTCGAAGACAGCGCTCTGGTAGCCGCGGCCGACGCCGGCGGTGAAGACGATCTTGCTCGGATCGGCGGCGCTCCAGTCGGGCTCGGCGCAATACTTGGAAATGTTGGTGGCAAGGCGGTTGGGCGAGCCGCCGTTGACCGGGATCGTGTAGAGCTGCGGGCCGCCGGCGGAGTCGGACACGTAGAGCACGCGCGAGCCGTCGGGCGAGAAGGTCGGCGAGGCCTCGACGGACTGGTTGGTGGTGAGGCGGCGGAGCTGGCGCGCATTCGCGTTGCCCACATAGACCTCGGGGTTGCCCTCGCCCGAGAGCACCATGGCCAGCCGCGTGCCGTCGGGGCTGAAGCGGCCGCCGCTGTTCGTGCCCTTGAAACTCGCCAGCAGCGAGATGCGGCGGGTGGCGAACTCGATCTGGTAGATGTCGGGGAAGCTCGTGCGGTAGCTGGTATAGACGATCTTCGCTCCGTCCGGCGACCAACGCGGGCCCATGATCTGCTTGCCGTCGCTGGTCCACTTGACGAGTTCGCCGAAGAACAGGTCGGAGGTGTAGATCTCGGTCTTGCCGGTGCGCTCGCCCACGAAAGCGAGCTTGCCGGCGAACCAGCCGCGCAGGCCGCTGGTCCTGTGCACGGCGACGTCGGCGGCGCGCAGCAGGGCGTTGCGCAGGCTGGTGCCCGACACGGTCTGCGTATGGACGGGTGAGCCGCCGCGCGCGATGGTGACGGTGACCGCCGCGGCTCCCGCCGGCTCGAAGTTGATGGCGAAGCTGCCGCCGCTGGCGTAGAGCTTGTAGCGGCCGTGCGCGTTGAAGGCCTGCAGGGCAAGGTTCTGCAGCTCGGCCGAGGAGGAGGTGAGGGTGACGCCGGTAACCCGTGTGTCGGCCTCCACAGGCACGATGCCGATGTCGCGCTGGGCGAAGGCGGAGGAGGCGAGCAGGAGGCCGAGCAGGAGGCGAAAAGTATGACGCATGGAAGATGGGACGATAGGTAATGAAGAAAGTTCGCGACGGGTTTTTGTTTTACTCCCCGCACCCTCTTCACAAGGTCAAAGCGCCCCGTTTTCCAAGCACTTTTCCCACACCACGTGAACGCCGACGCCATCAAGGAAGCCCTGAAGCAAGTGAAGTATCCCGGATTCAGCCGGGACATCGTCTCGTTCGGGCTGGTCCGCTCGGTGGCGTTTGCCGACGGCACCGCCAAGGTCTCGGTCGCCATCACGACCTCCGATCCCAAGGTGCCCACGATGCTCAAGGCGGAGATCGAGAAATGCCTGCATGCCCAGCCCGGGGTGAAGCAGGCCATCGTCGAACTCGCCGTGTCGGCCGCAAAAACCCCGGCGAAGCCCGGTGCCGCCAACCTCGGCGGCGGCACGACGCCGGCCGGCCTCCGGCACGCCGTCGCCATCGCCTCCGGCAAAGGCGGCGTGGGCAAGTCCACCTTCGCGGTCAACCTCGCCTGCGCCCTCGCGCAGATTCTGGAAAAGGCCGGCCGCCCGGGCCGGGTCGGCCTGATGGATTGCGACATCTACG
Organism: Verrucomicrobiota bacterium; assembly: GCA_049322455.1. Classification (GTDB taxonomy): domain Bacteria; phylum Verrucomicrobiota; class Verrucomicrobiia; order Opitutales; family Opitutaceae; genus Lacunisphaera. The sequence goes on along the minus strand of JBMOQY010000019.1, from coordinate 100,066 downwards.
GCCCGTCCGTCCCCCTCATGATGGGACTCGGCGGAAGCCGGCCCGAGGTGGACGGCGAAAACCTGGTGCCTCTTGAGCGCCACGGGGTGAAGGTCATGTCCATGGGTTTTCTGGTGGACGACAACACCCCGGTCGTCTGGCGCGGTCCGATGATCATGAAGACCATCCAGCAGTTCGTCCAAAACGTGCGATGGGGCGAACTCGATGTGCTGCTGATCGACCTGCCACCCGGCACCGGCGACGCCCAGCTTTCTCTGGTGCAGACCCTGCCACTGGACGGCGCCATCCTGGTGACCACGCCGCAGCCTGCCGCCACCAACATCGCGCGCAAGGGCGGCCTGATGTTCCAGAAGGTCAACGTGCCGCTCCTCGGCGTGGCCGAGAACATGAGCTGGTTCGAGGATGCCACGGGCGCGCGCCAGCACCTCTTCGGCGAGGGCGGCGGCGCAGCCATCGCCGAGCTGCTCGGCACCAGTCTCCTCGGCCAGGTGCCGCTTTTCCCCGAGATCCGCGCCGGCGGCGACAGCGGACAGCCCGTGACCGTGAACACGCCGGCTGGAAAACCGGCCCGGGTGTTCGGCGAAATCGCCCTCGCACTGCTCAACCGGTTGAAAGTTCCGCACGCGAGTTGACAGGCAAGAGACGACATCTCTAGCGTCTGCCCACATGACGCTTAAGACGGGCCAACCTTTGCCGACTGGATGTGTCGGCAAATCAGATTATTGTTATTAGCGTCACCGTATGTCCGCACCTCCCATCCATACCCCCGAAGGCAACGACAGCCGCGATTTCGTGAAGCAATCGAGCCTCTACCAGGAGTTTCTGGCAGAGCGGGAGGAGATTCTGAAGCACAAGTGGATCGAGTCGGAGCGGTTGGGCTACGACATCGGCTTTGAGCGCGCCCTGCTCGACTGGATCCGCAAGCATCGGGACAGCTGGCGCGCCGCGCGCCGCGCCCAGCTCGCCGCAGGCGGGGGCAACACGCCCCCCACTCCCGTCGAAGCCAACAAGAAGTAAGGGCCAGCAAAAAGGCCGGTCCCGCGAGGAACCGGCCTTGAAGGTTTTGGCAGGGGCGCCGGAAGCTGCGCCCGATGCGGACGGACCAAGGTCCGCCCCGACAGTTACTTGATCTCCTTGTGGAGGGTGTGGCGCTTGAGGAAGGGGTTGTACTTCTTCTTCTCGATGCGCTCGGTGACGGTCTTCTTGTTGCGCTTGGTGAGGTAACGCGAGACGGGTTTGCCCTCTTTGCGGGCTTCGGTGCATTCCAGGGTGACGGTTTCTTGCATGGCTATAAATGGGTTGGAAGGGTCGAGAGAAAAGCCGCGCCCGAAGCCTGTGCAACCCCAAAGTTGTCGCCGCCGCTCCGGCCGGTCAAGGCACGCCCGCTCAGGCGCTTACCTTGTTTTCCGTCAGCGGCATCATCACCCCGCGCCGGAAAAGCGTCACCTGCCCCGTGCTCGACGACACCACGAGCGCGATGCAATCGGCCGCCACCGAGATGGCCGCCGCGGCCGCATGGCGTGATCCCAGTCCGCTGGGCAATGAGTGGTTGAAATCCGCGGCCTGGATGAGCGCCCCCGCCGCCTGCACCACCCCGTCGCCGCCGATGACAAAGGCGCCGTCGATGGAGGAAAACTCCTTGATGGTCTCGTCCATGAATGGGTTGAGGATGTTCCGGTCCTCCTCCTTGTAGCCGTAAAACGGGTTGAGCACGAGCGGCTTGGTGAGCTGCCCGACCTTCTCGCTGTCGCCCACCACGAACAGGCAGCCGACCGGCCGGCCCTCGCGGCCCTCGACCGCCAGTTCCGTCGCCACGGCGATGACGCGCTCGAGCACCTCGGGTTTCACGTCGGCCGGCAGCAGCTCGGCATGGCCGGAGAGCAGCGAGGAAAACTCCTTCTCCACGTCCACGATCACGATGGCGTCGAACTGGTTGGAGCCTGCGATGCCGCCGATGCAGCAGAGCCGGTCCTTGAAGGTGATGAACCCGCGGGTGAGGCCGACGAGCACCGCGCTGCGCAACTGCGCCAGCCGCTGGCTGGAAAACGAGCGCACCTGCACGCTTTCGTCGAAGCGGCCCGGGCGCGACTCGCCCTCGGGCAGGTTGCGGGTGACAAGGATGGTCTTGAGCGAACCCTCGGTCTTCGGCGCGCGGATGCGGCCCGTGAACACGTCGCCGAACACCATCAGGCCGGTGCAACCGCTGCCGGCGGCGATGCGACCGGCCTCGCGCAGGACCACGCGGTTGAGGCGCGTCTGGGCCGCGGGCAGCGCCTTGGCCGCCACGCCGCCGAAGCCGGCAAAAAGCCGCTCGTAAAGCGTGTCGAGGTCGGGCGCCTTCACCAGGCTCTCGACGAACGCGGGGTCCTTGAGCAACTGGGCCAGCGCGGCGAGCAGTTGGAGGTAGTCGCGCGTCTTCTCGTCGGCGAGCAGCATGATCACCAGGTGCACCGGTTCGCTCTCGATCGCGCTGTCGTAGCGGATGCCGTAGTGGCTGCGGCCCACGGCGAGCAGGTAGCGGCGGTTCATCTTCACGCGCACATGCGGCATCGCCACGCCGAGACCGAGGTAGGTCGTCATCGTGCTCTCGCGGCGGAGCAGGCCCTTGAGCAGCGCCTCCTTGTTCAGGTCGGGAAAGCGCTCGACCGTGAGGTTCAGCAGCTCGACCAGCGCCCCCTCCAGATCGGCGCTGCCGAGGTCGGCGACGCGGCTGCGGGAGATGTATTTGTCGAGCCGCATGGGTTCAGCCGGCTGCGGCGCGCGCGGTTACTTCTCCCACTCCAGCGCGCCCTTCTTCACCTCGTAGAAGAGGCCGAGCACGAGCACGCCGAGGAAGAAGAGCATGGGGGCCAGGATCGAGATGTGGTTGGCCAGGAAATCGCGATACACGAACGTCCACGGGACGAGAAACACCACCTCGATGTCGAAGAGGATGAACAGCATCGCGGTGACGTAGAACTTCACCGAGAAGCGGGTGTGCGTGCTGCCGTCGGAATGGATGCCGCACTCGTAGGCGGCGTCCTTGATCTTGCTGCCGCGCGCGCGCTGGCCGAGCAGGTGGCTCAGCGCGATGACACCGGCGGTGATGCCGGCGGCGAGCAGGATCTGGACGAGGAACGGCAGATAGGCGGAGGACATCGCCCCCAAGGTTCCTGCCACGGCGGACGGGTTCAAGTGGAAAGTTCGTCCTCCGGCCGTCGTGCACGGATGCGTTTCGAGGTGGTTTTTCCCCCGCCAGCCTGCCAAGCATGGGACTGCGCATGCCCGCCGAACCCGTCCAGCACGCCCTCGTCGCCTTTGAACTCACGCTGCTCCTCGCCGGAGCCGGCCTGGTGTGGCGGATGCTGACCGGCTCCCGGCACCGCCAGCGCTGGCTGCAAACCAACGCCCTGCCGCATTGGTCGGTGACGTTGCCCGAGTTCCTGTTCGTCGCGTTGCTGGTGTTCGCGGGCGGCTTCCTGGTGCAGGCGGCCGTGCATGCCGCCTGCGGCCCGGTGATCGCGCGTTCCGCCGACAAAACCGGCCTCGAGCTTTTTGCCTACGGGGCGGGCTTCCATGCCGGCATCCTGGGCGGATGCGCGTTGTTTCCTGTGCTGCGCCGCCGGTTCTGCGCGGAGTGCGGCGGCGAACCGCCTCTCTCCCGGCCCGCGGCAGCGATGCCTGTGGCCCAATTGCTGGCCTACGCGACCGGCACCGTGCTGGTCGCCCTGCCCGTGCTGACCCTGCTGAGCCTCGGCTGGACGGCGCTGCTCCGCGCCGCGGGGCTCCCGGACGAGCCGCAGGACCTGATCGGCATCTTCGCGCAGACCCGCTCGCCGTTTGTCATCACGGGCATGCTGGTGGTTGCCTGCGTGCTGGCGCCGCTGAGTGAGGAACTGATGTTCCGCGCCGGCCTCTACCGTTACGTGCGCCAGAAGCTGGGCCGCACGCCGGCCCTGCTCGTGAGCGGCGTGTGCTTCGGCATCCTGCACGCCAACTGGGCCGGCTTTCTGCCGCTGGCCGTGCTCGGCATGATCCTGGCGCTGGCTTACGAGGCCACCGGCTCGATCCGCGTGGCCGTCGTGGCCCACGCGTTGTTCAACCTGAACACCATCTTCATCGTGCTCTCCGGCCTCCAGGAGATCGGCCCATGAACCCGTTCACGACCCGCCGCCACGGATCGGTCGCCGCACTCGGCGAGCGACGGCTTATCCAGCACATCCGGCGCTGGCTCGGGGACGTGACCCCCGCCGCCCCGTTCGGCATCGGCGACGATTGCGCGGTCATCCCGCCCACCCGGCGCCACCAGCTCGTCACCACCGACCCGGTGATCCACGGCCGGCATTTCGACGACACCGTGCCGCCGCGTGCCGTCGGCGCCAAGCTGCTCAAGCGCAACCTCAGCGACATCGCCGCCATGGGCGGACGGCCCGTCGCGGCCGTGGTGTCGCTCGCCCTGGCGCCGGAGACGGACATCGCCTGGCTCCGCGGCTTCTACCTCGGGCTCGCCGCGACGGCCCGGAAGTTCCGGGTGAAGATCGTCGGCGGCGACGTGACCCAGGCCCCGGCGGGCTTCTTCGGGGCCTTCCTCGCCCTCCACGGTGAATCCACCGGCAGCCGCGTCATCCCGCGCACGGGAGCACGCGCCGGCGACCATGTGCTCGTCACCGGCCGGCTCGGCGGCAGCCTGCGCGGGCACCATTTCCGCTTCACCCCGCGCCTCGCCGAGGGCGCCTGGCTGGCCGCGCGCCCCGAGGTCGTCGCCATGATGGACGTGAGCGACGGCCTCGCCAACGACCTGGAGGCGCTGACGACCGACGGCCTTGCCGCCGCGCTCCGCGCGGAGGCCGTTCCGGTCAGCTCCGCGGCGCGGCAGCTCGCCCGCCGCTCCGGTCGCACTCCCCTGGCCCACGCCCTGGGTGACGGCGAGGATTACGAATTGCTCGTCGTCGTGCGCGCCCGCACCAATCTCGAACGGCTGCGGCGCGACTGGCGGCGGCGTTTCCCGCACCTGACCCTCTCGCTTGTCGGCAATTTCACCGCCCGCAACCGCCTGCCGGCGGATGCCGTGGACCTCGCGGCCTACCGTGGCTATGAGCATCTGCGATAAACTGCGCCGCGGGATCGAGACCGCCTCCGCCGGGGAAACCCGCAGGGTCGCCGCCGAGCTCGCCCGGACGCTGCCGCCCGACACCGTGCTCGCCCTGCACGGCGACATGGGCGTGGGCAAGACGACCTTCGTGCAAGGCCTCGCCCGCGGCCTCGGCGTGAAGGAGCAGGTCACCAGCCCGACCTTTGCGATCTATTCGGTCTATGCCGGCACCCGCGCCAAGCTCGTGCATCTCGACGCCTACCGGCTGGAAAACCAACGCCAGCTCGAAGAGCTGTTGCTCGAGGAATTCCTCGCCAGCCCGTGGTGCCTCGCCGTCGAGTGGCCCGAAAAAACCGGTTCCTGGCTGCCTGTGGACGCGCGGCACCTGACGCTGGCCATCGTGGACGGAGACAGGCACTCGTTGCGGCTCCTGTAGCGGCGGGTGACGACCGTCGCCGGCGCTCGCAAAGCGCCGTTGCAACAAAAAGCCCGCTCCAGAGAGCGGGCTCGAAATCAGGACGGGGCCTCGGGTTTGGGCTCTTCCGCCACCGGCGCGGGGGAATCCGCCACGGAGGGAGCAGCCGGAGCGGCAGGGGCGGGTTCCGGCGCCGGCTCGGTCCGAGCAGGCGCCGGCGGGGGCGGCTCGGCGGCCGCTTGCTCCGCCGTCGGTGCCGCCGGGGTCCCGCTGGTCGGATGCGCCTCGGGGAAGTCCACGGGATCGTGTTCCTCTTCGCCCGACTCGGCCTTCTTCGCAGCCTGCGGAGCCATGACAGGCGGCGCGAACAGCTTGCCGTCGGAGAATTCGGTCACATAGCCCTCCATCACGAGCCAGCGCAGGTCGTTGCTCATCTTGCGCAGCTTCTCGGCCTGATCCGGCGGCAGCGTCGAGAAGGGCGCCTGCGAGGGGGGGGCACCCTCGGGCTTGCCTGCCGCCGGGCCGCCGGGGGCCGGGGCCGCCGGGATCTCGATGCCCAGATAAAGCTTGGGCAGGTCCTTCACGGGCACCATCGGATGCTTCTCGATGAAGTCGATCAGCGCGGTGATGCTCTCGGAGAACACCTGACCCGGCACGCGGAAGCGGCGCTTGACCGCGCACACGTAGGAGACGCCCCGCGAACCCTTCTTGAAGATGGTGAAGCCCTCCCGACGCAGGCGCCCGCGCAGGGCATTCGCAGTGTCGAGCGGGAAGCGGCGCTGGCGTTCGATGTGGCCCTCGAGCGCGCGGCGGATTTCGCCCGCCGGAAGCTTTTCCAGGTTCTTGCCGTGGAAGCGGACCGACTCGACCGCCCGCACGAGGCGATCGCGGGCGTGGGTGAGCAGATGCAGCCGGGCCTCCTCGAGGCTGTCGAAGGTCAGGACCGGCGCAGGGGCCGCGGCCGCGAGCGCGGCCGGGGCCTCCGCCGGTGCCGGCGCGGGCGCGGGCGCGGCTTCGACCGTGGCCGCAGCCTCGGCCGGAGCGGCGGGAGCAGGCGCCTCGGTGGCGGCCGCGGGCGCTTCCATCGGGGGCTTGGTGGCGGTGCGCGCAACCGGCGGTTTCCATGTGTAGCGGATCGCCTTCTTCATCTTCTCCAGCCACGCGGCGGCGACCTCGGGCTCGCGCACCGAGACGATGCTCTCGCGGAAACGGTCGAAGGACATGCCCTTGATCTTCGCGGCATAGTGTTGCTGGAGGATCTGCTGATAACGGTGGTAGTTCGGCGGCCCGAGCAGCTCGCCGGTGATGCCGCACTTGTTGATGATGGGGAAACTGCCCTTGGGCGGGTCCACCTCGACCTCCTGCATGTCGAAGAAGTCGCCCAGGTTGTTGTTCAGCACGTGCTGGATCGCGGCCTCCTCCGTGTCGAACGGCAGGTGGTCGGGCAGCGACATGTAGAGCGGCGCGGGCTTGGCGGCGGGCTGGCCCTCGGCGGCGGCGGGCTTGGTGCGCTGGATGACGACGACGAAGCGGTCGTTTTTCTCCAGCACCGCCTTGGTGATCTCGAACAACTGGAAGGTGCGGCAGGAGGCGCGCACGGCCTTCACGATGGCGGCGAACCCCGTGTCCTCAGGGTAGCAGGTCGCCGTGAAATACGGGCTGACATAGGGCGCGCGCTCGATCCCCTGCCCGCCCTCGCGGCGTGGTCCGCCCGGACCGCGCTCGAAGCGGCGGCGCTCGCCGCCCGGCTGGGACTGGCCACCGCCCTCCCCGCCCGGAGTCGCGGGAGCCGCGCCGGGCGCGCCAGCCGGCGCGCCTGCGGGTTTGCGGAAGCCCCGGCGGTCGCGCGGCGGGCCGCCGGCGGCACCACCGCCTTCGCGCCGGTCCCGTCGGTCACGGCGCTCGCCGCGATCATCGCGCTCGAACTCGCGCTCGCGGCGGCCCGGGGAGACGGGTTTCACCTCGGTCCATTGGGTGCCGAAGTTGAAGGACTGCAACTGGCTGAGGTCGATTTTGTTCAACCCCTGCTCGTTGGTTTCGTTGGCAGGCTTGGGATCGTCCATGAAAGGGCGGGAAACGGGCGTGGCTACCCGGTAAGTGTGCTTGGTTGGGTCTGGTGTTCCGCGCGACGGTCAATCCGCGCGAGCAACCAGTGTGCCCGCAGAGGAAACTGCGACGCAAGCGCATTTCGGGGCTTTACAAGGCCGGGCCGATTTACCTAAGTCACCGCTCCCATTGCTGAAATGCTCAGGTGGTGGAATTGGTAGACACACACGTTTGAGGTGCGTGTGCCGTAAGGCGTGCAGGTTCGAGTCCTGTCCTGAGCACCAGCCTTCGCAGAGGGGAAAGGCGAGCTGAGGCCCCTCAATGTTGCCAGAGTTGCTGGCAACATCTGTTGACACAGCCCCGTTGGCAGCGATTCACGCCATGAAAAACGGGGGTTTTACGCTTCGTCGAGTGAGGGTTAAGGCCCAGATTGCCGACGGGAATGGAGGCCACCGTCCTGCCTCCTACCACACATGGCAGATTCGTGGCTATCTGGCCGGCCGGCGCGTCCGCAAGCAGATTGCCGATGAGCATCAGGCCCAAGGCGAGCTAAACCGGCTCCGGGTTCAGGCAGCCAACGCCGAAGGCCAGCTTCATCCGGTCAACACCCGGTTGACGCCCGATCAGCTCGTCGCGGCAGAGGCCGCCTTTCACCGTCTCGGTGCCGTGCCGCTGAGCGCGGCGGTCGATTGGTATCTGGCGACGTATCGGCCGCCGGTGGCGTCCATGGCGCTGGAAAAGGCCGCGGTAGCGTTCCTGGCGGACCGCCTTCCCCACATCAGCAAGCCCTATGCGCGGGAATACCGGCGCGAGCTGCGCTGGCTTTGCGCCACCTTCCCGGGGCACGACGTTCACGCGGTCAAGACGGCCGAGCTGCGCTCCCGCATGGAGGCGCGCCAGCTCGGCAGGAAGGGCTGGAACAACCTGCGCGGACTGCTCCATGCCTTTTTCGCGTTCTGCCGCGGCGAGCCGCGGCGCTGGTGCCTCGACAACCCCGTCCAGCACCTGCCGAAATATGCCCTCGCCCGTGGCATCCCGGAGATCGCCAGCGCGGCCAAGATCGCCGAGCTCTTCGCCTACCTCGAATCCTTCGCCGGCGGCCCGCGCAAGCGCTGCAAGCCGGGCTGCCTGGTCCCCTACTTCGCCCTCTGCACATTCGCCGGCATCCGCCCGGCCGTGCCGCACGGTGAGGCGTGGAAGCTCGGGAAACTGGCGTCGCTCGACCGCGTGATCGACCTGCAAAACGGCGTCATCCGCATCGGCCCGGCCGTGGCCAAGACCAAGGATCTCCGCCAAATCACGATCCAGCCCAATCTGCGCGCATGGCTGGAGCGCTACCCGTTGAAGAAGTATCCGATCGTCATCCCAAACTTGCAGGCGCTGGTGACGGATGTCCGGAAGAAATTCGAGCTGAGCCACGACGTGCTGCGGCACACGTTCATTTCGATGCACGTGGCCAAATTCAAGAGCCTTGGCAGCACCGCGCTCGAGGCCGGCAACTCGGAGCGCATCATCAAAAAGCACTACCTCAACTCAGTCACTGAGGCGGAGGCGGAAGCATTTTGGGCGATATGTCCGGCTCGATTGGAAAGTGCCGTGTGCGATAGCGCCAAGAGATGAAGGCGCTCCCCGCGGTTGCGGCACTTCTGTTTCACTCTCAGCGCAAACTGCCGTGTGCTTTCAGTCCTGACCTTTTCACGTTCGGCACAGAGCCATGCTGCATCGTCGTTCGTGATGATTTGGCGGCGCCGTTTTAGCTCCTCCGGCACCCCCGCCAACGCACTCTCCATCCTCTTCATCCAAGCATCGAGATCCCGCTTCACCCAATTGTGCAGCGTCTGTTTCCGTATCTGCAATTTCTCCGCCAGCTCCAATGCCGCGCTCCCGCTCCCCAGTGGTTTCGTCGCGGCCAGCAAACATAGCGCACGGGCAACGTCCATGAACTTGAAGCGGTCCCTCGCATCAATGACCCCCTGGCATAATTTGGCGATTTCTACCGCCCTTGGAGCCAGAACCAGCGAAATCGTTTTACCGGGGAGCCTCATTGAGTGGTCAAACGTTAATTACACTTACAATACGGGCAAGCCTTTAGGGAAACTGGCCATGTTTCCTCGCATCATTTGGCAACGCCTTGGACGGAATAGCCCCACGCGTAGATTAATCAACGTAACCCAAGCCTGCTTTTGGCCACCACCCGCCGCAGCTTACCCAAGGCACCCACCGATCATCATTATTGGACGCCAACCACGCCTGTTACGACGACGGAACAGCGAATTCGCTACGTTTGGACGCAGAATAGCACCGCGTGCACGTGCACACGGCCACCCCGACACCTTGACACCCCGTATGTCGGTATGGTTTCCGAAGTTCAGAAAAGCGGAATGGTCATGCCGCTCGAAAAACTACTGACCGAAGACGAGGTTGCCGAAGCGCTCCGTGTGAGCCGTCGGCACGTGACAAACCTCCGCGACCGCCGACTCTTGGCGTTCGTCAAACTGGGGCGTGCGGTGCGCTTCACCGTGCCTGCCGTCGAGAACGCGCTGAAGCAGCTCACCGTTGAGGCAAAGACATGACCGACGTCGATCCTCCGCCCCGAAAAAGAAGCGGCGAGGCCCCACCACGGAGCCCCGCCGCCGTATCCGATGGAGGAATTGAGCCCCCCTTCACAGGTAGCCGGTCTGTCAACGAACCGCTGGCTTGGGAGGCGGCTGGACCTGCGGAACCAGTTCCCTTCGACTGGGCGACTGTCGAGCGCCTGGTTGATGGAAGCCACGAGGAATCCGGCCCAATCGACTATGCAAAGCGATACTTGGGCGTCACGGGATACCTTCGTGACATGGCGGAACTCGCGCCTCAACCTGGCCGGCTTCCCACGTTGAAGCAGTCGGCGTGCAACTGGTTGGCCAGCGCCTACGTTCTCCAGTTGCCATTCGTGGAAGGGAAAAGCCTGCGTGAATGCGCAGCGGCAGTCGGTGTGTCACACGAGTATTTCAGGCACTTCGTAAGCTATTGGGCTGGTAAATTGCACCTCATGGTGCCGTTCAAGAAGGCTCCTGCGACCGGCCGAAAGATCGCCGCAGCACTCACCGGCCGGCAGCGCGTTGAAAAGGAAGCCGCGTGAATCCCGGTGGATTCATAGCCCTACACCGTGGCGAACTGACCGAGGCGTTGCTTCGCGATGGCCCTGCGTTTCGCCTGTTGGCGCACATCTGCCTGCGTGCCCGCTGGCGCGCCGGCCAATCACCAGAAGGGCTACACGAAGGGGAGGCGCTGCTGGGCGCTGACGATGTTCGGCGAAAACTAGGGCTTTCCCGCAAGGAGTATCGCAGCGCGCTGGCTCGTCTTGTCGATGCCGGGCAGGTGTCAGTGTCGATCAATCGCGGCCTTGGGTCCGTCGTCCGCGTTGCTCAGGCGTGCGTGTTCTCGATGACTGTGCGAAAAAGGGCCGACCAAAGGGCCAACCAAAGGGCCAACCGTTTTCCCTCTGAAAACCGCGCTCAAAGGGCCGACCTAGGGGCCAACTCAAGGGCCACTAACGAACAAGTTATAACAAGGGTTCAGTCCCCTGGTGGGACTGAACCCGAGCAGAAAACAAAGAGAGAGAGGCCCGGAACGGGCCAGACTCTCTCTCTCTTTGAAAGGTTCGTTTCAGAAGTCGAGGCGATGCCGGAGTTCAGCGGGCGCGCTGATGTCCGGGAAATCGCTCGGATCGTCGGTGAAGGGAACATCAGGTCCGCAGCGCACCTTGCCCGATGCGTTCGCAACGAACGCACCCCCCGATTCAACCGGACCACGGATAAGCGAACAGTCATTCCTGAGCCTCCCGGCTGGCGGGAATACGCTCTGGTCAAATACCCTGGCGCCATATTCCTCGACCGTAACAGCGATCATTATGCTGAGCAGTGGCGGAGATTGGCGCGGGAGCATCAAGAATTCCTGGCCAGAGACATGGCCAAACATGCAGCCTGAACCAGAGAGACTGGAGATCGAGACCCGGCTGACGGCCTTGCAGGTCCGCTGGCCCAAGGTCGATGTGGCGGCGCAGTGGCGCAAGGCATGCGCCAAGTATGGCCGGCCGGTCGAGCTTGGCTGGCTGGAATCGGCATGGCTGCCGCGGTGTCGCCATGCCCGCCGCCGGTCCCGGGCCGCCATCGCCTCGGCTTTGGCAACCGATGTGTTCCTCGCCGCCAAGGCTGAGGCGGAGCCAGCCGGCTGGCCTGCGTGGTGGGCGGCTCGATACCCCACCATCGACCGCCCGGCCTGGCCCGCTGCCCCCCTCGACCTGAAGCTGCGCTTCGCCCGCGAGCAGCTCGCCGTGGGTCCTTCCCGTGCTGCGTAATGGAGGTAGCGTGAGTCGCGTTGTTGTCGGGAGCGCCGAGTTTTTCCAATCTGGGAAACCTTAATTTGCCATCAACCACTTCATAAAATGATTGCCCAAAAGGACATGCGCGTCTCGCTAGGATTCAGTAAGGGTTATATTTCCAAGCTGGTTTCCCGTGGCATGCCACTCACTTCGGTCGAGGACGCGAGGACTTGGTGCATGGAAAACCTGAGCACCCACCGCGTCGCCGGACCAGGGGAACTGACCGGCCAAGAACTGGCACGGGCGCACGGGCGCTCTAGATCCGCGATCTCCAAGGACATCGCCGCCGGCATGCCCGTGGACAGCGCGGCGGCCGGGCAGCGGTGGCGTGAACTTCGCCGGAGGGTGACTCGCCATCACCGCCTCAAGCCGGCACCCGAGCAGCCAAACCTGCCGGGCATGTGACGAGCCTGTTGACACGGGGGGCCTTGGTATCCGATGCCCGCAGTAGCCTCCCAGTCCCGCCACGAAATCGACCTCGCGCAGCCCGAGTTCCGCGAGATGCGGCGCGCCGCCACGGTCGAGCGCGAGTCGATCAACCGCAACGAACGCACGGTCGAGTTCTCCTTCGCCTCCGCGCAGCCCGTGGATCGGTGGTTTGGCCGCGAGGTCCTCGAAATCACGACCGACGCATGCGACCTGTCGCGCCTCAACGGCGGCGGCGCGTGCCTCGTGAACCACAACTGGGACGATCAGGTCGGCGTGGTTGAGAAGGCGTGGATCGACGCGAAGAGCGGCAAGGCCCGCGCCCGGGTCAAATTCAGCCGCACGCAGCGCGGCACCGACATTTTCCAAGACATCACGGACGGTATCCGCAGCCTGGTAAGCGTCGGCTACATCGTCCGAAAGATGGTTCTGCAATCAGTCGAAGGTGACGTGGAAACTCACCGGGTGACGGATTGGCAGCCCTTCGAGGTGTCCCTGGTCCCCGTCCCCGCCGACCCCAGCGTCGGCGTCGGTCGGTCCGATTCTCACTCGCTGGGCAAGTCTGCGGCGACTCCCGCCGCACCTCAATCCACCAGAAAAATGTCCGTTTCCACTGAAGAGCCGCGCAACGCTGCGGCCGAAATCATGGGCGCCTGCAAAGTTCTCACGCAGCGCCATCCCGTCCACCGTGACGCCATCCTCGATCTCGCCACCCGCACCATCCAGGCGGGCGGCGACGAGGCCACCTTCAACCGCTCCGTCCTCAACGACATCCTGGCCACCCGCGATTTCGCCACGCCGGTCCGGTCGCCCAGCGGCGGCGACCTCGGCCTCTCCAAGCGCGAGATCGCCGGCTACTCCCTGCTCAAAGTCGTTCGCGCCCGTCTCGAAGGCCGCGGCATCGACGGCATCGAGCGCGAAGCCCACGAAGCCGAGGCCAAGCGCCTCGGCCGCTCCGCCGAAGGCATCTTCGTGCCCAATGAGGTCTTCCGTTCCGCCTATGCGGCGCGGTCGCTGTCGGTCGGCACGGCGAGCGCCGGCGGCTACCTCGTGCCCGAGTCCATCGACACGGCCAACATGGTGCCGTTGCTCCGCAACGCCAGTCATGTCGTCAGCTTGGGCGCCCGCACCATGGCCGGCCTAACCGGCGATGTGTCCATCCCCCGAGTCCTCACCGGCTCGACGGTCTATTGGGTATCCGAAAACGGCGAGATCACCGCCTCCGCGCCCACCTTCGGCCAGATCCTGATGAAGCCGCGGCGCATCGGCGGCCGCGTGAAGATCACGAAACAGCTCAGCGTGCAAAGCTCCGTCGATGTCGAGACGTTCGTCCGCACCGACATCTTCGACGCCTTCGCCACCGAGATCGACCGCGTTGCCATCAACGGCGCCGCCGGCGCTCAGCCGCTCGGAATTCTCAACCTCACGGCGGCGGACCGCTCGGCCAGCGTCACCTTCGGTGCCGCGGCCACGCTCGCCAAGGTCTGCGAATTCGAGACTAACGTCTCGACTTCGAATGCGCTCTCCAGCCCCGCCTTCCTGACCACGCCCGCCACCCGCGGCAAGTGGAAGGCAATCCAGAAATTCACCGGTGGGGGCGTCGGTATCTGGAACACCGACGAGGACGTCATCGGCTACCGCGGCCGGGTTACGAACCAGTTCCCCACCAGCCCCGTCGCCAACCAGGTCATCTTTGGTGACTTTGGCCAGGTGTTCATCGGCGAGTGGACCGGCAATGATGTCATCATCGACCCGTTCACCGCCGCGGCCACCGGCGAAGTCTGGGTCACGATCCAGAAGATCGTCGATATCGTCATCCGGCAGGGCAAGTCCTTCGCCATCTCGAGCGACTCCGGCGCTCAGTGATCCAGCCAACCGCACTGCGGGTGAGGTTCGCCCAGCCCGCAGTGCCCTGGATGGCTCCGCATCATCTACACAGATTATCTCCCACACCCACATGATCCTCGAATCGCGAACATCTCTGACCTTCATTCTCTGGCGTTTTGCGCAACTTCCATTGAATGTGGCGATCCGCAGATTGGGCTTCCTTGTCGGCGTAATCCTAGGGTTTCCACGTCTGGTCTTCACTGTCGCGATTGCGGTATTCCTTCTACCCCGTTCCGTTTTTCGCGGATTTCACCGACATAGAAATCCTGAGACACAAACTGCGCACTCAACTACTACGCGTCATGGCCTTAGTAGGTGACATCCTTGCTCGCATAGGCGGCGACAATTCAGACCTCCGCTCCGTCCTCGCCGACAGCGAGAATCGGGTCTCTAAGGCCTTTCGCGCCATGGCTGGTTCAGCCGGAGAGAGCGCCATGCAGATGGAGGGCGTGAGCCGAAGCATATCGAGAATTCGGAATTTATTCCTGCTCGGCGGATTGCTGGCGTCTGTAAAGGGCTTCTTCTCAAGCGCCATCGAGTATGCGCGTGAATACAAGGGCGCGATCGACGAGGATGTCGAAGCAACCAAGCGGTTCTCAGGTGCGCTCGACCAGCTCAAGGTGACCGGCGCCAAGATGGTCGTGGAAGTCATCGGCTTGGTTGATAAGGCGGCTTTCGGCCTCGCGTCCTTGGTCTATGGGGTGGACGCGGCCAGCGACGCCTACAGCGAGATGGACGCCGCCGCCCGGAAGGCGCTGGACGACGATCGGACCAACAAGCTGACGGCCGCGAAGGAGCAGCTCGCCAAGATCAACCGCGACATCGCCTTTGCCGAGGCCGACAACATCGGCAAGGTGAACATTCTGCTTAATGAACAGATCAAAATCCGCGAGCGCATCAAAGCGGCCGGTGATGAGACCGTGGCGCAACAGGAGGCACTCGGGGAGCTTGCGAAAAATGAGGCCGAAATCCGAAAGTTCATGGCCGCCATCTCCAATGGCGAAGCCCAAACCGAAAAAACCAAAACTGCTTCGCTCCAGGATCAGCAGCCGGCTCGCAAGCAACTCGCCGACGATGCCGAGCGCGAGGCAGCCGCTGCGACCCGTTCCGCACAGGCAGCCAAGCAGACATACGAAGCCGCCTTAAAACGCCTGGAAGTGCAGCGGCAGATTGACGTGCAGGAAGGCAAGCATGCCCTCGCGGCCGAATCCATGCTCATCGTCAATGGCAAGGCCTATGGACCGTCCCGAAACCCGCAGTTGTTCGAACAGGCATCCTCTGCTGAATTGCGTGAACTCGTCCGCCGACTGCAACTTGAAATCAGTGCAATCGAGCGCGGCAAAGGATTAGGCCCTACAGCACTGGCCGGAGCCGCAACGAATTTCCTGATCGAGGAAAGTGTAATAGGCCGACTGCGCACCGATATTCAACGCGCCCAGTTTCAACTTGTGCAGCGCGAGCGCCTGGCAATCAACCTCTCACGATTAGGTGAGTCTGAAGCGCGTCGACGCTTCGAGGGAGATCCCCTCGCTTATGACGAACTGGTGCGCAGTCAGGGGGCGATGGACGAGCAGACCATGATACTCCGCGAGATTCGCGATCAGCAACGCCACGGCATCAAGGCAGTCGTCGTCAACACCTTTGACACCCGGCCCGTCGGTGGGTGAGGCCAGTTTTTGCGCGGTGGCGCTCTGCTTTTTGCTGATGCCGATTTCGGCGAGCGTGGGCGTTGGCGGTTCCTGACTGGCACCGCCAATCTTACCTGGACCCACAAGTTGCTCGCGTGTCCCGGTCGCATTAGGCATCGTCTTGAGAAAATTTCCCATTTGCCGCTCGGCCAAGGTGCGGATCTCCGCCAGGCGGCAGCCCGGAAAATAGGCTCGCACTTGGGGCCAAGATTCGCAGAGTTGCGGCAGTGGTCCTGTGGGCCACTCGCCGTGAGAAGCGATTCCAAAGGCAAGATCAACCAATTGGCCGCCGAGTCGAAAGCGGATGGGCACTTGTCTGCCCTTTCTCACACCGTCGGTAGGCTCGGCGGCTTCGTTGGAGATACACACAGTGAAGACCATACAAGTTGAAGTTACCGAAGCCCAGGCCGAGTTCATCAATGCAATGGGCCGCGAGTTGGGAGGCGTGCGCCCCGGCGATCTGTTGCTCGCTGAAGCGTTCACAGGCATTGGCTGCTTGGATGAGGACCACCTCCAGCACATCATCGCCGGATTGAAAGCATTCGTTGTCCGCCGCGATCTGCCAAAATTCGATGTAAGAAAGCTGCTCCCAGTTGGGGTTCATTCCCGTCCGGCTCCTGAGAAGCCTAGCACCGCCGCGCCGACGCCAGTGCCTGAGTATGGCACGAAAGCCATCACGATTCATGTCTCCGAAGACCTCAAAAACCTTGCTGTCGGCTTTGCCGCCATCCGTGGGCAAACGGCCGAGGAATATGTGATTGAGACGCTCATGTCCGCGGTAGAGGCAGCCTGCGAAGCCGAATACAACGGCTGGCACAGTAGCGCCCCCGAATGGAAGGCAAAGGCTGCACAGGAGTCCTTGCGCGATTTGAGCCCAGCCGAATGAACTGTTGCCACATTGTTGCCAAAATCGCTGCTTTTCGTGCCGCTCCGTGCATCTCCGTGCATTTTGGAGCGGCGCCAGCGAAAGCGCACAAATCGCGCAGGCTGTGTATCTTCCCCGCGAGTAAGCCACTTGCCGCGGCATCCCGAAAAAACGCCGCGAAAGGTTCGAGTCCTGTCCTGAGCACCAGCCTCGAAAGAAGCGCCTGTTTGCGTTGCGCATCGGTGAAGGCTGCCGTCCGCGCCTTGACGAAGGATGGCGTTTCATACCCGGCGCATATCCAACATCCAGTGGCTATGAGTGGCTGTGCATGGCGGGCCGGCCCGCCCCCCAAGGACACGCACCTATGTTCCGGAGGCAGTTGCGCTGAAAACAGGCTCGCAGCTATGACGGATTGACCCGCCAACGCGTTTGACCATCGGCGGTTTTTGCAGAAGCTAGCCCATCTGACCAGCCATCATGACGCCCAAAGCCATCAAGCAGGCCCTGCTCGATTCCTACGCCCAAGGCGGCGGCATCAACCATCTCGACGGCGCCAACCTGCCCTCGCAGGACCGCGTCACCGAGCTCGCCCGCGACCTGATGCACCTGCTGTTCCCCGGTTTCTTCGAGGACACCGGGCTCAACCAGGCCAAGGCGGCGGCGTGGCTCGACAAACTTCTCGGCAAGATCGAGTCGCGCCTCGCCATTGAGGTGGAAAAGTGCCAGCGCTTCGCCAAGGACCCCGATCCCAAGGGCACCGCCGAACGCCACACGATCCAGTTTCTGCGCACCCTGCCGGAGATCCGCCGCATCGTGCAAACCGACGTGGCCGCCGCCTACTCCGGCGACCCCGCCGCGCGCAGCACCGACGAGATCATCCTCGCCTACCCGTGCGTGCTGGCGATTTCGCTCCAGCGCATGGCCCACGTCCTCTACGCGCTCCAAGTGCCGCTGCTGCCGCGCATGCTCACGGAATACGGCCACGAACGCACCGGCATCGACATCCACCCCGGCGCACACATCGGCTCGCACTTCTTCATCGACCACGGCACGGGCGTCGTCATCGGCGAGACCGCCACCATCGGCACGCACGTGAAGATCTACCAGGGCGTGACCCTCGGCGCGAAATCCTTCGAGACCGACGGCAAGAACAACCCGGTGAAAGGCGTGAAGCGTCACCCCGACATCGAGGACCACGTCACCATCTACGCCCACGCCACCATCCTCGGGGGCGATACGCGCGTCGGAGCCCACTCCGTGATCGGCGCCAACGTCTGGCTGCGTGAATCCATCCCGCCGCACAGCGTCGCCTATTACAAGGAGACCAGCCTGGTCGTTCGTCCGCGCAAGCCGCACGAGATCCTCGTGGACGGCGCCGACTGGAGCATCTGAGGCGGAGTGTTCCGCACGGGCGGGCCCTGTCAGGCCGCAGCCTGCCGAAGGCCGATGGTCCGCCCTCGACGGCGCGCGCGGTGCGCCCCGGCGCGAGCCATCGTCACCTGATCCGCTGCCGCTCGGACAAGGCCCGCGCCACCTCGGCGGCGAAGAACGGCCCGCGGTAGATCATCCCGGTGTAGAGCTGCACCAGCGTGGCGCCGGCGTCGAGCTTCTCGCCCGCCGTCGCCCCGTCCATGATGCCGCCCACGCCGATGATCGGCAGCCGGCCGGCCGTGCTGCGGGCGATGTAGTTGATGATTTCCGTGGAGCGGCGCGTCAGGGGAGCCCCGCTGAGGCCGCCGGCCTCGTGGACCGCGGCGAACGGTCCCGGCCGCGCCAGCGTCGTGTTGGTCGCGATGATGCCGTCGAGGCCGAGGTCGGCGATCACGCCGAGCGCGGCGTCGATCTGCGGCCACGAGAGGTCGGGCGCGATCTTGAGCAGGACCGGCCGGCTTGGCTTGCCGGCGGCGCGGCGCGCCTTGTTCTCGTCCACCAACGCGGCCAGCAACGGCTTGAGCCACGCGGCAGCCTGCAATTCGCGCAAACCGGGCGTGTTCGGGCTGCTCACGTTGACCGCCACGTAGTCGGCGTGGTCGGCCAGCAGGCGGAAACTGCCCAGATAGTCCTCCGGCGCGCGGTCGAGGGGCGTGACCTTGCTCTTGCCCAGGTTCACCCCGAGGGGAATGGCCCGGCGCCCGGGCCCGGGCAGTTTCGCGAGGTGTGCGGCGAGGGCGGCGGCGCCGGCGTTGTTGAAACCCATGCGGTTGATCACGGCCCGCTCCGCCGGGTAACGGAAGACCCGGGGCTTGGGATTGCCATCCTGTGCGTGGTGCGTGACCGTGCCGATCTCCACGTGGCCGAAGCCCAGCGCGGCGGCGGCGGGCCAGGCGTGGCCGTCCTTGTCGAAACCCGCGGCGAGCCCGACGGCGTTGGGAAATTTCAGCCCGAAACACTCCACCGGCCGGTGCCGGTCCGGCGGCAGCCGGTTCCCCCGCTCCAACAGCGCGCAAAGCGGGCGCACGCGGCCGAGCAGTGCCAGGCCGTTGACCGCCAGCTCATGGGCGTGCTCGGGATCGAGGCGGAAGAGAGCGGGTTTGCAGAGATGTTCGTAGAGCCAGCCCATGGTTGGCGCGGACTGTGGCACCCGTCCGCCAACTTTCAAGCCCCCGGACCATGCCGATTTTGACCTTGTTTGCGCGCCGCCGGGGACCACCCTCCGCCGCGGCGAAACCGGCCGCAGAACACCGACACGCAATTATTCCAACATTTTGCGTTTCAGTATTTGACAAGGCCGGAGGCCGGCCTTTTTCGTCCAGCCGAAATAAGTAAAAATCTCTATGGCGAAAGGTTCCCCTCAACTCGAATGGTGCGTTGTCCGTCTCGGCGAAGACCACAACTGGTGGGTGGACGAGGTCAGCGACCCCGTCCACTGGGACGTGGACGGCCTCAGCATCATCGATCCGCGCCAGGTCGATCATATCATCGAGCTGATCGAGCCGCTGCGTGAATACGGCTTCGACCAGGATGTGTTCGAGCGCGCCTTCATCCCCTTCCGCATCGCCAAGGACCTCGGCAATGGCAAGGTCCGCCTCACCCGCATCAAGCAACCGCTGCTCGAGTCGGAGGAGAAGCTCTTCGCCCTGCCCGACGTGATCGACGAGGAGAACGGCCCCTACGCCGACTTTCTCGACCACATCACCCGCCTGCGCGTCAAGATGCTCAACGAGGTGCTCGACCTCGAGGAGAAGCTCACCGTGGACGAGGTCGAGGACCAGATCCGCGAGGCCCAGAACAACGATTTCATCGAGGGCAAGGCCGTGCACCTCTTCAACGAGATCACCGCCATCCTCGACTACACCCCCGAGGGTCACGGCGACGACGACGAGGAGTCCGACAAGGCCGCCCCGGCGGAAGAGGAGGCCGATCTGCCCGATGTCGAGGAGGAGGAGGACGAGAAGATGAAGAACGACGCCTCCCTCAAGTGGGATGATGACGAGGAGGACGAAGACGCCGACGAAGAGGGCAAGGACGGCGAAAAGGACGAAGAAGACCCGGACGCCGAAGATTCCGACGACGCCGAGGAAGAAGGCGAACGTCCCCGTCGCAGCGGCCGCCGCCGCTGAAAGCCGGTGTTGCCAGCCTGCGGACAACCCTCCACTGGATTGTCCGCCACATGATTTCCCGCCGACCGATCTTCCTCCCGGCCGACTTGCCCTCTGGCCTGGGCCGGACCGGCTGCAGCAGTCAACGCACCGCGCCCGCCTGCTGAGGCGGCCCACGCCACCCCATGAGCCTCCTCCGCACCAAGCCCATCGCCTCGCTCCAAGCCGAGGCCGCGGCCGAGCACGGCTACAAGCGCACGCTCGGCCCCGTCAGCCTCATCAGCCTCGGCATCGGCTCGGTCGTCGGCGCCGGCATCTTCGTGCAAACCGGCCAGGCCGCCGCCCTCTACGGCGGTCCCGCCATCGCGCTCTCTTTCGTCGTCTCCGGCATCGCCTGCCTCTTCGCCGGCCTCTGCTACGCCGAACTGGCCGCCATCATCCCGGTCTCCGGCAGTGCCTACACCTACACTTACGGCAGTCTCGGCGAGATCCTCGCCTGGGTCGTCGGCTGGTGCCTGATCCTCGAATACCTCTTTTCCGGGGCGGCGGTGGCCGTGAGCTGGTCGGGGGCGACCCGTGACATCCTGGGTGAATTCGGCCTGGCACTGCCCGCGACGCTCGCCCGGGCGCCACTCGATGTCGATCCCGACCAGGTCATCCCCATCAACCTCGGTTTCGCCACCTTCCAGTTGCAGACGCTCAAGACGACCGGCGCGCTCGTCAACCTGCCCGCGGTCTTCATTTCGCTTCTGCTCACCTACATCCTCTACATCGGCATCAAGGAGTCGGCCGGCTTCAACAACGTGATGGTCGTCATCAAGGTCGGCGTGCTCCTCGCCCTGATCGGCTACGGAATCTACTATTTCCTCGGTCACCCGGAGGTGCCGAGGGCGAATTGGCGCCCGTTCGTCCCCGACAACACCGGCACCTTCGGCGAGTTCGGCTGGAGCGGCGTCTTCCGCGGCGCCGGGGCGATCTTCTTCGCCTACGTCGGCTTCGACTGCGTGTCGTCCGCCGCCCAGGAGACGAAAAACCCGCAGCGCGACCTGCCCATCGGCCTGCTCGGCACGTTGCTCATCGTGTCGTTCCTTTTCATCTCGGTGTCGCTGGTGCTCACCGGCATGGTCCATTACTCGAAGTTGAACGTGGACGCGCCCTTCATCCACGCGCTCCAGCAGGTCCAGGCGCCCGCCTTCTTCCGCTACCTCATCGAGGCCGCGACCCTCGCCGGCCTGACCTCGGTGATCCTCGTGTCGCTGCTCGGCCAGCCCCGCATCTTCTACTCGATGGCGCGCGACGGTCTCCTGCCGCCCGCCTTTGCCAAGATCCACCCGAAATACGGCACCCCGCACATCACCACCTGGATCACCGGCATCTCCTGCGCCGTGATCTCGGGCCTCTTCCCGCTCAACCTGCTCGGCGAGCTCATCTCCATCGGCACGCTGCTCGCCTTCGCGCTGGTCTGCGCCGGCGTGCTCGCGCTGCGTCACACGCAACCCGGTCTCCCCCGGCCGTTCCGCACGCCGTTCGTGCCGCTGGTCCCGGTCCTCGGCGTGGTCACCTGCATTGTGCAGATGTTCTCCCTCCCGGCGATCACCTGGCTGAACCTCACGATCTGGATGGGCCTCGGGTTCGCCGTCTATTTCGGCTACAGCCGCCGGCGCAGCCGGCTGGCGCAGTGACCCGGTGAGTTTCACGCCCGCCAGCCCGGCCTCGCTCCTCGCCTTCGCGGCGATTGTCGTGGCCGTCCTCTACGCCCTGCTGCTGGCCGTGCACCTCGCCTACCGCTCCTTCAAGGTCACTGCGTTGGCGGGCGTGTTGCTCGGAACCTGGCTCGGCCTGCAGGCCGCCCTGGTCGCCAGCGGTCGCATGGCCTCCCTGCCACTCAACGGCCTGCCGTTCTTTTTCCTGCCCGTGCTCCTGATCTGGACGGCGCTCGCACTGTCGCCCGTCGGCGCGCGCATCGCCGCGACACTCCCGCTGACGGCGCTGGTGGGTTTCCAAGCCTTCCGCCTGCCGCTCGAACTGGTCCTGCACGCGTGGTTCCGGCAGGGCGTGATTCCCGAGACCATGACCTGGTCCGGCCAGAACTGGGACATCGTCAGCGGCCTCCTCGCCTCGGTCTGCGCGCCGCTCGCGCACCGCCACCGCTGGGCGGCCCGGCTGGCCAACATCGTCGGACTGGCCCTGCTGCTGAACGTCATGCGCGTCGCGCTCCTCTCCACGCCGGTGCCCTTCGGCTGGGACATCGAGCCGAAGCTCCTCCTGGCCTTCCACCTGCCCTACGCGTTCATCGGGCCGGTCTGCGTGGGTGGCGCGCTGTTCGGCCACCTCGTGCTCACGCGAGCGCTGTGGGCTAAACCAGCCAAGTAGGGTCGGCCTCCGACCGGCCCTGCTCCCTGCGAGCGCCATCTCGGGCCAGTCACAGACCGGCCCTGCGGTTCACCCCGCGAAGTAGTGCTCCCAGCCGGCACGCGGGGGCTCCATCGTGAGCAGGTCGTTGGCCCGGGCACTGTTGGTGAACTGCTTCTTCACCGGGTCGAACTCCAGCCGGCCGCCGAGCCGCTGGGCGATGACGCCCAGCAGGAACACCTGCGACAGCGGCCCCGAGATGTGGAACGGCGACTTCGCCTCCTCGCGGCCGAGGCAGGCCAGCACGAAGTTCTGGAAGTGGTCGGAGAACCCTCCCTTGATCTTCGGCAGGGTCGGACCGAGCTCGCGCATCTTCTCCTCGGGGATGATCCGCAGCGTGTCGCCGTGCGTGCCGCCGAGGAAGGTGAGCTTTTTGCTGTAGATGAATTTGCCGTTCTTTTGCTTGAACTCCGCGGGCGCCCCCAGCTCGGGCGGCAGCGGCGGAGGGTTGTCCACGCCGTCATACCAGAACACCTCGACCGGCGGCAGCGCCGCGCGCGCGGCGAAGTCGAAGCGGATGGTCGAGGCCTGCGGGAAGATGAACTCGTTCGGGCCCTCGCGCTTGACCGCCTCGATGGTGTGCGGCAGGCCGAGCCGGAGGAAGCGGTGGCAGGTGTCGAGGATGTGCGGCCCCCAGTCGCCGAAGGCGCCGTTGCCGTAGGCGAACCAGCCGCGCCAGTTGCCGGGATGCAGCCGCGGGCTGTAGGGATGCACGGGCCTGTTGGCGTGCCACAGGTCCCAGTTGATCGTCGCGGGCACCGGCTCGCCCGAGTCGAAGCCCTTCACCTCCCAGCCGTGCCAGCGGCGCGGCGAGTTCATGAACATGTCGATGCGCGTCACGTCGGCGATGACGCCGGCCTCGGTCCACGCCTTGAACTGGTGGTAGTTGTTGCCCGAGTGACCCTGGTTGCCCATCTGCGTGACCACGCCGCTCTTCGCCGCCTGCGCCATCAACAGCTCGATTTCGTGAAAGGTGTGCGCGAGCGGCTTCTCCAGATAGACATGCTTGCCGGCCCGCATCGCGTGCATGGCCGTCACGAAGTGCGTGAAGTCCGGCGTGGCGATGACGACCGCCTCGAAGCGGTCGCCGGCCTTGGCAAACATCTCGCGGAAGTCCTGGTAGTGCGGCACGTCGGGAAAGAGCTGCCGCGACTCGGCCGTGTGCTCGCCCAGATAATCCACATCGCAAAACGCCGTGAATTCGACGAGCCCGGTGTCGCGGAAGGCCTTGAGCAGGTCATTGCCGCGGTTGCCGATGCCGATCAACGCCACCCGGAGTTTTCGGCCCCCGGGGGCGGGCTCCGCCGCCCGCACCAGACGCGCGGGCGCCAGGGTGAGCGCCGCGCCAGCGGCCAACGAGGCGCTGATAAAGCGGCGCCGGGAGGGATTCACGATGTCGTGGAGGGAGTTCGGGGTATCAGGCATGGGGATGATTTTCAGGAAACTCAGCGGAGATTCTTCGCAACTTCCTTGGCAAAATAGGTCAGGATCATGTCGGCCCCGGCGCGCTTGATGGCCAGCAGCGACTCGTCGCGGCAGCGCGCGAGATCGAGCCAGCCAAGACGGGCGGCGGCGTGGAGCTGGGCGTATTCGCCGGAGACCTGGTAGGCCGCGACGGGCGTGCGGGTGGCGTTGCGCACCTCGCGGATGATGTCGAGGTAGGCGCCGGCGGGCTTCACCATCACGATGTCGGCGCCCTCGTTCACGTCGAGCTGTACCTCGCGGACGGCCTCGCGGCGGTTGGCGGGGTTCATCTGGTAGGTGGCCTTGCTGAGCAGGCGGGTGCCGGCGGCCTGGGCGCTGCCCACGGCGTCGCGGAACGGGCCGTAATAGGCGGAATTGTATTTTGCCGAGTAGGCCAGGATGCCGGTGTCGGTGAAGCCCGCCTCGTCGAGCGCCTTGCGGATGTAGCCCACGCGGCCGTCCATCATGTCCGAGGGCGCCACGAAATCCACGCCGGCCTGGGCTTGGAGCACGGCCATCTTGCCGAGGAGCGCGACGGTGCGGTCGTTGTCCACGTCGTCCCGGGCTGCGTTGAGCACGCCGTCGTGGCCGTGGCTGGTGTAGGGATCGAGCGCGACGTCGGTGATGACGGTCAGCTCCGGCACGGCCTTCTTCACGGCGCGCACGGCACGCAGCACGAGCGTCTCCGGATTGAGGGCTTCGATGCCTTCCTCGTCCTTGAGTCTCGGGGAGAGCTTGGGGAACAGCGCCACGGCGGGCACGCCGAGCTTGTGGAGTTCGCGACACTCCTTGACCAGATCGTCAATGCACAGGCGGAACACCCCCGGCATGGAGGCGATCGGATCCGGGCGTCCCCGGCCCTCGACCACGAACAGCGGGGCGATGAGGTCTTCCGCCCGCAGCACGGTCTCGGCCACGAGGGCGCGGCGGCTGGGCTGGCGGCGCAGCCGGCGGGGACGGTGGGTGAGCACGATGCGGGGGGGCTTGGCCATGGTGGTAGCTGGGGCAGGATTAAACCGCTAATTGGCGCCAATTCACGCTAATCTTGAAAAAAGATATGGAAAGAGTCCTACCTATTGGCGCCAATTAGCGAAGACCAGCGGTAAAAACATGCCCATCCAACTCTTTGACTCGCTTGAGCGAAAACTGAAGCCCCTCGCCCCCAGCCACCCGGATGGCGTCTATCGCTTCTACAATTGCGGCCCGACGGTTTATGCGCCGGCGCACATCGGCAACTTCCGCACCTTCGTCATCAACGACGTCCTTCGCCGCCTCCTCGAACTGGAATTCGGCCCGGACAAGGTGAAGCACGTCCGCAACCTGACCGACGTGGACGACAAGACCATCAAGCGCGCCCGCGACGAGGGGCGGCCGCTCGCCGAGGTCACCAAGCAGTGGACCGACAAGTTTCACGCCGACTGCGACGCCCTGAACTGCCTCCGCCCCCACGTCGAGCCCACCGCCACCGGCCACATCAAGGAGCAGGTGGACATGATCGACGTGCTCATGAAGAAGGGCAACGCCTACCGTGCCGCCGATGGCTCGGTGTATTTCAAGGTCTCTTCGTTCGCCAACTACGGCCGCCTCTCGCGCGTGAAGGACCGCGAGCTCCAGGTCGGCTCCGCCCTCGCCCACAAGTCGCAGGCCGTGGACGCCGACGAGAAGGAAGACGCCACCGACTTCGCGCTGTGGAAGGCGCACAAGACCGAGGACGGCGACACCTCCTGGGACAGCCCCTGGGGCCCCGGCCGCCCCGGCTGGCACATCGAGTGCAGCGCGATGAGCAAGAAGCACCTCGGCGACACCATCGACCTCCACACCGGCGGCGAGGACCTGCTCTTTCCCCATCACGAGAACGAGATCGCCCAGAGCGAGTGCTGCAACGGCACGCTCTTCGCCCACCACTGGTATCACAGCAAGCACCTGCTCGTGGACGGCGCGAAGATGTCCAAGAGCCTCGGCAACCTCTACACGCTCGACGATCTCGTCGCGAAAGGCTTCAGCCCGATGGCGCTGCGCTACGCCCTGCTCGCCGGCCACCCGCGCAAGCAGCTCAACTTCACCCTCGACGGCCTGCACGCGGCGGAGAGTGCGCTGAAGACTCTGCGCGACTTCCGCGCTTCCCTGCCCCGCGCCGGCGCCGCGCACAACGCCTTCGGCCACGTGCTCACCGAGCTGCACAACGACCTCAACACGCCCGGCGCCTTCGGCGCGATCTTCACGATCATCAACCGCAAGTCCGGCGAAGTGGACCTAGAGTCCTTCGACCGGGTGATGTTCGCCCTGGGCCTCGACCTCAAGCCGGTTGTGGCCGCGAAGACCGAGGCCCCCGCCGACATCAAAGCCCTCGCCGACAGACGCTGGGCCGCCAAACAGGCCAAGGACTGGGCCGCCGCCGACGCTCTCCGCAAGGAAATCGCCGCCGCCGGCTGGTCCATGCTCGACGGCAAGGACGGCTACAGACTCGAGCCTGTGAAGAAGTAGGTAGGGCGAATCCTCCGGATGAGCCGCGGCTCGTAGGGGACGACTCGCCCTACCCCGTCTCGCGGGCCTGCCGTCCGTAGCCTTGGCGAAGGATGGAGCTCGGGTCTCCCTTTTTGCGCCTTCTGCGCCTTTTTGCGGCCAATCTGCCTTGGCCCCAACCTCCGCATTGACACCCGCCGAATCCCCCCGCCAGTCTGCGCGTTCGGCCCTGCAATCGTAGGCAGGACCACAACCAACACCCGCCATGCCGATGACTCCGCTCGAAGAACTGCGCCACTCGTGCTCCCACGTGCTGGCCACCGCCGTCCTCCGTCTGTTCCCAGACGCCAAACTCGACATCGGCCCGCCGACCGACACCGGCTTTTACTACGACATCGACCTCGACCACAAGCTGACCACCGAGGACCTCGCGAGGATCGAGGCCGAGATGAAGAAGGTGGTGGACGAGAACCAGGCCTTCGTCCGCAAGGAGGTCCCGCGCGCCGAGGCCGAGCAGATCATCCGCTCGCGCGGCCAGGAGCGCTACAAGCTCGGCCGCCTCGCCGACATCCCCGAGGGCGAGGCCATTTCATTCTACCAGAACGGCGAGTTCATGGACCTCTGCGCCGGCACGCACGTCCGCTACACCAAGCAGATCAAGGCCTTCAAGCTGCTCTCCATTGCGGGCGCCTACCACCGCGGCGACGAGACCAACAAGCAGCTTCAGCGCATCTACGGCACCGCCTTCCCGTCGAAGGAGGAACTCGCCGCCTACCTCACCCAGCTCGAGCAGGCCAAGCTCCGCGACCACCGCAAGCTCGGCAAGGACCTCAAGCTGTTCCACATCGACGAGGACGTCGGCCAGGGCCTCATCCTCTGGACTCCGGCGGGCTCCATCGTCCGCCAGGAGCTGCAGAACTTCATCGCCGGCGAGCTCCGCAAGCAGGGCTACCACCAGGTCTTCACCCCGCACATCGGCCGCCTCGCGCTCTACAAGACCTCGGGCCACTTCCCCTACTACAAGGAGTCGCAGTTCCCGCCCATCGTGGAACGCGACTCCCTCGACCAGCTCGTGTCCTCCGGCTGCTCCTGCGCCGAGATGGCCAACCGCATCGAGGCCGTCTCGCAGAAGTTCGCCGACGACGTGAACACTCGCACCGGCAGGGAGACCATCACCAAGGACCGCATCCTGCCCGACGACCAGCTCATCGACGGCTTCCTCCTGAAGCCGATGAACTGCCCGCACCACATCAAGCTCTTCGCCTCGCAGCCGCACAGCTACCGCGACCTGCCCGTGCGCCTCGCCGAGTTCGGCACCGTCTATCGTTGGGAGCAATCCGGCGAGCTCAACGGCATGACCCGCGTCCGCGGCTTCACCCAGGACGACGCCCACCTCTTCTGCACGCCCGAGCAGGTCGCTCCGGAGGTCATCGGCTGCCTCTCGCTCGTGAAGACCGTGCTCACCACGCTCGGCATGTCGGATTACCGCGTGCGCGTCGGTTTGCGCGATCCCGACGGCAAGAAGTTCGCGGGCGATCCCGCCAAGTGGGATCTCGCGGAGAACGCGTGTCGCGAAGCCGCCAAGACCCTCGGCGTGCCGTTCACCGAGGAGCCCGGCGAGGCCGCCTTCTACGGCCCGAAGATTGACTTCGTCGTCAAGGACGTCATCGGCCGCGAGTGGCAGCTCGGCACCGTGCAGGTGGACTACGTGCTGCCCGAGCGCTTCGACCTCAGCTACATCGGCGCCGACAACGCCGCGCACCGCCCCGTCATGATTCACCGCGCGCCCTTCGGCTCGATGGAGCGCTTCTGCGGCGTGCTCATCGAGCACTTCGGCGGCGATTTCCCGCTCTGGCTCGCCCCCGAACAGGTGCGCCTCGTGCCCATCTCGGACAAGGTCATGGACTACGCCAAGGCCACGCTCGACCAGTTCCTCGCCGCCGACCTGCGCGTCACGCTCGACACCCACTCCGACAAGCTCGGCGCCAAGATCCGCCGGGCCGAGATCGACAAGGTGCCCTACGTGCTCGTGCTCGGCCAGAAGGAGGCCGAGACCCTCAGCGCCTCCGTCCGCTCCCGCGCCAAGGGCGACGAAGGCGTCCACAAGACCGCCGACCTCATCGCGCGCTTCAAAACCGAGGTCGCCACCCGCGCCCTGCCGGAGAAGAAGAAGGTCTAGGCTATACTGTAACCGCTGAATATTCGCTTAAGGGCCGCACATCCATCGGCCAACTTTTTGTCGGCTTGTTTATCATAATCTTGGGTGCCTACTGGCACCTGTCCGTCGGCCGGACAGGTGGGATGCGCACGTGCCTTGGCAGCCAGTCGCTTCTCACACCAGCGCCGTTTGCTCCGCAAAATTGCCCCCCGGGGGGGGCGATCCTGACGACAATGTTGCCTGTGAACTATCGGGTGAGGCTCTTCCAATCCGACGAGGGATGGACGGTGAGTTGTCCCGATTTGCCTGGCTGCCATTCGCAGGGCGCGACGAGGGAGGAAGCCTTGGCAAATATCAAAGAGCCCATCCGCCTCTGGTTGGGTGTCGGGGCCGAGGAAACCGGTCTGAAGCGTTTCGAGCAGACCGAAGTCATCGTCTGACATGCCCCGCATCCCCGGTATCGGTCAGCGCGACGCCATGCGGTTTTCGAAGAGCTGGGTTACCGAATTGTCCGCCAGAGCGGACACCTCGTGATGAGCAACGGCAAAACCCGGCTCATCATTCCCCGCCACAGCCCGACCAATGCGATCACCATGGGCTCCATCACCAGGGATGCCGGACTCACACCCGATCAATTTAGGACGCTGCGCTGAAAGCGAACTCCCTCACTCGGTCGTCAGGTCGCCTTCCCACGGCACAAATCTCCGTCCTGCCGCGACTGCGTGATTGTAGTCCCGCGGTCGGTCGCCTGTAATGGTGCGGTCCTTCGATGCCTTCCGCCTTCCTGCCACCGGACTTCAATCCCGCCCGTCCCGTCGTCCTCATCGCCGGCCGTGGCGACTACCCGGTCATCACCGCCGCCGCCATCCGCGCCGCCGGTGTGCCGCTCCGCCTCATCGCGATGGACGACGAGACGCGCCCCGAGCTGATCGCCAGTTTTCCCGCCGCTGAGCGCGTCTCCCTCAACGTCGGCCAGGTCGGCAAAATGCTCGACGCCCTGAAGGACTTCGGCGCCGGCTACGCCCTCATGGCCGGCCAGGTGAAGCCCAAGAAACTCTTCCACGGCCTCACGCCCGACCTCAAGGCCGCCGCCATCCTCCTCACGCTCAAGCGCCGCAACGCCGAGACCATCTTCGGCGCCATCGCCGCCGAGATCGAGAAGCTCGGCGTGAAGCTCCTCGACGCCCGCGCCTTCATCGACGACCAGCTCGCCGCGCCCGGCAACATGGCCGGCCCCAAGCTGCCCACCGACGAGGAATACCTCCGCCACGGCATCCACATCGCCCGCGAAGTCGCCCGCCTCGACATCGGTCAGGGCTGCGTCGTCCGCAAGGGCACCGTGCTCGCCGTCGAGGCTTTCGAGGGCACCGACGACATGCTCCGCCGCGCCGGCACCTTCAAGACCGACGAAACCCTCTTCGTGAAAACCGTGAAGCCCGCCCAGGATTACCGGTTCGACGTGCCGGTCTTCGGCCTGCGCACGCTCGAAACCATGAAGGAGGCCGGCATCGCCGCCGCCGCCCTCGAGGCCGGCAAGGTCATCGTCCTCGACAAGCCCGCCGTCCTCAAGCAGGCCAAGGCCTGGGGCATCGCCCTCCACGGTTTCTGATTGCCGGGCGGCCCCTCCGCCGGAGGCTCGGCGAAGATGGCGAAGCAATGCCGCCTCCTCAAGACACGGCGGAATTCGGAAACCACGCCCTACAACTGCCATATCACCCGCTTGCACTTTTGCCGCTTCACCCGCACCTTTCTGCCCATGCCCGCCGACATCGTCGAAGTCTCCATCAAAGGTCTCATGCCCACCGCCAACGGCTGTGCCGTGTTTCTGGGCAACGACGACAAGACCTTCGTCATCTATGTGGACCCCAGCGTCGGCAGCGCCATCTCGATGACGATCAGCGGCGTCAAGAAGGAGCGCCCGCTCACCCACGATCTCATCGGCCACCTGCTCATGGGCTTCGAGATCGCCCTCGAACGCGTCATCATCAACGACGTCAACGAGGGCACCTACTTCGCCCGCATCATCCTGCACATGCAGAACGAACTCGGCCGCAAGTTCCTCGAACTCGACGCCCGCCCGAGCGACTCCATCGTCCTCGCCCTCCAGCAGAAGCGCCCCATCTTCGTCGCCCGCAAGGTCTTCGAGGCCGTCGAGGACATGAGCGAAATCCTCGAACGCGTCCTCAAGCAGCAGAAGGAGGAGACCAAGGAAGAGGGCGACGAGTAGGGCCGGTCTTCGACCGGATTTCTTGCGGGAGCTTGCTTGCCAGCGACCCGACCCTCGCCTGTAAACCGGCTCCTGCACATATGGCTAACCAAGCCCAAACTCTTCCATCTGGCCATGTCCCCGGCCAGCCGATCACCGCGCTGGCCCCGATGCAGGACGTCACCGACCTGCCCTTCATGCGCGTGATGGCGCACTACGGCGCGCCCGATTTCTTCTTCACCGAATTCTTCCGCGTCCACGCCCAGTCGCGTCCGGAAAAGCATATCGTCCGTTCCATCGTCGGGAACCGCACCGGCCGTCCGGTCTTCGCCCAGCTCATCGGCGAGGACGCGGGCCACATGGTCCGCACCGTGCGGGAGCTGCTGAAGCTGCCCGTCGCCGGCATTGACCTCAACATGGGCTGCCCCGCCCCGAAGATCTACAAGAAGAACGTGGGCGGCGGGCTCCTCCGCGACCCGGCCAGGATCGACGAGCTGCTCGGCGCCCTGCGTGCCGCCGTGCCGGGCCTGTTCACGGTCAAGATGCGCATCGGCTTCGATTCGACCGACCACTACGAGCGCGTCCTCGACCTCATCAACAAACACGGCGTGGACTTGCTCAGCGTTCATGGCCGCACGGTCAAGGAGGGCTACCGCAGCGACGTGCACTACGATTTCATCGCCACGGCCGTCCGCACCGTCCGCTGTCCCGTGCTGGCCAACGGCAACGTGACCTCCGCCGCCAAGGCCGCCGGGGTGCTGGCGCAGACCGGCGCCGCCGGCGTGATGATCGGCCGCCACGCCATCCGCAACCCGTGGATCTTCCGCCAGTGCCGGGAGCAGTTCGCCCACACCGCCGTTTTCGCCCCCACCCTCGCCGACGTCCGCGAATACGTGGAGCGCCTCTACCGCGAGACCCAGACGCCCGACATCCCCGAGGCCGCGCACGTCGCCAAGATGAAGAAATACCTGAACTTCGTCGGCCAGGGCGTGGACCCCGAGGGCCGTTTCCTGCACGACATGCGCCGCGCCATGACGGAGGCCGAGCTCTTCGCCGTGTGCGACCGGCACCTGCTGGCCGAACCCGGCAGGCGTTTTGCCGCCGAGCCCTACGCCGGCGTCATCGCCCGCCCCAACTGCGAAACCCCGGTCGAAAGCTGCTCGCTGGACACGGTGACCGCGTGAGTGCCGGATTTACGACAGATGGGCGGCTTGCGCTCCGGCACCAAGGCAGCGCTCCCGCCTCAAGGCACGGACTCTTCGCGGTGCTCAAGGTGACAAGCTGGCGGGTTGCGTGCAAACTCGGCCCTTCTGAGCGGACCGCATAATCCATCCTGCTCGTCAAGCTGTGGTCCGGCAGAGACCGGCTCTACTCGATGCCCAGCACCTTGCGGCCGGTGTCGGAGATCATCTGCGGGGTCCACTGCGGGTCCCACACGATGTGCACCTTGGCCGATTCGACAGTCGGGAGCCGGGCGATCTTCGAGCGTGCGTCCTCGGCGATCACCGGCCCCATGCCGCAACCGGGCGCCGTCAGCGTCATCTTCACTTCCACGCTGTGTCCGCCGGCCGGCGTCTTCTCGATGGCGAGGTCATAGACCAATCCGAGGTCCACGATGTTGACGGGGATCTCCGGGTCGAAACAGGTCTTGAGCGCGGCCCAAACCGCCTCCTCGCTGAAATCGCCGGCTGCCGGCGCGAGCGCCTCCTCCTTGGCGGCGTAGCCCTCGATGAGTCCGGCGTTTTCCTTGGCGATCTGGAACAGGCCGTGGTCGGTGCGCACCGTCACGTTGCCGCCCAGCGTCTGGGTGATGAAAACCTTCGTTCCGGCGGTCAGCCGCACCTTGTCGCCCGCCGGGATCGCCGTGGCGGGACAGTTCTGGCTCAGCACGAGTTCCTGGTTCATGCGGCGGACTATTGCAGCCGCAGGTCAAAAGGCAACCGGGCATACAACCCCTGCGGGTCGTTGAACTTCCACAGCGTCCGCAGCTCCAGCAACGCCTCGCCCAGCAGCGCGCCCGCCGGGCCCGCCAGCGTCTTCTCGCGCTGCCGGCCCTCGAGCACCTCGGCGAAGGCCTCGGCGAACTTTTTCGGCCGGGGATACTCGGCAACCCGGAATCCGTCGCCCAGCTTCGCCTTGGCGGCAGCGTGCTTCACCGCGTCCGCCAGGCCGCCGATCTCGTCCACGAGGCCCAGCTTGAGCGCCTCGCCGCCCGACCAGACCCGGCCCTGGGCGATCTCCTCGACCGTCTTGCGCTCCAGCTTCCGGCCGTCGGCCACCTTGCTGATGAACTGGTCGTAGATCCAGTCCACCGACTCCTGCACCAAGGCCATCTCCTCGGGCGTCTTGGGCCGTGTGATCGTGAGCGCGTCGGCAAAGCGTCCGGTCTTCACCGTGTCGAAGGTCAGGCCGAGCTTCTCGTTGAGCAGGTTTTGGAAATTGAGCAGGACTCCATAGACGCCGATCGAACCCGTGACCGTGGTCGGTTCGGCGAAGATGCGTCCGGCGGGCGCCGAGATCCAGTAGCCGCCCGAGGCGGCGTAGGCGCCCATCGAGACCACGACCGGCTTCGTCTTCTGGAGCAGGCGCACTTCGCGCGCGATGGCCTCGGAGCCGGTCACGCTGCCGCCCGGGCTGTTCACGCGAAGCACGACCGCCTTGACACCGTCGTCCTGGCGCACCTGGCGCAGCATGCGGGCCGTCTTCGCGCCATACACGTAGCCTTCCTCGCTGCCGCTGCCGTCCACGATCTCACCCTCGGCATAGACGATGGCGATGCGGCCTTTTTCGCGTTGCACCTCGATCTTGTCGCCGCCGGTGCGTTTCGCGACCAGACCGTGCCCGCTCACGTGCCGGGCGTATTCCTTCAGGTTGATCTGCTTGAAGGGTCGCGCCGAGCCCTTGCGGCCGGTCTCCTCCTTCAACTCGTCCAGCACCTCGTCGAAATACGCGATGCGATCCACCAGACCCGCCGCCTTGGCCGCCTCGGCCCGGATGAACCCCTTCTCGTCCACCAAACGCTGCAACGCGCCGGCCGGCAGCTTGCGCCCCTCCTCGATGGAGGCCGTCAGGGTCTTCCACAGGTCGTCAATCAGCTTCTGGATCTGCTCGCGGTTCTCGGGACTCATATCCTTGCGCGTGTAGGGTTCGACGCCGCTCTTGTATTTGCCCGCGCGCGTCACCTGCACACCGATGCCGAACTTCTCGAAGGCGCCCGTGAAGAACATCGGTTGCGAGGCCAGGCCCGGCAGCACCAGCACCCCGTAGGGATCGAGCACGATCTCGTCGGCCGCCGACGCAAGGTAGATGTCGCGCGTGCGGGAAAAGTTCAGGTAGGCCTTCACGGGCTTGCCCGACGCCCTGAACGCCTCGACCGCCTCGCGCACCTCCTTGATCGCCGCGTAGCCCGAGCCATAGGCCATGGGCTGCAGCGAACCCGTGAGAAAGAGCCCCTTGATCGCCTTGTCCTCCGCCGCGGCCTCGAGCGCGCGCGTCACCTGGCGCAGTTGCAGCCGCCCGTGGCTTTCGCCGCCGAGCGCCTCGACGAACTCCTCCATGCCCTCCGCCTGCGGGGGCGTGTCGAGGATGTTGGCCGACAGGTCGAACACGAGATACGAGCCGTCCTGCACGGCCGCGGGTTTCTTCTGCCCCAGCGCGATCAGCGCGCCGAGCAGCAGGAACCCGAGGAGGAGACCGCCGATCAGGAACACGATCAGCGCGGTCAGCGTGGCGAAAAATGACGTGAAGAAATTCTTCATGCCTGGAAAGTAAACCGCCGCCTCCGCCCCGCCAGCGAAAAACGCCCCGCGGCCGGCCCCGGCGGACGGGCGGAATCCCGCCGCGATAAGCGGTTGTGTTACTTATCGGCCGATGCCTCCGCCCCGCGCAACACGGCTAGACATTTGCCTGCGCCGGCCTAGCCTGAAGCCCTTCAACCGCCCCCACGTCATGAGCGAAAAACAGGAACTGCTGACCACGAACCGCAAGGCGCTGACGATCAATCTCGACGGCAGCCACTACGGCACCATCGCGGAGATCGGCGCCGGCCAGGAGGTCGCCCGCGTGTTCTTCCAGGCCGGCAGCGCTTCCGGCTCCATCGCCAAGACCATCTCGGCCTACGACATGACGTTCAGCGACGCCATCTACGGCAAGGCCCCCCGCTACGTCTCGCGCGAGCGGCTCGTCACCATGCTCGGGCACGAATACAGCCTGCTCAAGGAACGCCTGCACGAGAAGCGCGGCGAGCGCACCTGCTTCTTCGTCTATGCCGACACCGTCGCCACGGCCAGCGCCAAGAGCGGCCAGAGCAGCGGCCACGGCTGGCTCGGCATCCGTTTCCAGACCAAGCCGCTCGAGGAGCCCAGCGAGATCCTCATCCACGTCCGCACCCTCGACAAGAAGCACGTGCTCCAGCAGGAGGCCCTCGGCATCGTCGGCACCAACCTCATCTACGGCGCGTTCTACTACCGCGACGACCCCGACAAATTCATCCCGTCGCTCGCCGACAACCTCGGCACCGACCGCGTCGAGGTGGACATGCTCAGGTTCAGCGGCCCGGCGTTCACCCACGTGGACAACCGCATCCTCTCGCTCCACCTCGTCAAGCACGGCCTGACCAACGCCGTCATGTTCTCCCCCGCCGGCGACGTGCTCCAACCCTCCGAGGTCATCTACAACCGCCCCGTCCTCGTCGAACGCGGCAGCTTCCGCCCCGTCACCCATGTCAACGTGGACATGCTCAACTGCGCCACCGCGCAGTTCCTCCAGGAACCCATGGTCAAGGGCAAGGACGTCGTCGTGCTCATGGAAATCACGATGAACAACCTCCTCGCCGAGGGGGCGCTCGACGAGCAGGACTTCCTCTCCCGCGTGGACATGCTCGGCCACATCGGCTTCACCGTGCTCATCTCGAACTACTCCGAGTTCTACCGCCTCGTCTCCTACTTCCGCCGCTACACGAAGGAGATGATCGGCGTCGCCATGGGCATCAACAACCTCCTCGAGATCTTCAACGAGAAGTATTACGAGAACCTCGAGGGCGGCATCCTCGAGTCCATGGGCCGCATGTTCCGCCACGCCGTGAAGCTCTACATCTACCCGATGCAGCAGGTCGCCTACGACAGCTACCTCAAGACCGGCCACCCCGCCGAGGGCGGGCAGGCCCATGTCGCCCACGCCTTCGCCGCGAAGGTCCTCATCACGGCCCGCAACCTCAACGTCGCCGACCACCTGCGCAACCTCTACGCCCACCTGCTGGAAAACCACTACATCGACTGCATCAACGGCTTCAACGAGGACTACCTCAGCATCTTCTCCCGCGACGTGCTCCAGCGCATCAAGAACAACGACCCCTCCTGGGAGAAGCTCGTGCCCGCCAAGGTCGCCGAGGTCATCAAGTCGCGCGGCCTCCTCGGCTACGGCAAGCCGCCCAAGCCCGCCACCGCCCCGGCGGTCGCCGTCGCCAAGTAGGGCGGGACAGGCAACCGGTGGCCGCCGGCGCGCTTGCGCTGCCGGCCCCCGTCCACAGGCTTGCCGGGGATGAACCGGCTCAAGGAGCTGCTGCCAACTTCCCGCCCCCCGGCCTTCGTGCTCGTCTGCGCGCTGGTTGCGCTGGCGATCCAGTTTTTTCCGCCATGGCGCGGCGCACTGCTCTATGAACGCGCCGGCCTCATGGCGGGCGAATGGTGGCGCATCTGGACCGGCCACCTCGTGCATTTCGGCTGGCCGCACTTTGTCATGGACGCCGGTCTGCTGCTTGTCGTCGGCTGGTTCGCCGAGCACCGGCACCCGTGGTTCACGCGACTCGGCCTGGTGCTGATGCCGGCGTTCGTCTCGGGCTCGCTGTTCTGGCTGGAACCCGGCATTGCACGCTATGGCGGTCTCAGCGCCGTCAATCTCGGTCTGCTGCTCTACGTGGCCGCGACCGGCTGGAGCCGCGACCGTCACGAATGGTTCTGGCCCGCCGTGATCGCCGCCTACGCGGCCGAGCTCCTCTTCGAGCACCTGCGCGGCGGCCAGGGCGGCGGCACCATCCGCTTCGACGATCCCGGCATCCGCGTCGCCACCGGCGCCCATCTCGCCGCCTCCGCCTACGCCCTGCTGGCCCTGGGAGTGGGGTGGATCAGAATCCGAACGGCTTCACCCGAAGGAAGCTCAGGGCGCGAAGCCCGGTAGGGCCGGGTCTGTGACCGGCCGCCTTTTCTCCGCGGGGCCAGTCAGGGATCGGCCTGCTCCAGGTCACAGCATCCTCCCGATCAACCGCCGCAGCACCGGCCGGATGTGGCGCGCCAGTCTGGCGTTGGCGTAGCCGGCCCACGCCACCGGTGTGGTCGTGTCCAGCGGCGCGCGCAGCGGTCCGCCCATCGGCGCCTCGATCACGCAACCCGCTTCGCGCGCGATGAGCGCCGTGCAGATGTCGTAGGGATGACAGGTCGGCGCGGAAGCGATGCGCAGCTTGCGGAACGCCAGCGGCCGCAGGTCCGCCAGAAACCTGTCGTGTCCGGCGACGAGCTCGTGGAGCTGCCCGCCCGTGCAGATATACTGGTCGTCGAACACCAGCGGTCCGGCCGGATTGCCGCCACCGTAGAGCTCCCGCCAGAGCCGCTCCTCGAGGCCGGCCAGCAGGGCCTTGCCCTCGGGGAAGAACCGGCTGAGCGCGGCAAAACCGCCGCGGCAGTCGCGCGCCCGGCTCGGCGCGATGGCCATCCGCCGCCGTTCGCCGGTCAGCACGTTGACCGCCTGCGCTTGCACGCCCCGGCCTTTGACGGCGCTGAGCTGGTCGGCGCGCCACTGCCTGGTCGTCGGAATCTCGGTCATCGCAGCCACGACGATGTCAGCCAGGCTCGTCTTCGCGCCACGCTGCGGCGCGAGCGCCGCCAGGCTCCACGCGCTGCGCTTGTCATGCATCAGTCCGCGCGTGCCGTCGATCGGATCGAGGATGCAGCGCCACCGTGTGCGCGCGACCGGCGTGCCATGCGGGAACGTGACCGCCCCGTCCTCCTCCAAGCCTTCCATCACGATCTCCACCGGCCACGCCGCCGGCCAGTGCGCCGCAAACCAGTCCAAGATCGCCTCCTCGCCGATCCGGTCCACCCGGTAGATGGTGTCGGCCGCCGTCACGGCCACCACACGGGCGAAATCCCGCGCTCGTCGCCGGCGCGCCGCCAGCATCGTATCGCGGATGTGCTCCTGCAACCGGCAAAGCAGACGGCGGCCATGTTCGCGTTCGCGGGATGTCATCGCGGCGACTGTAGCGACCGCCGGCGACCGCCGACGAGCGAATATGCAACCCTGCCAGAAGCTTCCCAGCGCAAGCTCGCTCCCGCACGAAAAGCTCCCATAAGGGATTGTGACTAAGTTTGCCATTGCCCGGCCGTCCTCCGCCCTCTGTCTTCTGTCCTCCGGCCCATGCCACTCCCCCCTTTCCGCAGCCAGCTCATTGCCGATGTCGGCATCTCCTTCGGTGACGAAGGCAAAGGCCGCCTCATCCCCGAGGTCATCGAGGAACTTCGCGCCACGCCCGCGGCCGTCTCCGTCGTGTTCAAGGTCAATGGCGGCTCCAACTCCGGCCACACCGCCGGCGGCCTGAAGCTCAACCTCCTGCCCGCCGGCGTCGTCGCCGCCGCGGTCCCCCACCTCGCCATCGGCGCCGGCGTCGTCGCCGACCCGCGCAAATTCCTCTGGGAGGGCCGCCCACTGGAGAAGAAGGGTTTCTCGGTCTTTGACCGCCTCGTGATCGACGAGCGCACGCTCGTCTCCGACCTCAGTCACCGCCTGCTCGATCTCGCGTGGGAGGACTACCGCGTCAACGTGCTCAAGGAGGAGCCCCGCGGCTCCACCGGCCGCGGCATCACGCCCGCCTACCAGGACGAGACCGGCCAGTGGCAGATCACCTACGCCGACTTCCTCGGCGGCCCCAACTTCTTCGCCCGGAAACTCGCCGCCCGCGCCGAGCGCGCCTGCCGCACCATCCAGCACGTCTGCCAGGTGTCGCCCGCCGCGTGGGACGCCTTTTTCGAGAAACTCTCCGCCGCCGAGACCCGTGCCAACACCGAGGCCGTCGAACTCGGGCTGTTCGCAAAGGAGGAGTTCGACTTCACCCGCTTCAAGGGCGCCGCGCCCTTCACCCTCGACCTCGACGCCCTCACCGCCGCCTACTGGGAAGCCGGCCGGCAGCTCCGCCGCAACGTCGGCGAGGTCCGCGAACTCGTGCTGCGCGAGCTCGCCGCCGGCCGCAGCATCATCGGCGAGTTCGGCCAGGCCTACTGGCTCGACAAGCGCCACGGCTTCGCGCCCAACGTCACGGCCTCGCACACCTTCACGCCCGAGTTCTTCGAAAGCGCCGGCATCCCCGTGCAGCCGATCCACACCTTCGCCGTGGCCAAGGCCTACGACACCAAGGTCGGCACGCACACCTTCCTCACGCAGATGGACGACGCGCGGCCGCTCACGCAGAAGCTCAAGCACCTCGAGTTCGGCACCACCACCGGCCGCCAGCGCATGGTCGGCTGGTATGACGCCGTCGAAAAGGGCGACGCCCTGCGCTACGGCGGCTACCAGGATCTGATGATCAACAAAATCGACGCCCTCTCCGGCGCCGACGAGCTGCTCATCTGCACCGCCTACGAGGACGCCGCCGGCCGGCGCCACGGCCACGTGCCGCGCAACGAGGCCCTGCGCAAGACCCTGCGCCCCGTCTATGCGAGGCACCCCGGCTGGACCGAGGACATCTCCGGCGTGCGCAAATTCGCCGACCTTCCGAAGAACGCCCAGCGCTACACCGCCGCGATGGTGCGCAGCCTCGTCGAGGTGGCCTACGGCGACCAGCTCCCCGCCGACCTCCCCAACCTCCGCTACCTCGGCGTCGGCCCCCAGCCCTCCCAGATCATCAAGGACGTCCCCGCCACCCGCGACCTGCTCGCCTTAAGGTAGGGCGGCAGGCATCATGCCCGGCTACTCAGGCACCCCGCCATGGAGGAAACTCGGCGACAAGCCGGGCATGACCGCCTGCGCGCAGGCCGCGCCCGCAGGCTAGGTCGCCTTGCTGGAGCTGCCGACCGACGTGCCGGTCAAGTGGAGCGCGAAGGTCACGTCCGAAACCCGGCGGTGCACCTCTTCGTCACGAAATTGAAATCACTCGAGACGGCCCTGCCGCGGCTGCGTCGGAGCGTGCCGCCGGCTTGCGCGGTCTGGGTGTCGTGGCCCAAACAGGCCTCGGGTGTCGCGACCGACGTGGACGAAAACCTCGTCCGCGCCGCCGCCCTGCCCCTCGGCTTCGTGGACATCAAGGTTTGCGCCGTGGACGCCATCTGGTCCGGCCTGAAACTCGTGATCCGGAAGGAACTGCGCTGAACCCGCGGGTTTTCTCGACACCGGGGCTTCAGAGCGCACAGAGAAAACGCTCCCAAGAAGTTCCTATCGAAACGCGGCGCAAGTCGAAGAATCTGGGCACGGCATCCGTGTTCATCCGTGCCATCCGTGGCTAAAATCAACAGCCCTGGGCGAGTGAATTATTTCTTCGGGTGGAGATCCAATTCCATCCACACCGCGCGGTGGTCGCTGGCTTCGGTGGTGCCCAGGCCGTCGTGGATGCGGGCCTTTCCCCCGGCAACAAGCGGCTGCAAACCGGGCGAGACCAGCAGGAAATCGATCCGGCTGTAGAGGTCCTCACGGCGGAAGTAGTGGGTCCACGTCTCGCCCTGGGAGTCCCGGGCCTCGACCAGTTCGCCGATCACGAGGTCGCCCCGCTTCTGCAGGGCGCGCACCGGCCGCGTGCCGCGGGTGTCGTTCCAGTCGCCGGCGACGATGAACATCGCCCGCGACGGATCGGGGAAGCGCGCGAGCACAAGGTCGCGCACCGCCTCGGCCTCGAGCGCGCGCTGGCGCGCGGCCTCGGGATCATCCTGCCGCTCGGTGTATTTGCTCTTCAGGTGGATCACGAACAGCGACACATCGCCCCGGTCCGTCGCGAAGACCGCCTCCAGCACGCCGCGCCGCACGCGCTCGGGCCGGCCGAAATACGTGAGCGGCACCCCGGCGTGGCGCTTCACCTCCTTGAACGGCAGCTTCGACAGCACGGCCACGTGCCGGTCCGCATCGGCGGCATCGAGCACGACCGCGTGCGGATAATCCAGCCCGGCCTGCCGCAACTCGCGCTGGAACTCGTCGAGGTAGGGCTGCGCGCCCATCTCCTGCACGGCGAGCACGTCGGGCGCGATGGCGGCGATCACCCGCCGCAGGGCCGCCTTCTCCCTCTCGGGCTTGGGATAGGCCTCGCGATAGACGCCATCCACCAGGCGGTTCGCGAGCGTGTAGTTC
Organism: Verrucomicrobiota bacterium; assembly: GCA_049322455.1. Lineage (GTDB taxonomy): Bacteria > Verrucomicrobiota > Verrucomicrobiia > Opitutales > Opitutaceae > Lacunisphaera. The sequence continues at coordinate 58,746 of JBMOQY010000019.1, read as the reverse complement.
TCAACGTTGTAAGTGGCCACCGTGATCCCCGCCCGGGCCGCCCAGCCAAAGAGCAGGTTGGCCGCAATAAGGCACAAAAGGCGCAGAAAGGTCATGACGACACCAAGGAGGCAGTTTTGACCACTGACTGCACGGATAAACACGGATGGACACTCTGCATTCGCTTCTCCGTGACCATCCGTGTGATCCGCGGCTCAGATCAGGACCGCAGCGCGCGTTCGCGCTCCACGAGCGTGGGGTGCGAGTAATACACGGCGCTGTAGAGCGGGTGCGGCGTGAGGTTCGCCAGGTTCTTCTGCGAGAGCTTGCGCAGGGCGCCCGAGAGCTCGGCCGGCCCGCCCATGGCGTCGCGGGCGAAGGCGTCGGCCTCGTATTCGTGTTTCCGCGACACCCAGTTGCCCAGCGGTGTGAACCAGAAGGTCGCCAGCCCGCCAAGCAGGCCGAAGAGCAGGAAGGTCGGCGCGGTGGCGCCGGCCGGCAGGCCGAAGGCGGCGTTGAACCACGGCGCCTGCGCCAGCCATGCGACGACGGCGAAGGCGCCGAACTGGAGCAGGCCGACCGTGACGAGGCGCTGCGGAATGTGCCCGCGTTTGTAGTGTCCGATCTCGTGCGCCAGCACGGCCTCCAGCTCCGGCTGCGCGAGCTGCGCCATGAGCGTGTCGAAGAGGACGATGCGCCGGAAGCGGCCGAAGCCGGTGAAGAAGGCGTTGGAGTGCGCGGAGCGCTTCGAGCCGTCCATGACCTCGATGGTCTGCGCGCGGAAGCCGGTGCGGTCGGCCAGCGCCAGCAGGCGCGTGCGTGCCTCGCCCTCGGGCAGGGGCGTGAGCTTGTTGAAGAGCGGCAGGATGAGCTTCGGATAGAGCACGAGCATCAGGAGCTGGAACCCGAACAGCAGCGCGAAACCCCAGACCCACCACAGCGACCCCGCCCGCGCCACCAGCGCGAGCACCGCCCACGCGAGCGGGAAGCCGATGAGCAGGCCGAGCAGCGTGGATTTGATCTGGTCGGTGATCCACAGCCGCAGTGTGCTCTGGTTGAAGCCGAAACGCGCCTCCAGCCGGAACTGCGCCCACCAGGCCAGCGGCAGACCCGGCAGGCCGAGCAGGAGCATCGTCACGGCCAGATACAGCGCCCCGCTCCACGCCGCGCCCGGCGCCAGCGCGTCGAAACGCGTCCACAGCCAAGGCAGCAGGCCGCTGAAGAGGACGGCCACCAGCACGACGGCATCGTAGAGGAGCTCGACCGACGCGAACCGGCTTTTCGCCAGCGTGTAGTCCGCGGACTTGGCGTAGGTGGCGGCGTCCATCACACCTTCGAGCGCCGACGGCAGCGCTCCCGCGTTGCGCCGCACCTCCGCACGGTTGAGCGCCTCCAGGCCGAGCTGGGCGAGGAGACGGGCGAGCAGGAGACCGATGACTGTCAGGGGCAGCCAATGCATGGGCTCAGTGGACCCTGATTTCCCCGGTGTGCCAGTCCAAATCGCTGCCCGCCAACGTTCCGCCAAAGATTTGTTGAAATGCCCTGTGCCGGGGCGCACAGTGCGCGCGTGGATTCAGAAAAGACCGCCAAGCTCAGTTTCGAGGCTGCCCTGACCAAACTCGAAGCCATCGTTGATTCGATGGAATCGGGCGAGGTGCCGCTGGCCGAACTCCTCGCCAAATACGAGGAGGGCGCCAAGCTCCTCAAGGTCTGTGAGAGCCGCCTGAAGGACGCCGAACTCAAGATCGAGAAACTGAAGAAGGCGAAGGACGGCAGCGCGTCCTTCGAGGCCTTCGAGTCCACGCGTGCGGAGTAAGCCGCCGGCCCCACCTCGCACGATGAGCACCTCCGCGACCGTCCCGCCCCCCCTCCTTTCCCGTATCGCCGGCCCCGCCGACGTCAAGGCCCTCGCACCCGAACAGCTCCCGCAGCTCGCCGAGGAGATCCGCGACAAGCTCATCGAGGTCACCTCGCGCAACGGCGGCCATGTCGGACCCAACCTCGGCGTGGTCGAGCTGACCATCGCGCTGCACCGCGTGTTCACGACGCCGGAGGATCAGCTCGTGTTCGACGTCGCGCACCAAGGTTACGTGCACAAGCTGCTCACCGGCCGCGGCGGCGACTACTTCGCCAGGCTGCGCAAGACCGGCGGCGCCTCGGGCTTCCTCTGCCGCAGCGAGAGCCCGCACGACGCCTTCGGCGCGGGCCACGCCGGCACCGCGCTGTCCGCCGCCCTCGGCATGGCCACCGCCCGCGACCTGCGCGGCTCCCACGAGCACGTCGTAGCCGTGTGCGGCGACGCGGCGTTCACCTGCGGCGTCACGCTCGAGGCGCTCAACAACGTCGTCAGCTCCACGAAGCGCCTGATCGTCATCCTCAACGACAACGAATGGTCCATCGCGAAGAACGTCGGCGCCATCGCCGGCTACCTGAACCGGCTCAGCACCAACCCGACCTACAACAAGCTGCACCACGACGTGGAGGCCTTCTTCAAGAGCTTCCCCGCCGGCGTGGAGATGAACAAGGTCTATAACAAGTGGAAGCGCGAGACGAAGGACTTCTTCGTCGAATCGTCGCTCTTCGAGAAATTCGGCCTGCGCTACCTCGGCCCGGTGGACGGCCACAACCTCGACGCGCTGGTCAAGAACCTCGAGTTCGCCAAGCACTGCGACGTGCCCGTGCTCATCCACGTGCTGACCAAGAAGGGCAAGGGCCTCGAGGCCGCCCTCGCCCACCCCGAGAAATTCCACGGCGCCAGCCCCTTCGACCCCGAGACCGGCGAGAGCCTGAAGCCCATCCCCGGCACGCCGCCCGCCTATCAGGACGTGTTCGGCGCCGCGCTGGCCCGCTTCGCCCGCGCCAACCCCAAGGTGCTCGGCATCACCGGCGCCATGCCCAGCGGTACCGGTCTCTCCCAGCTCGCCCGGGAGGTGCCGGCGCAGTTCTTCGACGTGGGCATCGCCGAGGAGCACGCCGTGCTCTTCGCCGCCGGCCTCGCGACCAAGGGCTTCCGTCCGGTCTGCGCCATCTACTCGACCTTCCTGCAGCGCGCCTACGACATGGTGATCCACGACGTCGCCCTGCAGAACCTGCCGGTCACCTTCTGCCTGGACCGCGCCGGCCTGTCGCCCAACGACGGGCCAACGCACCACGGCCTGTTCGACCTCAGCTACCTCCGCTGCGTGCCCAACGCCACGGTCATGCAGCCCAAGGACGAGGACGAGCTGGTGGACATGCTGCACACCAGCCTGCACCTGCCCGGCCCCGGCTTCATCCGCTATCCGCGCGGCGCCGGCACCGGCGCGGCGGTCAAGACCGAGCCCGCCCTCGTGCCCGTCGGCCAGGCGGAGCTGCTCAAGGTCGGCACCAACGTCGTCATCTGGGCGCTCGGCCCGATGGTGCAGGAAGCGCGCAAATTGGCGCAGCGTCTCGAACGCGAGGAACACATCTCCGTCGGCGTGGTGAACGCCCGCTTCGTCAAGCCGCTCGACCGCAACCTCCTGCTCAGCCAGGCCGCCGTCGTGCCGCTGCTCGTGACCATGGAGGACCACGTCCTCGCCGGCGGCTTCGGCAGCGCGGTGCTCGAAGCCCTGCAGGAAGCGCACTGCCCCACGCCGGTCGAGCGCGTCGGCTGGCCCGACAAATTCGTGGAGCACGGCAGCAGCGTCGAGCTGCTGCGCGCCAACCACGGCCTCGCCCCCGACGACATCTTCGCGCGGGTCAGCGCACGCTGGCGCAGCCTGCAGCACGGCCGCGCCACCGCGGACGTGCGGTGAGCGGTGGGCCGGGCCGCCGTGCATTTCTCCTTGCTCCCGGCGCAGCACCGGGACCGGTGCGCCCTACATGGGCCTGAAAGCCGCGCCCGGTATCGGGGCGCGGCGGCGAGTTTGTCCGCAAGACGGAGACGCCCTGCGTCACTACTTCTTGTGCTCGTGCTCGGCCTTCTTCTCGATCTTGCCGCTGCCTTTGCATTTTTCGCAGTTGTTGCCGGCCTTGGCGGCCTCGGCGCAGCACTCGTGGGTGCATTTTTCGCCCTTGGCCTCGGCCTTGGCGCAACAGCCGGCGGCCTTGGATTCCTTCTTTTCCTCGCCAGCCTGGAGGGCGGCGGCAACGAAACCGACAATGGCAAGAGCCAGGATCATGCGGAGCGTTTTCATGGGATATGCGGGGGTTGAGCTGATGATGGACAGAAAGCGGGGCGATGGGTTCCCGGGTTCCGGCCAGGCGGAGGGCGTTTGCTGCAAGCAGCCTGCCTCCGTTCGCGGAGCTTCGGCGAGGTGCCTCGCCCGGACCCGCTCGGCGGGACGACGGCAGGTGGTGCGCCATGAGGGAATCGAACCCTCCTCTCATGCTTGGGAAGCACGCATAATAGCCGATATACTAATGGCGCAGGAAAAGAACGCGCCGACTAAAGCCAGCCGCCGCCCGGTTCGCAAGTCCTCAGTGGCTCAGTAGCTCCGGCGCCCTTCGAGGGCGCTCTTGAGCGTGACGGCGTCGGCATAGAGCACCCCGCCGCCGCTGGGCAGGCCGAAGCCGATGCGCGTGACGGTGAAGCCACTCTTCGGCAGGCGCTCCGTGAGGTAATGGCAGGTCGCCTCGCCTTCGACGTCGTTGGAGAGCGCGAGAATCAGCTCCGTCACTTCGCCGCTCCCGACGCGGGCGAGCAGGGCGGCGAGGTTGAGATCCTCCGGCGCGACCCCGCGGATCGGCGAGAGCTTGCCGTGCAGGACGTGGTAGCGGCCGCGATAGGCGCCCGAGCGTTCGAGGGCGGCGAGGTCCTGCACGTTCTCGACCACGCACACCTGGCCGGTGCGACGCTTCTCGTCGGCGCAGATCGGGCAGTGCTCCTCCTCCGCGAGGTTGCCGCAGAGGGTGCAACGGCGCACGCCCTTCGCGGCGGACTGCAGCGCCGTCACCAGCTCGGGCAGGCGCGCGGGCTTCTCGACCAGCAGGTGCAGGGCGATCCGCTCGGCCGAGCGGTAGCCGATGCCGGGCAGTTGCTTCAGCGCCTTCTGCAATTGTTCGAGGGCAGGAGTCATCGCACCTCAGAGCATGCCCGGCATCTGGAAGCCGGCGGAAATGCGCTGCATCTCGGATTCGCCGAGGGCCTTGGCCTTCGCGGCGGCCTCCTGCACGGCGCGGAGCACCGTCTCCTCGACCAGCCCGGGAGCTTCCTTCAGGAACTCAGGGTCGAGTTTCAGCGCGAGGAACTTGCCCGCACCGTTGATCTTCACCCGCACGGCGCCACCGCCGCTGGATACCTCGAGTTCGCGCGTCTCGAGGGATTTTTGCATCTCCTCCATCTGACGCTGCATCTTCTGGGCTTGTTTGAGCAATTTGCCTACGCCGGCCATGGGAATGAGGGGTTGAGAGGGACACTAATGAACACGAACGCGCCCGAATCACGCACAATCTGCGCTGCAAAACCCGCACAACCACGGAGCACACGGATGATACCTGCACTCGAAATTGTCATTCCGGACGGAAAATCCAGAGAAACGACCGCGGTGCCCGGCGTTCTGGATTCCTCCTCGGGACGACATGCTAGCGGGCGCAGTTTTTCAGAATCTCCCCAAAACCCGATTGGAAATCAGGATGCTTGGGCATCCAGCCGAGTTCGCGACGGATTTTCGCATTGGTGATCACCCGGTCGGGCATCGGCGCCCCGCCGCGCCGGGCGGCGGTCGAACCGTCGAACGCCGGCACCGGTCGCCCGAGCTGCGCGCACAGCCAGGCGACCGCCTCCCCGCGCGTAGCCGGGGCGTCGTCGGCGACATTGTAGATCGCCCCGCCGTTTTCCGCCGGCGCAACCAGTGAAGCCATAATCGCCGCCACGATGTCGTCCCGGTGCGCAAGGTTGAGGCGGTGTTCGCCCGAACCGTTCAGCGTTTCCGTCCCGGCGCGGAGCTGATCGAGCAGGTGGTGCCGGCCCGGGCCGTAAATGCCCGCCAGGCGCAGGATGAAACGACGGCGGACCGCGGAGGCCGGGGCGTTCTCCAGCAGAACCTCGGATTCGCGGATGATCCGGCCGTTGGGCGTGGCGCCCGGCGCCTCCGCCGTTTCGTCCACCACCGCTCCCGCGCCCTGCGGATAGACCGAGGTGCTGCTGGTGTAGGCCATCGTGCCGACCGGCGCCGGTCCGGCCGCCGCCCAGCTCAATATGGACTGCATGCCGACGACGTAGGACTGCCAGTACTGGTCGGGCCCGCCGGAGCTGACCGTGTTCACGACAAAATCCGGCGCCCGCTCAATCTGTCCATGCCACGTGGTGGAAGCCAGATCCGCCACCACGACGCGGGAGAGTCCGGTGGCGCGCAAGACGGCGGCTTTCTCCGCGTTGCGCGTCAGCGCCTCCACGCGTGCACCGGCCGCGAGCGCCGCCTGCGCCACCGCCGATCCGATGTAACCGCAACCGAAGATCACGAGGCGTTTGTCCGCGAGGAGTCGCATTACGGAAGTATCAGGGACCAGGGACCAAGTAACAAGAAGGAGATGCCCGGCGGCGTGGATTCCGTCTCTTGCCACCTGGCCCTTGTTGCCTGATACTGCGTCCGCCATGCCCACCGTGCTCGTCCCCCTCGCCGACGGCTTCGAGGAAATCGAGGCTTTCGCCCCCATTGACCTCCTGCGCCGCGCCGGCGTGGAGGTGACCACCGCCGCCTTGGGCGACGGCATCCATGTCACGGGTCGCAGCGGCATCACGGCGCACACCGACACCACGCTGGCCGCTGTGCTGGACCGAGACTTCGACCTGCTGTTCCTGCCCGGCGGTGCCGGCGTCAAGCACCTGCGCGCCGACCCGCGCGTGCGCACCCTGGTCCTGAAACAACACAAGGCCGGCCGCTGGCTCGCCGCCATCTGCGCCGCACCGGCCGTGCTGCACGACGCCGGGCTGCTCGCCGGCAGGCGTTACACCGCGCATTTCTCGGTCGCACCCGAGCTGCCAGCCATCCTCGCCGCCGAAAAAATTGTCACCGACGGCAAAATCACGACTTCCCGGGGTGCGGGCACGGCGGTGGATTTCGGCCTGCACTTGGTGGCGCTGCTGACATCCCCAGACAAATCCACGGAGCTGAGCAAAGCCATTTGTCTCTAAGGCTTTGCGCGAAAACGGCATTGCTACTGGCCGGGGCCTGCTGTTGGCTAGGACCGGCCGGTAACGGCTACTGCTTGGGCCCATTGCCCCCAAAGACACCTAGGGTCTCTTCCCTGCCCCCGGAAGTGACGCGGCGAAGCTGTCTCCTCTCCTGCCCGCCATGTGCGGCATAGCCGGCATTTTCTCGACGAAGCTCGGTCGGACGGAGCGCACCGAAGCGGTCACGCGCATGGTGCAGCGGCAGGCGCATCGCGGTCCGGACGATCGCGGACTCCATGCCGATGGCGATCTCACCCTCGGCATGTGCCGGCTGGCGATCTTCGACCCGGCCAACGGCCGCCAGCCGATGACGACGCCCGACGGTCGTTACACTGTCGTCTTCAACGGCGCCATCTACAACCACCGCGAACTGCGGGCCGGCCTTGAATCCGGCGGATGCGTTTTCCGCACGCATTGCGACACCGAGGTGCTGCTCGCGGCCTACGCCCGGCACGGGGCGGAGTGCCTGGCGCGTCTGCGCGGGATGTTCGCCTTCGCCGTGTGGGATGCCCGCGAGCGCATGCTTTTCGCCGCGCGCGACCCGTTCGGCATCAAGCCGCTCTATTACGCGCGCCTGCCCGGCGGCGGGCTGGCCTTCGCCTCCGAGCTGAACGCCCTGCTCGCCAGCGGCGCCGTGCCGCGCGAGATTGATCCAGCCTCGGTCGGCGAATACCTCGCCTGGTTCAGCGTGCCGGCCCCGCGCACCATCTACCGTGGCGTGGCCAACCTCCCCCCGGGGCACTGCCTGACCCTCGACGCGCGCGGTTCGCTGTGCACGGGCGCCTGGTGGCATCTGCCCGCCCCGGCCCACCCCGCCCGCGCCGCCACGAACTACCAAGATTTCGCGCACGGACTGCGACACCAACTGGAGGATTCCATCCGTGCACACCGGCTGGCCGATGTGCCGGTCGGCGCGTTTCTCTCGGGCGGCATGGACTCCACCGCGGTGGTCGGACTCATGACCCGCCTGGGCGGCGCCAAGCTGAAGACGTTTTCGCTCGTCTTCGGCGAAGCCGGCTTTTCCGAGCAAGCCGGCGCACGCCTCGCCGCACAGGCCTTCGGCACCGAGCACCACGAGGATCTGCTGACCGGCGCGCGCGTCGCCGCCGACCTGCCCCGCTTCGTTGCCGCGCTCGACCAGCCGACCGGCGACGGCATCAACACCTACTACGCCAGCCGTCTCGCCCGCGCCGGTGGTGTCACGGTCGCCTTGTCCGGCCTTGGCGGCGACGAGCTCTTCGGCGGCTATCCGTCGTTCCGGGTGCTGCCCCGGCTGCGAAGTCTGCTGCCCTGCTGGCGACGGTTGCCCGCGGGGCTGCGCGAGCGGTTGCAGCAGTGGCTGCGCCGTCAGCCCTCGACGCGGGCCCGCAAGCTCGCCGACTTTCTCGGCCACGCCCGCGACCTGCACGAGCTGGCCTCGCTCCAGCGACGCGTGCTGCCCGAGACCCAGCGCCTCGCCCTGCTCGCGCCGGAAGCCCGCCGGCTGGCGGCCCGGCTCGGGCCGAACCATCCCATGCTGGAGGACTTCGCGTTTGAGCTGATCGGCGCGGATCCGTTCCAGATCATCAGCGCATGGGAACTGCGCACCTACATGACCGACACCCTGCTGCGCGACAGCGACGTGTTCAGCATGGCCCACGCGCTGGAGCTGCGCGTGCCGTTCGTGGACCGCGTGCTCTTCGAGTGGCTGTGGCCGCAGCCGGCGTGGTTCAAGCACGATCCCCGCACGCCCAAGCGCGCCCTGGCCGATGCCACGGCCGACTTCGTGCCCGCCGCCATCCGTCATCGCCCGAAGCAGGGCTTCACCCTGCCCTTCGCCCATTGGATGCGCGCCGAGTTGAAGCCCTTCCTCGACGAGACCTTCTCCGCCGCCTCGCTCGCCGCCTGTCCGTGGCTCGAAGCCGGCGAGGCGACCCGGCTCTGGGAAAACTACCTCGCCGGCCGCGATACCCGCGCCTGGTCGCGTGTCTGGACCCTGGCGATGCTGATCGCCTTCGCCAACCGGAGGGCGGCCGCATGAACACGTTGCTGCTCAGTCCCGAGCTGTTCCTGCACGAGGGCGGCATCGCGCGCATCATGCGGCTCTACCTGAAAGCGCTGTGCGAACTCTCGGGTCCCGGCGACCGCGTGGACTCGCTCGTGCTCAACGACCGACCCGGACACGAGCCCCGGCTCGCCCGCTACGCCAACGGCCGGCTGGGCGAGCATCTCGGCTGCGACCGCCGCAAGCTCGTCTTCGTGCGGCACGCCCTGCGGCTGGCACGGCGGGCCGACCGGCTGGTCTGCGCCCATCTGCACCAGTTGCCCATCGCCTGGCTGGCCCGGTGTGTCCGCCCGCCGCTCCGCTATTACCTGGTGGCCCACGGCATCGAGGTATGGCGGCCCTACACCCGGCTGGAGCGCAGCGCCTTGTGCGGCGCACACCGCATCCTTTGCGTCAGCGAATACACCCGGCGCCAGATGCTCCGCTTCTGCCCGGACCTCCCCGCCGACCGGCTGCTGGTCGTGCCCAACACCCTGGACCCGCACTTCGACCCCGCCCTGAACGACCAGGTCCCCCGGACACCCTTCGCCCTGCCGCGCATCCTTGCCGTGGGACGGCTGACGGCCACGGACACCTACAAAGGCTTCGACACGCTCATCGAGGCGATGCCGTTCGTGCGACGCGATTTCCCGGCGGCGCGCCTCCGCATCGTGGGCACAGGGGACGACATGCCGCGGCTCACCGCCTTGGCAGCGCAGCTCGGCGTGGCCGGTTCGGTGGACTTCCTCGGCCCGCTCAGCGACGAGGATTTGCGCTCGGAATACGCGGCGTGCGATTTCTTCGCCCTCCCCAGCCGCAAGGAGGGTTTCGGACTGGTCTATCTCGAAGCCATGATCTACGGCAAGCCCTGCCTCGGCGCCCGCGCCGGCGGGGCACCGGAGGTGATCAACGATTCCGTCGGCACGCTGGTGGATTACGGCAACGTCCCGGACCTTGCCGCCGCCATCAGTGAACTCGTGCGGCATCCACGCGATTCGGAGGTTGTGCGGCGGCACGCCGCCGCCTTTGCTTTCCCCGCCTTCCAGCGCCGGCTCGCCGCCGCCCTCGCCTGAAACCATGTCCAGCTCCGCCGCCTCCCCGGAACTCGTGCTCGAAGCCGGCCGCGCCAGCCGCCACTACTGGGCCGACCTCTGGCGTTACCGCGAGCTCCTCGGGTTCCTCGCCTGGCGCGACATCAAGGTGCGCTACAAGCAGACCGTGCTCGGCGTCGCCTGGGCCGTGCTCCAGCCGCTCGTCACCACCGGCATCTTCAGCTTCATCTTCGGCGTGCTCGCCGGCATGGGCAGGGGCGACCCCGCCTACCCGCTCATGGTGATGGCCGGGGTCCTCCCGTGGCAGCTCTTCGCCAACGGCCTCTCCGGCGCCAGCGGCAGCCTCGTGGCCAACACCCATCTTGTCTCCAAGGTCTATTTCCCGCGCCTCATCGTGCCGGTCTCCGCTCTGGCCGTGGCCCTGCTCGATTTCCTGATCGTGTTCGTCATCTATGTCGTGGCCAGCCTCGTTTACGGACACCCGCCGGGCTGGTCGTGGCTGCTGCTGCCGGTCTTCCTGCTTGGCACCGTTCTCATCTCGCTCGGCGCCGGCCTGTGGCTGACCGCGCTCACCGTCAAATACCGCGATTTTCGCTTCATCGTGCCCTTCCTGCTGCAGGTGGGCGTGTTCCTTTCGCCGATCGGTTTCCGCACCGACATCCTGCCCAACTGGCGCGACCTGCTCGCGCTGAACCCGCTCACGGGCATGATCGAGGGCTTCCGCTGGTGCCTGCTCGACGGCAGCGGCCCGTTCTACTGGCCGAGTTTCGCCGTGTCCCTGGTCATCGGCGCGCTGCTCCTCGGGAGCGGCCTGTGGTATTTCCGGCGCACCGAGCGCAGCTTCGCCGACATCATCTGACATGAGCCAGCCCGTCATCCGCGTCGAAGGCCTGGGCAAGCGCTACTTCATCGGTCATCAGATGAGGCACGACACGCTGCGCGACCGTCTCGCGCACGGCGCGCGCGGCCTGCTGCGGCGCTGGCGCAATCCGGGCGACCTGCCGGCGGTGGAGGAATTCTGGGCGCTGCGCGACGTCTCGTTCGAGGTCAACGAGGGTGACGTGGTCGGCATCATCGGGCGCAACGGCGCCGGCAAGTCCACGCTCCTGAAAATCCTTTCCCGCATCACCGAGCCCACCACCGGCCGGGCGACGATCCGCGGAAGGGTCGCCAGTCTTCTCGAGGTGGGCACCGGCTTCCACCCCGAGCTCACCGGCCGGGAGAACATCTTCCTCAACGGCGCGATCCTCGGCATGTCGCGCGCCGAAATCACCCGGAAGTTTGACGAGATCGTGGCCTTCGCCGAGGTCGAGCGCTTCCTCGACACGCCCGTGAAGCACTACTCCAGCGGCATGTATGTGCGCCTCGCCTTCGCCGTCGCCGCCCACCTGGAACCCGAGATCCTCATCGTGGACGAGGTGCTGGCCGTCGGTGACGCCGCCTTCCAGAAAAAGTGTCTGGGCAAGATGAAGGATGTGACGACCCAGGGCCGCACGGTCTTCTTTGTGAGCCACAACCTCGGTCAGGTGAGGGCGCTGTGCAACCGCGCTATCCTGCTCCGGTCAGGCCGCCTCGAATGCGCCGGTCCGGTGCAGGCCACCCTCGCCCGCTACCAATCCGAACAAAGCCCTGACACGGCGGCGCAGACGCTTACCGGCCCGCTGGCCGGTGCGGTCAGACTGACCGGCATCCGGCTGCAGGGCACCAGTGTCGGTTCCGGCCAATGCACCCGGACAGATCCCGCCGAGCTGGTCGTCGAGGCCGTGTTCACCCGCGAGATCGCCCGCCTGCGTGCCACGGTCGCTCTCTTTGCCGATGGCATCCGGCTATGCACGGCGCACGAACCCGGGCCCAGCGCATTTACCCGCACAGCGGCCGGCCGGCTGACCTTCACCTGCCGGCTGCCGGTGGCCCAGCTCGCGCCCGGCATGTTCCAGATCGGACTCGGCTTCTGCGACGGACATCCGGAACGCTACGCCTGGAATCCGGCCTGTTATCATTTCAGCATCCTGGAAGACGAGCAGCAGCGCGGTTCCCGCGATGAACTGGGTCTCGTCACGCTTCCACTGGTCATCTCCCGCCAACCGGACCGGGACTGAGGTCAATCGCATGCCGCTCGAACACCGCATCCTCGTGGTCTTCCCTTTTCCGGGGCAGACCACGGCCGGAGGTCCCGAGGGCTTTATCAGTCAGTTGCTGCGGCCGTTCACGTTCGAGGGACTGGCGGTCTCGCCGGTGTCCGTCGTCACCGGAGCACGGGTGGCGCGCCGGCTCAGACAATTGTCCGCCTGGATATCCGGCCGCGCCCAGCGATGGAAGATGTCCACCGCCGAGGTTGTCGCCCGCGAGGAGCTGTTTCATGCCGCCGGACTCGACCGGGTGAAATTCCTCTGGTTCATGGATCAGGGCGTTTACCAGATCTTCGAGCCCTTCGTGAGCCCGGGGCAGACGGTACTATACCAGCCGCACTGCCCGGAGCTGCCGTGGGAGGAAATCCCCGCCGACACACCCGAAGGGGCGCGGCGCCGCCGCGAGGCCGAGGCATGCACGCGGCGTCTGATGCAGCGCGCCGATATCGTGGTCCTGCCCAATGCCGGCGTCCGGCCGATCTATGCACCGATCCTGCGGCCAGATTGCGAGGTTCTCTACCTGCAATCCGGCGCAGCCCGGCCGGCCGCCGTGCGGCCGCTGCCGCTGGACCCGCAGTTCACCTATCTGCTCTACATCGGCCGCCGGCTGCCCATCAAGGGATTCGACGCCGTGCTCGCCGCCTTCCAGCGCGCCCACGCGCAGCGCCCCGACCTGCGGCTGATCCTGTGCGGCACCGGCGAACGGCCCGACCACCCCGGCGTGATCGACGTCGGTTTCACCAGCCGCGTGCACGACTGGATCGCGACGGCCGACTACGTCATCAACGCCAACCGGCAGAGCTATCTTGACCTGAGCGTGATGGAGACGCTCGCCATCGGCACACCCCTGTTGATGACGTGCACACACGGCCACGAAATCTTCCGTCCCTGGGCCGGTCCAGGCCTGCGTTGCCTCGACGCCGCCACACCCGAGGCGTTGCTTCCGGTGCTGCTCGAGTGTTCGGCGGGGCAGGCGCGCCGGCCTGCCGTGCGGGCGGGCAACCGGGAACTCTACGCCCGCGAATTCGCCGTTGACCGTTACCATGCCCGCCTGGCCGCCTTTGTCGGGCGGGTGCTGGGCCACCCGGCCGCCGCCGCCCCGCTTCCGTGAACCATCATCATCCCCTTCTCATCCTGGGTGCCGGTCCGACCGGGCTGGGCGCGGCCTGGCGCCTGCACGAACTGGGCAACACCGACTGGGCGCTGATCGAGGCGCAGGATCATCCTGGCGGTCTCGCGGCTTCGTTTGTTGATCCGCAGGGCTTCACCTGGGACATCGGCGGCCACGTGCAGTTCTCGCACTACGAATACTTCGACCGCGCCATGGAGACGTTCCTCGGCGCCGACGGCTGGCTCCGTCACCAACGTGAATCCTGGGTCTGGGTGCGCGACCGCTTCGTTCCCTACCCGTTCCAGAACAACATCCACCGTCTCCCGCCCGCGGATCTCGACAAGTGCCTCCAGGGCCTGCTGGCCGTCGCGCGCCAGCCGCCTCCCCAGCCGGCAAATTTCGGCGAATGGATCGACGCGACTTTCGGCGCCGGCATCGCCGCGGTGTTTCTGCGCCCCTACAATTTCAAGGTCTGGGCCTATGCGCCCGAAAAGCTGAACGTCCGCTGGGTCGGTGAACGCGTTGCCGTCGCCGACCTCGGCCGCGTGCTCCACAACCTCGCCCACCACAAGGACGACGTGTCGTGGGGTCCGAACAACCTCTTCAACTTCCCCAAGCACGGCGGCACGGGCGCCATCTGGCGCGCCTGCGCCCGCCGTCTGCCCGCCGGGCGCCAGCTTTACGGAGCCAAGGTCGTGCGCGTGGATCTGCCGGCCCGCCGCGTGCATCTGGCCGACGGCCGCACCTTCGGTTACGACCGCCTGATCTCGACGCTGCCGCTGCGCGAGCTGATCCGCCTCAGCGACCAGTCCCGGCTCGAGCCGCTCGCCGCCCGCGGCCTGCTCCATTCCAGCTCCAACATCTTCGGTCTCGGCCTCCGCGGCCAGCCGCCGCCCGAGCTCCGCACGAAGTGCTGGATGTATTTCCCCGAGGACAACTGCCCGTTCTACCGCGTCACGGTCTTCAGCAACTATTCGCCCAATAACGTGCCCGACGCCACGCAACACTGGTCCCTGATGGCCGAGGTTTCCGAATCCGCCGACAAACCCGTCGATCACGGCCGTCTGCTCGGGCAGGTCATCACGGGCGCGCTCAACACGAAGCTCGTGGCGCGCCGGGAGGACATCATTTCGACCTGGAGTTTCCGCGCCGGCCACGGCTATCCGACACCCGGCCTGCACCGCGACGAGGCGCTGGCCACGTTGCTGCCGTTCTTCGCCGGACACGGCGTCTATTCGCGCGGCCGGTTCGGCGCTTGGATCTACGAGGTCAGCAACCAGGACCACTCCTTCATGCAGGGCGTCGAGGCCGTCGAGCACCTGCTGCACGGCCGGCCCGAGATCACGGTCGCCGATCCCAACCACGCCAACAGTTGCAGGCATCCCTGGCCCTTTGCCCGGTGGTCCACAACTCCCGCCTCATGATCCGGATCTCCGTCGCCATCCCCGTTTACAACCCGCCGCCCGGGCATATCGGCCCGACACTGGAGGCCCTGCGCGCACAGAGCCTGCCACCCGATGAATGGGACCTTGTGCTGGTGGACAACCGCTCGAAGGTGCCGGTGACACCCGATCTCGTCGCCTGGCACCCGCATGGAAAGGTCGTGCGCGAGGAGACGCCAGGGCTCGTCGCCGCCCGGCTTGCAGGCTTCGCCCACACCTGCGGCGGTGTCATCGCCGTGGTGGATCAGGACAACGTCCTGGCACCCGATTTCCTCGCAACTGCGCTGCGCCTCGGCGAGGAACATCCGTGGCTGGGCACCTGGGGCGGGGTCATCACCGGACGCTTCGAGCGTCCCGACCTGGCGCCACCTCCCAGCCTGTATCCGCTCCTCACCCTGCGCTCGGCGGAACACGACCTGTGGTCCAACGATCCCGATCACCACGATTCCACGCCCTGGGGCGCCGGTCTGTGCGTCCGCCGCAACGTGGCCGACGCCTACGCCGCGGCCCTGCGCCGCGACCCGCGCAGGGGCCGGCTCGACCTTTGCGGCGACCAGCGCCTGGCCGGTGGCGACACCGACCTCTGTTACACCGGTTGCGCGATGGGGCTCGGCAAGGGCGTGTTCCGTGCCCTCAAGCTCGAGCATCTCATCCCGGCCGAGCGCTGCACCGCCGCCTACCTGTGCAAGAACGCCCATGACCGTGGCTACTCCGACACCCTTCATTATTATCTCTCCCATGGACAACTGCCCCCCCGGACCGGCCGGATCCGCGAGACCCTCCGCCGGCTCTGGCACGGGCGTCACCTGACGCCGATCGAGCGTAAGGTTCGGGCCGCCCAACTGGCCGGCCGTCGCCGCGCCTGGGAGGAACTTTCTCGCACGGCCCCTTCCCCGTGAAACTGTGAGCCGCAGCGCCCCCCGCGTCTTCTTCTACTGTCGCGACAATCCCGCCGCCTACCAGGACGACGTGGTCGTGCTGGCCGACGGCTTGCAGCAGGTCGGCTGCGAGGTGTTCGGCAACTGCAACTATTGGCGCCGCTCGCCGGAACCCGACGACTGGCTGGTTCGCCACGATCCGCGGATCGGACCTGCGGACTGCGACATCGTCGCGGTTTCCTACGTGTGGACACGCTGGATCAACGCCGATTTTCGCATCGACGAGCGCCCGCTGCCTGACGGGCTGTTCGCCCCGGGCCGGCGCTACAAGACCGCCTACCTCGACCTCGACGACGGCTACGAGACGGGCGGCTGGCGTCCGGAATTCCGCGCCTTCGACGCCGTCTTTCGCGCGAAATACAACCGCCGCTGCTTCCATCCCGCCAACCACCGCCCCTGGGTGCTCGGGCTCAGCACTCGCCTGATCGGCATGACCGCCGGAGCGCCACCCTGGCGCGAGCGCCGCAACGAGCTGCTCGTCAATTTCGGCGCCAGCCATCCCTATGTGCACGGCGCCCGCACCCAGGCCGGTCCGCCGTTTGTCACGGCCGCCCGGGCGCATTACGCCATTAATGAGCAACGCGACGACCTGAGCCTCACCCCGACCGATCCCTACGACCGGCTCATGTGGGAGCAGACCCAACACCGCCACAGCCGCGCCTATTACGAACGGCTCCGGTCCGCGCAGGCCATCGTGGCTTTCTGTGGCGAGTTGATCCCGCCCGCGCCGTTTCACCCGCGCTATCTGGTCGGGGGCCGCCGCGCGAGATTCGCGCGCGCTTTCCATGAGATGCTGGCCCGGCTCGATCCGCGTCCGCCGCGCCTCATCCAATGGGACAGCTGGCGGTTCTGGGAGGGGCTCGCCGCCGGCTGTCTCGTCTTCAATCTCGACCTCGCCCATTATGGTGCGGAGCTGCCGGTCAGACCCGAACCCTTCGTGCACTACGTGCCGGTGCGGGCGGACAGCGCCGCCGCAGCCTTCGACCGGCTCGTCCGTGAACCGGGTCTCGCGGAGCGCATTGCAAACCAGGGCCGGGCCTGGGCGCTCGAGCACTACTCCCCCGCCGCCTTGGCGCGGAGGTTTCTCGCCACCCTCACGTGAGCCGCCGACTGCAACGTCTCCGGTCCCGCTGGCTGACCGCGCGGCGTTTTGCCGCGGCCGGAAGTTCCTGGCGCGACCGTTTCGCCCTGTTCCGCGCCGGCCTCGCCCGGCACCGGCCATTTGCCGGCGGAAGCCTGTATGCCCGGATCGGACGGATCCCGGGTGTGGAAATCACACCGAGGCTGAACGGTGCGGGCGGCCACCGCCTCGCCTTGAGCCTGCTCGACGCCACCGACCTCATAGTCTTCGAAGAAATCTTCCTCGACGGCATCTATCCGCTGGAGGAGGTGCCGTTCACGCCGGACACCGTGGTGGACTGCGGCGCCTGCGCCGGCTTTTTCACGATATTGGCCCACGGCCGCCATCCCTCGGCCCGGCTCCATGTGTTCGAGCCGCATCCGGCCAATCTCGCGCGGCTGCGGCGCAACCTGGAGCTCAACGCCATCACCGCAACGGTCCATGCCGCCGCCGTGGGCCACCAGGCCGGGAGCGCGCGCTTCACGGGGGAAGGCTTCGGCGGGCACCTCGCGTCCGCCACCGAGCCCGGCCCGCTCGTGGTCGGGATCGTGGCGCTGCCTGATTTCCTGCGCCAGTTCCAGCCGGAGCGCCTGCTCCTCAAGATGGATATCGAGGGCGCCGAAGCCGCGCTGTTGCCTGTGCTGGAGCCGGCGTTGCCCCGGGTCACGGCGCTGTTCCTCGAAACCCATCAGCCCGAGCCGGCATGGCGCGGCTGTCTCCAACCCCTGCTGAGCGCCGGATTTCGCCACCGGGAGATCCGCCGCCGCCACGACCCGCTGGCGCAGACCGACTTCACCGAACACCTGCTGGTGCGCCCCTGATGACCGTTGCGGACCAATCCCCGCTGCCGCGCGTGCTCCTCCTGAGCAACGAACCGCCGCATACCGGCGCGGCCGGCGCGATCGTCTTTCACCGGCTCTTCCGCGACTACCCCGCCGACCGGCTGTTGGTGATCGGCAACCAGGCGGTCCCGGCCGCCGCCGGGCGTCTCGGCTGCCGTTACGTGCACCTGCCGCTCGCGGCCGACCGGCTCAACCGCACACGCTTCTGGTCCTGGCGCGCCATCCTCCGCTGCCTGGGTGCAACCGGTCTCGTGCCGCTCGGCGCCGTCGCGCGTGCCCTGCAGGGTTTCCTGCCGGAGGTGGTGGTCACCCTTATGCAGGATGCCTGGTATTACGAACTCGCCGCCCGCTTTGCCCGGCGGCGCGGTCTCCCGCTCGTGCTCTTTGTCCATGATCTGCCCGCTGGATTCGCTCCGGTGCCGTCCTGGCTGGCGGCCCGCCAGCGGGATCGCGACCGGGCAATCTACCGCCAGGCCGCGGTCCGGCTCTGTGTGAGCCGCGGGATGGCCGGATGGTTTGAAGCGGAATACGGGCTGTCCGGCGACGTGCTGCCGCCGCCGCGCGAGGATCACCCTCCCGCGCAACCACCGACCGCCTGCCGGACGCTGAAAGCCCCGGGGCGGCTCACCCTCGGCTATGCGGGCGGACTGCACTACGGCTACGGCGAACAACTGCTCCGGATGCTGCCGGTGCTGCGCGAGACCGGCACGCGGCTCGAATACTTCGGCCCGCAGCCGACCGGTGTGGTCGCCGGCTTGGGCGACGCGACCGACGTCGTCCGCTTCAACGGCTACGCCCCCAACCCGGCGGACGCCTGGCGGGCGCTCCTCGGCCGGTGCGACGCGGTGCTCCAGCCCTACCGCAATCCGCCCGGGGCGCATGAGCGCCAATACCGTACGCATTTCCCCAGCAAGCTCGGCGACTGCCTATCCCTCGGTCTTCCGCTGCTGATCACCGGTCCGGAATACGCCAGCGGCGTGGCGTGGTGCGCGGGACACCCGGATTGCGCGCTAACGGTGACGGATCCCGGTTCGGAGGCACTTCGCACCGCGCTGCTCCGCTTGCGCGACGATGCCGGCCTGCGTGAGCGGCTGGCTGCCGGCGCCCAGTCGGCCGCCCAGGCCTTCGATGCCGCGACGCTGCGGCTCCGTGTCCACCGCCTCCTGCTGTCAGCCCGTGCCGCCCATGGTCGCTGAAACGGTTGAATGCCGCATTCCTGCCTACCGCCGCCCGGAGCTGCTGCGCCGGGCCCTGCGGGCGCTGCAAGCCCAGACCTGGGAAAACTGGCAGGCGATCGTGCTCGACGACTCACCCGGCGACGAAGCGGCGGAGGTTGTGCGCGAATGCCGCGACGCCCGCATCACCCACCGGAAGAATCCGCGGCAGCTCGGCGCCGCCGGCAACCTCGACCAGGCCTTCCGGGCCGCACCGCTGCTGGGAGGCCGCTATGCCTTCGTTCTCGAAGACGACAATGCCATCGATCCCGGTTTCATCACGACTGGCGTGGAGCGCCTCGCCCGGGGCGACATATCCGTGCTGTCGTTCAACCAACGCGCTGTCCGCTTCGACTCCGCCGGCAACACCGAACCCGTCGGCGTGCTGCGCCCGGACCAGACCGCGGAAATGACGTGGCCCCCCGACCGGCTTTGGGTGAACGCCTTCCTCGGAGTCAGTCTGCCCAACGGTGGCTATTTCTGGCGGCTGGACCGGGGCGTGGACCTTGCCGTGGGCCCCGACGTGCGCGAGCCCCAGTTACAGGAATGCGTCCGCCAGACCCGCGTGCCGGCGGTCGTCCTGCTCCCGCAGCCGTTCACCGTGTGGTCGCATCTGCCTCCGGCCGGGGTGCGCCGGCAGGTTGTCGGCCACCGTCGTTTTGCCGTCAGCCTGAACGCGCTCAGCAAGCGCATCCTTGCCCAGATGGGTGAGGCGCGCCTGCTCGAAGCCGCCCGCCGCGACGGTGATCCGGGGATTCTGCGCCGGGTCGAACAATGTCTGGACGAACTGAGTCTGCTGCCACCGCGGCAATGGCGGCGCTTCCCCGGCGCGCCGGTCAAGGCCCTGCGGTTCTGGCTGCGCGGCCGGCTTTATCCCGACTCGACCCGTCTGGACCGCGTCACCTATCCTGCCGCATGATCCGCCGCACCCTGCGTTCGGTCCTCCGCACCGTCGGTTACGACGGTATGGAGATTTCCCGTTTCGACCGGTTGAAGGGTGCCCAGTTGGCCGCCGAGACCCAGGAAAGACTGCGCCCCGTCTTCCATGCGTGGGCCTTGCGGGGCGACCCCACCTACTTTGTGCAGATCGGCGCGAATGATGGCGAAAAACACGACGCCTTTTCAGCGCTGCGCAACGCACCCTCCGTACGCAGCGCGCTGGTCGAGCCGAACCCGGCCTGTGTGCGAAAACTGGAAAAAATCCGGAACGCCAATCCGCACGTCACGCTCCTGCCGAGCGCGCTCGCCGCGGAAGACGGCTTCGCCGCGTTGTATCGCTTCTCAGCCAGGACCGAGAAGAACCTGCAGCTCGACCTGGTCACCTCCTTCAGCCGCAAGCACCTGGAGGACTTCCGCCGCTACTACGGACTTCAGGCCGAAATCATCTCCGAAACGACGGCCACCAGCACCTTGGCCACACTGCTCCGGCAGGCGGCCTTTCCGCGCCTAGACATACTCGCCAGCGACATCGAGGGATTTGACCACCTGGCGGTAGAGCAGGCGCTCACCCTCGCCCAGCCGCCGCGCCTGATTATTTTCGAGCACTACTGGCTCACGGCGGAACTGCGGGAGCGGTGCTACCAGCTCCTGGCAAAACGGGGCTACGGCATCGTCCACGGGGCCACCGACGCCTTCTGTGTGCTTACCGCGCCGGCGGCCGGTCCCGACTGAGTTGATGAGGATATTCGGCAACTGCCTCGTCAAAAACGAGGCCGACATCATCGCGGAGACGCTCACCAAGGCGGCGCGCTGGTGCGACCGCATCTTCGTCTTCGACAACGGCAGCACCGACGGCACCTGGGAAAAGGTCCGGGAACTGGCCCGGCGCGAACCGCGCGTGGTGCCGTTCAGGCAGGCCGCGGTCCCTTTCCGCAACAGTCTCCGGCGGGAGGCCTTCGAGGCGTTCCGCCACGAGGCACACGCCGGCGACTGGTGGTGCGTGCTCGACGCCGATGAAATCTACATCGACGACCCGCGCGAATTCCTGGCCGCCGTGCCGGCGCACCACCACGTCGTCTGGGGCGCCTATTTCCAGCATTACTTCACCGACGCGGACGCCGCCCTCTGGGAGCAGGATCCGCAGGCCTACCCGCCGCACACACCCGCCGAGCTGGCGCTGCGGCATTTCCGCTGCGACTACTCCGAGATCCGTTTCTACCGCCACCGCCCCGGCCTGGTGTGGGACCACGGCTCGGCCCCGCGCCACCTCGGCGTGGTCCACCCGCGGCGCATCCGCTTCAAGCACTACCAGTATCGCAGCCCCGCGCAGATCCAGCTCCGGCTCGAAACCCGCCAGCTGGCGATGCGCCAGGGCTGCGAAAATTTCGCGGACTATTCCGCGGAGACCGACTGGCGACAGAAGATCGTGCCCGCCGCCACCTGCCGGCGGGCGGCCGGCCCCGACGACTATGTCATCGATGAAGCGGCGCTTCCCCGGCACCTCGAACCGCCGGTGCAACGCCTGGTGAAACGCCTCATGCACGGCACCGGCCTCTGGCCCTGACCCTTGACCCCGCCCGCCGCCAGCCCGCCGACCTGCTCGGTGATCATCGCGACCCTCGATCGGCTCGACAGCCTGCGCGTTGTGCTCGCGTGCCTCGCCCGCCAGACGCAACCGCCGCTGGAGGTCATCATCGCCGCGGCGGGCGAGACCGCCGCCGTCGGCAGGCTGGCGCGGGAATTCTCCGGGACGCCGGCCGTGCGCGTCCTGACCTGCGCCGAAAGGAGCGCCGCCCGGCAACGCAACGCCGCCGCGGCCGAGGCCCGGGGCGAGATCCTCGCGTTCCTCGATGACGACATCGAATTCGGCCCTGATCTCTTTGCCCGCATGCTGGCGTGCTTTGCCGGCCGCCGGCCGGCGGCCGGGGCCGTCGCGGCGCGCATCCCCGCCGAGGACCGCCGGAGGCCCGGTCGCGTGACCCGCGCCTACTACCGCCTGCAGGCCGGCTATGCGCACCCGGATTTCGGCGGGCGCCTGTTCGGTCCGGGCATCAACTGCACGCCGGTTTACGCCGCCGATTCGCCGGACCTCGTGCCCGCCGAGTGGCTGCCCGCGACGTGCCTGTTCGTGCGCGCCGACCTTTTCCGGAGGGAACGCTTCCCGGCCTTCGAGGGCTACAGCTTTGCGGAAGATGTGCATCTCACCGCCCGGATCGCGCGGAGCGCTCCGCTTTATTTCGCCGCGCGCTGCACCATCGGGCACCACTCGCTGCCCAGCGTGTTCAAAAGCGATCCGGCCGCGCTGACCGCCGGCAAACTTCGCAACATGGGCATCGTCGCGCGGGAAATCCTCGGGCTCGGCGGCTGGTCGCTGGGCTGGCGTCTGTTTCTGCACCGCCTTTTTCTCACCGCCGCCACCCTGCGCACCCGGCCGCCCCGCTGGCCTGCCGTGCTGCGCGGCATCTGGAGTTTCGGTCCGTGAACACTCCCCCCGCCCCGACCATCCTGGCGGGCATCACAACCCGCAACCGCGCGCACAGCCTGCCGCAGGCGCTCGATTCCCTGCGCCTCGTCGCCCGGCCGGGCCTGTCCGTCACGGTCCTCGACGACGCCTCGACCGACAGCACCCCCGCGCTGCGCGGGCGCTACCCGGAATTCCGCTGGGTGCGCCATGAGACGCCGGTCGGCATCATCGAAAGTCGCAACGAACTCATGCGCGGCGCCGGCACGGATTATTTCCTCTGCCTCGACGACGACGCCTGGTTCCTGGATGGCGACGAACTCGATCTCGCCTTGGCCCGGCTCGAAGCCGCTCCCGGCGTCGCCGGCATCGCCTTCGACATCCTTTCGCCCGACCGGCCCGACCGTGGCGCACGCGGCGCTCCGCGGCCGGTGGGCATGTTCATCGGCTGCGGCCACCTGCTCCGCCTCTCCGCCGTGCAGGCGGCGGGTTACTACGCCCCGTCGCCGGGCACCTACGGCTCCGAGGAAAAGGACCTCTGTCTGCGCCTGGCCGACCTCGGTGGCGTGATCGAACTCCTGCCCGGTGTCCACGTCTGGCATGACAAGGCCTGGACCGACCGCGACAACCGCCCGTTGCACCGTTCCGGTGTCTGCAATGAACTCGTGATGACGCTGCGCCGCTGCCCCTGGCCGGACCTGCTCGCCGTGCTGCCCGGGAAATTGGCCAGCTACCTCCGGTTCTGGGTGAGAAATCCCTACTATTTCTCCGCCGGCCTTGCCGCTTTGGCGGACTTCGCCCGTCATCTGCCCGCCGCCTGGCGGTCGCGCCGGCCGGTCCGACGCGATACCTTCTGGCGCTTCCACCGCCACCGCACATGAACCCGTTCAGAACTTTGATGCCCGCCGGACGCGCCCCGCGCACCATTCTCAGCGGCCTGCAGGCCGGCATCCGCCTGCACCTGGATCTCCGCAGCGAGGCGCAGATCTGGCTCGGACTCTACGAGCGCGAGACCCACGCCGACATCCGCCGTCTGCTGCATGGCTGCCTGGGAGCGCTCGACCTCGGCGCCGCCAAGGGCGATCTCAGCATCCTCTGCCTGCGGCAGCCGGGCATGGAGCGCGTGGTCGCCGTGGAACCGCTCGACACCGAGCGTGGGCAAATGGCCGCCAACCTCGCGCTCAACGGGCTGGCCGGCGATCCGCGGCTGCTTGTCCACCCCGGTTTCGCGGGCCGCGGCGAGCCGCCACTCTGGCGGACCCTCGACGAACTCGCAGCCGGCGTCCCCGCGCCCCTGTTCCTGAAAATCGACATCGACGGTCCCGAGGCCGGCGTGCTGGCGGGCGGACAGGAAACCCTCCGGAGCAAGGACTGCCGCCTGTTGATCGAGACCCATAGCCCGGAAGCCGAGCAAGGCTGCCTCACCCTGCTCCGGGAACTCGGCTACACAGTGAAAATCATCGCGCCGGCGTGGTGGCGCCTGGTCTTGCCCGAGCACCGCCCCATCCCCCACAACCGCTGGCTCGCCGCCTGGCGCGGCGCTCCCGCCTGAACCATGCAAGTGCTCCTCGCCCATCCCGGCACCCAGCACGCCGCCAGCCTCGCCCGCGAGCTGGCGGCGCGCAGCCTGCTCGGCGAGTTCTGGACCGGGCTCGCCCTGGCGGACGGCGGCGCCGCCGCCCGGCTCGCCCGGGCGCTCCGCCGCGCCGGTCCGTTGCGGGCGCTCAGCAACCGCATCGCCCGCGGCGTGCCCGCGGCGCGGCTGCGCCGCCAGCCCCTGACCGAACTCCGCGCCCTGCTCCGCCTCCGTCGCGGCGAAGACGCCCTGGCCGTGCTCCACGACCGGAACCAACGGTTCCAGGAAAACATCCCCGACCCGAACCTGCGCGCGGCCGACGCCATCATCGGGTTCGACACTTCCGGCTGGCGGCTCGCCGAACGGGCGCGGGCGCTGGACCGTCCCTTCTACCTCGACCGCACGATCGCCCATCCGGCCGCCCTCGCACGTCATGAGGCGGAAATGCACCGTCGCTACCCGGAATGGTGCCCGCCACCGCAGCCGCGTCCCGGCTATCTCGCCGCCGCCGAGGCCGTGGAGCACCGCCTGGCGCGCCGCATCGTCGTCGGCGGCAGCTTCGCCCGCGACACGTTGGTGGCGGAGGGCATCCCGGCGGACCGGATCGTGGTGAATCCCTACGGAGTGGACTGGGAACGCTTCTGCCCGCCGGCGCCCGCCTCCGCAGCCGCGGGCCGCCCGTTCCGCTTTCTCTTCCTCGGTTCCCATCTCGCCCGCAAGGGCCTGCCGGTGCTGCTCGACGCCTGGCGATCCCTCGGCCCACGCCGCGGTGACAGCGAGCTCTGGCTCGCGGGTCCGTGCGGCCGGCGCGAACGGCGGCTGATCCCCGTTTTGCCGGGATTGCGCGTGTGGGGACAGGTGCCGCACGCCGACGTGCCCGGGCTGCTCGCACAGACCGACGTGCTGGTGCTGCCCAGTTTGTTCGAGGGCTTCGGTCTGGTGCTGCTGGAAGCGCTGGCTGCCGGCCTGCCGTTCATCGCCACGCCCCACACCGGTGCCGCCGACCTGCCTTCCGACGGATCCCTCGGTGTCAGTGTGCCGGTCGGCTCGGTCGAAGCCCTGCAGGCCGCCTTGGAAAGCCACCTGCAGCGTCCGCCGGACCGGGCCGCGGTGCTGGCCGCCTGCAGCAAGATCCGCGACCAATTTTCCTGGACCGCCTACGGCGACCGCTGGGCAAGGTTGCTGCAAAACTCCGCCTGATGCTCGCCATCGTCACCAGCCACCCGATCCAATATCAGGCGCCCCTCTGGCGGGCACTCGCCGCCGCAGGGGTGGAGTTCGAGGTCTGGTTCCTCACCCCTCACGCGGTGAAACCGTCCTACGACCGCGAGTTCGGCCGGACCTTCGCCTGGGACACCGACTTGCTGTCCGGTTATCCGCACCGGTTTCTGCCCGTGAGTCCCGGCTGGCGGCTGGACCGCTTCAACGGCGTGCGACTGGAGCGAGCTTGGTCCGACTTGTTGCGCGAACACGGTGTCACACACCTGTGGGTGGAGGGCTGGCGCTTCGCCACCCTCTGGCAGGCGGTGTTCGCCGCGCACCGTCTCTGCAGCGAGGTCTGGCTGCGCGGCGAGAACCACGCCCTGCAACCCGAAGCCGGTCTCCGCGGTGTGTTGAAACGCTTTGCCTTGGCCCGGCTCTTCAACCGCGTGCGCTGGTTCCTCTGCATCGGCACGGCCAACCGGCGGTTCTACGGCTCGCACGGCATCCCGGAATCACGTCAGGCGTCCGCCCCCTACTGTATCGACCACGAGCGGTTCTCCCGCCTGGCCGGGGAACTGCGACCCCGCCGCCGCGAGTTGCGCCGGCGCTGGCAGGTGCCGGACGACGCCTGGTGCGTCCTGTTCTGCGGCAAGTTGATTCCCAAGAAACGTCCGCTCGACCTGATCGCTGCCGCAAAGCAGGCCCGGCTGCCCGCCGGCCGCCGTGTCCACCTGCTCTTCGCCGGCGACGGCCAGCTCAAGCCCGCTCTGGAAGCCGCGTTGAAAACCCCCGGCGCGCCCGCCGCCACCCTGGCCGGTTTTCTGAATCAGTCGGAGATTCCAGCCGCCTTGGTCGCCGCCGACTGCCTGGTGCTGCCCAGCGACTACGGCGAAACCTGGGGACTGGTGGTGAACGAGGCCCTCGCCGCCGGACTGCCCTCCATCGTCAGCGACCGCTGCGGCTGCGCGTCCGATCTTGCCGCGCCGCAGGGATCCGCGCATGTGTTTCCCTGCGGGGACATCCCCGCCCTGGCCCGCTCCTTGGAGGCGGTGGCTCTGCGACCGCCGGCTCCCGGTGTCCTGGCGGGCCTGGGTGAAGCCCACGCGCCGGCCCGCACCGCCGAAACCGTGGTGCGCCTGCTTCGCTCCGGCTCCTGATGATCTCCGCTCCCCGCACCTCCTCGACCCCGCGTCAGCCGTCGCCCGCCCCGGGCAGCAGCCTGGTCTGGCTGGGCTCGGTCGGCCTGGTCGCCCTGGCGGTCTGGTTCTGGTTTACCTCGCCTTGGCAGGACATCAGGCTGAACACCCTGGCCATCGGCATCTGCGTGCTGGGGGTGGTGCCCATGCTTCGTTGGTTGCATCGCCGCGATCCGAGCTATCCGCTGCCCGAACTGCTGCAGCTCACGATGGTCCCCTTCTACGCCATCCCCATCTTCAGCGAGCACCAGGCCATCATGGGTTACACCGAGGCGGTGCTGACCAAGGCCGTCCTGCTCGTGGTGGTGTTCCAGGCCTGCGCCCTGCTCGGCAGTTTTTTCAGCAGCCACACCTTCCACCGTCCCGATGAGCGCTCGCTCTGGCGCATGGAGTTCGTGAGCGAGGGCAACCTGCGCTTCACGACCTACACGATGATGAGCACCTCCGTGTGGCTGCTGGTCTCGACCTTCACGGACATCGTGCCACGGGAATATTACGGCGTCTTTCGCGCCGTGTTTTTCGGCGTGGGCACCCTGAGCAACTTCATCCAGGCGCGCATGTGGGGCGCGGGACAGCTCGAGCGGTCCCAAAAGGTGTTCTTCATGGTGAATCTCGTGGTCCAGATCATCCTGCAAAGCCTGAGCCTGCTGCTGATCTCCGGCATCATCACCACCCTGCTGGCGCTGGTCGGCTACTTCTCCTCGGCCCGGCGCGTCCCCCTCGTGCTCTGCCTGGCCGCCCTGGCCGTCTTCGGCGTGCTGCACAACGGCAAGCACCAGATGCGCAAACTCTATTGGGAACAGGGCGCCAAACCGGTGCAACTGCTCACCATTCCGCAATATCTGGCCGAATGGTTCGGCCACGGCCTCGACGTCACCTTCGGCGACACGGAGGAATCCGCACCCGGAACACCGTCCTCCGCCAACATCTTCCAGCGCGCCTCGCTCATCCAGATCGTGAGCTATGCGGTGGACACCGTGCCGATGCCCACCCCCTACCTCGAGGGCGCCACCTACACCCTGATTCCTCCGCAGATATTTCCCCGCTTCCTCTGGCCCGACAAGCCCAGCCCCAACGACAGCGTGAAGATTCTCTCGGTGCGACTGGGCATCCTCAGCGAGGATCAGGCCGAGACCACCAGCATCGGCTACGGCCTCATCGCCGAATCCTACGTCAACTTCGGTTTCATCAGCACCGGCCTGCTCGGCTTTCTCCTCGGGTGGCTGTTGCGGCGGGCGGCGCTGGTCACCGCGGAGTGTGGCACCCTCTCGGCCGGCGGCATCTTCCGCATCCTCTGCCTCGCGTGGTGCCTCAACACCGAGACCACCCTCGCCGTGTGGCTGTCGTCGTTCTACCAAGCCTTCGTCGCGATCTTCGTGCCGTTGTTCTTCCTGCAATCGCTGTTCCGCTGACCACATGCGCATCACCATCGTCGGCGGTTTCTTCCTGCCGGTGTCCCCGGTCCATGGCGGCGCCATGGAGAAGATGTGGTGGCGCATTTCCCGCCTCTATGCCCGGCGCGGTCATGAAGTCACCCTGATCTCCCGCCGGTGCCCCGGCTTGAAACCGGACGAAGTGGTGGAAGGCGTCCGTCTGGTGCGCGTCCCGGGATTCGATCATCGCCGCCGGCTGTGGCAGAATCTCCTGCTGGACGCCTGCTGGGGCTGGCGCGTGCTGTCGCACCTGCCGCAAGCCGACATCCTGATCACCAACACGGTCGTTTTGCCCGTCTTCGTGCGCGCGCTGCGCCCGCAGGCCGGTCTCCTGGTTGTGAACCTGAACCGCTATCCCAAGGGTCAGGTCCGCTGGTATGCTCGGGCCGCTCGCATCCAGGCCGCCAGCCGTGTCATCGCCGAGGCGGCGGCCTCCCAAGCACCGCGCTTGGCCCGCATCATCCGGCATGTGCCCAATCCCGTGGATTGTTCCCTCTTCACAGATCCGGCGCCCCTGCGCGCCACGGGTGGTCCGCTAACCATCGGTTTCATGGGACGCATCCATCCGGAAAAGGGCCTGCTTACGCTGGTCGAAGCCGCCTCCCGCCTCGCCCGCCAGCCAGACCTGCCGGCATGGCGGCTCGTTCTCCGGGGCCCCACGGAAATTTCCAAAGGTGGCGGAGGCGATGAGTTTGTCGCGCGCCTGCGGGAGCGCGCAACCGGTCTCTGGCGCGATGGCCGCCTCGCCTTGGCTCCGGCGCTTAACGACCCTGTCGAACTGGCCCGCGCCTACCGTGAACTGGACGCCTTCTGCTACCCCACCGAGGCCGCGACGGGCGAGGCCCATCCGGTGGCCGTCCTCGAGGCCATGGCCGCGGGTCTGCCGGTCGTCGCCACCGACCTGCCTTGTTTCGCCGACCAGTTGCGCCAGGGTGCAAACGCGCTGCTGGTGCCGCCCGGCGACGCGGCGGCGCTCGCAACGGCGTTGGCCCGACTGCTGCGGGAGCGCGGTTTCGCCGCCGCGCTCGGACGGCAGGCCCGGGAGACCGTCTGGGTGCTCGACGATGCGACCTTGGCCGACCAGCATCTCGCCGACTACGAAACCCTGCTCCATGCCCGCTCCACAGGATAACCAACCCCACCTCGGCCGGGACTGCGTGACACCCTACCCCAAGTCCGAGGTGCTGCGCCGCTGGCTCTGGCTGCTCGTGCAATCCACCCTCTTCCGCTGGAGCCCGCGCCCGCTGCACGGTTTCAGGGCCGCCCTGTTGCGCCTCTTCGGCGCCGACATTGCCGGCCCGGTCGTGATCTTCCCGACTGCGAAGGTGGTGTTCCCCTGGAAGCTCTCCCTCGCGCCGCGCAGCATGGTCGGGCCGCACGTCAATCTCTACAACCTGGCGCCCGTGCGCCTCGAATACGGCGCCAACCTCAGCCAGCACTGTCATCTCTGCGCCGGCACCCACGATTTCACCCGCTGGTCCATGCCGCTGGTCGCCGCGCCGATCGTCATCGGCCGCAACGCCTGGCTCGGCGCCGACGTGTTCGTCGGCCCCGGCGTGACGGTCGGCGAACTCTGCGTCGTCGGCGCCCGCTCGGTCGTGGTCAAGGATCTGCCCCCCCGCCAGGTCTGTGCCGGCTCGCCCTGCCGGCCGCTGCGCGAGCGCACCGCTCCGCAGCAAGGCGGCCCCGCCTGATGCATCTTTGTCATGTCGTGCCCAGCCTGGAGGAGCGCCACGGCGGTCCGTCCAAGTCGGTGCGGGCCCTCGCGGATCATCTCGCCGCTCCGGGATGCGCGGTTGAACTGCTGGCCACGGAGGAGCACTCCGGCCGCCTCGCGACGGCAGCAGGCGACCGGGCGCAGCTCCGGGTTTTCCCGCGCCTCGCGCCGCGCTGGCTCTGCCGCTCCCCGCAGCTTCGCCAGCACCTGTGCGCCACGGGCTTCACCTGCATCCACCACCACTCGCTGTGGCTGCTCACCCTGCGCTACGCCGACGAGGCGGCGCGGCGCCACGGGGCTCCGCTGGTGATCTCCCCGCGCGGCATGATGAGCCCCTGGGCCTGGCGGCACCGGCGCTGGCGCAAGCTCCTCGCCGGCCGGCTCGTGCACCCGGGCGCCTTCGGCCGGGCCGCAGGATGGCACGCGACGAGCACGCAGGAAGCCGACGACATCCGGGCGCTCGGCTTCCGCCAGCCGGTCTGCGTTTCTCCCAACGGTGTGTTCCTTCCCGGCCCCGCGGACCTCGCCGCCGCGCGCACGGCCTGGCTTCAGCTCGTGCCGGCCGCCCGCGCCCGGCCCGTGGCCCTTTTCTACTCCCGCCTGCACCGCAAGAAACGCGTCCGCGAGCTGATCGACCTCTGGCTCTCCGCGCCGCGCGGCGACTGGTTGCTGCTGATCGCCGGGCTGGCCGAGGATTACAGCGCTGCCTCGCTGGCGGCCGAGCTCGCCGCCCGGGGCGGCGCGGACAAAATCACCGTGCTCGACAGCGCGGGCCGTCCCCCGCCCTACGCTGCGGCTTCCCTGTTCCTGCTGCCGTCGCATTCGGAGAACTTCGGGCTCGTGATCGCCGAAGCCCTCGCCGCCGGTGTGCCGGCGCTGGTCACCGACACCACTCCTTGGCAGGGCCTGGCCGCGGCGCAGGCGGGGTGGTGCGTGCCGTGGGCGCGTTTCGGCGGCACTCTGGCCCGCGCGCTGGCAACTCCGGCCGCCGACCTCGCCGCCGCGGGCCGCAACGGCCGCGCCTGGATGGAGCGCGACTTCTCCTGGGACCGGGCGGCCGCCCTGCTTCGTGATTTTTATGCCGGCCTCCGGCACTGACATGACCGCGCCCGCCCCCCGGCGTCTCCCGTGGCTGGAGAAACTCGTGCTTTTTCATCTGGGGGCCTTCGTGCTTTTCACCTCCTGGGCCTTCGGCGGCCAGGCCCCGTTTGCCCGCCAGATCATCGTCTGGTGGGGCACGGCGGGCATGGCGCTGTTCGTCTGGGGTTGCCGGGTCCATCGCGGCGCCGACGGTCCCGAGCTGCACCCGGCGCTGCGCCTGCTCTGGCCGCTGTGGCTCTACGATGTGCTCGTGATCGTCAGTTGCTTCAATCCGGCCTTCGTCCCCATCACGGTCGATGGCCAGCGTTCCTGGATGGTGGGCGAGCCGATCGCCTGGCTGCCGGCCGCCGCCAGGCCGGAGCTGGCCGCCCGCGAACTCTGGCAGTTCAACGGCATCGTGCTGTCCGCGTTCAACCTCGTGCTGGCCGTGTCCCGGCGCAGCCGTCTGCGGGTGTTGCTGTTCGTGCTCGGGGGCAACGCCTTGCTCCTGGCGGTCCTCGGCACGTTTCAAAAGCTCGTCGGCGCGAAGGGGCTGTGGTTCGGCCTCGTGGAGTCCCCCCAGCCGCGCTTCTTTGCGACCTTCATCTATCACAACCACTGGGGCGCCTTCACGCTGCTCCACACCGCGGCCTGCCTGGCCCTGCTGTTTTATTACCACCGCCGCGGCGGCTACCGCGACCTCTGGCATTCGCCCGTCCTGCTCGGCGCGGTGGCCACGCTCCTGCTCGCGGCCTCCGTGCCCCTCAGCGCCTCGCGCTCCAGCACCATGCTCATGGGGCTGCTGCTCGGCGGCGCCCTGATCCATGCGCTGGTCCGCGTCATCCGCGGCCGCCGCGGCACGGGACGCCCGGTCCTGGCGCCGGTCGCCGGCATCATCGCCACCGCCGTGCTGGCCGCCGCGGCCATCGGCTGGCTCGGCCGCGGGGTCATCGCCCAGCGCACCCGGTTGACCTCCGAGCAGGTCGCCCAACTCGCCGAGCAGGGCACGCTCACCTCCCGCCTCGTGCTCTACCGCGACACCTGGCGCATGGCGATGGCCAAACCGTGGTTCGGCTGGGGACTGGAGAGCTACGATGCGGTCTTCCCCATCTACAACTCCCAGCGTCCCGTGGAGCGCTGGTTCAGCGCGCCCCGCTACCGGGAGGCGCACAACGACTGGTTCCAGTCGCTCGCCGAGACCGGCTTCGTGGGCACGGGCCTGCTCGCCCTGCTGTTCCTGTCGTTGCTGCTTTCGTCCCGCTGGCGGCAGACCGGCTCCGTCCTGCCACGTTACCTGCTCGCCGGCTGCGCCATCGTCCTCCTCTACGCATGGCTGGAATTCCCCTTTGCCAACCCCGCCGTGATGCTCTCATTCTGCGCCGTTTTCTGCTGCGCGGTGCGCTACGCCGGCCTCGACGCCCGCGCCCAATCCGACCGCCGCTGAGACATGCCCGAACGCGCCCCCATCTCCGTCCTGATCCCCGCCAAAAACGAGGCCGCCAACCTCGCCGCCTGCCTCGCCTCCGTCGCGTGGTGCGACGACATCGTGGTGGTGGACTCGGGCAGCACCGACGGCACGCCCGACATCGCCCGGGCCGCCGGCGCCCGCGTGGTGGACTTCAAGTGGAACGGCACCTTCCCCAAGAAGAAGAACTGGGCGCTGGCCAACGTGGACTGGAAGCACGAGTGGATCTTCATCATCGACGCGGATGAGCGGGTGACCCCGCCGCTCGAGACCGCGATGCGCGCCGCCCTCGCCGCCGGCACCCACGCCGGCTATTACGTGAACCGGCGCTTCTGGTTCCTCGACGGCTGGCTCAACCACTGCGGCTACTATCCCAGTTGGAACCTGCGCTTTTTCCTGCACCGCCTCGGCCGCTACGAGCAGCCGGCCGGCGCCGCCGACACCGGTTCCGGCGACAACGAGGTGCACGAGCACGTCGAGCTGCTGGGCAGCGTCGGCTACCTGGAAGGCGAGATGGAGCACTACGCCTTCCCCGACATCGCCACGTGGGTCGAGAAGCACAACCGCTACAGCAGTTGGGAGGCCCGCGTGCAGGTGGAGGATGCGGCGGAGGACGCCGTCGGACTCGACCCGGCCCTCGCCCGCAAACGCCGCCTGCGCCGGCTCGCGTGGCGGCTGCCTTTCCGGCCCGCGCTGCGCTTCCTCTACCACTACGTGTGGCGCGCCGGATTCCTGGACGGCTACCGGGGCTTTGTCTTCTGCCGCCTGATGGGCTGGTATGAGTTCCTGAACGCCGCCAAGGCCGCCGAGCTGCGGCGCAAATCGTGAGCGAGGCTCCTCGCAGGATCATTTTCGTCAACCGGGTCTATTGGCCCTCCGGCGAAGCCACGGCCCAGTTGCTGACCGATCTCGCCGAGGGACTGGCCGCGCGCGGCTGGCCCGTGCATGTCATCGCCGCCGGCGAGGCCTCCACGCTGCGCAAGGGAGTCACGATCCACCGGACCGGCGCCGGCGACCGCCACGGCGGCCTGATCTCGCGGTGGCTGAACTTCCGGCGCTTCCAGCGCGCCGCGCGGCAGCGGCTCGCGACCCTCGCCCGGCCGGGCGATGTCGTGGTGGCGATGACGGATCCGCCGCTGCTCGGCGCGCACCTTGCGGCGTTGGCGGCGAAACGGGGGGCCCGACTCGTCTGCTGGGTGCAGGACATCTACCCCGAAATCGCCGCGGTCCACTTCGGTCGCGCCGCCGGGTTCGTTCTTTCGCGGCTCAGGCACCGGCGCGACGCCGCGTGGCAGGGCGCCTCAGCCTGCGTGACCCTCGGCGACGACATGCGCCGGGTGCTGCTTCGGCAGGGGGTGCCGCCCGGGCGCGCCACCGTCATCCCCAACTGGGCGCCGCGCGAACTCCATCAGCCCGCCGCGCCGGCGGACATCGCGGCGCGGCGCCGGGCCTGGGGCGCGGAGGGCAGGTTCGTCGTCGCCTATTCCGGCAACCTGGGTCGCGTGCACGAGTTCGCCACGGTGCTCGCCACCGCGGCCCGGCTCCGCGACCGGCCGGAAATTGTCTTCGTGTTCATCGGCCGCGGTCCGCGGTTCGCCGAGCTCGCCCGTGTCGTGCGCGAACGGAACCTCGCCAACGTGCGCCTGCTTCCGCCCGAGCCGCGCGAGCGCCTGGCGGCCGCATTGGCGGCGGCCGATGCGCACCTCGTCACCCTCCAGCCCGACTACGCCGCCTTCGTCTATCCGAGCAAGCTGGCCGGCGTGCTCGCCGCCGCCCGCCCCGTGCTCTTCGTGGGACCGACCGGCGGGGACATCGCCCGGATGCTGACGGCCTGTGGTTGCGGAGCGGCCTTCGCACCGGGTGACGCCGGCGGCCTGGCGGGCGCAATCGCACGCTGGCGCGATGATCCTGCCTCGCTCCGTGTCATGGGCGAGGCGGCCCGCACCGCCTACGAACGCGAGCTCACCTGCGATGCCGCGCTGACCCGCTGGGACCAACTGCTCCGGCGCGCGGGCGCGCCCGCCTAAGTTCGGTTTGCCATGCCCGCCCCTGTCTCCGTAGTTTGCCCCCCTTCATGACCCAGGGAAGACTCGTCACCCTTGCCCTCGTGGTGCTGGACGCCCTGGCGGTGTTTCTGGTGTTCAATTTCGTGGCCTGGACCCGCGGCGTGGCGGGTTGGGACGCGCTCATCGTGGCTCCTCTGGCGCTGCCGTTGGCCATGCACGTCATCGCCGTCTATCTGATCGACGGTTACAGCCCCCGCTCCGACATGATGTCGGTCACCTACACCAGCCTGCACACCATCGCCCTGCTGGTGGTGGCCTTGTGCACCCTGTTGCTGACCTTCGTCGTCATTCCCGCCGGCTTTCCGCTGCAGGTGAGCCGTTTCGTGCCCGCCGCCTCCGCGGTGCTGCTGATCCCGGTCACCCTGTTCTATCGCCGCGTCCTCTATCAACGGCAGCAGGCGCACAAGCAGCAGCGCTACTTCCTTTTTCTGGGCAGCCCGGAGAGCTGCCTCGCCTTCAAGGAGGAATGCCGCCGCAACCAGATGACGCAGTCGGTGCTCTACGCCACGCATGAGACCTTCGCGGGACTGCCCGCCGGGCGGCACGGCGTGTCCACGCCGCCCATGGGCGATGTCGTCCAGTATCTGAAGGAATATGAAACAAGTCTCGATGCCATCATCCTGCGGGAGTCGAGCCAGGACCTCCCGCCGCACGTCGCGGAGGAGCTCATGCAGCTGCACTTTTCCGGCGTCCCCACCTACACGCTCGAACTCTTTCACGAGGTCTATTGGCGGAAAGTCCCCCTCTACCGCCTCAACCAGACCTGGCTCTTCCAGCAGGGCTTCCAGATCGCGCGCGATCCGGTTTTCGAGCGCCTGAAGCGCCTCAGCGACATCGTGCTTTCCAGCCTGGGCCTGCTGCTCGCCCTGCCCTTTTTCCCCTTCGCCGCCGCCGCCATCTGGCTCAACGACCGCGGGCCGGTGTTTTTCCGCCAGCCACGCGTCGGCAAAAACCGGACCCTCTTCCACGCCATCAAGCTCCGCACCATGCGTGAACACCACGACGGCGCGGTCTATACCGGCGCCCAGGACAGCCGCATCACCCCCGTCGGTCGTTTCCTCCGCGCCACCCGGCTCGACGAGGTGCCCCAGCTCTGGAACGTGCTCATTGGCGACATGAGTCTCATCGGCCCCCGCGCCGAATGGCTGAAACTGGTCGAAGATTACGAGAAAAAGATCCCCTGCTACCATTTCCGGCATCTCGTGAAGCCCGGCATCACCGGCTGGGCGCAGGTCAACTATCCCTACGGCGCCAGTCTCGACGACACGCTCCGCAAACTGGAATACGACCTCTACTACATCCGCTATTTCTCGTTCGTGCTCGATGCCTCCATCGTCCTGAAGACGATCCACATCATGC
Organism: Verrucomicrobiota bacterium; assembly: GCA_049322455.1. GTDB lineage: Bacteria > Verrucomicrobiota > Verrucomicrobiia > Opitutales > Opitutaceae > Lacunisphaera. The sequence continues at coordinate 23,266 of JBMOQY010000019.1, read as the reverse complement.
TCTTCGGCAAAGGCCGGTGACCGCCATTCCGCCCATCCCTTCCGCCCCCGTCTCTGCCGCGGGATTCGCCCGCGGCACGATGATTGCCCTGGTGCTGCTGGCGGCAGGTTACCTTGTGCAGGTGGCGTCTCCCCTGCGTCTCAACCACGACGCCGTGCGCCTTCTTTCCATGGCCCGGGCAGCCCACGAAACCGGATCCTATCTGGTGGACGGCAGGATGGAGCAGTATCCCACCGGCTACCCGGCCATGGTGCGGCTGCTGCTCGGGGCCGGCCTGGGCCGCACCGTGTGGCTCAACCTGCTCAATCTCCTCTGGCTGGCGGCGGCCCTGACGGGCTGGTATTGGATCGGACGCCGCCAGGCCGGTCTTTCGCCGCCCGCCGCCCGGCTGGCCGTCTGCCTGCCGCTCCTCTCCTGGGTGCTCGTGAAACATGCGGTGATTCCGCTGACCGATCTTCCCTACCTCGGCCTTTCCACCTTCGCGCTGCTTTTTCTGCAGCGCTATTGGGCGGCGACGCCAGGCCCGGCCTGGCGCGATCTCGGCCTGGCCTGGCTGTTTGCGTTGGCCGCACTGCAGGTCCGCACCATCGGGCTGGCGTTGATCGCCGCGGTCGGCGTCTCGACCTTGTGTCATCCAACCACACTCCGGCACATCCCCGCCCGCCTGCTCCCCTCTCCGAAGGTGCTGTGCGCCGGCGGCGCCCTCGCCGGACTGCTTTTCGTGCTTCTGGCCCAGAGCGACCGGTTTCACGCCCGCTTCACCGCCGGCTATTTTCCCAGCCTGCTGGCCTTCCTGCGGGGCGAGACTGCGGTCACGCCGGGTGACGTCCTGGTCTATCGTCTGAGCGAGCTGGCCTCGCTTCTGCTCAATCTGCCCTTGCCGGCCGGCCTGCGCCTGCCCGCGGCCGCCCTGGGGCTGGCCGGGCTGGGACTCCTGCTCGCCGCCGCGCGCCGGTGGTGGCAGCGGCATCGGCCCTGGCTGATCTACGCCGGCTGCTACGCCGGCATTCTGGTGTTCTGGCCCTTCACCGACCCGCGTTTTCTCCTGCCATTGCTGCCCCTGGGCGGCCTGCTCGTGGTGGACGCCGGCCAGGATTTCGTCGTCCGCTCGCGCCGGCGGCAATGGCTGGCCGGAGCCGGCCTCGCTGCCTACCTGGTGCTGGGATTGGCGGCGCTCGGTTACAGCACACGCCTGAGCCTCGCAGGAACCGGATTTGCCCGGCTCTACGGCCTGCCGGATGCCCAGGCCACCTACGCACACGCGTTCGGGCTGCCGCCCCTGCCCGACAGCCCGCCACCACACGCCGGTTGGCTGGAGCTTCTCCGGGAATTCGAGCCTCGCGCCGCCGCGCTTCGCGCCTCTCCATCGCCCAAGCCATGAAAACCTACGACTTCATCTGTCTCGGCGGCGGCAGCGCCGGCTTCAACGCCGCCCGGGTCGCCGCCGGGCTGGGCCTCAGGACCGCAGTGGTGGACGGTGCCCGCCGGCTCGGCGGCCTCTGCATCCTGCGCGGCTGCATGCCGTCGAAAACGCTGCTCTACGCCGCCGAGGTGCTGCACCATGCCCGGCACGCGGGCCGCTTCGGCCTCAAGGTCACCGGCGCCCGCGCCGACATGAAGGCGGTCCACGCCCGGAAGCAACGCCTCATCGCCGATTTCGCGAAATACCGCGTGGACGCCCTCACCGCCGGCCGGTTCGACCTCCACCGCGCCCACGCCCGGTTCCTCGATCCGCACACGGTCCGGCTTTCCAACGGCCAAAAACTGCGCGGCCGGCATTTTCTGATCGGCACCGGCTCACGGGTCGCCACCCCGCCCGTGCCCGGCCTGCGCGACATCCGGTGCTGGACCAGTGACGACGTGCTCGACCTCGATTTCGTCCCGAAGAGCGTGCTCGTGCTCGGCGGCGGCATCGTGGCCTGCGAACTCGCCCAGTTCCTCAACCGCATCGGCACCCGCGTCACGCTCGTCCAGCGCAGCCGCAACATCCTGCGCGACCACTCCGCCGCTGCCGCGACCGTCGTCCAGCAGGCCCTCGTGGACGAGGGCGTCGAGCTCTTTGCCGGCACGCGGATCACCCGCCTCGTCCAGGACAGTCGGGGCGTCAGCGTCACCTTCCAACACGACGGCCGCGCCGTCACCCGCCGTGCGGCGCACTGCTTCAACGCCCTCGGCCGCGAGCCCAACACCGCCGGCCTCGGCCTCGCGGAGGCCGGCGTGCTGACCCGCCCCGACGGCCAGATCATCGTCAACCGCTGGCAGCAGACGAGCGCGCCGCACATCTACGCCGCGGGCGATTGTTCCGGTCCGCACGAGATCGTCCACATCGCCATCGCCCAGGGCGAGCTGGCCGCCCGCCACGCCGCCGGCGTGAAGAAGCTCAAGCCCGTGGATTTTTCGCTGCTGCTCAACGTCGTGTTCACCGACCCGCAGCTCGCCACCATCGGCCGGCTGGAGCGCGACCTCGAAGCCCAGGGGGTGCGCTATCTCAAGGCCAGCTATCCCTTCAACGATCACGGCAAGTCCATCCTGATGGAGGCCCACTACGGTTACGTGAAAGTGCTCGCCGAACCGAAGCGCGGCCGCATCCTCGGCGCCGAAATCGTGGGCAAGGATGCCGGCGAGCTGATCCATTGTTTTTCCACCCCGCTCGCAATGCGCGCCACCGTGCGCGACATGCTGCGCGCTCCCTGGTATCACCCGACCCTCGCGGAGATCATCACCTATCCGCTCGAGGAGATCGCCGATCAACTGCAGGACTGAACCAGGCCGGGAGGGCTGGGAAGCAAGACGCCGTGGGGCATCGCCTTGCACCGGCACCATCCCATATTTGGGACGGCGCGATTTCGCTTTCAGGGCATCCGATGGGACATCGCAGCTCTCTTGTTGCCGCAACCGCTTGAATCCAAACGCATAGCAACTGGGGGGAATCCTTGGCACGCCCGATGCAAACAGAGCGCCATGCCGCTCGCTTTGCACCCGCTGCTTTTCCGCGCCCACACGCGCGTTTTTCTGACTCTCGGCGTCGCCCTGGCCGTGGTCGCTTCCTGCTTCGCTTCACTCGTCTCACCCGCGACCTGATCCTCCATGTTCGGCGCCGAATACCGCTGGCTTCTGCCGCACCCGCTGCTCCGGGGCTGGCTGCTGACCTTGGTGTTCGCCAGTCTGTGCGTGGGCGTTCTTTTCCTCGAGCCCGCCGCGCCGGCGGCGCGCGAGACGGCGGCCCGGGACCCGGTGAGTCGGGTTGCCAGCGTTGACCAGCAGGCCGCCTGGCCGCGCACGGTCCTGCGCCTCTGGTTCCTCGTCCCCCAGCTTCTGCCGTTGGCGGAGCGGTGATCTCCGCCGGCCTCCCCGGCCCCAATCCCTTTCCCCACGCCCCATGATCCTTGAAACCTTCCTCCAAGATCTCCGCATCGGCTTCCGCGTCCTGATCAAGGAAAAGTCCTTCTGCGCGCTCGCCGTCTTCGTGCTGGCCCTCGGCATCTGCGCCGTCACCACGCAGTTCAGCGTCGTCAACGGCGTCGTTCTCCGCGGCTTCGCGTTCCCCAACGCCGACCGGCAGACCGCCATCAACTTCATCGACCCGTCCCAGACCAACGCCTTCGGCACCAACGGCCAGATCGCGTCCATGGACTACGAGGAGATCCGGCCGCAGCAACAGTCCTTCGAGATGATCGGCGCCTACCTCGCCGGCTCCACCGTCAACGTCACCGCCGGCACCGTGCCCCAGCGCTACACCGGCGGCTACGTGACCGAGGACTTCATGCGCATCATCGGCGTGATGCCCATCATGGGGCGGGACTTCACCGCCGAGGACAACAAGCCCGGCGCCCCCAAGACCGCGCTGCTCAGCCACCGCATCTGGCAGCGCGATTTCGGCGGCGCCGCCGACATCGTCGGCCGCTCCGTCCGCATCAACGGCGCCCCCGCCACCATCATCGGCGTCATGCCGAAGGGCTTCCAGTTCCCCTTCAACGAGGAGCTGTGGATTCCGCTGTTCTCCGAGTTTCCCCCGCGCCCGCGCAACGACCCGCGCGCCATCGCCCCCGCGGTCATCGGCCTGCTCAAACCCGGCGTCACCCTCGACCAGGCCACGCTGGAGTTCGACGCCATCGCCAAGCGCTTCGCCGCGGCCTACCCCGACACCAACAAGCAGTTCGCCACCGCCGAGATCCGCCCGCTGCGCACCGCCTTCACCCCCGCCTTCCTCCGCAACCTCATGCTCGGCATGCTCGCGATCTGCCTCCTCGTGCTGCTCATCGCCTGCATCAACGTCATGAACATGCAGTTCGCCCGTGCCACCCTGCGGGCCAAGGAGCTCGCCATCCGCTCCTCGCTCGGCGCCACCCGCATCCGCCTCATCCGCCAGATGCTCACCGAGAGCCTGCTCGTCGCCGGCCTCGGCGCCGTGCTCGGCGTGGCCGGTTCCTACTGGGCCGTGGACTTCCTCGGCGCCGTCGCCCGCAACCTGCCGCAGCCCCCGCCGTCGTGGATCACCTTCGACATCGACGGCCCCGTGCTCACGTTCACCGTCGCGGCCACCGCGCTGGCCGCCCTCGTCTCCGGCCTCGTGCCCGCCTGGATGTCGTCCCGCGCGAGCGCCGCCGAGACCCTCAAGGAAAGCGGCCGCGGCCACACCAGCCGCGCCGTCAACCTGCTCACCCGCGGCCTCGTCGTCACCCAGATCATCATGACCAGTCTTATCCTGGTCGTCTCCGTGCTGCTCGCCCGCTCCATGCACGCGCAGCAGAACATCGACTACGGCTACGACACCCACGGCGTGATGGCCGCCCGCATGGGCCTGATGGACGGCGACTACCCGACGCAGGCCGCGCGCCGGCAGTTCTTCGACCGGCTGCTGCGCGAACTGCGCGCCTACCCCGAGTTCGAGGCCGTGGCGCTGACGAACCGCTTCCGCATGGTCTTCTCCGGCAACGGCCCCATCGAGATCGAGGGACGCGAATACAAGGAGAACAAGGACCGCCCCAACACCAGCTTCGAGCAGGTCAGCCCCGGTTTCTTCGATGTCACCGGCCAGCGCCTCATCGAGGGCCGCGCCTTCAACGACGACGACACCGACCAGAAGGATCCCGTCGCCATCGTCAACACCGCCTTCGCGCGGAAGCACTTCGGCCCTGACAGCCCCGTGGGCCGGCGCTTCCGCACCGTCGGCAACAACGGCACGCAGTTCAACGCCTGGCGCACCATCATCGGCGTCGTCTCCGACGTGCGCATGCTCGGCCCCTTCAACAACCCCAACACCGACGAGACGGGCTTCTATGTGCCGTTCTACTCCACGGTGTTCGGCGCCATCGGGCCCGAACCCGCGGTCAACCAGTTCGCCACCGTCGCGGTCCGGCCGCGCGGCGGCCAGCGGGCCGATGCCCTCGCCACCGTGCTCCGCCGCGAGGTCAACAAGGTGGACGGCAACCTCCCGCTCTACTTCGTCGAGACGCCCGCCGTCAGCCAGGAGGCGTTCATCGCGCAGAACCGGATCGTGGCGGGCATGGTCGCCGTGTTCGGCGCGGTCGCCTTCATCCTCGCCTTCGTCGGCCTCTACGGCGTGATGTCGTTCTCCGTCAACCAGCGCTCGCAGGAATTCGGGGTGCGCATGGCGCTCGGGGCCGACAACCTGCGCATCCTCTCCATGGTGCTCCGGCAGGGCCTGTGGCAGATCGGTCTCGGCCTGGCCGTCGGACTCGGCCTCACCTTCGCACTGGCCGCGGTCGCCCGCGCGCAGCTCCAGAACTTCTTCTTCCAGGTCTCGCCCACCGACGTGCCCACCTACCTGACGGTCGGCATCCTCGTCGCCGCCATCACCCTGCTCGCCGCCTTCGTCCCTGCCCGCCGCGCGACCAAGGTGGATCCCATGGTCGCACTGCGGGCGGTGTGACCCGTCGGCCTTCCGTCTTCTGCCACCCGTCCACCTTCCGCAGCCTGCGCCATGTCCGACCTCCGCTTCGCCTTCCGCTCCCTCGTCAAGACGCCCGGCTTCACCGGCGTGGCCGTGCTCACCATGGCCGTGGCCATCGGCGCCTGCACCGCCCTCTTCAGCGTATTGCAGGCCGTCGTCCTTCGCCCGCTGCCGTATCCCGATCCCGACTCCCTTGTTTCCATCTGGGCCGTCAACCGCGAGCGCAACCTTGAGGCGCCGGCTCTCTCGTGGGCGAAGTTCGAGGCCTACCGCGAACGCAAGGACGTGTTCGCCGAACTCAGCATGTCGGCCGGCAACGGCTTCACCCTCACCGACGGCAAGGGCGAACCCGAGCAGGTGTTCGGACTGCACGCCTCCGCGAACTTCCTGCCCGTCCTCGGCCTCCGGCCTGCGCTCGGCCGCCAGTTCACCGCCGAGGAGGACCGCGAGGGCGGCCCCTTCGTGGCGATGATCAGCCACCAGCTGTGGCAGAACCGTTTCGGCGGCGATCCTGCCATCCTCGGACGCGTGGTCCGGATCGACGGCGTGCCGCGCGAGATCGTCGCCGTGCTGCCCGAGAGGATGCCCGTGCCCTTCAACAACACCGGCGTCATCGTCCCGCGCCCGCGCGAACTCCCCTACCTCACGCCCCAGCAGCGCGGCAACGCCATCGTCCACCAGGCCGTGGGCCGCCTCGCGCCCGGCGTCACCCTCGAACAGGCCAGACTCCGCGTGCAGGAGATGGCCGCGCAGTTCCAGGCCGCCAATCCCGGCCAGATCGACGCCAACAACCAGAACGACGTCCGCACCATCTCCCAGCAGGTGCTGGGCGACCTCGGCCACACCTTCTGGACGCTGGCCGGTTCCGTCGCCGCCGTCCTCCTCATCGCCTGCGCCAACATCGCCAACCTGTTCCTCGCACGCGTCAGCGCCCGCCGGAAGGAGATCGCCGTCCGCCTGTCGCTCGGCGCCCGCCCCGGCGAGGTGGTCCGCCAGTTCCTCGCCGAGAGCGTGGTGTTCAGCGCGATGGCCGGGGCGCTCGGCGTGCTGCTGGCCTGGTGGAGCCTCCGCGCCATCCAGGTGCTCGCCGGCCCGCAGCTCCCGCGCGCCGACGAGATCGCCCTCGATCCCGCCGTGCTCGGGTTCGCGCTCGCCGTCTCGCTGCTCGCCGCCCTGGTCATCGGGCTCTACCCCGCCTACCAGGCCGCCCGCACCGACGTGCAGCATGTGCTCAAGGACGACACCCGCGGCGCCGGCGGCGGCACGGCCGCCAAGGTGTTCCGGCAGTTGCTCGTGGTCGCCCAGCTTGCGATGTCACTCACCCTGCTCATCTGCGCCGGTCTGCTCGTCGTCAGCTTCCATCGTCTGCAGACCACGGAACCCGGGTTCATCCCCGCCGGCCGCGCCTACGGCCTCATCAATCTGCCGGGCAGCAAATACAGCACGCCTGAGCTCACCCGCGAATTCTCCCGCCAGCTCGAGGAACGGCTCCACCAGACCCCGGAGCTGGCCGGCGGCGGCGTCATCTCGTCCGTGCCGCTCAGCCAGACCGGCTTCATCTCCCCCTACGCCGTGAAGGGCCGGCCCGTGCAGCCCGTCCACGAACGCCCCCTCGCCAACATCCGCATGGCCACCCCGGGCTACTTCCCGGCCATGGGCATCCGGCTCCGCGAAGGCCGGTTCTTCACCGCCGACGACCGCGCCGACGGCGAACTCGTCGTGATCATCAACGAAACCTTCGCCAGGAAGCTCTTCCCCGGCAAACCGGCCCTCGGCGAGGCGTTCCTCACCGGCCCCAAGGCCGAGGTCGAGGCGCGCATCGTCGGCGTCATCCGCGATGTCAAGTCCGCCGGCCTGGCCGCGCCGCCGCCCGACGAGATCTATTTCCCCCGCTCGCAACGTGGCGGCGCCTTCATGGCCGTCGTCGGCGTCGCCCAGCCGGGCCGGGATGCGGCCGCCGTCATCCCCGTGCTCCGCCGCCTCCTGGCGGAGATCGATCCCCACGTCGCGCTCGCCACCCCGCAGACCATGGAAGACCTCGTCACCCAGTCCATCGGCGTCCAGCGGCTCACGATGTCGCTGCTGATCTGCTTCGCCGCCATCGCCGCGCTTCTCGCTGCCGTCGGCGTGTATTCGGTGATGGCCTATGTGGTCACGCAGCGCACGGGCGAGATCGGCGTCCGCCTGGCGCTTGGCGCCACCGCCGGCGACATCCTTTGGCTGGTCCTCCGCGCCGGCGCGCTGCAGGTCGGCACCGGGCTGCTCCTCGGCCTCGGCGGCGCCTTCGCGGGCAGCCGCCTCCTCCAGGAAATCCTCTACGAGGTGAAGCCGTTCGATCCCGCCATCTTCGGAGCGGTGGCCGCCCTCTTCGCCTTCGTCTCCGCCCTCGCCTGCCTCATCCCGGCCCTCCGCGCGGCCCGCACCGACCCGATGGAAGCATTAAGAACAGAGTGAAACTGCGAGGGAGTGTGCAGAACCGCCGCCCAACCCACCACTTCCTCCTTCACCTTCGCTCTCACCTTCACTTCCTTCCCCATGAACGACCTCCGTTTCGCCCTCCGCCAGCTCTTCAAATCCCCCGGCTACACGCTCATCGCCGTGGCCACGCTCGCCCTCGGCATCGGCCTGAACACCTCGATGTTCAGCGTGATGAACCTGCTGATCCTCCGGCCTCTGCCCTACCCGGAGAAGGAGCGGCTGGTCCGGCTCTTCCGGACCACCCCGCAGAACCCGCGCGCCGACCACAGCGCCCAGTCCTTCCTCGACCTGCGGCGCGAGACGGCGGACTTCATCCGGCTCGCGGCCTACCGCCAGTGGGGCTACACGCTCACCCAGCCGGGGCGCACGCCGGTGAATCTCAGCGCCCTGCGGGTCTCGGTCGATTTCTTCCCGGTCCTCGGCCTGCAACCGGAACTCGGCCGCTGGTTCACACCCGAGGAGGACCAGCCGGGCAATCATGTCATCATCCTCAGCCATGCCGCGTGGATGGCCCACTTCGGCGGTGATCGCGATGTCGTTGGCCGGTCCGTGACCATCGACGGCGAATCCACGGTCGTCGTCGGTGTGCTGCCCGAGAAATTCTCCTCCCTGTTTCTCTGGGGACCGGGCGACGCCTTCCGTCCCCTCGGCTTGAGCGAGGCGGAAAAGGCCAACCGCGACGAGACTTCCATCCAGATCTTGGGACGCTTCGATCCGGCGCTGACGCCCGGGCAGCTCGACAGCCGCCTTGCCACCGTCAACGCCAACCTCGCCGACTCCCGCCCGCGCGAACAGAGCCAGGACGGGCTCCGCGCCGTCAGCCTGCAGTCCTCGACGATGCCACCGGGCATGGACATCGCGACCGCCATGCTGCTCGGACTCGCCGGTTTCGTCCTGCTGATCGTCTGTGGCAACCTCGCCAATCTCCAACTGGCCCGCGCGGTGTCCCGCGGCCGCGAGTTCGCCGTCCGCGCCGCCCTCGGCGCCTCGCGTTCCCACCTTCTGCGCCCGCTGCTTCTGGAAAGCATGTTCCTCGCCCTGACCGGCGGCCTGCTCGGCATCCTCGTCACCCTCTGGGGCAACGAGTGGATCGCAAAACGGATGTCGGAAAACCTGCCGATCAACCTCGACCTCACCATCGACTGGCGCGTCCTCGTCTTCGCCGTGGGCCTTTCCCTTGTCACCGGTGCGGTCTTCGGCCTGGCCCCCGCCTGGCTTTCGTCGCGCGTCAGGGTGAACGAAGCCCTCAAGGCCGGCGGCCGCGCCGCCACCGGCGACCGGTCGCAGCACCGGCTGCGCGACACGCTCATCGTGCTCCAGTTCGCCGCCGCGCTCGTGCTCCTCAGCGCCACCGGCTTCTTTCTGCGCGGCATGAAGACAATGTTGGCGCGCGATCCCGGCTGGGCACCCGCGGGCCTCACCCACGGCATCCTCACCCTGCCGCAAAGCCGCTACGCCACGCCGGAGCAGACCCTCGGATTCTATGCCCGGCTCGAGGAGCGCCTGCGCGCGCTGCCCGGTGTCGAAAACGTCGCCATCGGCTGGACCGCCCCGCTCTACCTGTTTCTCACCTCGCGCACCTACGTGGCCGAGGGCCGCGAGCCGCCGGCGCCCGGGCGCGAGCCCGTCGCCTTCGTCAACGCGGTCAGCCCCGCCTACCTGGAAACCCTCCGCATCCCCCTGCTCGCAGGTCGCCAGTTCACCGCCTCGGACCATGCCGGTGCTCCCCGCGTGGTGATGATCAACGAGTCCATGGCCAAGGCGCTGTTCCCGGGCGAGGACCCGCTCGGCCGCCGCCTCGCCACCGGCGACGCCGCCAGCCGCACGACGGCCGAGATCGTCGGCGTCTTCCGGGATGTCGGCATGGCGGGCAACCCGTCGCCGCAAAGCACGCCCTTCCAGGTGTTCCAGCCCCTCGCCCAGGAGCCCTGGAACTACGTGGCCGTGATGGTGCGCGCCTCCCAGCCCATGACCGAGCCGCTGCGCCGGGCCGTCCAGGCCCTCGATCCCAACGTCCCCGTGCAACTGCTGAACACGGCCGACGAGCTCGCCAAGACCGGCATCCGCGGCATGCAGCTCGTTACCACGATCTTCTCCGGCTTCAGCCTGCTCGGCCTCTTCCTCGCCGCGCTCGGACTCTACGGTGTCATCATGCGGCTCGTCTTGCACCGCACCCCCGAGATCGGTGTGCGCATGGCACTGGGCGCGCAATGGCGCGACATTCTCCGTCTCATCATGGGCGCGGGCTTCCGCCTCGCCCTGATCGGCGCCGGGCTCGGCCTGCTCGGCTCCGCCGGCCTGAACGTGCTGCTGGGCGTGTCGTTCGATCGCGGCAACGTGAGCCTCGACTATGCGACGTTGTCCGTCACCACGATCCTGCTCGTGCTCGTCGCCCTCGTCGCCTGCTACCTGCCGGCGCGCCGGGCCACCCGGATCGATCCCATGACCGCCCTCCGGGCGGAGTGACCGTTGTCTTCGGTATCTTAATCGTAATCCCAATCGTTCTCTCTTCCGAAAAAGCGGCGCCCCAGACCCGAGAGAACGAGAAGGATTAAGAGAACGATTCAATCCCCCATGAACTCCCTGCGCTTCGCCCTCCGTCTGCTGATCAAGTCCCCGGGGTTCACCATCACGTCCGTCGCGTCCTTCGCGCTCGGCATCGGGCTGGTGGCGACGCAGTTCAGCCTCATCGACGCCGTGCTCCTCCGCGGCATGCCGCTGCCTGACATCGGGCACCTCTACCACATCGGCTGGCAGTTGCCAAAGACCAGCGAACCCGGGCAGTGGGACGTCCTGCCCCATCGCGACTATCTCCTGTTGCGTGAGCGGCAGACTAAATTCGAGCAGCTCGCCGCCATACAATGGCTCGGTCTCAATCTGAGCGCCCCCGGGCGTGTGCCCACCCGCCACACCGGCGCCCTGGCGAGTGCCAACCTGCTCCAGTTGCTGCGCGTGCAGCCGATGCTCGGCCGCTGGTTCACCGACGGGGAGGACCGTCCGGGACAGCCCCTCGCCATCGTCCTTTCCCACAAGCTGTGGCAGGAACAGTTCGGCGGCATCGCCACCGTGCTCGGCACCCACGTCAATATCAACGGCGAGCCCGGCGCCATCGTCGGCGTCATGCCGCCCAAGTTCGGCTTCCCCGGCTCGACCGAGCTCTGGATCAACCTGCGGCCCCTCCCCGTGGATCCGCGCGAGCGTCTCGTGGACCGCGTCGAGGTGTTCGGCCGCCTCAAGCCCGGCGTCACGGCCGAGTCGGCCAAGGCGGAGCTCGACGGGCTGGCCGCCAGCTGCGCCCAGCTCTGGCCCGAGACCAACGCCGGTTACGACCGGGGCAACCTCCAGACGGTCAATGCCGCCTACTCCGGCGGGGGTGCGCGCGCCATCCTGTTCCTGATGCTGGCGATGACGGTGTTCATCCTCGCCCTCGCCTGCGTGAATGTCGCCACCATGCTCCTCGGCCGCGCCGCCCTGCGCACGCGCGAGCTGGCGGTGCGCGCCGCCGTCGGCGCGACCCGGCTGCATCTGATCCTTCAATTGTTGCTCGAATCCCTGCTGCTGGCCGCCCTGGGTTGCGCCGGCGGCCTGCTCGTCGCCCGTTTCGGCGTGGACTTCCTGCAGGAATACCTCGTCCACTCGGGCGCGATGCCCGACTGGATGGATTTCCGGCTCGACCAGCGCGTCGTCGCCGTCGCCGTCGTCGCCACGGCGCTGGCGGGCGTCCTCGCCGGCCTTGTGCCCGCCTGGCAATGCTCCCACGTGGACGTCAACACGGCCCTCAAGGACGAGGGTCGCGCCGCGTCCGGCGCGGGGGCCAGCCGGCTGAACCGCGGGCTCGTCTCGGCGCAGATTGCCTTCGCCACGATGCTGCTCGTGGCCGCGGGCGTGATGAGCCTCACCGTCTTTCTGGCCCGCCAGGCCAACTTCCGCTACGCCCCCGACAGGCTCCTCACCGGCCGCATCGAGCTGCAGGAGGGCACGCAACCCACGGCGGCCGACCGGGCCCGGTTCTTCCGCCGGCTGCTCGACCGCCTCCAGGCCGAGCCCGGTGTCGAGGCGGTCGCGGTCAGCAGCCGGAATCTCATCGGCCCCGGCGTCCCCACCCAGATCGAGACGGAGGGCGCCGTCTTCGCCCACGTCAACGAGCGGCCGGTGGCCTGGCTCGAGGTCGTTTCGAACGATTACTTCCGGCTCATCTCCGTCAACGCGGTGAGCGGCCGCCTCTTCGACAACCGCGAACAAAACCTCACCGACACGCGCTCCGTCCTCGTCAACGAGTCCTTCGCGCGCCGTTTCTGGCCGGATCAGGATCCGCTCGGCCGGCGCTTCCGCACCAATCAGACGCAGGAAAAGTGGGTCACCGTCATCGGCGTCGTGCCCGACCTGCAGATGCAGGGCGCCTTCGACGAACCGGGCCGCAACGAGGCCGGCTTCTACCTCGCCCAGGACCAAATGGGCTGGGGTTGGCTCGACCTGTTCATCCGCACGAAGTCCGATCCGCTCCAGCTCGTTGACCCGATGCGCCGGGCGATCGCCGAGATCGATCCCAACCAGCCGATCCATTCCGTGGGCACCCTCGCCAGCCAGACGGCCCAGGCCATGCGCGGCTTCACCATTCTCGGCATCCTGGCGGCGGTCTTCGCCGTCATTTCCCTCTTCCTCGGCGCCATCGGAGTTTATGGCGTGACCTCGCAGGCCGTGAACCGGCGCACGCGCGAGTTCGGCATTCGCCTGGCCCTCGGTTCCACCGTCACCCAGTTGCTGCGACTCGTGCTGCAGCAGGGCGGTAGGCAGATCGCCCTCGGGCTGGTCATCGGACTCGTCAGCGGGTTCCTGCTCACCCGCCCGCTCGAGCAGATTTTCGGCAGCACCATGGCCAACAACCCCCTCATCTACGTCGGCGTCACCCTCGCCATCTGCGCGGTCGGACTCACCGCCCTGTGGCTCCCCGCCCACCGCGCGGCGAAAGTCGATCCCGTCGTCGCCCTGCGCGCGGAATGATTCGTCCCACCCCTTCCTCCCTGCCCTCCACGCCCCATGCGCTCCACCCTGCGACTCGCCCTCCGCTCCCTGCTCAAGTCCCCCGGATTCACCGCCATCGCGATCATCACCCTCGCCCTCGGCATCGGCCTGAACACCTCGATGTTCAGCGCGCTCCATGCCATTTTTCTTCGGACGCTACCGTATCCGGACGGTGATCGCCTCGTGCGGGTTTACCGCACGACACCTCAGGACGCCCGCAATCCCCATTCGCCCGCCAACTTCCTCGACCAGCGCGAGCAGAACGCCGTTTTCAGTGGCATGGCCGCGCTCCAATGGACGAGCCTGAACCTCGCGGAGGGCGACCGGCCCGCGGAGCGGCTGCACGGGATGCTTGTCACGGGCGATTTCTTCCCTCTGCTCGGCATCCCCCCGGCGCTCGGTCGGGTGTTCACACCGGATGATGGGCAGCCGGGTGCCAGCCAGGTGGTGGTGCTGAGCCACGAGCTGTGGTCCGGCCGTTTCGCGGCTGATCCGGACATCGTCGGCCGCGAGGTCCACCTCGGGGGCCAGCCGGTCACCGTCGTGGGTGTGATGCCGCCGGGATTCAACGACCGGCTGCTCTTCGGCCAGATCGACGCCTGGCGTCCGTTGGTGTTCACCGACGCCCAGCGCATGACGCGCCGTAGCAGCTGGCTGACCGTGATCGCCCGGCTGAAGCCGGGTGTTTCGCTCGCGCAGGCGCAAAGCGGCATGGACACCCTGGCCGCGCAGCTCGCCCTCGCTTGGCCCGACGTCAACACGCATACCGGCCTCCGTCTCGTGCCACTCTCGCACGGCAGCCAGATTGAGCCCGACGGGAAGATCACGTGGTTTGTCACGGGCCTCGCCGGCGCGGTGCTGCTCCTCGCTTGCGCGAACCTGGCGAATCTCCAGTTCGCCCGCACCGCCGCCCGGGCGCGAGAATTCGCGGTCCGGACGGCGCTTGGCGCCTCGCGCACACGCCTGATGTTCGGGGTGCTCGCGGAATCGCTGCTGCTCGCGCTGGCCGGCGGCGCACTCGGGGTGCTCGTCGCGCTCTGGTGCAACGACATGCTTGGCAGCCGCCTCGTCGCGGGCGACCGGCCCGGCCTCGCGATGCCGCTCGATCTGCGGGCGCTGGGCTTCGCCTCGGTGCTCTCGGCCGCGACCGGCCTTCTCTTCGGCTTGCTGCCGGCGTGGCTCGCGTCGCAGGTCAACGTCGGCGATGCGCTCAAGCAGGGCGGACGCGGCGCCACCGCCGGGCGGGCCCAGCATCGCGTGCGGCATGCGCTGATCGTCGCCGAGGTGGCGCTCGCGCTCGTGCTGCTCGCCAGCGCCGCGTTCTTCGTCGGCGGGCTGAAGCGCTTCGCCCAGCGTGATCTGGGCTGGCGCACCGACGGCCTCTTCACGGCTTCGTTCGACATCGGCCCCACGCCCGAGGCGCGCTCGACGCCCGAGCGGCTTGCCGCCCACCGCGTCGCGGTTGTGGAGCGCTGGGAGGAAAGGCTCGCGCGGATCCCCGGCATCGAACGCGTGGCCTTCGCCCGGCGCCTGCCGACCTATGGCTATGGCAGCGCCGCCCGCTTCGCCATCGAGGGCCGGCCCGACGCGCCGGCCGGGCGCGAGCCGCTCGCGTTCACCCCGGTTGTCACCCCGGGTTACTTCGAGACCCTCGGGCTGCGTCTGGTGGCGGGGCGCAGCTTCACCTCGGCCGATCGCGCCGGCTCGCCGCCCGTCACGATCATCAATGAATCGATGGCTCGCGCGCTCTGGCCCGGCGAAAGCCCGCTCGGCAAGCGCATCGGCAGCCCGGATCCGGCGAACCGCCTGTGGCGCGAGATCGTCGGGGTGGTGGGCGATGCCCGCTCCATCGACATCGGCGGGGCCGGGACGCAGTTCCAGATGTATCGCCCGTGGGCGCAGGCACCCGAGGGCAGCGTCACGCTCGCCCTGCGGGCGGCCGCCGGCGGGAATCCGCTCGCGCCGGAAGCGCTGGCCGCGGAACTGCGCCGCGCCGCCGCGGAAATCGATCCCGGCCAGCCCGTGCATTCGATCGCCAGCGTCCGCCAGGACATCGACCGGTCGTTCACCAACCTTGACCTCGCCGGCTGGATGCTCGCGGCTTTCGCGCTGCTGGGCGTGCTGCTCGCCGCGCTCGGCATCTACGCCGTGATCGCGCACAGCGTGGTGCAGCGCACGCACGAGATCGGCGTGCGCCTGGCGCTGGGCGCGCAGGTCCGCGACGTGCTGGCGCTCGTCGTCGGCCGCGGGCTGCGCCTCGCGTTGATCGGCACCGCGCTCGGGCTTGCCGGCGCCTGGGCCGTGGCGCGTCTGCTCGGCGCGATCATGCCCGCGGTGCCAGCGGCCAACGGACTCACCTTGAGCGCCGCCGCCATCACTCTCCTCGCCGTCGCCCTCCTCGCCTGCTGGCTCCCCGCCCGCCGCGCCACCAAGGTGGACCCCATGGTGGCCCTGCGTGCGGAATAGCGCGGGCGCAGTTGAAGCCGCAGGGTTGAAGTTCAAGTCACCGCCCCCTTCGGCTTAGACTTCTCACTTAAACTATCATGTCCGTCCTCCTCCTCGGCCTCCGCTCGCTCCGGCGCACGCCCCTGCTGGCCCTCACGATCATCGGCACGCTGGGCAGCGCCCTCGCCGCCACCGTGCTGGTGTTTTCGTTCCTCAATTCCTTCCTGCTGCGCCCGCTGCCCTACGGCGACACCTCCCGCCTGCTCGTCGTCTATGAACATTCCCTCAAGGGAGGACGCCAGAACTCCACGCGCGTGACCTACGGCAACGTCGTCGCCCTGCAGGAGCGCGCCTCCGTCTTCGCCCGCACCGGCATCTACCGCAACGAATCCGCCACCTTCCATGGCGGCGAGGGCACCGAGACCGCCTTCGTCCAGCGCGTCACGGCCGACATCTTCCCCATGATGGGCGCGCGCGCCGCCCTGGGCTCGGTCATCACTCCGGCCAACCTGCAGGTCGGTGGCATCCGCACCATCGTGCTGTCCGACTCGCTGTGGCGGCGCCGTTTCGGTGCCGATCCCGCGATCGTCGGCCGCGTGCTCCGCCTCGACGACACGCCTTTCCACGTCGTCGGCGTCCTGCCGGCCGACTTCGTGATCCCGACGGGCGACGACAACCCGCAAGCTTGGGCCGCGCTCCTGCGCAGCGACTACGATCCCAACGAGCGCACCCAGCGCCGCCACCATTTCTGGGGCGAGCTGGCGCCGGGCGCGCGCTTCGCCGCCGCAGAGGCCGAGCTGACCCGCATCGGAGCCGAGTTGCGCGCCGAGTTCCCGAAGGAAAACGCCGACCGCGGCTTCTATGCGCGCACGCTGCGCGAGGACCTGCTCGGCAGCTTCGCGCGCCAGCTCCTCCTGCTCCAGGGCGCCGTGCTGCTGGTGCTCGCGGTCGCCTGTTTCAACTGCCTCTGCCTGCTCATCGCCCGCGCCATCCAGCGGCGCCGCGAGTTCGCCGTGCGCCTGGCCCTGGGGGCCGCCCGCCGCCACCTGCTGGCCCAGCTTCTCGCCGAGTCGCTCTGGCTCGCGCTGCCGGCCGCCGCCTTCGCCCTCGGCCTGGCGGCGTTCGCGCTGCCACAGGGCGTCGCGCTCTTCCCACCCTTCGTGCAGAATGCGCTGCAGACCCTGCCGCCGCCCCGCCTCGACGCCACGGTGGTCGGCGCGGTCGTGCTCGCCGCGCTGGCCATCGCCGCCGGCTTCAGCGTCATCCCGCTGCTCCAGTCGCGACGGCTGAACCTCGAATCCTCCCTCCGCGAGGGCGGCCGTTCCGCCGGCTCGCCCTCCGGGGCCCGCGCCGCCCGCTGGCTCGCCTCGGCCCAGATCGCCGTCGCCCTCGCCCTGCTCATCTCCGCCGCACTGCTCCTGCGCAGCCAGCAGGAACTCGGCCGGCTCGACGCCGGCCTGCCGGTCGCGGAGTTCGACCAGTTCCGCGTCGGCCTGCGCGGCGAGGCGTTCCGCGATCCGCTCCGCCGCGCCCGGTTCTTCGAGCAATTGCGCGACGAGGTCGCCTTGCTTCCCGGTGTGCAGGGCGTGGGCGTGGCCAGCTTCCTTTTCGCCCAGCCGCCCGGCGGCTACCAGGGATTCACCCAGGAGGGTGACGGACTCGATTTCACGGAAACCCCCAAGCGCCTGCTGCCCTGCTACGTGCTGCCCGGTTCGCTGGAGGCACTCGGTTTCCGGCTGGTGGCCGGCCGTTATCTCGCCGACACCGACGCGGCCGGCCGGCTGCCGGCCGCGGTCATCAGCGCGTCGCTGGCCCAAAAATACTGGCCCGGGCAGTCTCCGCTGGGAAAACGCATCCAGGTCGAGACCGTGCGCACGGGCTGGCTCGAAGTCGTCGGCGTGGTGTCGGACCTGATCGGAACGGGCAACCAGCCGCGCGTGGTGGACACGGCCTATGTCACCATCGCCCAGGGCAATCCCCCCGGTCTCGGCATGGGCTTCATCGTGCGCACCGTCCCCGGGGCCGCCCGACCCCAGGGACGCGATTACCAGCGCGTGCTCTCGTCGCTCGATCCCAACATGCAGCTTTTCGCCCACCTGGCCCCGGACGAGATCTACGTCCGCTCGGCCTGGCAGTCACGCTTCGTCACGCAGATCGTGGTCGGTTTCGCGCTGCTGGCCGTGGCGCTGGCCCTCGCCGGCATCTACGCGGTGAACGCCTTCTTCGTCGAGCGCCGCGTGCAGGAGTTCGGCATCCGGGCGGCGCTCGGTGCCTCCTCGCGAAACCTGCTGCGGCTGGTCCTGCGCGACAGCCTGCTGCTCACCGCCGCCGGACTCGTGGCCGGAATCCTGCTCGCGGGCGTCGCCAGTCGCGGGCTCGGCACGCTGCTCTACAACGTCGCGACCCTCGATCCGCTGGTCTATCTCGGCGCCGCCCTGCTCATGGCCCTGGCCTCCTCCGCGGCCGCGCTGATCCCCGCGCGCCGCGCGGCCCGGGTTGACCCCGTCATCGCCCTGCGGGCCGAATGATCCAAGCCGAGGCCCTGATGCAGGCCGCCGCCATGGGCGGCCGCGAGGCCTGGCGAAGGTCCGCTTCGTGCACATCGAGGCCATCCACGACAACATGCCCGTGCACGGTCCGTTCACCAACCGGATCGGGAACGTCTTCGCCACCTGCCGCGTCCGCTTCGGGTTTTTCGCGCCGACGGTCGGCGTCTGGACTGGTTCGTGCTCGGCCAGCGCGACGAACCCATGCTCTTCGGCGCCGGGGACCGCGAGACCGGCACGGTCTTCGGACCGCTCTCCGGCGCACCGGCACGATCCCCTATCCGCGCTGCGGCGGCCGACCGGATGCGGACTTCCGCCATGAGATTGTCCGTCTCGAAACCGCGGTAACGCTCCCGGCCGGCGTGGATCTCGCCGCACCCGGACGCCCGCCGTGCAACTTCGTCAGGTATAAATGCAACCACTGGCCCTCAAAAGCTGACCGTATCAGGTGGCAACCCGGCACCCCACACCCGGACGGCGGCAGACCCCGCCGCTCCGGTCCGCACCTCCATGACCTCGGACATAGCCCCCGGATGCACCAATGGCTCATTTTCGCTCTTGGCGGTGGCCGCGCCGTCTCCCTACGCTGCGACCTTCCCCGGCGGGCTTCTGTCCGCTTTCCTCACCTCCCCCCGCAAGCATCCCCCATGAAAAACCCCTCGTTCACCCGGCGCGACTTCCTCAAGACCACCTCCCTGGCCTCCGCGGCCCTGGCCTTCCCGGCCATCCTCCGCAGCCAGTCGCCCAACAACAGGCTGAACATCGCCTTCGTCGGCGTGGGCGGCCGGGGGTGGAATGCCGTGGACGGTTTGCGCAGCGAGAACTTCGTGGCCTTCTGCGACGTGGACGACGCCCGCGCCGCCAAGACCTACGAGGAATTTCCCGAGGTGCCGCGCTTCCGGGACTACCGCAAGATGCTCGACCAGCTCGGCAACAAGATCGACGCCGTCACGGTCTCCACGCCCGACCACATGCACTTCCCCATCGCGGTGGCCGCCCTGTCGCTCGGCAAGCACGTGTTTGTCGAGAAACCGCTCACCCACACCATCGCCGAGGCCCGCCAGCTCGACAAACTCGCCCGCGAGAAAAAGGTCGCCACGCAGATGGGCAACCAGGGCCACGCCAACGAGGGCATGCGCCTCATCAAGGAATGGCACCAGGCCGGCGTGCTCGGCGAGGTCCGCGAACTGCACAGTTGGACCGACCGTCCGATCTGGCCGCAGGGCGTCGGCGCCCCCGACCACAGCAAGATGATGCCCGTCGTGCCCGATACGCTCGATTGGGACCTCTGGCTCGGCGTCGCCCCCGTCCGCGAATACGATCCCGGTTACGTGCCCTTCAACTGGCGCGGCTTCTGGGATTTCGGCACCGGCGCCCTCGGCGACATGGGCTGCCACATCATGGACGGCGCCTACTGGGCGCTCGAACTCACCCAGCCGACCCGCATCGAGGCCATCAGCGCCCGCCAGACCGACCAAAGCCCGCCGACCGCCTCGGTCGTCACCTACCACTTCCCGGCGCGCGGCAGCCTGCCCGCGGTCAAGTGGACCTGGTATGACGGCGGCCTCATGCCGCTGCTCCCACCCGACCTCGAGGCCACCCGCAAGCTCGAACCCAACGGCACGCTCATCGTCGGCCGCAAGGCCACCGTCTTCGCCGACACCTATTACAACAGCGCCCGCATCATCCCCGAGGCCAAGCGCCAGGCCATGGCCCCGACACTGCCGCCGAAAACGCTCCCCCGCATCGAGGGCGGCCACTTCGCCGAGTGGGTCCGCGCCTGCAAGGGCGGCACGCCCGCCGGCGCGAACTTCGAATATGCGGCGCAGCTCACCGAGACCGTCCTCCTCAGCAACGTCGCCATCCGCGCGCGCCGTCCGATCGAATGGGACGCCGCCGCGATGAAAGTCGCCAACCTCCCCGAGGCCAACCAATACGTCACCAAGAGCTACCGCCCCGGCTTCGGCGTCTGAGCCCGCCACTCCTCCTCCCACCATCATGAGCGAAACCTCCGCCCCCGCCGCCCCCGCCACGCGCAATCTGGATTATACCGCCGCCTTCCTGCTGCTGCGGCTGTTCCTCGGTCTCCGCACCTTCCTCG
Organism: Verrucomicrobiota bacterium; assembly: GCA_049322455.1. Classification (GTDB taxonomy): domain Bacteria; phylum Verrucomicrobiota; class Verrucomicrobiia; order Opitutales; family Opitutaceae; genus Lacunisphaera. The sequence goes on along the minus strand of JBMOQY010000019.1, from coordinate 2,760 downwards.
CCGGCCTCGAAAAATTCGAGGCGGGCGGCAAATACTCGTTCGAGAACTATTACACGAACATGGCGCGCATGGCCGCGGGCATCACCGGCGCCTCGTTCTTGCCGCTGTGGCTGACGAAGACCTTTGCGATGTCGCTCGGCTACCTCCTCCTGGTGTTCGGCACGCTGCTGCTGCTCGGCGTGAAAACCCGCTGCACGCTCATCCTCACCGGCCTGCTCTACGTCGGCCTCTCCTTCGGCCTCATGGCCGTGCAGGAGGCCGAGGGTGTCGCCTGGCTCGGCATGCACCTCGTGATGTTCGCCGGCGCGCTCGTGCTCGTGCGCCACAACCGCTTCGCCCTCTGGGCGGACAAAAACTGACCGGCCCCGCGTCATGCCCGAGACCCCCTCCCCCTATCCGTCCTTCACGCGGCGCGACTTCCTCGCCACCGGCGCCCGGCTGGGCGCCATGCTCGTCGCCGCGCCGGCGCTCGTCCGCGCGGCCGACGGCGGTTCGCGCACGCTCAACATCGGCCTCATCGGCTGCGGCGAACAGGGCCGCGTGCTCCTCAACGCCGCGCTCAAAATCCCCGACATCCGCTTCAGGGCCGTCTGCGACATCTGGCCCTACAACCGCACCTACGCCGAGCGCCTGCTCGGCAAGTTCGGCCACGAGGCGAAGCCCTTCGAGGACTACCGCGAGATGCTCTCCGCCGTGCCGGACCTCGACGCCGTGCTCGTCGCCACGCCCGATTTCGTCCACGCCGAGCACACCAACGCCGCCCTCAAGGCCGGCAAGCACGTCTATTGCGAGAAGCTCATGGCCAACACGGTCGCGGGCGCCCGCTCCATGGTGCTCACCGCCCGCGAGACCGGCAAGCTGCTGCAGATCGGCCACCAGCGCCGCAGCAACCCGCGTTACCAGCACGCCCGCGACCGGCTCGTGCGCGAGGCGCACCTGCTCGGCCGCATCACCAACGCCTCCGGCCAGTGGAACCGCGCCGTCACCGACGACCTCGGCTACCCGGCCAAATACGCGCTGCCCGAGGAGAAACTTCACCAATACGGCTACGCCAACATGCACGAGTTCCGGAACTGGCGCTGGTTCAAGCGCTATGCCGGCGGCCCGATCTCCGACCTCGGCGCGCACCAGATCGACATCTTCAACTGGATGCTCGGCGCCAACCCCGCGTCCGTCCTCGCCGGCGGCGGCGTGGATTATTACAAGAACCACGAGTGGTATGACAACGTCATCGCCATCTACGAGTATCCGACCCCCGCCGGTTCCGTGCGCGCCACCTACCAGGTGCTCACGACCACCAGCGCCGGCGGCGGCTACCACGAGTATTTCATGGGCGACGAGGGTGCGCTGAAGATTTCCGAGAATCCCAAATACACCAAGCTCTATCGCGAGGCCCGCGCTCCCGAATGGGACCAGTATGTGGACCAGGGCCTCATCCTCCGTCCCGGCTCCGGCGAGGGCGCGCCCCCGCCCGTCAAACCCTGGGAAAAACCCCGGCCCAAGCTCGGCGGCCCCAGCAAGGCCGCGACCGTTGACGTCCGTGAGACGGCCGAGCTTTCCGCCTGGGACATCCCTGTCGTCCTCGACAAGGCCATCCACCAGCCCCACCTCGAGAACTTCTTCGACGCCATCCGCCACGGCACCCCGCTGAACTGCCCGGCAGAGTCGGCCTTCGCCAGCGCGGTGACCGTCCTCAAGGTCAACGAAGCCGTCGCCGCCCGGCAGATGCTCACTTTCAAGCCCGAGGACTTCGCCGTCTGAGCAGCAGGAATGGTCACAAGGGGCGCATCACTGCACAAAAATGAAGGCCTTGTTTTTCGTGTCTTGTCGTGCCTTTTCGTGGCCAGCCCGGTCTTTGCCCGATCCTCCTTCCGTGTATTCTGTGTGTTCCGTGGTTTAGCCAACTCTTTCACTCCATGAAACTCGTCCGCTCCCTTCTCACCATCACTTTCACTCTCGCACTGGCGCTGTCCTCAGCACCAGCGCAGGACAAGGTCCCGCTCCAGCTCGACCTGCCCAAGCCGCTTTTTGTCGGCACGCCGCGCCCCATCAAGCTCGCCAACCTCGAGGCATTCTCCCACAAGCGCCCCGACTTCATGGTGCCGGCCGGCACCGTCCTCCTCTCCGCCGGCAAGGAGGTCACCAGCAGTGACAGCTTCCCGGTGATCGGCGAACTCGCCTTTGTCACCGACGGTGACAAGACCGGCATGGACGGCTCGTTCGTCGAGCTCGGGCCCGGCACGCAGTGGGTGCAGATCGACCTCGGCGCCTCCTCGCCCCTCGCCGCCATCGTGGTCTGGCATTTCCACTCCCAGGCCCGCGTCTATCACGACTTCATCGTCCAGGTCTCCGACGACAAGGACTTCAAGTCCGGCGTGACCACGCTCTACAACACCGACGACGACAACTCCTCCGCCCTCGGCGCCGGCAAGGACCTCGCCTACATCGAGAGCAACATGGGACGCATCGTGGACGCCAAGGGCACTCCCGCCCGCTACGTCCGCCTCTACAGCAACGGCAACACCTCGAACGAGCTGAACCACTACTGCGAGGTCGAGGTTTACGGCACGCCGGCAAAGTAAGCGATCGCAATCCTGCGGATTGATGCAGGGGCGTGCCTTGTGCACGCCCTTTTTATTCCCTTTGGGTCTAATACCCCGGAGCTTGCTCCGGCTTGGATGGTTGGGAAGATGAGGGATGGAGAGTCGGTATATCCACAAGCCGCACAACGTCTCTGTGCTGATGTATCACTTGGTGTGT
>JBMOQY010000018.1:0-17822 GCA_049322455.1 Verrucomicrobiota bacterium | reverse complement strand
GCATACTCGCAGCGCGTCACCCGCCACTGCCGGCCCAGCCCAAGGAGTTCATGAAATAATTGCTCAGGAGTCACACCCCAAGCCTACCATCCTCCACCGCTCTACCCACTGAAAACAGCGAGGAACCACAATTGTTGGGGGTCTCCTGGCCCGTGGAGGTCTCCGAGGCGCAGACTGCGCGATAGGCCTCCGACGTCAAACCTGTAACAGACTGGATTACTTACCGCCCCAGACGCTTCTGAGCTGCCTCCATCAGTTTTCTCCTACCTTCAGAAGGGGAGATCTCGTCTCGTGCAGCAAAGATAGCCTTAGCTACTCTTGTGCGCTCAACATTTGGGTTTGCCTTGGCGAGCTGACTGATTGCGTAGCCAACCTCGTGAGGTTGGCTCGATACATTCTGCCGGTCCTGCCGGCCTCGTTTTAGTGGATTGTCTGCCATTGGAGTTAGGGGAGGATTTGTTTATAGAACTTATTTCAATTTTTCTGCTACAAGTCTTTTGACACGGCCTTTCCAGCCAGGGGAATGCACGATGCGGTCGAAATTCGTCCCGAAACGTCCAGACAACAGCTCTACTCGGCTACGTTTGCTGAGTTGCTCCCAATCTTCATACATGGAGTAGATCGCGTTTCCGTATTCGATGTTCTCAAAGAGGACAAAATCCGGCTTTAGCATTCCGCCAAGATAACGCTGCATTCCGCTTGTCCCGACCAGGATTTGCGTGGGATTCAAGGACAGCAGGAAATTGTATCGGTCCTCAATCAACTGCTGTTTCTCCGGCGAAACAACCCGCCCACCTGCAAGACGTGCCATGATCCGATCACGTTGTCCCGGAGGGAGGATCTCCCAAGCGATTTGAAGTGTGCTTAGATACTGTGCGAAATCATAGTCCGCAGGGTAAATGTCCACGACTCCCACATTTTCTTGCAGCAGGTTGAGACATTCGAAGAGACGCTTTTCATCGGTCTTTTTAATGACCTCCCGCACAACAAATTTGTAGATGCTCACGCCGTCTTTGCTCGAGACGAACTCGACGGCTATTGGTGTATTCCTTGGCGGGATAAAATCGCGCGGATATTTCTCGTAAGGAAGAGGCACTTCGTGAGTCCCGTTCGAATCATCTCCCCAGTTTGGACTTTCAACGTAGTTATAGTGGGTCTCCTTCGGCAAATCGGAACGAATTATCTCTTCGCCGTTGATATTTCTGGCGGAGAACTTGCCTGAGGTCTCTGGAGGAATAACCTCAACAGAGTTTGTCCCGCCGGGGGCGAAGGGGATGCCTAGATGGGAAAACGCCCCCTCTTGGATTCTAAGGTCGGCGATCTTTCGAATGCATCCAACAATTACTTCATCTTTTGGGATACGTTTTAGCTTAAGGTTTATTCCTGGTGGAATTTTGCGAAAGTTCTTTTGAGACATTTGTATTTATTGTTGAGATTAGAATATCACATTTAAGCCGCATCTTGGGAGTCGAGGCTGTGCCAAAGCCGCGCGAAATTGCGACAGCCCTGTTCGATAGCTTTCGCTAGTGGCTCAACATCCGCTGGTGCGGGAGTGATCCGTTGCTGGAAACACTCGATAACCATGCAAAGTGCTGGGTCGGGCATGGCACTGCCGGTTGCAGTGCGGATGAGCCACAGGTATTCCATCGCCGCAAAGAATTCGGCAGCTTTCGGGCCGAGCTCGAATTCTTGGTCCTTGGCGGTGTAGAGGCGCACGGCACCTACTCGTGTTGCGCCACCGACGCGTTTCTCGACAAACATGTCGAGAGGAACCCCAACATCGATGTCGGGATATTCTAGCCGGGCCTTGGTTCCTTTTCTGGAAGAAACGAACACGACATCCAGTGCCCGTAAATTTGGTGCGAGTGCGATAAGCTTTCTCGCTGCTTCAGGCGTGATCCGAGCATCTGTCTTATGCCACGGCCTGTCTTTCTTCGGAACGCTCGCTCTTTTGATGAGCTGCAATAACCCCTCGATATTCTGTGCTCCACCGGCCAGGAATTTCTTGGCGGGAGTCTTCAGTGCCTGGTAGAAGGGTGCGAATTTTCTTTCGCTGTGAATTGCACGCCATGCGGCGCGCACGATACTCATTTTCCTTTCAGGCGATTTGGCTGCAAGGAACGAGGCGAGGTCTTTAGCGGTTACATAAGGCTTCATGCTGATAAAACTGCCATTCGGTGAGAGCCGAGCGGCAGGCGTTTGAGTTTTTGCGGTTTGTGGTTACTTTCTTCATGAGAAGTTAGGTGGTGTGCGGATTAGCTTTCGCTATGCCACACGATAAATCAGACATTTTAAGACTTACTGGATAGATAGATACGATACTTCCGTGGCTCTCGAATATCTCGGTGGCTGGGAAATCCGTGCCATTAGGGCGCATATTAGTCGTATCTCGCGGATGAAAAGTGCGCCTTATGACCCATATCGACGTATCCGTTTTTGATGATACGCAAAAGAACACCGCTGGCTGTGAGCGGTGCTAGGCTTACTTCTCCTTCCGATTCTTGTCCGCGCTGAAGTCATCCTCGGAGTTGTGCGGGGATGACTGGAAGCAAGAACCCCCGTAACTTTGACCTGGCGACTTGACCATCTCGCCGTTGTGCCGTATCGGTCATGTTCAGTAGGGCGTTCATTGAAAGCTTAGGCTGCATAAGAAAAACCTCTGGGCGCGACCCCAGAGGCTCGTGTAGGCCACCATGTGATGACCTAAACTCCGACAAGTCTTTCTCGTGCTAATTTCATGAAGAAAACAGACCGTCGGGTTATTAAATCATAGCAGGAGAAAACGCGCAACTTTCAGCATGGGCAACTCGGTTGCCTCGATGAATTGCCGCACAAAGGCGGATTGCTGATAAGGGAGCGTGAGAAAGTGTATGTCGATGCGTGCTTGAGGAAGATTTTTCTCAACTACACGCGCAGGAGTTAGGTCTTTGCGCGGATCGCGCAGTCTGGTGGGGAACCTAAGCTTAGTTTAAAGACTTTATGCCTCTCAAAAATGAGAGGCTTTTTTATGCCCGGATGGATCGCCTATGAGGCTTGAACAGGTAAGACCCGTATCGGGCGTGAGCTGAAGTTCGTTGCGTGGAGGTCTGCCACTGTGTGGCAGACATAACCCGTGTGGGCGGGATTGGCGAGCGGGCATGAGTTTGGCTCGGCAAAGCTCATGCTGGGTCGCCCGCCCACCAAGGGCCAAAGTTTCTGAGGGCTCGCTGCTGAAGGCATCCCCGCGGCTGCGCGGGGATGACTGAAAGCAAGAACCTCAGAATGTTTTGCCCCGACCCTGCGGTAGCAGGGTCTGTCTTGGCTCTGCGTCCGAGCGGAACCAAAAAAGTGAAGCGAAGACGCCGGGCGTTAGCCCGAATCCGTCCCGCGCATTAAGCAGTCGCCGCAAATCCCATTTGAGGCGTCTGCGGCTGCGCGGGGTGCTTCTTTGTAAAAAGAAGCACCTACTGGCGAGTAGTCTGGCAGGCTTTTGAGGTAGCGACCGGAGCATTGAGGGACGCAGGCGCGCGGGCGGAAGGTCGCGCGACAAGACCCGAAGAGCGGAGGGTAGCGGAGGATAAAGCCCGCCTGTCTGCGAGCCGTCGAACCCGGCTCGGCGGGTTCAACACGTCGTCCGTGGGGTTGTGGTATCGTAAAGGACATGGGGGTGTCCTTTACCCGTTTGGCCCGTCCGTGTGTGTGAACCCGTAGCCGCAGGCTCCCGTCGCGTGAGCGACGGGAAGAGGGAGGTTTGAGCGGAGCGCAGCCCCAAGCTGCGCGGAGCGAGAACCGACCGATGTCGGGGATGCCAGAGTCAGACGAAAACAGAGACAAACCCTTGTAACCAAAGGGCGGCAGCCGACAGCAGGGCCTCCCCTGTGCGGGGAGGGGTGTGGGGATACCCGATTACTCCGGATTTTCAGCGAAGAAGGTTCGAACTTTGTCCAATAGAGACCGCCACTTTCAATTGTTGGCGAACCAAGCGGCCGTCCATTGACCGCGCCCTTTCGCCCGCGCGACTCCCACCGGGGGGCCGGCCCCGGGATTCTCCACGCGGCTTGCACAGCACCCCCGCGGACCCGGGCTGGCCGGGCGGCGCCCCAATCCCCTTTGCGAAACCCCGCGGCAAGCTGCGGGGAATGTTTTGGCGTTCAAATCGGCGCAACGCGCCGAACTCTGAAAAACGGGTCGGGTGGCAGGAAAGGCGCCGGCAGCGCGTGTGCTGCCCTGACCCCCTGAGCGGCGCCAATACCTGAGCCGGACCGCAAGAAGCCTGGCGACCGGAGGAAGGCCGGAAGCCGAGGCGTGCCGCCTGATCATTGCGAATGTTGCGAACGCGACCCACCGCTCAGCTTGCAAGGGTCGAGGCCTGACGTGCTCGGCTTGCCCGGAGCTTCTTCGGCCCCCCAAGCGTGATGCAGGCGGCGTTCCCCCAAGATCAATTGCACGATCGGCCTGTCCGTGCGCTGCGGATAGAGGTGCGGCCGGTGGCTGCGCGGCACCAAGGCCGCCAGCCCTCCCCCCGCGTAACGATCCAGGGGCTTGCAGGCCGTCTTCCGGCTGACGTCAAACTGCCCGCCCAGGTCCCCGATCGTGCACCGACCGGTCTGAACCAGGCTGCCGAAAGGCAGGATTTCCCCATCGGGGCGGCGGTTTTTCACGGCACAGTGCCGCAGCGGGCAACCCATCACCCCGGATTAAACGCCACGGATCACCCCGGATCACAACCCTGCATCCGTCCCCAAACTCCCGTTGCCATGCACTGCTCGCCGGCTTTGCTTGGCGACAAACGAACAACCGGCCGCCTTGCCCCGCACGCTGTGCGCCGGCCGCTATCGCGCCCCAGCTCCCCACCCCATGAGCTTCAAGACCATCATCGAACCCTTCCGCATCAAGTCGGTCGAACCCATCCGTTTCACGACGCGGGACGAGCGCGCCGCCGCCCTCTGCGCCGCCCACCACAATCTCTTCCTCCTCAAGGCCGAGGACGTCATCATCGACCTCCTCACCGACTCCGGCACTGGCGCCATGTCCGCCGCCCAGTGGGGCGGGATGATGCAAGGCGACGAATCCTACGCCGGCGCGCGCTCCTTCTTCCGCTTCGAGAGCGCGGTGCACGACATCACCGGCTTCAAGCACATCATCCCCACGCACCAGGGCCGCGCCGCCGAGCGCATCCTTTTCTCCAGCGCCTGCGCCCGCGGCCAGGTCGTGCCCAACAACACCCATTTCGACACCACCCGCGCCAATCTCGAGGCGCTCGGCGTCACTGCGCTCGACCTCCGCTGCCCCGAGGCCACGCAACCGGCGCTGGTCGCGCCCTTCAAGGGCAACATCGACCTCGCCGGCCTCGAACGCTGCCTCGTCGAAAACAAGGGCCGCGTGCCCTTCGCGATGGTCACGGTCACCAACAACTCCGGCGGCGGCCAGCCCGTCTCGCTCGCCAACCTCCGCGCCGCCTCCGCCCTGTGCCGGACCCACGGCGTGCCGCTCATCCTCGACTGCTGTCGCTTCGCCGAGAACGCCTGGTTCATCAAACAGCGCGAGCCCGGCCAGTCCCACCGCACGCCGCGCGAGATCGCCCGCGACATGTTCGCCTGCGCCGACGGCTGCACCATGTCCGCCAAGAAGGACGGCCTCGTGAACATCGGGGGCTTCCTCGCGCTCAACGACGACGCCCTCGCGGCCCGCTGTCGCAACAACCTCATCCTCACCGAGGGCTTCCCCACCTACGGCGGCCTCGCCGGCTACGACCTCGAGGCGCTGGCTATCGGCCTCCGGGAAGTGCTTGACGAGCACTATCTCCACTACCGCATCCGCTCCGTCGAATACCTCGGCGAAAAACTGACCGCGGCCGGCGTGCCCATCGTCCAGCCCACCGGCGGCCACGCCATCTACATCGACGCCCGGGCCATGCTCCCGCACATCCCGCCGTCCGAGTTCCCCGCCTGGGCGCTCTCGCTGGTGCTCTACCTCGAGGGCGGCGTGCGCTCCGTCGAGATCGGCTCCGTGATGTTCGGCCGCCAACCCGACGGCACTGAGAAGCCCGCCCCGATGGAGCTGGTCCGCCTCGCCTTTCCCCGCCGGGTCTATACCCAAAGCCACGTCGATTACCTCGCCGAGGTGCTGCTCCACGTGAACAGCCTCAAGCACCGGATCCGCGGCGTGAAGCTCGTCGAAGCCCCCGAACTGCTGCGCCATTTCACCGCCAAGGTCGCCCCGGCCTACGGCAGGCTGATCGCGGATTAATCCCTCGCGCCGCTTCCGCACTGGACGCCGCGCGCGCCTGCCGCAGAATCCGGCCATGGCCAAGTCTGCGCGTCCTCCGTCCTCCGTCCCGGCTTCCCCGACCCCGTGGTTCCCGATCCTGCTCGTAGCCCTGCTGGGCGGCCTTTTCGGATCGGTGATCACCTTTTTCGCCGTGCGCCGCGCCGCACCCCCGACGGCCGTCCCGACGGCCGCCGCCAATCCCGACCCGACCACCCACCTGCCGGACCCCGGCCTCACCGCCGGGCAGCCGCCGGCGCAGGCTGACCGCACGCTCGGCAATTTCTACTACGACCACCAGAACTGGCCGCTGGCCCTGCGGCATTACGAAGCCGCCATCCGCCAGGGCAGCGACGACGCCGACATCCGCACCGACCTCGGCAATGTCTATCGTTTCTCCGGCCGACCCGAAGACGCCCTGCTCCAATACACGCTCGCCCAGAAGATGAACCCGGCGCACGAATTCAGCCTCTTCAACCAGGGCGGACTCTACTTCGAGGACTTGCAGCAACCCGCCAAGGCCGTCGAAGTCTGGCAGGCATACCTCGCGCGCTTCCCCAACGGCCGCCGCGCCGCCGCCGCGCGCCAGCTCATCGCGCAGGCCCAGGGCGGCATCGCGCCAGCCGCGGCGCCCGCCACGGCCGCTCCGGCCGCGCAAGCCCCGGCCTCCGCCGCCGAGAACCTGATCCTGCGCCAGATCGAGGCGGCGCGGACCAAGGACCCAAAGCCCTGACCGCGACAGCGTGCGGTCAAATCGCGGCTTGTCGAGATTGGGCGAACCGGGCTTCATTGCGGCATTGCCCCACCCATGGCTGGCCGCGCCATTCACTTTCCCCGTGCCGGATGTTCCAGCGCCGGCTTCACGCTGCTCGAACTGGCGGTGGTCATCGCGATTGCCGGGGTCATCATGTCGGTCGGCGTGCCCTCCTATCAGCGCATCCAGCGCAACGCCCGTTTCAGCGCCCTCATCAACGACTACCGGGTCTTCGCCGGCGCCTTCCAGCAATACTCCGCGGTGAACGCCGCCTGGCCCGCCTACGCGGGGGCCGGCGGCGATTTTCCGCCAGGCATGGAGCCCTACCTCAACGCCACCGGTTGGAACCAGCCCACCGTTTTCGGCGGACACTACAACTGGGACCGGGATGTCACCCACAACGGCCGCCAGGTGAAGGCCGCGATCGCGATCTACGCCGGCGCAGGACGCCCCCTGACGATGACCGAGGAGGAGATGCTGCTCTTCGACCGCCGCTACGACGACGGCGACCTGACCACGGGCTCCTTCCAAAAGGGATTCAACGGCTGCCCGCTCTACATCATCGAAGGCGATGCCGCCGTCGCGGCGCCCGCCGCCGCTCCGGCGCCGCCGGAAGCCACCCCCAGCGACCTGGAAAGCCTCCCCACCGCCGAGGAGGAAACCGCGAAAAGGAAACCCGACAGCCAGGGCGGCAAGGAGAAGAAGGCCAAGCCGGCGAAGGATCCCAAAGGCCCGGCGAAGAAGGGGACAAGATGAAGGTCTCCACCGTCAACCTCAGTCCCAAGCTGGACGGAATCGGCCCGGCGCACGGCACCATCGACCGCGGCGAGATGACCCCGGGCGCGCTGACCGAATTGCTGACCGCCTTCCAGCACATTGATCCGGCCCTTAATCTGGAGCACGACCCCCAGGTGTTGGTGCGGACGAGCGACGCCTGGCATCTCATCCGCACGGAGCGCGGCCAGCTCTGCCTCTACAACGCCCGCGACACCTCCCAACCCGGGGCGCCGATGCCCTTGGCCGACTTGCTCGCCGCCATCCAGGGCTCGCCCGCCGCGGCATCGACGACCGACCTGCCGCAGTCCGAGCCGGAGATCGTCCGCGCGCCACCCACCCGGAGCAAGCTCGCGTCAGCGCTGGCCGTCGTGCTCCTGGTCGGCGGCATCGGTCTCAATGCCTGGGGTGTCTATCAATTGCTCCCGCAGGAGGGTGCGCGCCCGCCTGTCACCTACGCGCCGCTCAAGGATGACGAGCGCACCACCCTCTACCTGCGCAAGCTGGCGGGCACCTATGCCACCGGCAACGGCCCCGGCCACCGGATCATCCACCTCACCCGCGAGGGAGCCATCAGCTTCGATGTCCTCGTTCAGAATTCCGCCGGCGAAATCCGGATCGCCCGGGGACCCGCCCAGACCTGCGGCTTTGGCCAGCGGCCCAACGGGGCGATCTGCCTGACCACATCCGCCTCCGGCCCGGTCATCATCCGGGCCGACGGCTCCCTGTTCTATTCCGGCGATACCTACCGCCGCATCAGCACGCTTGCGGAATAGGCCCGGGTGTCTAACCCGGAGCCATGCATCCCACCCTGAAACACGGCCTCCAGGCCGCCGGCGCCACCAACCTCTGGCTGCTGCTGGCCTACGCGCTGGGCCTGCACACGCGGCACCTCGCCCTGGGTCACTACGCCAATTACGGCGCCGAGGTCTTCCTCGCCCTGGCCCTGTGGCGCTCGCTGCACGGATACCTGCACGGGCACAACTGCTACTGGCTGCCGGTCTGGCGGGGACTCATCCACGGCATGGGGACCGCCCTCGTCGCGGCGATGGGCACCTATGTTTTCCTCTCGCTCTACTTCACTTTCATCAACCCCGGCTACCCCGACCTCTACCTCGAATGGCAGATCGCCCGCCTCCGCGCCGCCGGCGAAAGCGAGGCACAGGTGCGCGCGATGGCCCGGGCCTACCGCTGGAGCACCGGCCCTGTCGGCCTGCCGGTTTCCACCGTGGGCGTCTATCTGCTCTTCGGCTTCATCGCCTCGCCGCTGTTCACGCTCTGGCTAAACTGGCGGCGCAAAGAGGTCGCACCCGCCGGCTGACGCGGCCTCCACCCGCGGGTGCGCGGGCAGTTGGGTCTTGAACCACGTGCGCTGCTTCTTCACCAGCGCGCGGGTGTTTTTCACGATGGCCGCCGCCAGCTCCGCCCCGGGCAGCCGCCCTTCGAGATGGGCGATCGTCTCGCGGTAGCCGATGGCCGCGGCCGCGCTGGGATTCCGCTTCAGCCCGCGGGCCAGCAGGCCCCGCACCTCGTCCACCAGGCCGGCCCGCAGCATGGCCGCCACGCGTGCCGCGATGCGGGCCTCGAGCTCGGCCGGGGCGCGCACGAGCTCGACCAGTTCCACCTTGTAATCCGCAAACGGCGACGGCTGCGCGGCAAAGGCCGCCTGCAGTTCGGCCAGCGGCCGGCCCGCGGCCAGGCAGCGCTCCAGCGCACGCGTCACCCGCCGCGGATTGCGCACGTCCAGCGCCCCAAGCCCGCCCGGATTCAGCCGGCGCAGCTCGGTGACGAGCGCCGCGAGCCCGTCGCGCTCCAGCCGGCCTTGCACGCGGGCGCGGATTTCCGCCGGCACCTCCACGTCGTCGGCCACCGGGGCGAAGAACGCCTTGAGATAGAATCCGCTCCCGCCGGTCACCAGCACCCGCTTCCCGCGACCCAGGATGTCCGCCACCGTCTTGCGGGCGGAGGTCACGTAAGCCGCGACATCCATCCGTTCCGTGATCTCACAGAGGTCGATCAGGTGGTGCGGCACGCGGGCGCGTTCGGCGCGGCTCGGTTTGGCCGTGCCGATGTCGGCCCCGCGGTAGAACAGCAGCGAATCGCACGACACGATCTCCGCCCCGTGCGCCTCCGCCCAGCGCAGCGCCAGCTCGGTCTTGCCAACGGCGGTGCAGCCGGTGAGGACATGGATCGTGCGGGGCATGGGCCGATGGAAACGCCGCGCGGAATCGTTGCAAAACTCCTTTTGCCATCGCGATACGATCCGTCAGCCTGCATGGGTTTATCCCTTCCGCTTGAAAGCCCGGTTCATCTTCAACCCCCACTCCGGCCGCAACCGGCGCAACCCGCACCTGCGCGACCGGGCGCGGGCCTTCATCGCCGAGAACGGCTGGGACGCCGCGGTGGTCTCGACCGAGCGCCCCCGCCACGCCACCGAGCTGGCCCGCCGGGCGGTGGACGAGGGCTGCGCACTCGTCGTGGCCATCGGTGGCGACGGCACGATGAACGAGGTGGCCAGCGCCCTGGTGGACACACCCGCCTGCTTCGGCCTCATCCCCTGCGGCTCCGGCAACGGCCTCGGACGCCATCTCGGCATCCGGAGCCCCGGCCGCGGCGCCTTCCGCACCCTGCGCGACGGACGGCCGCTCGCCATCGACACGGGCATGGTCAACTCCGACCCCTTCTTCTGCGTGGCGGGCGCGGGCTTCGAGGCGCTCATCGCCAGCCGTTTCGCCACCCTCGCCTCGCGCGGTTTCGCCGGCTACCTGCGCACGGGCGCGCAGGCCTGGTGCTCCTACCGGCCCGAGCGCTACACCATCCACCACGCCGGCGGGCGCGACGAGGTCGAGGCCTTCACGCTCGCCGTCTCCAACTCCTCCCAATACGGCAACGACGCCTTCATCGCCCCGGGCGCCTCGGTGCGCGACGGCCGCGTCAACGTCACGGCCGTGCCACACGTCGGCCTGCACAACGCCGTTCCGCTCCTCTACCGCCTGTTCAGCGGCTCGCTCTACCGCACGGCCGCGGTGCGCCGCTGGGAGGGCGACCGCTTCGTGATCGAGCGCGAGAAACCGGGCTGGATCCACACCGACGGCGAACCCCGCGCCGAGGTCTCCCGGTTGGAAATCTCCGTGCGCCCGCGCAGCCTGCGCATCCTCGTGCCCGCCGGGCAGCAGGTCACTTGACCGGCGAGGCCTTGCCGCTGGCCACCACCAGCCGGTTGCGGCCCGTGCGCTTGGCCGTGTAGAGCGCCTTGTCGGCGGCATCGAACAGGCCCTGCTGGGTGTCGGCGTCCTCCGGCATCGTCGCCAGGCCGGCGCTGAGGGTGACGTTCACCTGCCGGTCGCTGTCGGGCAGTTGGCAGGGCGTCTCCCGGAGCAAAACCAACAGCCGCTCGATCGTGCTCACGGCATCCTCGCGCGTGGTCTCGAGCATGATGATGGCAAACTCCTCGCCGCCGACGCGCGCGAGCTGGTCCACGGTGCGGAGCTGGCCCCGCAACAGGCCGGCCACGTGTTTCAGCACGGCGTCGCCCGCCGGGTGGCCGTAGGTGTCGTTGACCTTCTTGAAAAAGTCGATGTCGCACACGACGAGCGTGAACGGGTGCTGGAAGCGCATGCAGCGCTGGCACTCCTCGGCGAGCAGGCGCTCGAACTCGCGGCGGTTCTTGAGGCCGGTGAGCGCGTCGTGCGTGGCGAGCTGGCGGAGCTGCTCGAGGGTCTCGCCCAGCTTGCGGGCGTAGCGCACCGACCGGGCGAGCATGCGCGGAGTGAACTCCGCCTTCACCAGGAAATCCATGGCGCCGGCCTGCAGCGCAGCCTCGTCGAGCGCGGGATCGGTCTCGGCCGTGAGAAAGATGGTCGGCGTGGTGTTGCCGGCTCCGCGGGCCTCGCGCAGGAGCTGGAGCCCGTCCTTGCCGTCGTCGAGCCGGTAATCGAGCAGGCAGACGACGTAACGGCCGGTGAGCAGCTTCTGCAGGCCGGTGGCGTAGGTGTCGGCCCAGTCGAGCTCCCACGGGCCGTCCGGGAAGCGCGGCACCATCCGCGACAGCATGTCGTTGGCCGTGGGGTTGTCGTCGATGAGCAGGACTTTTTTCAAGCGGACGGACGACCGAAGCAGAATCAGCGCGTTCCGGCAACCAAGTCCTGCGCGGCGGCCCGGAGCTTCCCGGCGATGGCGGGACGGTCGGCCAGGCCGGCCTTGATGACATTCACCAGCGCGCTGCCGACCACGACACCGTCGGCGACCGCGGCCACCTGGCGCACCTGGTCGCGGGTGGAGAGGCCGAAGCCCACGACGACCGGGAGCGCCGTGTGCTTCCTGATCGCGGCGACGGCCGCGGGGATGTTGGCCGCCACCTGGTCGCGCACGCCCGTGACACCCTCGCGGGACACGTAGTAGATGAACCCGGTCGCGGCGGCGCCGATGACCGGCAGGCGCGCGGCGGGCGTAGTCGGCGCGACGATGAAGACGGTCTTGAGGTCGTGCTCTTTGCAGGCGGCCAGCACCTCGCCGGCCTCCTCGGGCGGCAGATCGAGCGTGAGCATGCCGTCCACGCCCGCTGCCTTCGCGGCGCGGACATAGGCCTCGACGCCGTTGGAGAACACGAGGTTGTAGTAGGTGTAGAAGACGATCGGCACCTGGCTGGTCTCGCGCAGGCGGCGCACCAGCTCGAAGACGCGCGCGGCCGTCATCCCGCCATCGAGGGCGCGCTGGGCGGCGAGCTGGTTGGTGAGACCGTCGGCCAGCGGATCGGAAAAGGGCACGCCGATCTCCAGAACGTCGGCCCCGGCCTCGATCACGGCGCGGCAGGCGGCCAGCGAGGTGTCGAAATCGGGATCGCCGGCGCACAGGTAGGCCACGAAGGCGGCGCGTTGCTCACGGCGGAGGCGGGCGAAGGTCTCGGCGATGCGATCCATGGAGCGGCCAGCGTCGGCCGCCCGCCGCCGGGGGTCGAGTGAAAATTGCGCCACCGGGCTCAGTCCGCGCCAAACTCCACCAACACGGGCCGGTGGTCGGAGAGCAGGCTGCGCACAATCTTGGCCCGGGGCTCGCGGCACTCCTGCGGCAGGAAAACGTAATCGAGCGCCCGGGCGGGCCAGGCCGAGGGGAAGGTGTGCCCGGTCTTGGGCAGCAGCGTGTAATTGTTGGACTGCCCGAACCAGCCGAGCAGGGTCGCCGTGGCATCGGGCCGGTGCGAGGGCGTGTTGAAGTCGCCGCAGACCAGCGGCGGCACGCACCAGTGCGCGGCCCGGTGGCGGCGCAACTCCTCGAGATGCCGGATGAGATGATCGACCTGCTGGAGGCGTTTCGGGCGGGAGTTGTGGTTGAGGTGGATGTTGACGAGCGGCAACCGGCCGTGCGGGGCGTCGATCTCGGCGAAGAGAAAGCCTTTCTCACCCAGCGTGCCGCGGCCGAAGGGCACGGTTTCGTGGTGGTGGATCGGAAAGCGCGACAGGAGGGCGTTGCCGTAGTTGAGGTGATAGCGGCCGGCGCGACGGTTGGTCACGCCGTGGGCGGCATGGATCAGACCGGTATGGGCGCGCAAATAGGCCAGATGATCGAAGCTGCCGGCCCAGCGGGAATTCTCGTCGATCTCCTGCAGGGCCACGATGTCCACCCGCAGCCGCTCGATCAGGCGGGCGATGCGGCGGAGGTTGGCCCGGAGCGCCATGGCCGGCAGCAGGCTCTGGTGGATCGGCGAGGGTCCGCGGGCATGGGCGATATTGAAGGTCAGCAAGCGCAGCCGGGCCATGGGATCTGGAAGGAATCCAGCCGGCCCGCACCTGCAACGTGAATTCCGCGGGAGAAGGGTTGACAGCCGGCGGAGCGCGCTGAAAAGTCCGCCCTTCTCAATTTCACGGCGGTCATAGCTCAGTTGGTTAGAGCACAAGATTGTGGATCTTGGGGTCGCGGGTTCGAGTCCCGTTGGCCGCCCCATTTGCCAGGCAAGTCATTGCCGGGCTTTACTTTACGCTATTTTAGACCACCGCGCCGCACACACACCGCACACTGTGGGCCCTCTAGCGGCGCCGGACTGCCTGCTGCAGCAGCTTCTCGGCGCGCAGCTCCTCCTCGTCGTCGTCGCGGCCGGCGGCTTCCACCATGATGCCGGCGAACACGTCGTCGCGGGGGTTCTCGGCGAAGCGCGCCTTGAACGCCGCGCTGGCCTTCTCGCTCGGGAACAGCCGGCGCTCCTTGTTGCGGAAGGCCTGCATCCGCTGGGCGTAGCGGTAGGCGTTGCGCAGGTCGTGCTGCTCGGCAGGGCTGAGGGACTCGACGAAGGCCTGGCGCTGCTCGCGCTTGACGGTCTGGAGCGGGTCACTGGAGCGCACGCTGGCGGCGAAGCGCTCGGCCGAGTAGCCGGCCTTCAGCAGGCGGTGATAGAACTCGATGGCGGCCGGCACATCGGCCGCGCGGATGGCGCGGCGGAAGCTGCGCAGCAGCTCGGCTTCCTTGCGGTTGTCGGCGCCGGGCTCATAGGCGCCACCGTGCGCGGCTTTCCACGCTTCTACCCGCTCAAGTGTCGCAATGTAACCCCACTGCTCAGGGTCACGTTGGCGCGCCTGCAGGATGATCTGCTGCAACTGCTCGCCGCCAGTGCGTGAGCCGTAGTGCTCAGGATCTGTGATGCGGCGCACGGCGTCGGCCGTGAAGGGGTCCGTCATGTTCTGCAGCACGTGCCAGCCGAGGTCGTAATCGGGGATGCTGCGCGCGTCCGTCACGTCAGGGAAGTAGCCTTTGCGCGAAACGAACTCGAGCACGGTCTTGAAGAACGGGTTCGTGCCCTGCACGGCCTTGTTGAGGGTCTGCTTTGGCGTGTTGGCCAGCCACTCGTGCACGAGCTGGGCGAACGTAATGCGGCCGCCGAAATACTCCATGGCCAGACGCGAAAACTCGTTTCCGCCAAACCATTCCATCACGTCGGCAAGGGCCGTGGGTGCGTAAACCACCACGGCCTGGCCCTTCTCGTCGCGGCCGAGGATCACGTGGAAGCGCCGGCGGTCCTCCTCGCTCAGGTCCTTCTCGATCTCGTTGCGCTCGCCGGATGCGTTCCACAGGCCCACGGCCACGTAGGGCAGCGCCAGGCGCAGCAGCACGCCGGTGACGCTGCGCGGCAGCACGGCCTTGCTGGCAGCCACGAGGCCACCGCGCGCGAGTTGGGCTGAGGCAGCGCCGGCGCTCATGTCGGCGAGATTGCGGAAGAGGTTGGCATGGTAACGGAAATTGCCCTCGGCCCACGAGTAGAACGGCACCCAATAGCGGCGCAGCGCGTCGCCACTCACGGAAATGGCGTCGTAATCCACGAAGGTCTTGCGCGCGATTTCGGCGGCCTTGGCGTAGTTGGCGTCGTTCGCTCCGGGTTTGCTGTCTTGGATCGCGTCCACGTCGCGGTGGTAGGCGCCCGCATACACGGGCCGCTCTCCCCGGCGCAGTCGGTCGAGGTCGGCCTTGAACTTCGCGTAACGGAATGCGCCCTCGCGCAGGGCATTGATCGTGGCGCCCCACTGCACGCCGCGCTTCATCATGCCCAGCAGCTTTTCCCGGCTGGTGAGGAAGGTCTTGAATCGCTCGGCTTGCACGAGCTGGTCAGCCTCGGCGGCGGTCGGGCTTTGGAGCACGCCGCGGCGGAAGGCCTCGCGCAGGTCCGCGCTTGGTTCGCCGCCCTGGGTGAAAGCGAGCACTTCGTTGTAGGCGGGCAGCAGGTAGCTGAACACCCGCGGGTCGGCGGAGAAAAGCTTTTCCACGTCAGCCACCACGTTGCCGTAGGTGTA
This sequence comes from Verrucomicrobiota bacterium, assembly GCA_049322455.1. Lineage (GTDB taxonomy): Bacteria > Verrucomicrobiota > Verrucomicrobiia > Opitutales > Opitutaceae > Lacunisphaera. The sequence goes on along the minus strand of JBMOQY010000018.1, from coordinate 2,273 downwards.
GCGGATCAGGCTCGTGGGCGAAAACAGCTTCCACCACTTCCACGCCGTCAGTGGTAACGCGAGGGCGCGGCGCATCTGGTCGCGCGATTTGGTCTCGCGGTCCATGATGCCGTCGAGGGCGGCCGCCACTTCGCGCGGCAGCACCCACACCTGACGCTCGCCGGCAGCCATGGCGGTCTCCACGTCCTTGGCGCTGATCGTCACGTCCAGCCCAAGCTCGCGCAGTTGCGCCAGCAGGTCGCCGTCGCCCAGCTCGACGCCGAGGCGTTCGGCGAGCACTTGGCGGTTGATCACGTATTCCGGGCGCAGCGGGATCCGGTCATCCACCGTGTAAACGGTGTGATCCTTGGGCACGAGCTGGCGCCACGAGATTGGGCCGAGGCCCTTTTCCTCGCGCTCCGCATTGATGCCGGCGGCCTCTTCCTCGAGCTGCTTGCGGATGTCGTAGGGCTGCCAGTATGCGGCCACGATGTCCTGCCGCGTGTTGTGGGCGAGCACCTGTGCTAGGTGGTAATACATCGCCGTGAGGTAGTCGGTTTCGATGTCCTTGGCGCTGCCGGTGAGCTGCTGCAGGTAGCCGCGGAAATCCTCTGCGGTGTCCATCTTCACGCGCTGCAGGCGGCCGTTGAACTTGTCGAGGATGAGGTGCGGGAAGTAGAGCGGGTTGCGCAGCTCCTCGGGGATGATGTAGCCGCGGGCCAGCAGGTCCTCGCGCGTCGTCTTCACCAGCTCGTAGTGGCGCTTCAGCGAGGCCTCGATGGCAGCCCGATGCGGCGACTCGGCCAGCTTGGCGTGCAGGCGGCGCAGCTCCTCCTCGACGCCCTCGCGCGTCAGGTGGAACGGCAGCGTGATGGGCTCGCCGCTCAGGTTCAGCAGCTTTCCGCGGAACCAGAGGTCGCGCATGAGCACGATCTTTCGGAACAGGTGGTAAGGCAGCGTCTCCAGCTTCGCCTCCAGCGCGGCCAGCTCGGCGCCCAGCTTGCGGATCTGCGGCGCGGCGGTCAGCGCTTCGGCCGGAGTCTGCGCCGATTGCTCGAGGTTGCGGATGGCCGCCTGCAGGTTCACCAGCCGGCGGTATTCGTTCGGGGAAACCGCCTCGCCCTCGATGTCCATGATCGGTGCGAGCACGTGGGCCACGCGGTCCTCGGCTTCGCGGCGCACCATTTCGGTGGCGGCTTTCAGCATCCGGTGCCCCTGGCGGAAGCGGGTGAAATCGCGGCCGGCGGCACCGCCGGGCAGCTCGGGGATGGCGCTGCGGAAGTTCACGAACAGGCGGCCGATGCCCTCGATCCACCGCCGGATGGGGCCCACCGGCCGGTAGTGCGAGGCCATGAGCGCGGAGACTTTGGCGCGCGTCACCTCCGGCCGCACCTGCCGGCCCTCGTCGTCGAGAGCGCCCACGCCCTGCTCAGGCTCGGTCGGGGTCTCTTCGTTGGCCTCGGCCTCCGCGCGCATTTCCTTCTGCGCTTCACGCCAGCCCGGCCAGCTATTTTCCAGCACCATGCGGGCCTCGCTCAGTTCCTCGAGCAGCGCGCGGTCGGTCTTGCCGTAGCGTTCCACCTGCTGCTGCGCCTCGCGCTCCAGCCGGTCGTAGTTGCGCAGCGCGTCGTTGAACTCCGCATCGCTGTTGGCCCGGCGAGCGAATTGCACCCGCTCGCCCGGCTTGACTCCGCCAAAGAGTTGGCCAACGGTAAGGGTTGCGCCTGACGAAGGCCCGCCGTCCAACTTCCCTTCCAGGATGCGGCGCGGGAGAAGTTTACCGTCAGGCGTTTCAATTTGGGTGGCCTCGTGGTCGTAGAGTTGCTGTCCGTTCGCGCGCTCTTTGGTGGTGAGCTTCACGCGGTAGGTGCGCCCATCGATGTCCAGCGCGGCAGCGTAGCGATGGACGGCCTTGAACTCCGGCACCGCTGGGCTGTGTGGCTCGGTGCCGATGCGCACGGCGGTGCGGATGAGTTCGGGCAGTGCTGGCACCGCCCGGATGTGCTCTATTCCCTTGTGGCTGAAGCCGTGATTGAGGCTCTTGCCTGAAACTACGATTTCCGCCCCGGTGTCGTCGTTGCGGATCGGCTCGCCCAGCCATTCGGAGGCGGCTTGCCGCGCGGCCTGCCGCAGTTCCTGCGCGTTGGTTCCCTCAATGCGCGCAGCCGGCACCACCGGCACAGTCTTGGCCGCCAGCTCTGGCGTCATTTCCACTTCGCGACCGCGGCGGGCGAACTCCACGCGACCGCGCTCTTCCACGCCGGCCCACTTCGTTCCTTGGTCGAGGAACAGGC
>JBMOQY010000017.1:0-139138 GCA_049322455.1 Verrucomicrobiota bacterium | reverse complement strand
GGACTTTGCGGCCTTTTGCCCGCTCGTCCGCCCTTGGCGCCTCTCAGCCGCTTCTTGTGCATCGGCCCGCAGTTTTGCTCCACGCTGCTTTCAGACGGGACCTCGCGGCCACGCCCTGGCGCTTCGCTACCCTTCGCCTCGGTCAGGCTGGGACGAAGACTTTCACCTCGCTGGTTGGATGACATGCTCAGCATACAAAAAAGGCGCGCCCCGAAGAGCGCGCCTTGAAGAGTTCGGGAGCTGTGAGGCTCGGACTTAATAGTCCATGCCGCCGCCGGCGGGGGCCGCGGGGGCCTTCTTCTCCTCGGGGATCTCGGTGATCATGCACTCGGTGGTCAGCAGGAGGCCGGCCACGGAGGCGGCGTTCTGCAGCGCGGTGCGGGTGACCTTCGTCGGATCCACGACGCCGGCCTTCACGAGGTCCTCGAATTCGCCGGTGGCGACGTTGAAGCCGTAGCTGCCCTTGTTGGCGAGGACTTCCTTGACGACCACGCCGCCGTCCACGCCGGCGTTGGCGCAGAGCTGCTTGAGCGGGTGTTCGATGGCGCGGCGCACGATCTGGGCGCCGATGGCCTCGTCGCCTTCGAGCTTGAGGGACTCGATGGCCTTGGCGCAGCGCAGGAGGGCGACGCCGCCGCCGGCGACGATGCCTTCCTCGACCGCGGCGCGGGTGGCGTGCAGCGCATCCTCGACGCGGGCCTTCTTCTCCTTCATCTCGGTCTCGGTGGCCGCGCCGACATTGATGACGGCGACGCCGCCGGCGAGCTTGGCGAGGCGCTCCTGGAGCTTCTCGCGGTCGTAGTCGCTGGTGGTCTCCTCGATCTGGCGGCGGATCTGCTTCACGCGGCCCTGGATGTCGGACGCCTTGCCGGAGCCCTCGACGATGGTGGTGTTCTCCTTGTCCACGACGATGCGCTTGGCGCGGCCGAGGTCGGAGATCTGGAGGTTCTCGAGCTTGATGCCGAGGTCCTCGGTGATGCACTTGCCGCCGGTGAGGATGGCGATGTCCTCGAGCATGGCCTTGCGGCGGTCACCGAAGCCGGGGGCCTTGACGGCGCACACGTTGAGCGTGCCGCGGATCTTGTTCACCACGAGGGCGGCGAGGGCCTCGCCCTCGACCTCTTCGGCGATGACGAGCAGGGGCTTGCCGCTCTTGGCGACGGTCTGGAGCAGCGGGAGGAACTCCTGGAGGTTGGCGATCTTCTTCTCGTGGATGAGCACATAGGCGTCCTCGAGGACGGCCTCCTGGGCTTCCATGTTGGTGGCGAAGTAGGGCGAGAGGTAGCCCTTGTCGAACTGCATGCCCTCGACGACTTCGAGGGTGGTCTCGATGGACTTGGCCTCCTCGACGGTGATGGTGCCGTCCTTGCCGACCTTGTCCATGGCGTCGGCGATGATTTCGCCGATGGCGGTGTCCCAGTTGGCGGAGACGGTGGCGACCTGGCGGATCTCCTCGCGGTCGTTGACCTTCTTGGAGATCTTGGCGAGTTCGGCGACGGCGGCCTCGACGGCCTTGTCGATGCCGCGCTTGAGATAGACCGGGTTGGAGCCGGCGGTGACGTTCTTCAGACCCTCGCGGTAGATGCCCTCGGCGAGCACGGTGGCGGTGGTGGTGCCGTCACCGGCGCTGTCGCTGGTCTTGGAGGCGACCTCCTTGACCATCTGGGCGCCCATGTTCTCGTAGGGGTCGGGAAGCTCGACCTCCTTGGCGACGGTGACGCCGTCCTTGGTGACGGTCGGGGAACCGAATTTCTTGTCGATCACGACGTTCCGGCCCTTGGGGCCGAGGGTGACTTTGACGGCTTTGGAGAGAAGCTCGACGCCGCGGAGAACCTTCTGGCGGGCGGCTTCGTCGAACAGGAGTTGTTTGGCTGCCATATGAGTAAGCTTTAAGGGTTAAGGTTTAAGTGGTGAGGTTCAGGCGATGACGCCGAGGATGTCGTCCTCGCGCACGAGGGTGTATTTCGAGTCCTCGATCTTCACCTCGGTGCCGCCGTATTTGGAGATGAGGACCTTGTCGCCGACCTTCACCTCGAAGGGCGTGACCTTGCCGTTCTCGTCTTTCTTGCCGGTGCCGAGGGCGATGACCTTGGCCTCCTGGGGCTTTTCCTTGGCGCTGTCGGGGATGATGATCCCGCCGCGGACCTGTTCTTTTTCCTCGATGTGCTGCACGAGCACGCGATCACCGATGGGTTTGATGTTCACTTTAGTCATACTGGTTATGTGGGTTTTGGGTTGAAGTTAGGGTGGGTTGAAAAATGCGAACCCGCTCCCGGGGAAGGCAACGGGTCCGCGGGGGAAATCACTTCTTCTCCTCGTCAACGATCTCGACGTCGGCGTCCACGACCTTGCCGTCGGCCTTTCTGGCTTTCTTCGCGCCGGCGGCGGCTCCCGCGGGCTCGGCCTCCGGCTCGGCACCCGGCCGGGTGCCGGCGGCTTGGGCCTGCTGGTAGAGCTCGGCACCGATCTTCTGGAGGTTCTCGAGGGCGGTCTTCATTTTCGCGGCATCGCCGGTCTCGAGGTCCTTCTTGGCATCCTTGAGGGCGTTCTCGAACTTGTCCTTCACGTTGCCGGGGAGCTTGTCGCCGGCTTCCTTGAGGGTCTTCTCGAGCTGGTAGATGGTGGTGTCGAGCTGGTTCTTGGTCTCGACGGCCTCCTTGCGCCTGGCGTCCTCGGCGGCGTGCAGTTCGGCCTCCTTGGTCATCTTCTCGACCTCCTCCTTGGAGAGGCCGGAGGAGCCCTGGATGGTGATCTTCTGGTCCTTGCCGGTGCCCTTGTCCTTGGCGGTGACGTGGAGGATGCCGTTGGCGTCGATGTCGAAGGTGACCTCGATCTGCGGCACGCCGCGCGGTGCCGGCGGAATGCCGTCGAGCTTGAAGGTGCCGAGGATCTTGTTGTCGCGGGCCATCGGGCGTTCGCCCTGGAGGACGACGATCTCGACGCCGGGCTGGTTGTCGCTATAGGTGGAGAAAATCTGCGTTTTCTTGGTCGGGATGGTGGTGTTGCGCGGGATCATCGGCGTGGCGACGTCGCCCGCGGTCATGATGCCGAGAGTGAGCGGGGTCACGTCGAGGAGGAGGACGTCGCGCACCTCGCCCTTGAGCACGCCACCCTGGACGGCCGCGCCGACGGCAACCACCTCGTCGGGGTTGACGCCCTGATGGGGCGGCTTGCCGCCGAGCTGCCGGGCGATGTCCACGACCTTGGGCATGCGGGTCATGCCGCCGACGAGGACGAGCTCGTCGATGTTGGCGGCGGTGACGCCGGCGTCCTTGAGGCAGTTTTTGAAGGGCTGGATGCAGCGCTCGAAGAGCGGCTCGCAAATCTGCTCCATCTTGGCGCGCGTGAGCTGGACGTTGAGGTGCTTCGGGCCCGAGGCGTCGGCCGTGATGAAGGGCAGGTTGATGTCGTAGGTGGTGGCGGAGGAAAGGGCGATCTTGGCCTTCTCGGCCTCCTCCTTCAGGCGCTGGAGGGCCATCGCGTCCTTGCGCAGGTCGATGCCGTTCTCCTTTTTGAAATTCTCGACGAGCCAGTTGATGATGGTCTCGTCCCAGTTGTCGCCGCCGAGGTGGGTGTCGCCGTTGGTGGCCTTCACCTCGAACACGCCGTCGCCGATCTCGAGGATGGAGACGTCGAAGGTGCCGCCGCCGAGGTCGAACACGGCGATCTTCTCATCCTTCTTCTTGTCGAGGCCGTAGGCGAGCGACGCGGCGGTGGGCTCGTTGATGATGCGGAGGACTTCGAGGCCGGCGATCTTGCCGGCGTCCTTGGTGGCCTGGCGCTGGGCGTCGTTGAAGTAGGCGGGCACGGTGATCACGGCCTGCGTGATCTTCTCGCCGAGGTAGGCCTCGGCGTCGGCCTTGAGCTTCGCGAGCACGAAGGCGGAAATCTGCTGCGGGGCGAAGGTCTCGGTCTTGTCGCCGACCTGCACCTCGATGTAGGCGTCGCCGTTTTTGCCCTCGACGACCTTGAACGGCATGTTGGCGGCCTCGGCCTTGACCTCGGAAAACTTGCGGCCGATGAAACGTTTCGCGGAGAAAATGGTGTTCTTGGGATTCGTCACGGCCTGACGCTTGGCGGCCTGGCCGACGACGCGCTCGCCGGACTTGGTGAAGGCCACGATGGACGGCGTGGTGCGGGCGCCCTCGGCGTTGGGGATGACCACCGGCTCACCGCCCTCCATGATGGCCATACAGGAATTTGTGGTGCCAAGGTCGATACCGAGAATCTTGCTCATGCACGCGCCGTAGCTGGTCACGTGCCCCGGGATGCCATCCTGTTCTTTATCCACTGGAGGACAGCATCTTAAATTGTTAAAACCCGTGAGAAGCAGGTTCAAAAACCGCACCTGATCGGGCCGCTCTGTCTCACATTCCGAGACAGTGACACACCGCAGTGCAGCCCAATGGCACACGATTGGCCGATGTTTGTGGGATGGATTTTCCCGGCTCGCGACGCTTTCTCCTGCGCGGACGGGCAGGCGCGTTGGGGCAACGCGCTCCACCCAATGAAGCCCGCTATTCCGCCACGCGGTCCGCGCCGGCGTAGATGTTCATCCGGCCGTCGCGCAGGAAACCGACCAGGGTCTGGCCGCCGCTGCGCGCGAAATCCACGGCGAGGCTGGTCGGGGCCGAGATCGCCGCGATGAAGGCGATGCGCGCCGTCAGCGCCTTATGCACGATCTCAAAGGCCACGCGCCCGCTGACGAGGAGCACGACCTGCGAGGACGCGATGCGGCCGGACAGCAGGGCATGGCCGATGACCTTGTCCACGGCGTTGTGCCGGCCGACATCCTCGCGCAACACGAGCAGTCTGCCGTCCGCGGAAAAAAGCCCGGCCGCATGCAGGCCGCCGGTGCGTTGAAAGGTTTCCTGCGCAGCCCCCAGCTTTCCCGGCAGCGCGGCGAGCACGCCGGCGGCCACCCGCGGTCCCTCGTCCGGACCCAGGGCCGGGTGCTCCACCTGCACGGCGGCGATGGTGGCCTTGCCGCACAGCCCGCAACTGCTGGCGGTGAACACATGCCGCGTGAGCCGCGCAAAGTCCACCGCTTCGGGCCGCGCGAGCCTCACGTCCACGATGTTCGGCTCCGCTCCCCCGCCCCGCTTCACCGCGGCCGGCGTGATGGCTGCGATGTCCGCGCGCCGGGCGACCACGCCCTCGGTCAGGAGGAAACCGGCGGCGAGTTCCTCGTCGTGCCCCGGCGTGCGCATCGTCACGGCCACCGGCCGTCCCTCGACGCGGATTTCGAGCGGTTCCTCGACGGCGAGCTCGTCGCGCTCCTCGGCTGCGGCCACGCCGGTCCGCCTGCGCTGCACCGTGCGGGCGGCGTGGGGGGTGGCGGGTTTGGGCGAGGGTTTCATGGAGTTTCCCGGAGGGCTGGTCTCCGCACCAGCCACGGCCGGCACGGAGGCCGGCCCTCCATCAAAGGAATCCATCCGTGTTCATCCGTGCAATCCGTGGCTACGCCAATTTCTCGATCCGCACGTGGGCGTTGTAGTCGGGCACACCGCCACCGCGGTCGGCGACACCGCGGCGGATGAGGTGGTTGCCCTCGGGCCAGTGGATCTGGAGGTTGCCGGGGGCCAGCGGGGCGAGGAAGACCCGCCCCTCGTAGCGGCCGCGGTCGTTGACCAGCGCGATGCGGTCGCCGTGCATGAGGTGGAGGCGGGCGGCGTCCTCCTCGTTCATGAGGATGGCATCGCGCGGGGCGCCGTTGAGCGGATCCACGTCGGCGTAGATGAGCGTGTTGAACTGCTTGCCGCGGCGCGTGCTGGCGTGGAAGACGCCCTCGGGCCGCGGGGCGCGGTCGGGCAGGTCCACGGCGACGAAGCGCGCCCGTCCGTCCTCGGTCGGGCACACGCCGCCGGGGCACAGGTGGGGACCGCCGTATTGGAAGGCATCGCCGGTTTTTCTGAGGTGCTGCACACCGTCGTAGAAGGGCACGACGCGCGCGATCTCCGCGCGCATTTCCCAGCCGGTGCGGCAGCCGAGCTGCGCGGCGCGCTCGGGCCACGCGGCGGCGGCGGCCTGCAGCAGGATCTTCCACTCGGCCCGGGCCTCGCCGACCTCGCGCGGGATCTCGGGGGTGAACATCACACGGCGCTCGGTGCTCGTCTCGGTGCCGCCGTCGTCCTGTTCGTAACGCGTCTTGGCCGGGAGCAGGATGACCTCGTCGGCGGGGTCGAGCAGCATCTGGTCGGTCAGCAGGATGTCCTGATGGATCCGGAACGGCACGCGCGAGAGCGCGGCGGCGACGTGATCAGGGTCGGGCAGCGTGCGCAGGAAGTTGCCGCCGATCATGTAGAACACGTCGAGCTCGCCGCGATATGACGCCTCGACCATCTCGGTCGCCGTGAGGCCCGGCCAGGCGGGCACGGGAAAGCCGTAATGCCCCGAGAGCGCGGCGGCGTTGGCCGCGTTGACCGCCAGGCCGCCGGGGAAGGCGGTCGAATACGCGCCCATCTCCGCGCCGCCCTGCACGGAGGAGTGGCCGCGGATCGGCATGACGCCGCACTTGTCGCGCCCGAGGAAACCGCGGGCGAGCGCGAGGTTGAGGATCATGCGGACGTTGTCGGCGCCCCACTCGTGCTGGGTGATGCCCATGCTCCAGACGAAGACGCCGGTGCGCGCCTGGCCGATGAGCTCGGCGAACTCGATGATGCTCGCGCGCGGCAGGCCGCTTTCCCTTTCGAGCCGCGCCCAGTCGAGGGCGCGCGCCCGTTGCTCGAGTTCCGGCCAGCCGGCGGTGTGGGTGTCAACAAACGCGCGGTCCACCCGGCCGGTCTCGACGAGGTGCTTGAGCGCGCCGTAAAGGAACGGGATGTCGCCGCCCTGTCCGACCGGGAACCAGTAGTCGGCGAGATCGGAGCCGAAAAGCGCGCTGCTCGCGGTCGAGGGCACCCAATAGCGCTTCATGCCCGGCTCGAGATACGGGTTCACGAGAACGACCTTCGTGCCATGCTGCTTGGCGATGTGCAGGTATTTCGTCGCGACGGGCTGGTCGTTGGCGGGATTGGAACCGAAGAACACGACGAGATCAGAGCCCCACCAGTCGGTGTAGCTGCAGGTGGTGGCCGCGACGCCGAGCATGTGCTTCATGGCGGCGGTTGATGGCGAGTGACAGAGGCGGGCGGCGTTGTCCACGTTGTTGGTGCCGAGGAAACGGGCGATTTTCTGCGCGGTGTAGTAGATCTCGTTGGTCACGCCGCGGGCCGTGACGAAGAAGCCCAGGCGGCGCGGGTCGGTGGTGCGCAGGCGCGCGCCGATGGTCGCCAGCGCCTCATCCCACGAGAGGCGCGAGAAACCGCGTTCGCCGCGCCGCCGCCGCATCGGATGCGCCAGCCGGCCGAGCGCGCGCAAGGCGCGGTTGTCCTGCCCGCGCAACGCAGCCGCGTCGGCCAGCACCGCGGGATCCATCGCGGGCATGGTGTTCAGGCGGAGCAGGTTCAGGCGCGTCATGCAGAGGTGGACGCCATCGATGGTCCAGTCGCGCAGGCCCGCCACGCCGAGCGCGCAGCCGTCGCACACGCCGCGGTTGAGCACCTTCCAGGCGTAGCCGAGGTTGTCGCGGTTGTCCCAGACCACCCTGAGCATGTCGCGGAAGTGCTTCGGCTTGGTGTGACCCAGTCCGAACGGCGACAAGCGACGGAAGCGGTCGCCCGGCGGGTGAACGATGCGGTGCGTGGGCATGGAAACGGGAGAAAGCACGCGGAGCCTCCCGGCCCGGACTTGCAGAATCAACGCTGAACCTTAGCTTATCCCCGTCCGCCAGACGCATTTGGTCGCCTAAACCTTCCCCTGTCCGAGCCGATAACAATGGGCAACACCTCCCGGCCACACCTCCCCGGTGCGCCCCGCGGTGCTCCGGTTGCAACCTTGTCTCCCGCGTCATCCACCACCTCCCGACCCGTCCGGGCCGCCCTCTGGCTTTTGCTGCTCGCCAGCGGAGTCGCCGCACCCCTTGATCTCGACGCCGTGACCCTGAAGGAACTGACTGACAACCGCGGCCTGAACGCCAAGAAATTCGCGTCGTATTTCGCCGGTTTCGCCTACGAGTTCAACGGCCCGATCCAGTCCGCCGAGCGCTTCCTCGCCCGCGAACGCGGCGACTGCGACGACTATGCCGTGCTCGCCGACCACGTGCTCAGGAAGCACGGCCTCGGCACGCGCCTCATCCACGTCCGCCTTGCCGGCCGCGTCGCCCACGCCGTCTGCTACGTCACCGAGAACAAGGCCTACCTCGACTACAACAACCGCAACGTCTTCTTCACCCTCACCCGCTCCGAAGCCGGCCTCCGCGACATCGCCACCAAAGTCGCCCGCTCCCTCGAGGCCAACTGGACAACCGCCTCGGAATTCAGCTATTCCTACGCCACCCGCCGCAAGACGATGATCGCCACCGTCTCCCAGACCGGCGGGGAAACCGCCCCCGGCCCGTCCCACTCCTCCGCCTTCGATGTCGATTGACCTCAGCCAGCCGGCCTTCCTCGGCGACCGCACATTGCGGCGCGTCCTGGCCTTTTTCCTCGTGATCGCCGCGGTGCTGGCCCTCGTCGTCATCGTGTCGGTGCGCAACCTCAACCGCTCCATCGCCACCAGCGACTGGGTCAACCACACGCACGCCCTCATCACCGAGCTCGACGCCCTCCAGCCCACGCTGGTCGCTGCCGAGGGCGAGCTCAGCCGCTACCTCCTCACCGGCGACGCACGCGACCACGAGGCCTGCCAGGACAAGTTCGCCGAACTGGGCGAACGGGTGGATGTCGCCACCGCGCTCACGGCCGCCGCACCGGAGGAAGCGCAGCAGTTCGCCGCCATCGCCGAGTTGCTCGCCCGCCGCGCCGCGCGCGCCAGCCGCATCTCCGCGCTCAAGAAAGCCGGCGATGCCGCCGCGCTGCAACAGTTTCTCTCCGAAGACGCGGACAACCGCGACCACCGCGAACTCGCCCGCCTGGTCGAAAAATTCCGCGAGCGCCAGACCGACCTCCTCTCGGCACGCGACCGCGCCTCGTTCCAGCAGGCGCAGACCACGCGCTGGACCGTGATCGGCGGCCTCGTGCTCGACCTCCTGCTCCTCGTCGGCGCCGCCTGGCTGATCCGCGACGACCTCGCCGCCCGCCGCCGGGCCGCGCACCTGCTCCAGCAGGACAAGGAGCAGCTCGAGGCACGCGTCCGCGAACGCACCGCCGAGCTCACCGCCGCCAACGCCCGCCTGACCGCGCAGAACCTCGAGGAGCGCTGGGCCAAGCAGGCCGTCGAGCACCAGAACCGCTACAACCTCCTCATCATCGATTCGATCTCCGACGCCGTGTTCGTGGTCACCAAGCTCATGAACATCTCGCGCATGAACCCCGCCGCCGTCCACCTCACCGGCTTCGAGCCCGCCGAGCTGATCGACAAGCCCATCAGCCGCATCCTCTGGCTCGCCGGCGACGCCGGTCCCGCCAAACCCACCTACGACCCCCTCGCCCGCACCCTCGTCGAGGGCCATGAACTACGGGACAAATCCGCGTTCGTCGCCAGCAAGGGTGGACAATCCACCCCCGTGCGCCTAAGCGTCTATCCTCTGCGCGACCGCGACCGGGTCGTCGGCGGCGTTGTCGTCCTGCAATCGGCCGCGCCCACCGCCTCCTCATGAGCCAACTTCCCGCCAAGTCCGCCCCCGCCAAGTCCGCCGCGAAGCACCTGCTCGCGATCGACGACGAGGCGCCCATCCTCGACCTGCTCAAGGAGTATCTCTCGGCGCAGGGTTTCCGCGTCAGCACCGCCGGCACCGCCCTCGAGGCCCGGCAGATCGCCGAATCCGACCCGCCCGACCTCATCATTTCCGACCTGCAACTGGAGGAGACCGACGGCCTGCGCCTCATCGAGCAGCTCCGCACGCTCGTGCCGAACAAACCCGTCATCCTGCTCACCGGCGTGCTCTTCGACCCCCAGGTCGTGGAAGAGAACCTGAAATGGAAGGTCTCGGCCTACGTCAGCAAGACCGCCCCGCTCCAGGTGCTCTTGCAGGAAATCCGCCGCCTGACCGGCAGTTGAACCGGCGGACTGTTCGCACCGTGCCCGGCAAAGCCCGTCCGGACGACTGGTTCCACCTCGGGACAGCCCGCGCTTGCCCGCCCCGCAAACACGGTTTTCCTTTCATCCCATGGAAACGCTCCATGTACCCGACGCGGTGCCGGTGATGACCCTGCCCAACACCGTCTTCTTCCCGCAGGCGCTGCTGCCGCTCCACATCTTCGAACCGCGTTACCGCCAGATGCTGCGCGATGTGCTCGCCCGCGACCGGCTGTTCGCCGTGGCCCGGCTGGACGCGGCCGGCGCCGGCAAACCCGGCGCCGACGAGCCCGCCCACACGGTCGCGACCGTCGGCATCGTCCGCGCCTGCCAGAAGGCCGACAACGACACCTCCAACCTCCTCCTGCAGGGCGTCTGCCGCGTCGAGATCCAGTCCATCGTCCGCGAACTGCCCTACCGGCTCATCGCCATCCGCCCGCTCACCACCGTCCGCGGCGGCAACCAGGCCCAGCTCGAGAGCGAACGCCATGAGGTCATGCGGCTGCTTAACCTGCGCCGGCGCCTCGGCACCCCCGCCCCCAAGGGCATGACGCAGTTTCTGGCAAGCATAGAAGACGTGGACGCCTTTGCCGACATCGCCGCGTTCAACCTCTGCGAAGACGGCGCGTTCAAGCAGGCGCTGCTCGAGGAGCTCGACACCCGCCGCCGTCTCCAACGCTTCGCCAACCGCCTCCGCGTCGAGATCGAGGACCAGAAACTCCGCCGCAAGCTCCAGGGCCGCCTCCCCGAAGACGGAATCGCGAACAACTGACCTGCCGGCCCGCAGACAGGTCATCCCGGGGAGCAACGCGGACCGCAGCAGCACCCAACCCCATTGCCGGGCCGGCCGCCCAACCGAAGCACTTGCGGTTCGCATCAGACATGTCAGGTAAGGCCGTCCTTCGCCAGGCCTACGGAGGGCAACCTCCGCCTCTCGCTCCGCTCGGCGAAGGCTGGAGCCAACAGCCGGATTCGAACCGGCGACCCACGCTTTACGAAAGCGTTGCTCTACCAGCTGAGCTATGTTGGCGCTGGCGGAAAGTCGGAAGAAACTCGCCCACCACCGCAGAGCAAGCCTTCATTTGAACCGTGCCTCCGCTCGCCACCGCACTCTTCGACTACCCGTTGCCCGAGAGACTCATCGCCCAGCAGCCGGCGACGCGACGCGACGAGTCGCGCCTGCTCGTCGTGCACCGCACAACCCGCGTGCTGGAACACCGGCAGTTCCGCGACCTGCCGGCCTACTTGCGCGCCGGCGACACGCTCTTCCGCAACAACGCCGCCGTCATCCCCGCCCGCCTGCACGCCACCCGCCCCACCGGCGGCCAGGTCGAGTGCCTGCTGTTGCGGCCGGCAACCGATCCTCAGGTCTCAGGTTTGGCACCGCAGAATCGCGACGAATGGCGCGCGAGTTCTGCGGACGCATCCCGGGCGGCGAGCACGCCGCAACCGAACCGCTCCCAGGTTTCCGCCTCCTGGTGGTGCCTGCTGCGGCCCGGAAAAAAACTCCCGGTCGGCGCGACCTTCGGACTCGCGGACGCTTTCACCGCCACGGTGCTGGAAAAGACCGACGACGGCCTCGCCCGCGTCGGCTTCACGACGATCGGCGGCGACATCGTGGCCGTGGCCAACCGCATCGGCGAGATGCCGTTGCCGCCCTACATCGCCGGCCACGACTCCGCCGAGGCCCACCGGCTGGACCGGGAGCGCTACCAGACCGTCTATGCCGACCGCGGCCACCAGGTCGCTGCCGCCGCCCCGACCGCCGGCCTGCATTTCACGCCGGAACTGCTGGCCAAGATCGCCGCGCAGGGGGTGGCCTTCGCCGACCTCACACTGCACGTCGGGCTCGGCACCTTCCGACCGATCACGACGGAAAGGGTTGAGGACCACGCCATCCACCGCGAGGTCTACGAAATCCCCGCCGCCACGCAGCGCGCCCTCTTCGGCACCGGAGGCCGGCGCATCGCCGTGGGCACGACCTCCGTGCGCAGCATCGAGGACTTTTTGACCAAGCATCCCGATGGCCATCGCGAGGCTTCCACCGGAAGCCGTGGCGATCCATCCAACTGGATTGCTTCGTCGTCCCGCCAAGGCGGGATTGCTCGCAATGACAGTTCGGGAGACAACTTCGTGGGAGAGGCTTCGATATTCATCTACCCGCCGCGCGCCTTTCGCGGCGCGGATGCGCTCATCACCAACTTCCACCAGCCCCGCTCCACCCTGCTCTGTCTGGTCTCGGCCTTCCTCACGCCCGGCTCGACCGATGGCATCGCATGGCTCAAGGAAATCTACGCCGAGGCTGTCGCCCGCGAATATCGCTTCTTCAGTTACGGCGACGCCATGCTTGTCCTGTAACCTGCCCACCACTGCTTTAAGGGATTATTTGCACATTAAAGGGTTCTGACTTTCCTACCGCCCGCCATCGTGAGCGACCCGGTCCCGTCCGATCCTGTCGCGTCCGGTTTGCCCGCGGGCCCACTTCCTCCCAACAGCACAAACCACCCACACATCACCATGAAAAAATCCGTTCTCATCAGCCTCCTCAGCCTCGCTCTCGCCGGAGCAGCCTCCGCCGAGACCTACACCATTGACCCGGTCCATTCGTCTGTCGGTTTCAGCCTGCGACACCTCGTGTCGAAGTTCTCCAGCAGCTTCACGAAGGTGAACGGCACGATCAACTACGATGCCGCCAAACCGGAGGCCGGCAGCGTCGAGGCCACCATCGCGATCGATTCGGTCGCCACCGCCAACGAGAAGCGCGACAACCACCTCAAGAGCCCCGACTTCTTCGACGTGGCCAGGTTCCCCACCGCCACCTTCAAGAGCAAGTCCTGGAAGAAGACCGGCGAGAATTCCTTCGACGTCACCGGCGATCTCACGATCAAGGATGTGACCAAGGAGGTCGTCCTCAAGGCCACGCTCGTCGGCACGGGTCCGGGCATGGACGGCGCCGTCCTGACTGGCTGGGAAGTCACCACCACGCTCAAGCGCTCCGACTTCGGTGTCGGCACCCCGATGTTTGCCGCCGCGCTGGGCGACGAGGTGACGATCACGGCCGGCATCGAGGCCGGTTACAAGCCCACCAAGTAAGCCCCCGCCCCCCCTTTTTTGCACGGACGGCCGCGAGGCCGTCCTTTCTTTTTGTCCCCCGGCTGCTACGTTGCCGCTGTGACCGACGACGAAATCCAGCACCTGATCGAGGACGCCACCTTCGATTACACGATGGGCGACAACGACGCCGCGCTTGCCAAACTCGCCCGCGCCACCGCCGCCGCGCCCGACTCCTTTCCCGCCTGGCACGCCCTCGCCGAGGTGAATTTCAATCTCCGCCGCTTCGATGACGCTCTCGCCGCCGCCGAGCGGGCGCACCGCCTCCAGCCCGCCGATCTCTTCATCAACACGACCCTCTCCCGCATCTGGATGGAGAAGGGCGACAAGGCCAGGGCCGAGCACTACGGCGCCCAAGCCAAGATCCAGAGCTGGAAGGACCAGCTTCGCAATCCAAATGATTCGCACAAAGGACTTTAGGCAGGCTCGTTGACAGCCGTCGCACCGGACTCCAGCCTCCGCGCCCATGGAAAGACCCGCCTACTTGCTCGAGTTCGAGAAGCCCCTGCGCGAACTCGAAAAGCAGCTCGAGACCCTGCACCAGCAGTCGCTCGAAAACAACATCGACATGTCCGCCGAGCTCGCCGCGATCGAGGACAAGATCGAGGCCACCAAGAAGGAGATCTACACCAATCTCACCCCGTGGCAGCGGGTGCAGGTCGCCCGCCATCCGAAGCGCCCCTACGCCCTCGACTACGTCACGGCACTCTGCACCGACTTCCAGGAACTCCACGGCGACCGCCAGTTCAACGACGACCGCGCCCTCATCGGCGGCACGGCCTTCTTCGGGGAGCGCGCCGTCATGATCATCGCCCAGCAGAAGGGCCGCGACACCAAGGAGAACATCCTCCGCAACTTCGGCATGCCCCAGCCCGAAGGTTACCGCAAGGCCCTCCGCTTGATGAAGCTCGCCGAGAAGTTCCGCCTGCCCGTCCTCACCTTCATCGACACCCCCGGCGCCTACCCCGGCGTCGAGTCCGAGGCGCGCCATGTGTCCGAGGCCATCGCCGTCAACCTGCGCGAGATGGCCATGCTCAAGGTGCCCTCCGTTGCCGTCATCGTCGGCGAGGGCGGCTCCGGCGGCGCGCTCGGCATCGGTGTCACCGACCGCGTGCTCATCTTCGAGAACGCCTACTACTCGGTCATCTCCCCCGAAGGCTGTGCCGCCATCCTCTGGAAGGACCGCGCCAACGCCCCCCAGGCCGCCGAGGCCCTCAAGCTCAACGCCGGCAGCCTGCAGGAGCTGGGGGTGGTGGACGAGGTCATCCCCGAGCCGCTCGGCGGCGCGCACCACGACCCCGCCAAGGCCGCCGGAGCGTTGAAATCCGCGCTGCAAAAACACCTCAACGAACTCGTCGGCCTGCCCGTGGAGAAGCTCCTCGACCAGCGCTACGAACGTTACCGTGCCCTCGGCGAATACCGCGAGACCGCAGCCGCGAAATAGGCAGGGGGCATCTTCCGGGCAAGCCTTCGAGCGCACCCCGGCTCGTCGGGACGACTCGCCCTGCCTCCAGGTTGGCGAAATCCGCGTATCCGGCCATTCTCCGCCCATGCTCGTCATCCGTCGCCTGACCGACCGCCAGCGCGCCTGCACCGCCCTCTTCCTGCCTGGGGAAGAGCCGCGCATCTTCCCGACCTCGGACTACGAGCACAGCCGCATCCTGCAGATCTACAAACAGGACCGCCCCTACGCCGGCGTGCACAACGATTTCACGGATTTCGGTCTCGGCGAACCCGATGACCGGCAGCGATCAGCCCGCCCGGACCTGCTGGCCTGCCAGCCGTAGCCACTGGGGTTCCGGATCAGAAGGGAAATGCCGTCCGTCGCCAAACCGATGGTCGGCAGCCTTCGCTCGGCGAAGGCTGGTGCCCGGGGTGGGGGTCGAACCCACAAGCCTTTAGAGGGCGGCGGATTTTGAGTCCGCTGCGTCTGCCAATTCCGCCACCCGGGCGACTGAGACCGGCAAGAAATCCCCCGCCCTCCCCAAAGTCCACCCCGATTTTGACGAGGAAATGACTCAAACCGGTGACACACGGATTAAGCCATCTGTGATAATCTGTGTTATCTGTGGTTAAATTGCCTTGGCATTCCCTGCTTTTTTGCGACCAACCACTGCCTTGCTCGAAGTTGTCCGATTCCTCAGCTTTGTTTCATGCCCGACTTCCGTGCCTATGCCCCCGATGTGCCCGCCGAGGCGGCGGAGATCCGGCTCGGGGCGGACGAGAGCCACCACCTCGTGACGGTCAACCGCTGCGGTCGCGGCGATCCGGTCACCGCCTTCGACGGCCGCGGCCGCGAGTGGCTGACCGAGTGCGTCGATCCCAGCAAGAGCGCCGCCGTGCTGCGGGTGATCCAGGCGCGCCCGGCCGCCGCGCGCCCCTTTGCCATCACCCTCGCGCAGGCCCTGCCCAAGGGCTCGACAATGGACGCCATCGTGCGCCAGGCCACCGAGGTCGGCGCGGCGCGCATCGTGCCGCTGATCAGCGAGCGCACCCAGGTGCACCTCGACGGCGACCGCGCCGACAAGAAGGTCGAGAAATGGCGCACCACGGCCATCGAGGCCGCCAAGCAGTGCGGCAACCCCTGGCTGCCCGAAATTTCCCCGATCCGGAAGCTCGACGAATTTCTCGCCACGGCCAAGGACCACGACCTGAAGCTCGTCGCCAGCCTGCACGCCGGCACGACGACGCTGAAGAAGGTCCTCGCCGCCTTCACCCACAAACACGGCCACCCGCCGCGCAACGCCATCTGGCTCGTCGGCCCCGAGGGGGATTTCTCCCCGATCGAGATGACGGCCGCCATCACGGCCGGCTTCGCGCCGGTGACGCTCGGCCCGCTCGTGCTGCGCAGCGACACGGCGGCGATCTACGCGCTCAGCATCCTGAGCAACGAGCTGGGGTCGTAATAGCGTCGGAACTGTAGGGCGGGGTCTCCGAATCCCGCCTCGATCATGAAACAGCTCTCGCACCAAGGCGGGGTTCGGAGACCCCGCCCTACAATCTCAGCTCCTGACCGCCTTCCACACCGCCACGCAGGTGGCGATGAGCGCGGGCAGCTCGGTGAGCGGCACCATGTTGGGGCCGTCGGAGATCGCGTCGGCGGGATCGGGATGCGTCTCGATGAAAAGGCCGTCGGCGCCCGCGCCGAGCGCGGCCTTGGCCAGCGGGGGCACGAACTCGCGCCGGCCGCTGCTCTTGCCGCCGCCCGCGCCGGGCAGCTGCACGCTGTGCGTGGCGTCGAAAATCGCGGGATGACCCAGCGCCTTCATCATCGCGAAGCTGCGCATGTCCACCACGAGGTTCTGGTAGCCGAAGGTCGTG
The DNA here is from genome assembly GCA_049322455.1 of Verrucomicrobiota bacterium. Taxonomy (GTDB): domain Bacteria; phylum Verrucomicrobiota; class Verrucomicrobiia; order Opitutales; family Opitutaceae; genus Lacunisphaera. The sequence goes on along the minus strand of JBMOQY010000017.1, from coordinate 122,650 downwards.
CCGCGCTCCGTCTGCCAGATTTCGGCGGCCTTGCCCTGACGGAGCTTGCCCACGACGAACTCCATCTCCTGCGGCGAGAGGAACTGGCCCTTCTTCACGTTGACCACGGCCCCGGTCTTCGCGGCGGCGAGCAGCAGGTCGGTCTGCCGACACAGGAACGCGGGGATCTGCAGCACGTCACACACCTCGGCGACCGGGGCGGCCTGCTGGCGTTCGTGGATGTCGGTGAGCACGGGGAAGCCGTATTCCTGCTTGATGAGCGCCAGCAGCCGCAGGCCCTCCTTGAGACCCGTGCCGCGTCCGCCCAGTGAGGTGCGGTTGGCCTTGTCGAAGGAACCCTTGAAGACAATGTTCAGTTCACGATGCTTCTTTGCGAGCTTCGTCAGCACCTCCGCCACGCTGCGGCAGACCGCCTCGTTCTCGAGCGAGCAGGGCCCGGCGATGAGGAGGAGGCGTTGGGGATCAAACAGCATAAACGGCAGGAGGTTTAACCACAGATGGACACGGATGCGCACAGATTGACCGAGATCCAACCGGGGGCACCCCGATATCCGTGTCCATCTGTGTTCATCTGTGGTTTCTATACTTCCGGTTCCGGATCGCGGCGGCGATGAAGGCGGCGAAGAGCGGGTGGGCCCGGTTGGGCTTGGACTGGAATTCCGGGTGGCACTGCACGCCGAGGAACCACGGATGGCGCTTGAGCTCGGCGATCTCCACGAGACCGCGCTTGGGGTTCCAACCGGAGACGATCATGCCGGCCTTCTCCAGGCGCTCGATGTAGTCGTTGTTCACCTCGTAGCGGTGGCGGTGGCGCTCGGTGACGGTGTCGGTGCCGTAGGCCTTGCGGGCCAGCGTGCCGGGCTTGAGCCGGCAGGCGTAGGCGCCGAGGCGCATGGTGCCGCCCTTTTGCACGACGTTGCGCTGCTCGTCCATCAGCACGACGACCGGCTCGGGGGTCTTCGGGTCGATCTCCATCGAGTTGGCCTTCTTCAGGCCGAGGACGTTGCGGGCGAACTCGATGATCGCGACCTGCAGCCCGAGGCAGAGGCCGTAGTAGGGAATCTTGTTTTTGCGCGCGAAGCCCGCGGCGGCGATCTTGCCCTCGATGCCGCGGTCGCCGAAGCCGCCCGGCACGAGGATGCCGTCGAGCCTGGCGAGCTGCTTCAGGCCGGACTTCGTCTCCAGCTCCTCGGCGTCCACGCGGACGACGTGCACGCGGCAGTGGTTGGCGATGCCGGCGTGGGCCAGCGACTCATAGACGGACTTGTAGGCGTCCTGCAGCTCGATGTATTTGCCGACGACGCCGATCTTCACCTCGTGCTTCGGGGACTTGATGCGGTGGACGATGTCGGCCCAGATGTTCTGCGGGTTGGGGCGCGCCCTGATGCCGAGGAGTTCGCACACGTGCTGGTCCATGCCCTGCTTCTGGAGCATGATGGGCAGCTCGTAGATGGAGGACTCGACGTCCTCCGCGGCGAACACGGCCTTCACGGGCACGTTGCAGAACATCGAGAGCTTCTCGCGCATCTCGAGCGTGAGGGGCTTTTCGCAGCGGCAGACGAGCAGGTGCGGCTGGATGCCGATCTCGCGGAGCTTGGCCACGCTCTGCTGCGTGGGCTTGGTCTTCAGCTCGCCCGCGGCGGTCACGTAGGGCACGAGCGTCACGTGGATGAACACGCAGTCCTTCGGGCCGACCTCGAGCGCGAACTGCCGCAGCGCCTCCAGGAACGGCAGGCCCTCGATGTCGCCGGTGGTGCCACCGATCTCGGTGATGAGCACGTCGGCGCCCTTGCCGCCCTTGTAGATGCGCTCCTTGATCTCGTTGGTGACGTGCGGAATCACCTGCACGGTCTTGCCGAGGTAGTCGCCGCGACGCTCCTTGGCGATCACGGCCTCGTAGATCTGGCCCGACGACAGGCTGTTGGCGCGGCTGAGCTTGCCCGATGTGAATCGCTCGTAGTGGCCGAGGTCGAGGTCGGTCTCCGCCCCGTCGTCGAGCACATAGACCTCGCCGTGCTGGAACGGGCTCATCGTGCCCGGATCCACGTTCAGGTAGGGATCGAACTTCTGGATGCGCACGGTGAGTCCGCGCATCTCGAGCAGGGCGCCGAGCGCCCCCGCCGTGAGCCCTTTGCCCAAGGATGAAACCACGCCGCCCGTGACGAAAATATACTTCATCGGCAGCGGTTAAATCGGGCGCGTTTTCCATACACAAGAAAAAGGTGGAGCCGGCAGGCTCCCCGGGCCGAAAACGCAGGGAAAATGATTGGCGACATCAGCGGCGCTGTCCATCGTCGCGGGCGTGCAGTCCAAACCCTCCCTCCTGGCCTGGATCACCTGCGATGGCGTCCACATCGACCCCGCCTCCGGCAAACACACGATTTTGGGCGTGTTCTCCAACATCAAGGCCCGCTCCTTCCCCGTCGTGCACCCCTACATGGTCTGGTTTCTGACCCTGACCGACGTCCAGCCCGGCAGCCACCGCATCAGGATGTCCATGGGCCTCGACCCCACCAACCCCGTCGAGCTGCTCCACCGCGAGTTCGAGTCCCAGAGCCCCCTGCACCGCATCAACCTCATCAACGAACTGCGCAACCTCCGCTTCGAGCAGCCCGGCGACTACTCCATCCTCATCGAGGTGGATGACGAACCCCTCCTCGCCACGAACCTGACGGTGACATGAGGGTGATATCCGAACCACTAATCCACACTGAGGGGGCACTGGTAATTCGACCCTCCGCGGCAGAGCGGGAGCAGTGTTCCTGAGGGTCAATTTGTGGTTCCCCTCCGCCCTGCTCTCCGTTTCATTGCCGGCCTTCATGTCTGCGCCTTCCTTCGAACTCCTCGGCATCGGCAACCCCATCATGGATTTCATCGCCCCCGTGGACGATGCCTTCCTCCGGCAGAACGTCCCTGGCGACATCGGCGGCATGGTGCTGGTGGATGATGCCGACATCGAGCGGCTCCTCGCCCGCCTCGGCGGCGCGGTGGCCATGGCCCCGGGCGGCTCGGCCGCCAACGCCGTGCTCGGCGCCGCCAAACTCGGCCTGCGCACGACCTTCGTCGGCATGACCGGCACCGACAAGACCGGCGAGGACTACCGCGCCAACTTCATCGCCGCCGGCGGCGACGGCTCGCGCTTCAAGCGCACCAACCTGCCCCACGGCCGCTGCCTCTCCATGGTCACCGCCGACGGCCAGCGCACCATGCGCACCCACCTCGGCGCCGCCATGACCCTCAGCCCCGACCAGATCAGCGTGGACGACTTCCGCGGCGCGAAACACGCCCACATCGAGGGCTACCTGCTCTTCAACCCCGCCCTCGCCGAGAAGGTCGCCGCCACCGCCCGCGCCGCCGGCTGCACCCTCAGCCTGGAACTTTCCTCCTTCGAGGTCGTCAACGTCGCCCGCGACTGGATTCTCGCCCAGCTCCGCAAGGGCGTGGACGTCGTGTTCGCCAACGAGGACGAGGCCCGCGCTCTCTTCCGGCAGGAAGCCGGCTACGACACCTACGCCCGCGAAATCGCCGCGTTCGGCGGCATCGCCGCGGTGAAGGTCGGCAAGGACGGCGCCTGGGTGGCCAGGGGCGCCGAACTGCACCGCATCGCCCCGGTCAGGGTCGCGCACGTGGCCGACACCACCGGCGCGGGCGACGCCTGGGCCGGCGGTTTCCTCTACGGCTGGCTGCGCGGCAAATCCCTCGCCGGCGCCGGTGCGCTCGGCTCCGCCCTCGGCGCCGAGTGCGTGCAGCACCTCGGCGCCGCAATCCCCGAGACCCGCTGGCCACACCTGCGCGAACTCGCGGCGGCGCTGAGGTAGGGCCGCCCGCACCGGGATGGCCGCTCCTGGCCTCCCGGAGCATTTTTCAGGAACCTCCGGCCGGTTGCGCGTTCCAAGCCTCACCCCACCGATGAAACCGGCCGGCCACACCCTGTTGCTCTATGCCGGTCTGGTCGCATCCGCCTTGGCGGACGAACCGTCCTCCGGTCTGATCTCCCGCGACCTCGCCGCGAAAATCCGCGAAGGTTTGCCCGCCTATCAGCCGCCCCCGCCCGGGTCGGGAGGCTCCACGGACGTGCCGCCGCAGACTTCCGACCCGGAGGTGCTCGTGCTCCCGAAATTCTCCATCAAGGAGAAGCGCCTCCCGCGCGACGCGGCCGACCACCTCATGAGCCGCGACGATTTCAAGCGCAAGATGGAGAACCTCTACCTCGACACGATCGCCGGCGACGGCCCGCTCAACTACTTCCTCAATCGCTTCACAATCCCGATCTTGAGCCCCTCCAAGGCCGAGCGCGGCCGGATGATTTACAAGCAGCGGGAACTCGACCGCCTGCGGCATGTCACCGGGATTGGCGGTGGCCGCGACTCCACGAAGCAGATGGAGCGCGAACTCGACAACACCCACACCACCCGGCCCGCCGGCGGCCTGCAGAAACGCTGAGAGCCACTCAGGCAGTTGAAAAACCACAGATGGACACAAATGAACACAGATACACCGGGCAGGAAATCCGCGTGGAAGCAGAGGGGCAAAAACGATTCCTCGCCTCACCCCTCAATCCTTCCTCATCTGTGTGCATCCGTGTCCATCTGTGGTTGACCTGAATGGTTCCCATACAGCCGGTCCGATTTTTTCACTCGATAGATCCCGCGACCTGCGTTCCCCTTTCCCCATGAAAACCACGGCCCGCATCGGACTCATCCTCCTGGCCCTGACCGTGACCCTGTCCGCGCAGGAAGCCCCCGCGCCGGCCGCGCGGCCCAACCTCCTGCCCGGGCTGCCGACCTACACCCCGCCACCCCCGCCCGCGCCCAAGCCGCTCGACCAGCCGAACCCCAACGCCGACCCCGATGTGCTCGTGCTGCCGAAGATGACGGTGAAGCAGAAGCCCCGCCCCCGCCTCAACGCCGACATCGTCTATGCTCCGAAGGACCTCGGCAACCTCCTCGCGAAGCAGAAATACACCCAGCTCGACCAGGCGCTGAACAAGTTCACCCTCCCCCTCTTCGGCCAGTCCATCGTCGAGCGCGCGCTCGAGGAGCACCGGCGCGAGCAAAAGCAGGCGCTCACCGCCGACGTGCTGAACCTCTCCAACGCCCTCAAGGAAACCGACCCCGAGGAAGCCAGGGCCCTCGAGAAGGCGATCACGATGCCGTGACGAAAAAAGGCACGCGCCGGAGCGCGTGCCTTGCAATCAACGGACGAAGCCGGCGGGCTTATTTGCCACAGCCGCCGCAATCGCCGCAGGGCGCGCAGCAGCCGCTACAGTCGTCCGCCTTCGCGGTGGCGGTCTCGCGCACATCGAGCGCGAAGGCCGCCGTGGCCGCGATGGCCAAGACCGCCGCGGCCAGCAGGCCGAGGGAATGCTTTTTCATGAGGAATGAAGCTTGTGAGGTTGTATTGCGTGCAAACGGACGACGCACGGCGCCGTCCCCTGTTCCCGTGCCTTCGCACGGCTGGCTCAAACACGCGGCGGCGGCGGCAGGGGCTGCAAAGGACGGAGCTGCCCCAGAAAGTCCTCGAAACGCAGCGGCACGCCGGTGAGCGCGGGCCGGCAGGCCGCCGTCTCGGCCTCGCTCACCGCGTGGAAGCCCGCGGTCGCACACCAGGTGAGGCACACGATCGGGCAGTTTTCGCGCGGCAGATCGCACCCCGCTTCTTCCCGGCAGTGCGAGGCGCACGCCGGCAACGCCTCGGGGCGCTGTTCATAGGCCGGTCGCACTCCCGCCTGGATGAAGCCCAGGCCCAGGGCCCAGGCCAGCAGCATGGTGATGAGGCGTCGGGTTGCCACGTCGGCAAGCTACGTTCCGCCGGAGCCCCGGCAATTCATTTCTGCGCCAGCAGCACGCGGGCGATCAGCTCCCACTCCGCCCGCAGATCCCCGGTTGCCGCCGGGCGCCCGGCGCGGGCATACCAATAGCGGGCATTCATTTCGTCCCCCTCCTTGCGGTGCAGGTAGGCGTGCACCCAGGCGCCGTCGCGTCCGCCCGCCTCCTGCGCCAGCGTGTGGGCCGTGTCCCAGTCGCCGCGCGCATCGTGCCACAGCGCGAGCAGCGCCGGGCCGGCGCCGGCGGGCGGCTCGCCGCCACCGGCCAGGCGTTCAAATGACGTTTGCGCGTCCATCGTTATCTGTTTTGGTAGGCGCTTCCCCGCTTCCCGGCCACGCCAATTTTCATGCCCGATACCGAAGTCACCATCCTCCGCGAGCTGCTCACCAGCGACACCGGCCATGTCTCCGGCAACAAGCTCGCCAAGCAGCTCGGCCTCTCGCGCGTGGCGGTGTGGATGCATCTCCAGAAGCTGACCCGGCAGGGCTTCGTCTTCGAGGCCGCCCGCAGCCGCGGCTACCGGCTGGTGCAGTTTCCGCCCCAGCTCCACCACGCGCTGATCCTGGCCCACCTCGCCGGACGCGCCCGCACGCCCAACCTCGTCACCCTGGACCGCGTGGACAGCACCAACAGCGAGGCCGAGCGCCATCTCGCCGCCGGCAGCCGCACCCCGCTCGTCATCCTCGCCCGCGAACAGACGCAGGGGCGCGGCCGGCGCGGCCGGGTGTGGCACAGCCCGCCGGCGGGCAACCTTTACAGCACCTTCGTCTTCCGCCCCAAGCTCGAGCCCGCGCGCCTGCAGGACTTCACCCTCTGGATGGGACTCAACGTCTGCGAGCTCGTCGCCAACTTCTGCTCCCTCCAGCCCGGCCTCAAGTGGCCCAACGACGTGTTCGTCAACGGCCGCAAGGCCGGCGGCATGCTCACCGAGGCCCGCATCGACGCCGACGAGGTGCACGATCTCGTCTTCGGCCTCGGCCTCAACCTCAACGGCCGCGCCGCCGACCTGCCCCGGGAGCTCCAGAAGACGGCCACCTCGCTGGCCGACGCGGCCGGCGCCCCCGTGGACATCAACCGCTTCGCCGCCGCCCTCATTGGCCGCGTCCTCACCGCCTGCAACCGTTTCGTCGAGGATGATTACCGCGACAAGTTCGCCGAGCTCTGGCAGCGCTTCGACGTGCTCCGCGGCCAGCCGGTCGCCGTCACCCAGGGCGAGCGCACGGTCCACGGCACCGCCACCGGCATCGACGCGGAGGGCTCGCTGATCGTGCGCACATCCGCCGGTCGCTCGGAGCGTTTTCGCGCCGGGGAGGTCACACTTGGTCGGGACCCGGTCCCCGCGGGCTGATACGAGGCTTGCGGGGGTGCAAGATTCCCCGTCTAACTTCCCTCGCATCGCGGCATGGCCGACAATCCCGACAACACCATCGAGGTCTCCAATCTCGTCAAAACCTACGGTTCGCTGACCGCCGTCAACCACCTCAGCTTCACTGTGAAGCGCGGCGAGATCGTCGGCCTGCTCGGCCCCAACGGCGCCGGCAAGAGCACGACGATGCGCATCCTCACCGGCTACCTGCCGGCCAACTCCGGCTCCGTGCGCATCTGCGGCCTGCCCGTCGCCAGCCACCCCGAGGCCACCAAGCGCCACGTCGGCTACATGCCGGAGAACAACCCCCTGCCCGAGGATGTGCGCGTCTCCGAATACCTCTGGTTCCGCGGCCGCCTCAAGGAGATGCCCCGGGCGAGGCTCCGCGCCCGCATCGACGAGGTGCTCGAACTCTGCGACCTCAAGCGCAACCGCCACCGCATCATCGGCCGCCTCTCCAAGGGCAACCGCCAGCGCGTCGGCATCGCCGAGGCCATCCTCGCCGAGCCCGCCGTCATCATCATGGACGAGCCGACCATCGGCCTCGATCCCCACCAGATCATCATCGTCCGCAACCTCATCGCCAGCCTCCGCGGCCGCATGAGCGTCATCATCTCCAGCCACATCCTCCCCGAGATCGAGGAGACCTGCGACCGCGTGCTCATCATCAACGGCGGCCGCATCGTGGCCCAGGGCTCGCCTGCCGACCTCCGCCACGAGATCTTCGGCCACACCACCTACCGCGTGGAGCTGGCCGGCGACACCGCGAATCTCGCCGCCGACCTCGCCGCCATCGCCCCCGACCTCAAGATCTCCACCCTCGGCGAGCGCAACGCCGACGGCTTCCTCACCGCCACCCTCATGACCGGGGCGACCGAGGACCTCGGCGAGAAACTGCTGCTCGGCCTGCCCGCCCGCGGCTACCGGGTGCGCTCGCTCGGCCACCTCCAGCCCTCGCTCGAGGATGTCTTCCTCGCCGCCACCCGCCGGAGCTGGGACGCCCGCCTGCCCGACAAGCCGAAGCTCGAGGGCGACAGCCGCGCCCCGCTGCCGAAAGTATGAGAACCTGCGTTCAGCATTCTGCTCTCAGCGCTCAGCCAGACCTGAACCGTCCCTTTGCGGCGGTTTGGCTGACCGCTGAAAGCTGATCGCTGACAGCCCCCATTCATGCGCCACTACTTCACCATCCTCTCGCACGAGATCCGCGCGCTGCTCTACAACCCGAGCACCTACATCGCCGCGGTGCTGTTCCTGCTGGTGATGGGTTTCATCTTCACGGGCATCCTCGACGCCTACAGCCGCAGTCCGCAGGAAACCCCGCCCGCCGTGGTCTTTTTCCAGCTCTTCTGGGTCCCCGTGTTCTTCATGGTGCCGTTGCTCACCATGAAGTCCTTCGCCGAGGAGCGCCGCCTCGGCACGCTCGAAACCCTGCTCACCACGCCGGTCAGCACCGCCGAGGTCGTGCTGGGCAAGTTCTCGGCCGCCTACCTGTTCTACCTGCTGCTGTGGGGCTCCACCCTCGGCTTCCACTACATCCTCCAGATCTATGCCCGCGATCTCCGCTACCTCGACTCCGGCCCGCTCATCGGCGGCTACCTCTTCGTCGCGGTGAGCGGCCTGCTCTTCGTCGCCGTGGGCATCCTGGCGAGTTCCCTCACCCGCAGCCAGGCCGTCGCCGGCATCCTGAGTTTCACGCTGCTGCTCGGACTCATCGGCGGCCTGAGCTACGTGAGCGAACTGAGCGCGCTCAACCAGGAATTCCTCTCGCCGTTCCGCACCACGCTCGAGGGCCTGCGCATCCCGGGCCACGTGGACGACTTCACCCACGGCATCGTGGATACCCGCCAGGTGTTCTTCTACCTCACCGGGGCGGTCCTCGCCCTGCTCTTCAGCATCCTCGGCGTCGAGGCCAAGATCCTGCAAAGCTGAATTCCATGCCAAACAAACCATGTCATTCTGCACGAAGCGGAGAATCCATGCGCACATTCAACGCTGGATGCTTCGCGACGCCCAGCATGACCCGCCGTCGAAAAATTCACGTCAGGCCAGCCGGCCCGCGGCACCGGCCCGGCTGAATTCACCATGGCCTCCTACGACAGCTTCCGCGCCGCGCGCTGGATCCGGTTCATCAACCTGATCCTGCAGGCCCTCCTGTTCCTGTCGCTCTTCGCCGGCCTGAACTACATCGCCCTCAACCACGCCTGGCGCTTCGACCTCACCGAGAGCCGCCGCCATTCCCTCTCCGCCGAGACCCGCTCCTACCTGGAGCGCCTCGAGCGCGACGTGCGGGTCTATGTCACCATCTCCGACGACGGCGCCGAGGAGGAACTCCGGCAGGCCCGCCGCGACATCACCGGCCTGCTGCGCGAATACGAATATCATACCCGCAACAGCGCGGGCAAGCGGATCGAGGTCCGCCACCTCGACATCTACCAGCACCGCCGCGAGGCCGAGTCCCTCGGCCTGGAGCAGCCCAACCAGGTCGTGCTCGTCACCGACCGCCACCGCCGCGTGCTCACCCTCGGCGACTTCTACACCACCCGTGACCTCCAACGCGAGGGCTTCCGGGGCGAGGCCGCCTTCACCGCCGCGCTGCTCGATGTCACCCGGGCCGAGAAAAAGCGGATCTACTTCCTTGCCGGCCACGGCGAGATGCGCCCCGACGACGTGGACCGCAAACGCGGCCTCTCCGGCCTCCGCGACGAGCTGCGCCAGCGCAACTACGAGGTCGCCGGCCTCGACCTCAGCCTCACCCGCAAGGTGCCCGACGACGCCGCGCTCGTCATCGTGGCCTCGCCCCTGGGCCCCTTGAAGCCCTTCGAGGAGCTGATCCTGCGCGACTACCTCACCACCCGCGCCGGCCGCCTCATCGTGATGCTCGACCCGGGCGCCGCCCACGGGCTGGAAAACCTGTTCTTCGACTGGGGCATCATCGTTTACGACAATGTGATCATGGATCTCGACCCCCAGAGCATCACCGAGACCGCCGACCTGCGGCTCTGGCACTTCGCCCCCGACCCCGCCAGCGGCATCACCGACAACCTGATCAACAACGGCCTCTCCGTCATCTGCGGTCCGGCCCGCGTCGTCAGCGACGATCTCGGCCGCTCGCTCGACGACGGTTTGCGCGTCAAAAAGCTCATCGCCACCAGCAGGGAGGCGTGGGGCGAGACCAGCTACCGCCTGAGAAACTTCGAATACACGCCCGGCCAGGACCTCAAGGGCGAACTCGGTGTCATGGTCATCTCCGAGCGGCTGAAACCCGCCAACCTGCCGCTCAGCGTCCGCGGCGGCCGCCTCGCGGTGATCGGCACCGCCGACCTCGTCACCAACGACCGCATCATCACCGTCGGCAACCTCAACCTCTTCCTCGCCACCGTCACCTGGGCGATCAACGAGGACACCCGGATCAACATCCCCGTACGCCCCATCCAACGCTTCCAGCTCGCCCTCAGCGCCGAGGAGCTCGTCCGTCTCCGTCTCGGCCTCCTGCTCGGCCTGCCGGGCTTCGTCGCCGTGCTCGGCCTCGCCGTCTATTGGACCCGGAGGAACTAGCTTTCAGCGCTCAGCCATCCCATCATGCCCAACCCACCGATCACGTCCGCTTCGCTGACCGCCGATCGCTGACCGCTGATCGCCTCCTCCCATGCGCTCCAAAGTCACCGTCGTCCTGCTCTTCCTGAACGTCGTCCTGTTCTTCTACATCTTCAAATTCGAGGAGAAGTGGCGCGCGGAGCGCGCCATGAGCGAGGCGAAGCGCCGCGTGCTGCCGCCCGAGATCGCCAGCCTGGAATCCTTCACCCGCACCGCGCCGACCGGCGAATCCGTGCGCCTCGAGAAACAGCGCGACGGGACCTGGTGGCTGACCAAACCCCACGAGTGGCCCGCCAATCCCAACGCCATCTCCCGCATCCACAACGAACTCCAGTTCCTCGAGCACGAGACCAGCTTCGCCGTCGCCGACCTCGCCAAGGGCAGCCAGACCCTCGCCGACTACGGGCTCGACAATCCCGCGCTCACCCTCGACCTCGGCGCCGCGGGCAAATCCTACCGGCTGCTCATCGGCGACGACACCAAGACCGGCAACCGCCTCTACCTGCTCACGCCCGACACCGGACGCATCCACGTCGTCAGCCGCAGCCTGGCCGAGAGCGTCGGCCTGCCCCTCGCCGAGCTGCGCACCGACTCCATCTTCACCATCCCCGTCTTCGAGGTCCGCTCGCTCAACATCCAGACCGGCGCCCCCGCCAACCTCAAGGTCCGCCTGCGCCGCGACCAGGGCGGCCGCTGGGGGTTCGAGACGCCCATCCTCGCCCGCGCCAACAAGGCCGGAGTCGAAACCACCATCAACAGCCTCAATTCGCTTACGGTGAAATCCTTCCCCGAAGGCGTGGATCCCGCCCGCACCGGCCTCGACGCGCCCGTGCTGCGCGTGACCTTCGAGGGCAACGCCCGGCGCGAAACCCTCCTCCTCGGCCAGGCCGCCGGCGACGGCGCCCTCTACGCCCGCTTTGAGGACAAGGACGTCGTCTTCACCACGGCCGTCCCGGCGCCGCTGCTTGAAGTGCTTCGCGCCTCGCAGGAGGCACTGCGCGACCGCCATGTGCTCGAATTCGACCGCGCCGCCGTCACCGCGATCACGCTGACCGCCCCCGGCCAGCCCGACCTGTCGCTCCAGAAACTCGAAGCCGCCCCCGCCGCCGGCAGCCCGGCCCCGGCCGCCGCTCCAGGCGGACCCTCCTGGCAGGTCGTCACCCGCACCAACGGCCAGGCGCCGCTGACCGCCGCCGCCGACGCCGGCGTGGTCAACGACCTGCTCGACAGGCTCCAGAAGCTGTCCGTCGTGAAGTTCCTCAGCGACGCACCCTCCGCCACCGATGTCGAGAACTACGGCTTCAACCGCCCCGAACGCGAGATCACGCTCGGCCTGGCCACCGGCGGCGGCCTCAACGGCAACGAGCCCTCCACCCAGGTGCTCCAGATCGGCGTCTCCCCCGACCGGCCCGGCGCCGCCTACGCCCGGCTCATGAATCCGCCGTTCGTCTATGAAATCCATCCCGACATCCTCGACGACACCCCGCTCCGGGCCCGGCACTACCGGGAGCGGCTCCTGCGCAAGCTCCCCGAGGGCGCCCAGCTCACGGGCATGACCCTCGTGGATCTCGCCGGCGGCGAACCGCTCTTCGCGCTCAAGCTCACTCCTGGGGAGAAAACCTGGGAGCGTTTCCTCGCCACCATCGAACCGGAATCCGTGCGCCAGGCCCTGCAGGTGATCCTCGACGAACTCGTCACCCTGCGCGCCGCCGCCTTCACCGCCGACAGTTTCTCGTCCGAGCAGGCCGCCACGCCGGAAGGCAGCCGGCCCTGGCGCTACCGGCTCGATTACACGGTGGCCTTCGCCGGCTCCCCGGAGACGCCCGCCAGCCTCTTCCTCACCGAGCGCCTCGGCGGCATGACCCTGGTGGCCGGCACGGCCGAATTCGGCGGCGTCACCTTCACCGTCACCCAGCCGCTGCTCGACGCGCTGTTCACCCTGACCTACACCGCCAAACAGGACCCGGGCCCCGCCGCTCCGCCAGCCACCCCGGAGACAAAGGGCACGACGCCCTGAGTTGCCGCGGCGGTCCATGAGCGACGCTGCAACCGAGATACCTCCTCGCCCCGCCCGCATGCCCTCCCCCGCGCCCAAGCACTTCTGGTTCAAGAGCGGGCTGCGTTTTTGCGGCTCCTGCTGCGTCACGCTGGCGTGCTGGACTCTGTGGCTCGCCTTGGGCGCCCTGCTGGTCGCGCTGCTCTCCATCGCCTTCGCCAAGGAGCTGCCGGTGCCGGACCACGCCCTGCGGCGCATCGAGCGCGCGTTGGCGCGCTCGGGCCTCGTCCTGAATTTCGGCCGCGCCCGCTTCGATCCCACCGGCAAGGTCCTGCTCCAGGATGTGAAGCTGCGCACCGCCCGGTTCGAGGATCCTCTCCTCACCTGCCGCCTGCTCTACGTGCGCCACGATTTCTGGTCACTGCTCGCCGGCTGGACCTTCCCCGACGAGATCCAGATCGAGGGCGCGGCCCTGCAACTGCCGGCCATGCTCGCCCCCTCCGGCACCACCGAGCCCGTCGTGCGCGACCTGGCCGTCACGCTGCGGCGCCGCGGACAGGTCTGGCACGTGGAACAGTTCGCCGGCCGGCTCGGACCGCTGGCCCTCACGCTGCGGGGCGAACTCACCCCGCCCCGCGGCACGGCCGCCACACCCGATCTCGAAAAGCTCACGGAGCGCTTTCTCCAGACCGCCCGCCGCGTCGCGCCCGGCATGAGCCGGCTCGACGCCTTCGACCGCCCCGCGCTGGACGTGCAGCTCGCAACCGGTGCCACGGGGGCCAATCGCGCCCTGCTTCGCTTCACCGCGGCCGGGGCCAACCGGCCGTGGGACCAGCCGGTCACCACGGGCCCCCTCGTCGCCCGCACCGCGCTCGATCTCGGCCGCGGCCCGCAGGCCGCGGACGTGCGCTTCGCCGTCGGCTGGGCCGAAGGTCCGGCCGGACTCGCCGCCCGCCTCCTGCGCGGCGAGCTGGTCGTCGGCTTGACCCCGGATCCCTTCGGCATCCGGCCCGAAGAACTCCGGCTCGCGGCCCTGCGCGTCGAAACGCCCGAGGGGCCGGTGCACGGTCCGGTGTTGCGCGCCGATCTCGTCGGCTGGCCGGCTCCCCGCATCGAGGCCGCCGCCCGGCTCGGAGGGGAGTTTCTGGCCGTCGAGGCCGAGGGTTCGCTCACGGAAAAATCCGCCCGCCTGCACGCCGTCGGCCGCGGCCATCCGGATTTCATCAACGCCGCGCTCGCCAGGCACACACCGCGGGCGGCCCCCTTCTTCCAATTCGGCGACCCGGTCGCCTTCGACGCCGAGGCCGTGCTCGCCCCCGGCTGGCGCTTCGACCGGCTGGCCGCCTGGGCCGACGCCGGCCGGATCGACTCGCGCGGGGTCCGGATCACCGCGGCCCGCGGGCGGATCGACCTCACCGGCGCGAGCTTTCTCGCCCACGACGCCCGGATCGCCGCCGGCGGGAGCGCCGCCCGCGGCTCCTACTGGATGGACTTCGGCACGACCGACTACCGGATGCTGCTCGCCGGCCGCCTGCACCCCGCCGACATCAACGGCTGGTTCCGCGGCGACTGGTGGGCCAGCTTCTGGAACCGCTGGTTCGCCTTCGCCACCGACGCTCCCCCCGCCGCCGAGGTGGACATCCGGGGCCGCTGGAAACAGCCGTGGCTCAGCCAGAATTTCGTGCGTGCGCACGTCCGGAGCGCTACCGTGTGGGGCGGCGATTTCGAGGCGGTGGACGCCACGGTGTTCGTGCGGCCCGGCTTCGCCCACGGGCTGGCGCTCACGGGCACGCGCGCGGGCGGCACCCAACGGGTGGCGGGCAGCTTCAAGCGCTTCGGCACGCCCGGCGGCCGCGAGACCGACCGCTTCGAGTTCGATTTCGACACCAACGCCGACCCGGCCGTGCTCGGCCGGATGCTCGAGGGCCGGGCCGACGAGGTGCTCGCCTCGCTGCGTTTCACCGCGCCCCCGCACATCCACGCCTGGGGGACGCTGTCCCGCGGTGCGGACGGCGCCCTCGTGCCCGACTGGCGCCTCGCGGCCGAGGCGGCCGCACCGCTGCACTACTACGGCTTCCCACTCGCCTCCGCCCGCGTGCAGGGCGCCGTCACCGGGCAGGGGGTGCGGTTGGACGACATCCGGTTTGCCGCCGCCGGCGGCGCGGGTGCCGGCAAGGCCGCGCTCACCGGCGCGCCCGGCGCCCGCCTGCTCGGTTTCGATCTGTTCCTGAACAAGGCCCGTCTCGGCGACACCGTCCACGCCGTGCAGGAATACGACGCGACCCGCACCGGACGACCGCCGCCCGCCGGCCCCGACAGCAAGTTCGTGCGCACCGCCGCGCAAAGCCTGCTCGACGTCTCCCTTTCCGCGCTCGGCAATCCGGCGAGCCTCGCCAGCTTCAAGGGCTCGGGCCAGGCCGCGCTCACCGGCGGCGAACTGGGCGAGGTCCACCTCTTCGGCCTGCTCTCCCAGGTGCTCAGCAGCCTTTCCCTCAAATTCTCCTCGCTGAAATTCGACGCCGCACACTCCGCCTTCACGCTCGATCGCGGCGAACTCTATTTCCCCGACCTCAAGGTCACCGGCCCGAGCGCCACGATCGACGCGCGCGGCCGCTACTCCTTCGCCACCAACGCGCTCGACTTCACCGCCCGCTTCAAGCCCTACGACCAGACGGACAGCCTCCTCGCCGCCGCCGTCAGCATCGTCATCAATCCCCTCACCAGCATCCTCGAGCTCAAGCTCAACGGACCTCTCGGCGACCCCAAATGGTCGGTGCTGGTCAGCCCGGGCCCGCGGCCTTCGCTGGCCCCCGAGCCACCCGCGGAGACGCCCTCCACCCCGGCCCGGTAAAACCGTGTCCGGTCTTTCGTCCGGTAATACCGTTGCCTTGGCCCGGGGGCTCTCCTAGCAAGTCCGCCGAGTCCCATGCCGTCGTCCCCGAGCCGCACCCAGCACCCCCTGCTCAAATACGGTTACCTCATCCCCTTCGGGCTGCTGGCGCTCGGCGGCCTCGCTGTGCTCACGGCTTGGTGGACCGGCTGGATCGCGCTGGTGCAACCGCGTTCCTACGACGCCGCCCTGCCGGCCAACGCCGCGGCCTGCCTGCTGTTGATCGGCGCCGCGCAATGCTGCCTCGGCTTGGATTGGCGGCGCACCGGGCTGGCCCTCGGCAGCCTCGCCAGCCTCCTGGGCCTCGTCACGTTGCTGCAGGATCCCCTCGGTGTGGACCTGGGCGTGGACCACCTCCTCGCCGACCACGCGGCGCTGGTCGCCGGGCCGGGCGTGGCGCGCATGCCGTTCGCGCTCGCCCTCGTCTGCACGCTCACCGGCCTGCTCGTCACCTGGTTTGCCATCCGCCCGAAGCACGAAAACCTGCCCGTCCAGCTCGGCCTGCTGGGCTCGCTCGTGCTGGCCTACGCCCTCACGGGCCTGCTCGCCTACCGCAACGGCCTCAACGAGGTCGAAGCCTGGCAGACCTACGCCCGCCTCGGCCCGCATTCCGCACTGCTGCTCCTGCTGCTCGGGGCCGCCCTCCTCGCGCTCGCCGCGCGCGACCCCCGGCCCGAGGAGCGGGGCACCGGCCCGCGCTGGCTCTGGCTGCCGGTCACGGTCTGCGGCGTCACCATCACCTTCACCTTCTGGGTCAGCCTCCGGCAGCGCGAACTCACCTACCTCAACAATACCACGCAGCTCACGATGGATTACATCGCCGCGCTGTTCAACCGCGAGGCCGAGAGCCACATCCAGACCCTCACCCGGCTCGCGCGCCGCACCGGCACGCCCGCCTACTCCACCCGAGCCGCCTGGGAGGCCGACGTGGCCGAGATCGTGAAGGCGTTCCCCGGCTACCGCTCCGTCCAGTTGACCGACAGCATGATGATCACCCGCTGGTATTGGCCCCATGCCGGCAACGAGGACGCCCCGTCCTACGACCACGGCTCCCACCCGCTCCGGCGCGCCGCCGTCCGCGAGGCCTACCGGCGCGCCGGCTTCGCCATCGCCACCCCGCTGGAAAACCCCAGCCTTTCGCCCACGTTCGCCGTCTATCTGCCCGTGGCCGGCGAGGGCGCCGTGGGCGGCTTCGTCGTCGGCGAGTTCTACTACGACCGCTTCTTCGAAAGCATCGACCGCCGGCTCAAGCTGTCCGCACAATACCAGACCACCGTGGCCGTCGAGCCGCCGGCCGCCGGCAAAGAAACCGTGGAGCCCTTCACGGTGTTCCAGACGGCCGTCGGCCACGACATCCCCGATCCGCGGCTGCGCCGCACTGCCCGCTACGACGTGGCCCAGCAGCAGCTCGTCATCACGCTGGCGCCGCGCCCGGCCTTCGTCAGCCGCAGCCGCCAGTATCTGCCCGAGGTGGCGCTGATTTCCGGCCTGGGCGTCAGCCTGCTGCTCGGCCTCGTCACCAACCTCGCCCAGACCGCGCTCCGCCGCCAGCGCGCCGCCGAATCCACCAGCCGCCAGCTCCGCGCGGAGAACGAGGAGCGCCGCCGCGTCGAGGGCCGCCTGAAGGTCGCCGACGAGCGCCTCAACCTCGCCTTCGAGTCCACCCAGGCCGGCGTGTTCGAGTGGGACCTCGAGTCCGACCAGGTCTATTGCACGCCCAGCGTCTGGAAGATGATCGGCGCCGACCCGGCCGGCATGCCCGCCACCGGCCGCGGCTGGCTCGCCCTGCTCCACCCCGACGACCGCCCCGCCGTGCGCGCCGTGATCGACGCGCATTTCCGCGGCGAGACGCCGCTCATCGAGATCGAACACTGCGTCCACCTGCCCGCCGGCGAGTGGCTGTGGATCGCCTTCCGCGCCAAGTGCGTCTCCTTCTCCGCGGCCCGGCACCCCCGCCGCGTCGTCGGCACCGTCCAGAACATCAACGCCCGCAAGCGCGCCGACGAGGCCCTCCGCGCCAGCCAGGCCGAGACCCGCAAGCTCTCCCTCGTCGCGAGCAAGACCGACAACGCCGTCGTCATCACCGACCCCCAGGGCAACATCGAGTGGGTCAACGAGAGCTTCACCCGCCTCACCGGCCGCCCCCTGGCCGCAGCCGCCCGCCGCCCGCTCCTCGAGCACGTTTCCGGCACCGACGAGAATCCCGCCGCGCCCGACCGCCTCTTCTCCGCCCTCGCCGCGGGCACGCCGGCCACGACCGACGCCGTGCTCCACGCCGCCGACGGCCAGCGCCTCCACATCCACGTCGAGATCCAGCCCGTCGGCAACGAGGAGGGCTACATCGAGAACTTCATCGCCATCATCACCAACATCACCGCCCGCATCGAGACCGAGCACCAGCTCCGCCGCGCCAAGGAGGAGGCCGACGCCGCCTCCCGCGCCAAGTCGGAGTTCCTCGCCTCCATGTCGCACGAGATCCGCACCCCGATGAACGGCGTGATCGGCATGACCAGCCTCCTGCTCGACACCGAGCTCAACCCCGAGCAGCGCGACTACGTCAACACCATCCGCACCAGCGGCGACGCCCTCCTCTCCATCATCAACGAGATCCTCGACTTCTCCAAGATCGAGTCCGGCCGCATGGAGCTGGAGAACCAGCCCTTCGAGCTCGCCCAGTGCGTCGAGGAGGCCGTGGACATCTTTTCCGCGCAGGCCGCCGCGAAGAGCATCGAAATCGCCTACGTCCTGGACCCCGCCGTGCCGGCCTGCGTCCTCGGCGACATCACCCGCCTCCGCCAGGTGCTCGTGAACCTGATGAACAACGCCATCAAGTTCACCGCGCAGGGCTTCGTCACCATCGAGGTGTCCGTCGTGGCCGACAACCGCGCCCGGCCCGCCGACGGCAACCTGCTGATCGACTTCTACGTCACCGACACCGGCATCGGCATCCCGCCCGACCGCCTGCACCTGCTGTTCAAGCCCTTCAGCCAGGTGGACTCCTCCACCACGCGCAAGTTCGGCGGCACCGGCCTCGGCCTCGCCATCTGCCACCGCCTCTGCGAGATGATGGGTGGCAGCATCGACGTGCAGAGCACACCCGGCCGGGGCTCGCGCTTCCACTTCTGCATCCAGACCACCGCCGTGCCGCTCACCGACGGCGACACCCCGCCGCTGTTCCCGCCCCTCGCGGCGCGCGGGGCGGTCCTCGCGGTGGACGATCTCCCCGTCAACCGCACCGCCCTGAAAAACTGCCTCGAAAGCTGGTCGCTCCGCCCCCTGCTGGCCGCCGACGCCGCCGAAGCCCTCGCCGTGATCCAGGGCCAGCCGCTCGCCGCCGCCATCGTGGACCAGGACCTCGGCGCGGCCTCCGGCCTGGAACTGATCCCCAAGCTGCGTGCCCGGCATCCCGGGCTCCCGATCATCGTCCTCGCGCCGGCGCACGGCGCCCCCAAGCGCGACGACAGTTTCGACTCGCTTGTCTTCCGCCTCCCCAAGCCCATCAAGCCCTACCCGCTGCACGACACGCTCCGCCGCGCCACGCAGGCCGGCGCCGCGGCCCAGCCGGGCGCCACCGATCTCGCGGGCGCCGCCATCCGCCTGGCCGAGGCCATCCCCCTCGACATCCTCCTCGTCGAGGACAACCCCGTGAACCAGAAGGTCGCCCTCGGCTACCTTTCACGCCTCGGCTACAAGGCCGACGCCGTCGCCAACGGCCAGGAGGCGGCCGACACGGTCGGAAGCCGCCGGTTCGACCTCGTGCTCATGGACCTGCAGATGCCCGTGATGGACGGCTTCGAGGCCACGCGCCGGATCCGCGCCCGCGTGCCGAAGGAGCGCCAGCCTGTGATCATCGCCCTCACCGCCAACGCCATGCCCGGCGACCGCGAAAACTGTCTCGCCGCCGGCATGAACGACTATCTGGCCAAACCCGTGAAGCTCGAGGAGCTGCAAACCATGATCCAACGCCACTTCGGCCATCGTGCCGGCTAAGGCGCACCCATGCGCAGGGGCGGACCTGGGTCCGCCTGTTGTGGCGGCGGTATGGGTCCGTCTTTTTGCTGAACTCTTCGGACGCTACCCCCTACATCAACCGCGCCAGCTCCGCGATTTCGGCCGCGCGCGCCGGATCCTCCGCCAGATTCCTCCATTCCAACGGATCGCGCTCCAGATCGAAGTATAGCCACGGACTGCCATCCGCCTTCAGCACCAGCTTGTGCTTCGTCGTGCGGAAACCGCGCCACGCCACCGGGCATTGCAGCGGGATGTCCGTCGCCGCCGGCATCGAGATGAGCGCGCTGTCGCGCCGGCAGTGCCACTCCCGCCCCTCCGCCCACGCCACCGCCATGTGCGGCAAATCAACCAAGCTCACCGGACTGTCATCCCGCTGTCCTCCGTCCTCTGTCCTCCGTCCTCTGTCCTCTGCCCTCGGATGCCGCACCAACAGGGGAACCCGGATTGATTCCTCATACGGCCACGCCTTGCGGAACAGCCCGTGGCTGCCGTGCATGTCGCCGTGCACCGAGGTGAAGACGACCGCGGTTTCGCCCAGATCCGTCTCGGCGAGAAGCTTCCCGATGGCGCGGTCGGTCGCCTCGATGTGCGCGTAGTAGCCGGCCAGCTCCTCGCGGGCCTGCTTTTCCACCGGACCACCCGCCGGCACATTGGCCCGCAATTTCAGGTCCGCCGGGCGCACCTCCGCCACATGGGGCGCCGGAGCGTGATACGGCGGATGCGGCGCCTCCAGGCTCACCACGCAAAACCAGGGTTTCCCGCCGGCCTGCCTTCTCGCCTCCTGCTCCCGGCTCCAGGCCGCGGCCCTTTGGCCGACCACATCGGCCTGATAACCCTTGAAGTGCTTCGGCCGGGGCAGCCGCGTGCCGTGCAGCCACGGATCGTTGAGCAGGAAGCCGCCCTCGAAGCCCTCCCAGCAGGCAAATCCGCCGCGCCGCTCCGGCGGCACGACCATCCGGGCGTGCGCCTCGCCCACCAGCGGCACGGTGCGATCGCGCTCCGCCAGATGCCACTTGCCGAACCACGCCGTCGCATACCCCCGGTCGGCCAGCGCATGCGCCACGGTGCGCCCCAACAACTGTAGCGGCGGTCTATGACCGCCGTCCTTGCCCGGATCATAAATGGGCAGCGGATCCCAATAATCCTTCACCCCGTTCTCCGGGCACAACCTGCCCGTCAGCAGCGCCGCGCGCGCCTGCGGCCCGAGCGGATGCGGCGTCACCGCCTGCGTGTAATTGACCGCCTCGCTGGCCAGCCCGTCGAGCCACGGCGTCCGCGCATTCGCATCCCCCGCATACCCCGTGGCCTGCCCCCGCCATTGCGTGGTGACGATCCAAAGGATGTTGGGCTGGGCCCGCATGCAAGGCCCAATCAAAACATAAACACTGGCAAAAGCCACCCCGGGCTACTCGGCCTTTTCCAGCACCATCGCTCGCGAGAAATCTTCGCCGACGGTGATCAGCGCCTTCTTCTTGTCGCCCGTGAAGTCAAATTTCACCTGCACGTCGGTCACCTGCCCGTAAAAGTGGATCGGGGAAGCCGCGGTCATCACGACCTCGGCCTTTCCGAGGGTCAAGGCAAGCTGGCCATCGGACAGGCGGCGGATCTTCGCCGAATTCCACTGTCCCGGCCGGCCGTAGTTGCCGGCATAGGTCTCAAGCAGGGCGTCGGGCAGCACAAACGCTGGGTGGCGGTGGGTCCCGAACTCCCGCACCCAGATGTTACGGTAGCGGACGGGATTGCCGTGGTCCTGCATGGCGATGGGCAGGCGCTCGGGATGCGCCTGGTAGGGTGGCGGGTCAAACCAGTGCCCCGCATTCGGACGCTCCAACTCGATGTTGTTCTGGACCACCACCCCGTTGTGGATGACGGTGAGGCGGGCCTTGGCGAGGAGCTTGCCCTCGGCGTCAAAGCGCGGGGCGGTCCAGATTATGTCGTAGGTCTGCCACTGACCGGGCGGGCGCGAGGCGTTCACGAGCGGCGGATACTCGCCATAATAGGAAGCCGCCGAGCCGTCGGCGTAGGTGTTGTTCTGGTAGGAATCCAGCACTTGGATCTCGTAGCGGCCGAAACCGAAGAACACCCCGCTGTTGCCGCGCCCCTGGCTGCTGCCCTCGACGCGCGCGGGCGCGGCCCACTCGATGTGGAGCTGGCAGTCGCCGAACGACTGGAGCGTGCGCACATAGCCGCTGCCGGGCACGCACTCCAGCGCGCCGTCCTTCACCACCCACTTGGTCGGAGTGCCGTCCATCGCCACCCAGGCGGACAGATCCTTGCCGTCGAAAAGCACCACCGCATCGGAAGGCGGCGTGCCGGGCTGCTCCTGCGTGCTGGGCGTGCCGGGGTTGACCACCGGCGGCAGCGGACGCTCCCGATCATGGACCAGCCAGGCCGGATCGGGGGCGGCGGTCAGGCGGACGGCGAGAGCAAACCACAGGGCGGCGACGGGGGTGATTTTCATGTGAAAAGCGGGAACCGGATGCTACCGGCGCGCTCCCGGCTGTCCAACGGAAAGCTGTCACCGGCACCCGCACAAAAGTCTGGCCTCAACCCCCGCC
The DNA here is from genome assembly GCA_049322455.1 of Verrucomicrobiota bacterium. GTDB lineage: Bacteria > Verrucomicrobiota > Verrucomicrobiia > Opitutales > Opitutaceae > Lacunisphaera. The sequence goes on along the minus strand of JBMOQY010000017.1, from coordinate 100,407 downwards.
CGGAGGAATATCCCGCCCATGAATCTCGCCGACGCCCGCACCGCCGTCATCCACGCCCTCGGTCGCATGACCGCGCTTTACCGCGAACCGCTCTTCAACGAATGGGTGCTGGTGAAGCTGGCCCGCGAACAGGGCGCCATCCTGGCCTACGAGGGGCCGCGCGCCGACGCCTACCAGGCGCGCTTCAAGACCGACATCGTGCCGCTCCGCACCGAGATGGAGCGGCACCACCTGGCCGTCGGCGACTTCGAGTTCGCGCGCGCGGCGCACGGCACGCATTTTGACGCCTGCATCCGCCTCGGTTCCGCCGCCTACCTGTTCTGCAACCACACCACCAAGTCCATGATCGAGATCCGGCAGAACCCCCTGTGGCTCGAGGCGCAGAAACCGTTCGTGGAACTGGCTGCGAAATTCCGCGCCGATCCGCTGGAGTGAGCTGAGCCGGAGGACGGAGGACAGAAGATACCACCAGAAGGCCGCCCATGCAGCTCAGTCACTTCACTGAGCTGACAGTTTATCCAAAGGCGGTCGAGTTGACGGCGCAGATGTTCTGCCCACTCAAAGCGCTGGCCAGCCGAGGAGCGCTATTCCCCGACAGACAGATCCGTCGTGCGGCACGTTCCGTCGGGGCGAACATTCCCGAGGCTTGGGGCAAGCGCCGCCACCAAGCTCACTTTGTGTGCAAACTGACTGACGCCGACGGAGGGAATCATGAGGTGGAACCCTGGTTGATCACCGCTCGCGGCGCCGGCTACCCGACAGCGGAAGAATTCAATGATTGCCGGGAGCAAAAGCGAGAAGTTGGCCGAATGCTCGGCTCCCTGATCCAGAATCCCGGCCCATTCCTGTTAAAGTAAGCCGTCCTTTGCTGTCTGTTCTCTGAGCTCTGACGATGGCTATGCCAGCAGTCCCGCATAGACGAACCCGCCGTAGGCGAGGCAGAGCGCGCCGCCGGCCCAGCGCGGCAGCCCGCCGGCCAGCAGCAGGAACAGCATGTGTGCGACGGCCGCCCCGCCCAGCAGCAGCAGGGAATCGAGGCTGAAGCCCGCCACCGGCAGCGGTTTGGCCAGGGCGAACAGGCCGAGACAGAGCGGGATGCAGATGTGCCCGTCGCCCACCTGCGAGCTATAGACCACGTCGGCGCGCCGCCGCCAGGCCCAGTAGAGCGCGAGCACCGCGTTGGGCAGCACCATCAGCCAGCCGGTCAGCCAGCCGAGGTTGTCGCGGCTGACGAAGCCGTGCCGCTGCGCCGAGATCCACGCCACGAGCCAGTCGAGCGATTCGTAGATGAACCAGCCGCAGGCCAGCACCACCAGCGCGTCGAGGTAGAACCGCCAATTGTAGGTGATTTTCCGCCGCACGTTGTGCTTCAGCACGTCGAACACCTGCACGCACTGCCAGAACAGGAAGAGCCCGATCAGCACGATGCCGTCGGTGCGCTCCAGCCTGCCATCACGCCCCAGCAGCCAGACCGCGCCGGTGAAGAACAGCCCGGCCGTGAGCGTCAGGAGCAGCGACAGCCGGTTGATCTGCGCGTCGGCGCCGCCGCCACCGCCCTTCGCGGCCTTCGCCGCCTTGCCGCCGGCGGCTCCGGGCAGGATCGTCAGCCCCCAGCAGAGGGCCGGCAATCCGAGCAGGAGCGTGAGGTTGGTGACGTTGTTGACGACGCAGTTGGTCAGCACCTCGCGGCCGGCGCCGAATTTCGGCACCATGAGCCCCACGAAGATCAGGTTGCCCAGCCCCGAGCAGTAAGGGAGCAGCAGCGTGCCCAGCGCCGTGCCCTCCAGGCCCTGGTCGAGCATCGCCTCGAGCCGCCAGAGCATGAGCAGCGACACGCCGAGGAAGACCGCGAGGTAGGCCGGCGGGTCGTTCAGCGCGAGCGCGTCGAGCAGATCGGGCAGGAAGTGCACGCGGGGAAGTTGAGTGACAATGGCCGGGGCGTAAAGCCCCGCCCACACCAAACCATCTTGGATCGAATGCGGGAGGGACTTTCCGCCCCGACTCTTCAATGCAGCCATTCCGGCTGAGGCGCCAATTCGCGGGTCATCGCGCCGAACCAAGCCCAATCATCGGGGCAACAATAGTAACCGGGTCAAACCTCGGCTTCCCCGAGCAGCCCGGCCCGATAGGGATTGAGGTAGATGTAGAGAAATACCGGGAGCAAATCCTCCGACTCACGAATCTGGTGATCGTAGAATCCCTCCTGCCATTTCAAGCCGTGGTTGCGCAGCGCAGGCGTGAGCCTCCCCTTGAAGAGCCTCATGACCTCCGCCAGTGCAACGCCGTCGCCCCAGTCGTGGCAGCAGGGGGATATGGGCGGGCATCACCCCACGGCCGAGCGGACCGACCAAAATCCCGCCGTCTCGACCTCCTGCCACCGGCGAAATACACCTGTCCTGCCATGTCCGGAAGTTCGAGTCCGCTCCCCCGCTCCGTCAGATTGGTTGTGATGAAGTAGAGCGAGCCGGGCTCGGACTCACAAAATCGTCGGAGGGCGGAGTAGCCGGGTTTCTCGGGCCTGATGTCCATGGCGAAGAAGTCGGGGCGTAAAGCCCCTCCACATTCAAGCCAGGCCCAAGGCCAGAATGGGGATGAAGTGGAAATCAGATGATTGAAATGTGGGAGGGGCTTTACGTCCCGACGGGATTGGAGCACCTCACTGCAGCCGGATCGGCAGGCGCGACCAACGGGTCTGGATATCCGCCAGGACGAGGCTCGTCTTCGGGTCGGGGTTGTCGCCGGCCTTCAGCGTGTGGCTGGCCAGGAAACTGCCCAGCACGGCGCAGTAGTCGTTGTTGACCATGATGCCGATGAGGTCGCCGGTCTTGCTGAACACGAGGTCGCCGCGCTTGGGCGCGATCTCGCCGAAGAGCCGCGTGGTGATCCGGTTGTCGAGCTTCACGTAGCTCTGGCTGGCCGGGTCGATGCGGAACGGCGTGTCGCCGTAGCGGCCGTCGTCGGCGCGCACGAGCACGGCCTCGGGGAACTTGAAGGGCTCCTTCGCCACCTGGTAGATCTTGGCGCCCATGAGCGAAGCCAGCGAGGAGTCGATGGGCGCGACCACGATCCGCGGGTCGAGGCGCAGAAAGCGCAGCTCGGCGATGGGGGCGTTGAACGAGCCGCGCACGAGCCGGCCGGCGACCTGGTCGTAGTCGGTGGGAATCTCGCTCAGCGTGAACGGCGTGTCGTCCAGGTGCATCAGCGCATACACGCGGTCGCCGTCGCTTACGAGCACGGTCTGCGTGTCCTTCTCCTTCACGGTCGGGCTGAAGAGGCCGGGCCGGCGGGCGGTCAGCCGGATCTGCACGCGGTTGGCGAGGAATTCGCTGAAGACGAGGTTGGTGTTGATCGGGCGGTTGTCGCGGATCTCCTGCGAGAGCTGGTCCGACCGCTCGGCCAGCACGCCGACGCCCTGGGCGAGCCGGGTGGTCTGCTCCTGCACCTTGGCGCGCTCGAGGCGCTCGACCTCGATCTGCTGCTTCGCCTCGGTGAGGTTCCGGGCGATGAGCTGCTTCTCCTGTTCGGCGACGCGCACGGCGACGTTGAGGTTCTCGATGCGCTGGCGGGCCTCGGCGTTCTGGCGCTCCATGCGGGCGAGCTCGGCCTGCTGGCGCTCGGCCTCGGCGCGCTTCTCCTCCAGCTCGCGCTGGAGCTTGGCAAGCTGCTCCTTGGTGAGGAAGGCTTCCTGCGCGGCGGCGCTGTAGCGCTGCTCGAGCTCGCGGGCGCTGCTCCGGGTGGCGGCGAGGGCGTTTTCGAGCTGGCCCTTCTGCTGCTGGAGGGCGGCGAGGTTCCTCTCGCGCTCGGAGAGCGTGCCCTGCGCGGTGGAAAGCTGGGCGGCGAGCCGCTCACGCGCGGCCTGCTCGTCCTCGAGTGACACGCGCATCAGCTCGACCATGTCGGCGTTGACCGCCGGGGCGGCGGCGGCCGAGCGCGGGGCGGCCGTGTCCAGCTGCGTGTGCGTCGGCTCGGCCTTCTCCCAGCGCGTGAGCGCCAGGAGATTGAGCAACATGAAGTCGCACATGATCAGGAGGAGGGTCTTGTTCATGACGCGGTCCTCAGGCGGCGGCCTGCTGGCTTTCGACGATGAGCTGGCGCTTATAGGGGCGGACGTGGCGGATCTTCACGAGCGCCACGCAGACGATGCCGAAGAGGTTCGACGAGTAGGCGGCGAGCAGGTTGGCCTCGATCAGGCCGAGCACCTGCAGCACGAGCGCCGTGGCCGTGCCGGCGATGCCGATGTAGAGTCCGCCATCGAAGAGGTTCTCCTCGTTGTCCATGAGCTTCAGCTTGGTGGCGACCGGAATCTCCTGGCGGGCGATCTCGGAGATCTTCAGGAGGCAGATGACATACATGCCGAGCTGCAGGGCGGCGAAGGCGGTGATCGAGAGGATGGTGGAGATGTCCATGGTGGTGGCGGTGGTTGAGGGTTCGGGAGCCGGCGCCGGCGGGGCGTTGGCGGCGATGACGGGGATGCTGAGCCGGATGCGGTAGTCCGAGAGCGGCGCGGCCTTGAGCAGGAACGGCTCGGAAAAGACGAAGAAGATGAAGGTGAGGATGGTGGCGACGAGCCCGCTGCCCATGCGCGGGAAGGCGCTGCGCAGCGTCTTTTCGACCGCGAGGAACAGCCGCAGGTCCACGGCGCGCAGCAGCAGGAAGACGCCGCCGAGGAACGCCGCGTATTTGGCCAGCAGCGCCAGCTCGGGGTGCCGCAGCACGAAGGCCGCCGCGAACTCGAACTCCGCGCCCGTGCCCGCCGTGACCGGCGCCTGCCGCAGCACGAGCTGCTTCACCGCGCCCTCGCCGTGCGACAGCGCCAGCCGCAGGTGCTCCGCACCCGGCTGGCCGAAGGCGATGAGATAGCCCGCGACGCCGTCGGCGGACTTCGTGAGCAGCGCCGCGGCGTAGATGACCGGCAGGTGCTCGGGCGCGACGCGAGCGAGGTGGGCGAACTGCCCGACCGTGCCGAGGCTGCCCGTCGTGCGCAGCAGCTCGGAAAGCTGCACCCAGTTGAGGCGTTTGCCGAGGGTGAGGAGGTCGAGGTAGAAGTCCTCCAGTTCGCCCATGTGTCCGCTGGTCACCGCCGCCTCGGCCAGGACGCGCACCTCGCGCTGGACGCCGGCCGACAGGTGCTCGGTCTGCCACAGGTAGGCCGAGAGCAGGATGACCGCGTCGAGCGGCTGGCCGCCGGGCCGGCTCGCCGGCACGAAGCGCTGCGTCGAGCCCACCTCGGCCGTCTTCAGCAGCGTTTGCACGCCGGGCAGCCGGGAAACCGAGAGGTAGCGACGCAGGTTCTCCCGCGCCTGGTGCGTGACCATGAAATTCAGCACCGGCTGCGACTCAGCCGAACCCTCGGCGCGCGCCGCGAGCAGCGGCTCCAGCGCAACGTCCCATCCGCCCCACGGCATCATGTCGCGATGCCGGCGGGCGTAGGCTTCGAGCGCCGCGGCCAGCTCGCCCGCGCCGGGATCGCCCACTTTCCGGGCCGCCGCGAGCACGAGCGCGGCGGGACCGGGCTTGTCGAGCTGGAGCAGGTCGCGGCCGAAGCGCGCCACCGTCACCGTGTCGCGGCCCGCCGCGCGCAGCAGCGCCGGATTGAGCGACTTCACGTTCACCGGCAGCAGCCCCGCCACCACGAGCAGGCCCAGTCCCAAAACCAGCCACAGCTGCCACAGGACGGACCGCGGACCGGGGGCGGGGACAGGCGATGTCATGGACGCATGCATAACGGACTGGCAGACGCGCGGAAACAAATTTATTTGCCGCGCACCCGCGCTGGCAAATAACGTGCGCAGTCCCTCCGACCCATGGTTCTCCCGATTGTTCACTTCAACAGCCCCGTTCTGCGCAAAAAAGGCGCCAAGGTCGCGGCCTTCGACGCCGCGCTCGCCAGACTGGCCGGGGACATGGTCGAGACCATGCACGCGGCGCACGGCATCGGCCTCGCCGCCCAGCAGATCGGGCAGGCCGTCCAGCTCTGTGTCGTGGACCTCCGGGAGACCGAGGCCGATTTCGCCTGGGAATACGATGGCGCTCGCCCCCCGCTCGAGCTGTTCATGCCGCTCACGATCATCAACCCCGACATCAAGATCGTCCCCGAGCCCACCACCTCCTACGAGGAGGGCTGCCTCTCCTTCCCCGAGATCCGCGGCGACGTCGTGCGCCCCGACGAAATCACCGTGAAATTCCAGGATGTGTCCGGCGTGCCGCACACCCTCCACTGCAACGGCCTGCTCGCCCGCTGCATCCAACACGAGCACGACCATCTCCAGGGCATCCTCTTCATCGACCGCATGGCCAAGGACGTGCTCGCCGTCATCGAACCCGGGCTGAAGGCGCTCAAGAAACAGACGCGCGACGCCGCCAAACGGCCCTGAGCCATGCGTGGAGCAAAACCCCAGTCCATCGCCACGCGCAAGGGCGACAACGGCACCACCTGCCTCCTCTACGGCCAGCGCGTGCCCAAGGATCACCCACAGATCGAGGCAGTCGGCGCCCTCGACGAGCTCAACGCCGCCCTCGGCCTCGCCAAGGCCATGCGCCCCCCCGGCCACGACGCCGCCGCCCTGGAGCAGCTCCAGCGCGATCTCGTCGCCCTCATGGGCGAGGTTTCCTGCGCCGAGGCCGACACGGCGCGCCATGCCGCCTCCAAGTTCGCGCGGCTCGGCGAGGCCGATCTCGCCCGCTTGGACGCCGCGGTCGCCGCGCTCGAGGCCCGCGGGCTGCGGTTCGACGGCTGGGCCACCCCCGGCGCCAACGCCTACGCCGCCGCGCTCGAGGTCGCCCGCACCACCGCCCGCCGCGCCGAACGCCGGCTCGTCGCCCTCGCCGCCCACGGCCGCCACCTGCGCCCGCTCCTGCTCCAGTATGTCAACCGTGCATCGGATTTGCTCTGGCTCCTGGCCCGCGAAGCGGAGAGCACCTGAACAGCAAATGACACGAAACGACCGCTTTTTCGTTTTGTCCCGTCGGTCCGTTCACGCCTATTAACGACCGGAATCAGGAGCCGTCTTGTCATGCCAACAGTCACTACACACCCCGCCCTACGGGCACCCCTCTTCATAGAGGGGATTTCCGAAGCGTGGGTTTACCCGCCTCCGGCGGCGCCGAAGGCGACCAGGGCTTGCGTCCCCTCTATCAAGCGGGGTGGCGCGGAGCGCCCGGGTGTGTCAGCTTGAGTCACGAACCTCGTTTAAAACGCTCTCCATGCGCACGGCCGCCATCGTCCTCATCGTCCTCGCCCTCGGCTACCGCCTGTTGCCGACGCTGGACATGAGTTGGGCGAACTTCCCGCCCTTCGCGGCGATCGCCTTCTGCGGCGCCGTCTATTTCCGCGACAAGCGGCTCTGGCTCCTGCCTTTCGCGGGACTGTGCCTGACCGACCTCTACCTCAACTGGTTCTATGCCCGCGAATACGGCTACCATCTCGAATGGACCGGCTACGTCGGCCGCGTGGCCGCCTTCGGCGCCGGCCTCGGGCTCGGCTGGTGGGTGTCCACGCGCAAATCCTGGCTGTGGCTGCTCAACGGCTCCCTGCTCGGAGCCCTCCTGTTCTATTTCATCACCAACACGCTCTCGTGGTGGAGCGACGCCTTCTACGCCAAGACCCTCGCCGGCTGGTGGCAGGCGCTCACGGTGGGGCATCCCGAGTATCCGCCGACGATCTATTTCTTCCGCAACACGCTCTTCGGCGATCTCATGTTCACCGGACTCTTCGCCGGCGTGATGGAGTGGCTTGCCAAGCGCGCCGGGGAACCGAGCCTGCTCGACGACTCGGAGGAAGAGACGGAGGGCGAAGAGCAGCCCGCCGAGGCCGAGGCGAAGGAGTGAGCGTGCGGCCATGGGCATCGCATGCGCCCGTTTTTCAGGCAGGGCTTGCGCGGGCTCTGGACGCACCCAGCATGCTCCCGCTTGACGGACACAGCTTCGTGTTGTGCCACGAGCATTTCTTCGCTCGCGTTCGACAATGTGAACGGATTTTCCCGGCGCGCCGCTTGCCATTGCCGGCCGGCTGGGTAGATGACTCCGGTTTCCCCGTCCGTTTCCGCTCTCCCCCGCCCCATGACGTCTCCCGTCCCGCCCTCCCCCGTGCTCACCCGCCGCACGGCGATCAAGCACGGCCTGTCCGGCATCCTCGCCTTCGGCGTCGCGCCGCTCGTCCTGCCCTCCCGGCTCTTCGGCGCCTCGGCCCCCAGCAACCGCCTGACCGTCGGCATCGTCGGCAACGGCCTCATCGCCGGCAGCCATGTGGGCGCGCTGCTCGGCCGCGATGACTGCCAGATCGTCGCCCTCTGCGACGTCTGGCGCAGCAAGGCCGAGAAGATGCGCCAGCGCATCGAGGAAGGCTACGCCGACAAGGCGGAGACCGCCTCCTTCAAGGGCGTGGATATTTACGGCACGCATGAGGAGCTCGTCGCCCGGCCCGACATCGACGTGGTCTTCGTCACCACGCCTGACCACTGGCACGCGGCCGTCTCCATCGCCGCCATGCAGGCCGGCAAGGACGTCTATTGCGAGAAACCCATGACGCTCACCGTGCGCGAGGGCCGCACCATGGTGGAGGTGGCCCGCCGCACCGGCCGCGTGCTGCAGACCGGCACCCAGCAGCGCTCCGAGGCCGCATTCCGCCGCGCCGCCACCATCGTGCGCAACGGCTGGCTCGGCGACCTCAAGCTCATCCGCACCCGCCTCGGCCGGTTTCCCCCCGCGCCCCAGAACCTGCCCGAGGAACCCGTGCCCGCCGACCTCGACTACGACCGCTGGCTCGGCCCCACGCCGTGGCGGCCCTTCAACCCGTTCCGCGTCAAGGGCGACTACGGCGGCGGCTGGCGCGTGTTCCTCGAATACGGCTCCCGCAAGAACGGCGACTGGGGCGCGCACCACTTCGACATCATCCAGTGGGCGCTCGGCATGGACGGTTCCGGCCCGGTCGAGTTCCTCCCCGCCGGCTTCGAGGGCAACCCCTACCAGACCCACCGCTACGCCAACGGCGTCATCGTGCAGCGCGTGGACGGCAACCAGCCCGCGATGATCGAGTTCATCGGCACCCGGGGCACGGTCGGCGTCGGTCGCGACGACTACCTCGTGTGCGATCCGGTCGCCCTCGCCACGCGGCCCCTGCGCGCCGGCGAGCAGCACCTTCACGAAAGCAACGACCATCACACGGACTTCTTCCACAGCGTGCGCACCCGCCAGCGCCCCATCGCCGACGTCGAGATCGGCCACCGCTCGGCCACCGTCGGTCACCTCTGCGGCATCGCCCGCCAGCTCCGCCGCCCCCTGCGCTGGGACCCGGTCCGCGAGGAGATCGTCGGCGATCCCGTCGCCTCGCGCTTGCTCGACCGCCCCCGCCGCGCCCCCTACGCCCTCCTCTGAGCCCCCCTTTGCGCCATGCTTTCTCCTTCCTTTCTTCATCTCACTCGCGCACTGGCCGCCGGCTCGCTCCTCCTTGCCGCCGCTTGCCACACCCCGACCGGCAAGGCACCCGTCACCCCGGCCGCCCCGACCGTGGCTCCGGCCGCACCCGCCGCCGTGGGCGCCTTCGATGACGATCCGCGCCCGCCCACCGCCGCGGAGAACCTGATCGTCGCCGCGGGACTCGACCCGGCGAAGCTCGCCGCTGCGGAACGCGAACTCCTCGCGATCATGCAAAAACCGGACGCCGACCCCGCCACCGTGCAGGAGGCCGCCCAGCAGCTCGGGTTGATCCTGCTCACCGGCCCGGGCACCGGGCACGCCGCCACGCTGAATGCCCTCGCCCCGATGCTCGCCGATCCGGTCCGCGTGGACTGCGCCCGCCTCGCCCTCGACCGGGTGCCCGGCACCGCCGTGGATGCGCTCTACCTGCAGGCGCTGCTCCGCTCCAGCGGCCGGGCGCGCCTGGGGCTCATCGATTCCGTCGCCACCCGTGGCATCGCCGGCGCCGTGCCGGCACTGGCCGGTCTGCTCGACGACGCCGACCCCGCCACCGCCAGGGCCGCCGCCTCGGCCCTCGGCCGCATCGGCGGACCCGCTGCGCTCGAAGCCCTCGCCCGGGCGAAGGACCCGCTCGCACCCGCGGTGCTCAAGGCCCGCCTCGCGGCCGCCGCCCAGGCCGATGCCGCCACCGCCGCCCGGATCGCCGGCGAAATCCATCGCAACACCGCCGCCCCCCTCGGGCAGCGCGCCGCCGCCTTGCGCCAGTTGCTCGCCGCCCATCCCGCGGGCGCGATCGAGGAAATCCACAGCGCGCTCTCCGGCGGGGAGACCGCCTTTCATGCCACTGCCATCGAGTCGGTCGCCACGCTGCCCGTCGCCGACGCCGGCGCGAAACTTGCCGCCCGCCTCGGCGCGTATGCCCCCGCGGTGCAGGTTTCGCTCATCGCCGCGCTCGGCAACCGCAACGAAGCCGGCGCCGTCCCGGGCCTGCTGCTGATGCTCGACAGCGCCGAAGCCGGCGTCCGCCTCGCGGCTCTCGACGCGCTCGGCCGCCTGCCGGGCACCCCCGCCGTCGCCCACCGGCTCGCGGCTCTCGCCGCCGGCCGGGGTGACGAAGCCCAGGCAGCCTCCGCCGCGCTCGCCCGTCTCGACGGTCCCGGTCTCGACGACCTGGTCCGCACCGGCGCCGCCACCGAGGGCGACAACGCGCTCCGTGCCGTCTTCATCCGGCAGATCGCTGCGCGCAACCTGACCGAGGCCATCCCGTTCCTCCTTGGCCTCCGCCAGTCGCCGGTCGAGAGCCTGCGCCTGGAGGCGCTCGATGCCCTGCGCCTGATCGCCGCCCCCTCCGACCAGCAGTCGGTGATCGCCTGGGCGCTGGGCGCCGCCGGCCGCTCCGAGCAAACCCGCGCCGTGCGCGCGCTCATCGCCATCATCCTGCGCGACGGCGCCGTCGAGACGCGCGCCGCAGCCGTCATCGCCGCGCTCGATGCCGCCGACGCGGCCGGACGCCAGATCCTGTTGCCGGTGCTTTCGCGCGTCGCTGGCGCGCCTGCGCTTGCCGCCGCGGCGAAGCTGGCCCGCGATACCGATGCGGCCGTGGCCGCGGCCGCCGCCAACGAACTCGCACGCTGGCCCGACGCGTCGGTGCTGCCGCTCCTCGTGGATCTGGCGGGCGGCACGCCCCTGGAAAGCGTCCGCAACACCGCCGTCCAGGGTGCGGCCCGGTTCCTTTCCCAAAGCGGCGGCATCGCGCCCGCCCGGCGCTCCGCACAGGCCCGGGCGCTGATCGCCCTGCCGCTCGAAACCGCCGCCCGCCAGTCCCTGATCCACGTGCTCAGCCTGTGCGCCGACCAGGCGGCGCTGGACACGGCCCGGAGGTTCCTCGCCGATCCCGCCGTCGCCGCGGCGGCGCAGGACGCCGTGGACGCCATCACGTCGAACCTCGCCGGTCCGCCCACCTTCGCGGTGTCGGCCGAGGCCGACGCCTCCACCCGGATGAGCGACGGCAGAAAGGACACGTGCTGGTCGGTGCCCAACGAGGCCGGCTCATGGTTGCGCGCCGACCTGCACAATTCGCGCCCCGTGCGGAAACTCATCCTCGACCAGGGCCAGCGCGAGTGGGACTGGCCCGGCGAGGTCGAGGTTTTCGTCAGCGACGACCCGGAGCAGCCGGGCGAAGTCCGGGCCAAGGCCGAGGGCGAGCGTTACCAGACGGTCGTCACGCTGCCGGCGGGCGTCCGCGGCCGTTACCTGTGGATCCGCCAGACCGGCAAGCGCGGCAATGCCTGGTCGGTCGCCGAGCTGGTGGTGGAATGAGCGGGACCGGTCTCCGACCGGCCACCCCTCCGTCCCCGCCATGGTGATCAGGCCGGGCGGAGAGCGGACCTACTTCGATTTCATCACCCAGACGCCGTTCCACTCGCCCTCGGGCGGGTGGGCCTTCAACAGTTCGCAGCGGTGGATGTAGGTCTGGCTGAGCTTGTCGCCGGGGTGCAGCGCCAGCGCCTCCTGGAAGGACTTGATGGCGCGGTCGAAGTCTCCCTTGCGGTAGTGCGCGAGGCCGCCGCGGAACTGGTTCAGCACGTCGGACAGGTTCGGGAAGGTCTCGTCGGAATGGTAGTCGAGCACCTCGTGCACGCCGACGGGCTCGGTCTTGCCCTTGACGATCACCCGGTCCACCTCGCGCGTGCGGTAGGTGCCCTTGAGCTTCCGGAGGGTGAATTCGCTGATGAGGATCTGCGCGGAATACTCCTTGCAGGCGCTTTCCAGGCGGGAGGCCAGGTTCACGCCGTCGCCGATGACGGTGTAGTCCATGCGCTTCGGCGAGCCGATGTTGCCGGAGACGATCGTGTCGGTGTTCAGGCCGATGCCCATGAGGATCGGCTTCTGGCCGCGCTCTTGGCGGGTGCGGTTGAGCGTGCGCAACTCGGTGATCATCGCGATGGCCGCGCGCAGGGCGCGGTCGGCGTCGTCGCCGCGCGACACCGGGATGCCGAACTCGGCCATGATCGCGTCGCCGATGAACTTGTCGAGCATGCCGCCCTCCTGGGTGATGCAGTTCACCATGACGGTGAAATACTCGTTGAGCAGCGCGACCGTGCCCTGCGCGCCGAGCTCCTCGGTGAGCGTGGTGAACGAGCGGATGTCGGAGAACAGCACGGTGGCCTCGACGCTCTGGCCGCCGAGAATCTCGCTGCCGCCGGCGAGCAGCCGGTCGGCGAGGCCGGGATCCATGTAGCGCGCCATGGTGGATTTCATGCGCTTCTCGTTGCTGATGTTCTCGATCATCAGCAGCGAGCCGACCCGCTTGCCCTTGAGGCTCATCAGGGGCTGGAGCGTGAGGTTGACGCTGAGCTTCTCGCCGCGGGCCTCCAGTTCGGCGTCCATCAGCAGGTCGCTCTTGGCGCCGGCAGCCTCGAGCGCCTTGAGCCGCTCGACCAGCCAGGCGTTGGGCCCGGTGAAGAACTCGGCGGCGAGCTTGCCGAGCACGTCGGTCTCGCGGGCCTTGAGAATGCGGTAGCCGGCGGCGTTGCAGGTGTGGATGCGGCCCTCGTCGTTGAAGGTCATGACGCCGTTGGACATGCTCTCCAGCATCGACTGGTTGTAGTTCCGCATGTTCTGCACGTCGTCGAAGAGCTTGGCGTTCTCCAAGGCGATGGAGACCTGGGCGGTGAAGGCCTTGAGCCGGGACTCGTCCTCGGCCGTGAAGGGGCCGCCGCGCTTGTTGAGCGCCTGGGTGACGCCGATGACCTTGCCGTGCTTGTTGATCACGGGCACGCAGAGGATGGAGCGCGTGAAGTAGCCCGTCTTCTTGTCGAAGGCCGGGTTGAAGCGCAGGTCGGCGTAGGCGTGCGGGATGTTGATGGTCTTGCCCGACTGGAAGACGGCGCCGGCGATGCCCGCCGTGTTGGGCAGGCGGATCTGCACGGCGTTCAGCCCCTCGCCCACCTCGGACCAGAGCTCGTTGGTTTTCTCGTTGTTGAGGAAGAGCGTGGAGCGGTCCGCCTTGAGCATGCGCGTGGCTTCGCTCATGACGCGCCGCAGCAGCACGGAAAGCTCGAGCGAGCTGGTGATGTCGGCGATCAGGTCGAGGAATTCCATCTCCTGCTGGCGCGTCTTCATCATCCGCTCGATGTATTGGGTGCTCTGCAGGGCGGAGGCGGCCTGCTGGCCCATCGCCGCGAGCAGCTCGAGGTCCTCCGCGGTGAAGCGGCCGGCGCGCTTGTTCAGCGTCTGGATCACGCCGATGATCTCGCCCTTCGCGGTCCTGATCGGGGCGCAGAGGATGGACCGGGTCCGGAAACCGGTCTTGTCGTCGATGTCGCGGTTGAACCGCTCGTCCGCGTAGGCGTCGTGGACGATCTCGCCCCGGCCGCTGCGGAAGACGGCGCCGGCGATGCCCTCGGTGTTGAGCAGCCGGATCTCGCGGTTGAACGTGCCCTGGGCGACGCGCGAGCAGAGCTCGCCGGTCGCCGGGTCGTTGAGGAAAAGCGTGCCGCGCTCGGCATCGGTCTCGTTCGCGGTGAGCTCGATGAGGGTGGCCAGCAACTGGTCCAGGTCGTCGATGGCGGCGACCTGCTGCGTGAGCTTGAGCAGCATCTCCGAGCGGCGCAGGCGCGCGCGCAGGCTGGCAAGGGTTTCGCGGCGGGCGCGGCGGACCGGCGCGGGTTTGCCTGGAGACTCAGCTTCCACTCTTCCGCTCCAATTCGGTGCGCAGGGCCGCGATGGTTTCGCGCAACTGCTTCAATTCGCTCTGGTGGGCCTGCTGCTGGCGGGCCAGGGCGTCCTGGTGCGCCTGCAGCGCGCGCTCCAACTGGTCGCGCAGGGCCTGGATGGTGAGGTGCAGTTGCTGCGCCTCGCTCTGGCCGGCGGCCACCGCCGCCTGCACCGCGGCCTGCTTGGCGGCCTCCAGGGCCTGCAGGTCGTCGCGCAGCGTGGCGATGGTCGTGCGCAGGATGCGGATTTCGTCGGCCCCGGCGGCCACCGCCGCCTGCACCGCAGCGGCGCGGCCGGCCTCGGTCTCCTCCAACCGGGCGCGCAACGCGGCGACCGTGTCCTTCAACTGCCGGACCTGGCGCTGGGCTTCCAGCGTCTCCTCAAGGGCGGGGGGCGTCGGGTCGGTTTTGACTGCGAGCAGCGTCTTGTCCACGGACCCGCAGTTTCCGTCCGGGAAGCGGCGGGCCGCAAGCCGAGAATCGCGGCGGCGGCGCTACAGCAGATCGGCGGCGAGCTCGGCGAGCTTGGAGCGCTCGCCCTTGGACAGCTTGACGTGCGCGGCGAGGGCGTGGCCCTTCATGCGGTTGTGGCAATAGACGAGGCCGTTGCTGCGCGAGTCCACGTAGGGGTTGTCGATCTGCGCCGGATCGCCGATGAGCACGAGCTTCGAGCTCTCGGCGATGCGGGTGATGACCGTCTTCACCTCGTGCGGCGTGAGCTGCTGCGCCTCGTCGAGGATGAAGAAGCGGCGGGCGATGGAGCGGCCGCGGATGAAGCACAGGGCCTCGATCTCGACCACGCCGTTCTTGATGAGCCGCTCGTAGGGCTTCATCGGGGGCAGGCCGTTGCCGTTGCCGCCGTGGGCCGGCTGGGCGGTGTGCATCGCGGCGAGGATGTCGTCGCGCTTCCTCTTTTTCTTCGCGGACTTCTTGCTGGCGAACTGGGGCTCCTTCTGCGGCTTGGCGGGCATGAGCACTTCGAGCGCGTCGTGGTAGGGCTGGAGCCAGGGCTTCATCTTCTCCTCGAGCGTGCCGGGGAGGAAGCCGATGTCCTTGCCCATCGCCATCACGGGACGGGAGATCGAGAGGCCGTCGTAGCGCGAGTGCTCGTCGGTGGTCTGGAAGAGCGCGCAGGCGGTCGAGAGGATGGTCTTGCCGGTGCCGGCCTTGCCGAAGCAGGTGACGAGGGAGATGGAGTCGTCCATCAGCGCGTCCACGAAGAACTGCTGCTCGAGGTTGCGCGGGCGGATCGGGATGCCGCCGGGGGCCTTGACGAAATCGGGCAGCTGCAGGCGCCGCACGGTGTTGCCGCCGTAGTAGCGTCCAGGCATCGTCTTGCCCTCGGGCGTCATGAGCAGGACGTATTCGTTGAGGTAGAGTTTCCTCGCGACGTCGGCGGCGAGCTCGAATTTACCCTCGGAGCAGAAGCGCTGCATCTCATAGACGTCGAGCGTGAGCGTCTGGTAGGAGTCGTCGTCGCTGACGGCCTCGGGCACCTTGTCGTTGAGGTAGTCCTCGGCCTCGAGGCCGACGGCGCGGGCCTTGAGCTGGACGTTGACGTCCTTCGTCACGAGGATCGTCGGCGGCGGGTAGGTTTCCTGCACGAAGAGGGCCGCGGCGATGATGCGGTTGTCCTTCTTGGTGAAGTCGGAGACGACGGCGCGCAGCCGCTGCATGGCGGGGGAGGACCAGTTGTTCTCGACGAGGTAGCGGTTGATGATGATGGAGAGCGTGCCGCCGTTGGCCAGCTTCACGCCCTCGTGCATGGAGCGGGAGTCGGGTAGCAGCTCCTGGAGGATGCGGTGCACGCGGCGGGCGTTGCGCCCGCGCTCCGTGGACTGCTCGCCCTTGATGGCGTCGAGCTCCTCCAGGACCTCGACGGGAATCGCAAGGTTGTTGTCTTCAAATTTGAAGATCGATTGCGGGTCGTGCAGCAGAACGTTCGTATCCAGAACGTAGGTCTTGGCCCTTGCTTCTACGTGGTGCTGCGGTGGGAACTGAACCGAGCTTGTGGTGTTTTCCATCGAGTGGATAACTTGTGAAGAAGCTATGTATCCACTTGGCGTCTTTGTAAATGCAGTAATTGCAAAATTGTGAAAACTTCTGGTGAAGCGGGCGCGGCATTAGCGGGACGCCGCCGGCTTCTTGGGCTTCGGCGGCGGGCCCCAGAGGCGGATCATGTGCTCGGCCAGGTTGAGCAGGCTCACGCGCGGGCCGCCATCCAGCCGCAACTCGCGCAAGGCCGGCACGTGTGCGCTGCGTTCGACCAGGTAGGCCCAAAGGTCCCGCTCCAAGCTGCGGGCCAATCCCGTGTCGGTGCCGCCGAAGGTCAGTTCGCTGACCTTGCCCTGCCAGTGGCGGCGCTCGTCGGGCGCACGTTCCCAATAGTCGAAGACGGCTTGTTCGCAGCGGTTTAGGCTCATTTCAGGCGGTTAAGGGCGGCATTGCTTTTGAACTAACTCCTGCTAGACATGTCATTGCACACCACCCAACCCCGACACTCACCATGTGGCAAAAATTAAAAGAACAAATCCCCGCCGTCATTCTCACAGCCATTCTCATCATCGGTGCAGCTTTCTGGTTCAATCAGAAGACGCTCGCCGAGCTGACGGCCAAGCAGCAGGCTGAGATTTCCGCCCTGCGCGAGCAGACCAACGCCGAGCTCAAGGCCTCCGCCGAGGAGACCCGCCGCCACATCGAGTCGGTCAACCAGCTCCTCAAGGACGCCATCGCCAAGCGCGCCGCCGACGTCTTCATGACCGAGGAGGAGGTCGCCAAGCTCAACGCCGAGAAGGTGGACGCCCTCGCGGAGGCCATTGCCAAGAAGGTCCAACCCTACAACCCGCTGCCCAAGACCCCCGAGGAGGCCGAGCGCCTCCAGAACGAGCAGGTGGACAAGGTCTCCAGCCGCATGGCCGAGAAGATCTCCCCCATCCTCGCCGAGATGGCCAACGACCAGAACCTCACCCGCGAGTCCATCAACGCCTACAGCCAGCGCATCTCCGACCAGATCAGCGGCGTGCTGACCTCCGAGATGTCGCGCAACCAGGAGCTCAACACCCAGCTCCTCGCCTCGCAGGCCGTCGCCCAGGATTCCATGAAGCTCGCCCACGAAATCACCGCCCTCTACCTCAGCAGCTTCAAGGACCAAGGCCTCGTCACCCGCATCCTCTCCCTCCCCGCCAACGTCGTGCGCGACGCCGCCAACATGAGCATCGTCAACAGCACCGAGCGCAAGAAGATGGAGGAGCGCCTCGTCTCCGAGATGAACGCCCTCGACAAGCGCCTCGCCGAGATCCAGGCCAACGCACCGAAGCGGTAAGCTCCCGGGGTTCCTGTGCTTCCAAACCGCGCCCAACCCGGCGCGGTTTTTTTGTCTTTGTGCTTTTCGGGTTTTTCGTGGCCATTCTGCCCTCCGCATGACCCCGCTCCGCCTCGATCCGCTCACCGCCCGCCGGTTCATGCGCCGCGCCTTGCTCCTCGACACGCCCGCGCCCGACATCGCCACCGCCCTCGCCCACCACGGCTGCGTCCAGATCGACCCGATCAACGTCTGCGGGCGCATGCACGACCTCATCCTCCGCCACCGCGTGACCGGCTACGCCGAGGGCGACCTCATGCGCCACCTCCACGGCAACGGAGCGCCGCTGCCGCCGGCTCAGCGCCCGGCATTCGAGCACCACCTTCCCACCGCCCACACGCTGGTGGCGTTCACGCTCGATGCCTGGCCCCACCTGCTCAAGGAGATGCGCCAGCGCACCCGGCGCAACGGCGCGTGGTCGGGCAGACTCAGCCCGCGGCAAAAGGAGATGGCCGCCCGCCTGCTCGCCGAGATCGCCGCCCGCGGGCCGCTCAGCTCCGAGGACATCGCCGACCGCGGCCGCGCCCGCTCCGTCTGGGGCGCCTCCACGCTGGCCAAGACCACGCTCCAGAAACTTTTCTTCCACGGCCGGCTCCTCATCGCCCGGCGTGGCGAGGGCAACCGCCGCTGCTACGACCTGCCGGAGCGCGTGCTGCCGCGAACCGTGTTGAAGCGTCCCGAGCCCTCGCGCGAGGAGACCGCCCGCTGGGAGACCTTGCTCAAGCTCCGGCAGCGCCGGCTCGTGGCCTTGAAACGCACCGAGCTGCCCCGCGTCGCCGACCTTGTCCAGCCCGTCGCCGTCGCCGGCTGCCCGCCGCTGTTTTGCCTCAGGTCCGATCTGCCGCTGCTTGATGCAATCTCAAATTTCAAACCCGCGGTTTCCAATCAGCCGCGCGAACCGCTCCTGCTGGCTCCACTCGACCCGCTCATCTACGACCGCCGCGTCACTTCCGCCCTCTGGGGTTTCGACTACACGTGGGAGGTCTATACCCCGCCGGCGAAACGCCGGCGCGGTTACTACGCCCTGCCGGTCCTCGCCGGCACCGAACTCGTCGGCCACGTGGACCCCAAGGCCGACCGCCCCGCGCGCCGTCTCCGCATCATGCGCCGCGCGCTCCGCCGCGGCCACTCCGTCACCGCCGCCGTGCGCACCCTTGCCCGCTGGCTCGGCCTCGCGGCATGAACGCCCACGCTCCGCATCCGCTCCCGGAAAACGCCGGCCTCGCCTTCCTGGGCGAGACCGCGTGGATGCCGGCCCTCCTGACCGACCATGAGGCAAAGCGGCTCCTTGCCACCGCCAACGCGTGCGGCCGGCCCAATGCCGACGTGTTGCGCCGCCGGCTGGCTGTCGTGGCCGGCGAGCCCGTCGAATCCTGGCAGCTCGACTTCCCCGAGCATTTCACCGCGCAGGAAGCCGCGCTCTACGAGGAACCCTTCGCCCTGCTGCGCCGGCGCCACGTCCAGGCCGGCGCCAGCCCGCACTATGATGCGAACCTGCGCCTCGCCCTCGCGCGCGTGTCGCGCTGGCTCGCCCTGCCGGCCGAGGCGGACACGATCGACTGGCGCTGGATCGCGGACGAGATCCTGCCCGACGCCTCGCTGGTCGTGGTCGTGCGCGACGACGATTTCACCCATGGCGTCCTGCAATCCCCGGCCTTCGCCCTCTGGCATGCCGCCCACCGCCTCCTGCTGCCGCCGCCGCAGGTCGTCGAGTCTTTCCCGTTCCCCTGGCCGCCGGCAAAGCCGTTCAGCGCCCTGAGCCGGGCCCAGCAGGAATGGCGTCACGCCATCGCCCGCGCCGCCCGGGGTGGCGAGGCCGGCGCACTCAACGCGGCCGTGCTCGCCGCCTACGGCTGGCCGGCGGACCTGCCGGCCGATGAACTGCTCGTGAGGTTGCTGGCGCTGCACTCGGTCCGCGCCAAATGAAAAGCCGCGGCCCGTCGGGGGGGCCGCGGCTCGAAGCGATGCCGCGCGCCGCTAGAACTTCCACTCGACGCCGGCGTAGGCGCCGAGGCCGGGCTGCGGGTAGCCGTGCACCTGTTCGTATTGTTCGTCGAACAGGTTCTCGACGCGCGCCTTGAGGGTCACGCGATCGCTCGCCTCCCACGCGCTGTAGAGCCGCACGACCGTGTAATCCTCGCCTTGGACGGTGGCGAAGGTCGCGGCGTGCACATCCATCCGGTCGTGCGAGAACACCACGCCCGCGCCGGCGCTGAGCGCGCCGAACGACTTCCAGACGTCCAGCGAGCCGCTGAGCTTCGGGCGCCGCAGCAACCGCGTGCCGGCCGTGCGGTCGTCGGCCTCGAGCCAGGTGGAGGCCAGACGCACGTCCACGGCTCCGGGCAGCGAGAATTTGCCCGAAAACTCGAGCCCGCGCGTGCGCGCCTTGCCGACGTTTTTCACCGTGCCGGGGAACGCCGCGAAGTCGAAGGTGATGAGGTTGTCGATCTTCGTGTCGAACCAGGTCGCGCTGAGCACGCCCTTGCGGCCGACGAGGAAACAATCCACGCCGGCATCCCAACCCTCCGCCCTCTCGGCCTCGAGGTCCGGGTTGCCGACGTAGAACGAACTCTGTCCGTAGAGGTCGAGGAAGCTCGGCGAGCGGAAGGCCGTGCCGTAGCTCGCGCGCAGCTTCCAACGCGAGTCCGCCGACAGCCACGCCGCCGTGGCGCGGCCGGTGGTGGCGCGGCCGTAGGTGTCGTGATCGTCGCTGCGCAGGCCGGCGGTCAGGAACACGCGCTCGACCGGCATCCACTCGTCCTGCACGAAAAACGCGAGGAGCCGCTGCCGACGGTTGATGCTGCCAAAACCCGTGTTGCGCGTGTGGTTGGCCTCGGCGGTGAGACCGCCGGTCAGGCGGTGCTGCTCATTTGCCGTCCAGGTCGTCTGCCAGTCGAGCACGGCGCGGCGGTTCTTGATGATGGTGTCCGACGTGCCGTTGAACGACACGTAGCGGCGGTCCTGCCCGCCGAGCACGGCCTTGCTGGTGACCTCCGGCGAGGGGGTGAACTCGGCGAAGACGGTCGCGAGCTGGTTGCTCTCGCGCTCCTCGTTGTCGGGATCGTTGGCGCCCCAGCCGATCGCGGGGCCGGGCGAGCCGTAGGTGCCGAGGAAACCGCGCCAAGTGCCGCCGACCGCGACCTTGGGCGAAAGCCGGCGGTCCACGCGCAGCACCCAGGTCGTGCTGTCGAAGGCGTTGTTCGCGCGCTCGTTGTCGGTGTGGCCGCCGTTGACCGAGAACGACCAGGCGCGCTGGTCGTCGCCTTCCTGCATGCTGGCCGCGCCCTGGATCGTGCCGAAGGAGCCGGCCTCGAGGGCGAGGCGGCCGTGCGCCGCGCCGCTGCCGCGCTGCCCGCGCAGCGCGATCACGCCGCCGACCGCCTCGCCGCCGTAGAGCGTGCTCTGCGGGCCGTGCGAGACCTCGAGGTTGTCGCAGGCGCCGACGCAAGCGCCGCCGAGCACGACCTGATAGTCAGTGTTGGGGTCGTTGGCGCGGATGCCGTCCACCAGGAACAGCGTCTGGTTGGAATTCGCCCCGCGCAGGAAGAGCGAGGTCACACCGCCGGGTGCGCCCGAGGCGGCGGCCGGCGCGCCGGGGATGCCGGCGAACACGGACGACAGGCCGGTGAGCTGCATGCGCGCCAGCTCGGCGGCGCTGATCGTGTCCACGGCCGTGCCGAGGGTCGTGAGCGCGGCGGGCGTGCGCGTGGCGGTGTGCACGTAGTCCGGGAGGACGACGGTTTCGGCGTCCCGCTGCTGCCGATGGGGCTGCTGCTGGGCGAGGAGCTGAAAAGCCGGCGCGACGAACGCGGCGGCGAGGAGGAGGCGTCGCAACGACGCCCCGGGGGGGAGGGTTTGCATGGTCTGCTTTTCCTAACGGCAAGAGCAGACCGCCGCGGCTGCGGGAGGGGCTTTCCGCCCCGAAAGTCGCGAGGTAAATTCGCTCCCACACTCCGCACGTTCCTACTCTCACGCTTCATTGAGTGCGATGAAGGTTTGTCGCCGGTGCGCGCACACGCGCCGGCGCGGTGAGTTCCCGCAGACAAGATGTTCGGACTCCGCATTCGTGCGCGAGGCGCACAAGTATCAAGGGCCAAGGATCAAGTATCAGGAGGCTGCCTCTTGTTACCTGGTCACCTGTCTCTTCCTACTTGCGCGCTCCACGCTACCTCGCCCCCGCCTTCGCCGGTTGCCCGACTGGCTGTGTTCCCGCCCTGAAGCGGAATGGGGGTCTGTGATGCGTTACCGCAGCGCTACTGTGGCCGGTTTGCACGGCCTTCCCTGTGACTGCCGGATTGATGGAAAGAACCTCAGGAACGCGCCGACAAAAGCCCGTCCGCGCCCCCGCGCGCAAGCCCCAACCCTGTGCATCGGTTGACTATGACTGGGCGTGGGTGGCTGCGTATGCCACGCAGGGCGTTAGACTAATAGAAGGCTTGCATTATATCATTACATCCAGATATGTAGATTTCTTCAACTCATGTCCGTCCACCTCCACGTGCCCACACCCGCCGAAGCCGCCCTGCGCCAGACGTTGCAGGAGCGCATCGCCGTCCTCGACGGCGCCATGGGCACGACCATCCGCACCTACAACCTCACCGAGGAGCAGGTGCGCGGCGAACGCTTCAAGGACGCCCCGAAGGACCTCAAGAACAACGGCGACATCTACTCCCTCACCCGCCCCGCCGAGATCGGCGACATCCACCGCCGCTTCCTCGAGGCCGGCGCGGACATCATCGAGACCAACACCTTTTCCGCCACCAGCATCGGCCAGAGCGAGTTTTTCGTCGAGGACCCGCGCGAGAAGGGCGGTCGCAAGGACCCGGCGTTCTACGCCTCGGTGCTCGAAAACAAGTTTCTCCGCGAACTCGCCCACGACATCAACCTCACCTCCGCCCGCCAGTGCCGCGAGTGGGCCGACCGCATCGCCAACGCCACCGGACGCCGCCGCTACGTCGCCGGCGCCATCGGGCCGCTCACCGTCTCCCTCTCCAACTCGCCCGACGCCGACGACGCCGGCTTCCGCGTCGTCACCTTCGACCAGGTGAAGGAGGACTACCGCCGCCAGGCACGCGCCCTCATCGCCGGCGGCGTGGATCTGCTGCTCGTCGAGACCATCTTCGACTCCCTCAACGCCAAGGCCGCCCTCGTCGCCCTCCAGGAGGTCTTCGCCGAAGACGGCCACCGCCTGCCCGTCATGATCTCCGCCGCCGTCGGCCGCGGCGGCGAGACGATGATTTCCGCGCAGACCGTCGAGGCTTTCTGGCACGCCGTGCGCCACGTGAAACCGTTCTCCGTCGGCCTCAACTGCTCGATCGGCCCCGACCTCATGCGCCCGTTCCTGGAGGAACTCAGCGGCAAGGCCGACACCTTCGTCTCCTGCTACCCCAACGCCGGCCTGCCCAATCCGCTCACGCCGACGGGCTTCGACCTCGGCCCCGCCGACATGGGCCGCTACATGGACGAGTTCACGACCGCCGGCCTCGCCAACATCGTCGGCGGCTGCTGCGGCAACACGCCCGAGCACATCGCCGCCATCGCCGCCGCCGTCGCGCCCAAGCCCGCGCGCTCGCTCACAATCGTCAAACCGGAGCCGGCACCTACCGATCCTCGGGCTTCAGTAAGCGCCGCGCTCCCCCTGCAGCTCTCCGGCTCCCTCCCCTTCACCCAGCAAGCCGGAACGTTTTTGATGATCGGCGAGCGCACCAACGTCGCCGGCTCGCCCAAGTTCGCCAAGCTCATCAAGGAGGGCAAATACGAGGAGGCCGTCGCCATCGCCCGCCAGCAGGTCGAGAACGGCGCCAACGTCATCGACGTCTGCATGGACGAGGGCCTCATCGACGGCGTCGCGGCCATGACGCGCTTCCTGCACCTCCTCGCCAGCGAGCCCGAGGTCGCCAAGGTCCCCATCATGGTGGACTCCTCCAAGTGGGAGGTCATCGAGGCCGGCCTGAAATGCCTTCAGGGCAAGGGCATCGTCAACTCCATCTCCCTCAAGGAGGGCGAGGCGAAGTTCCTCGAGCAGGCGCGCACCATCCTCCGCTACGGCGCCGCCGTCGTCGTCATGGCCTTCGACGAGCAGGGCCAGGCCGCGACCTACGAGGACAAAATCCGCATCGCGGAGCGCGCCTACCGCCTCCTCGTGGACACTGTCGGCTTCCCGCCCGAGGACATCATCTTCGACCCCAACATCCTCACCGTCGGCACCGGCATCGAGGAGCACGCCAACTACGCCGTGGACTTCTTCCGCGCCACGGCGTGGATCAAAGCCAACCTCCCGCACGCCAAGGTCAGCGGCGGCGTGTCCAACGTCTCCTTCGCCTTCCGCGGCAACAACCCCGTGCGCGAGGCCATGCACGCGGCCTTCCTCTACCACGCCATCAGGGCCGGCCTCGACATGGGCATCGTCAACCCCGGCATGCTCGAGGTTTACGAAGAGGTGGACAAGGATCTGCTCGTCCTCGTCGAGGACGTCCTCCTCAACCGCAGACCGGATGCGACCGAGAAACTTGTCGCCTACGGCGAAGCCTTGAAGTCCAGTGCACCCGGCCAGCTTAAAGCTGATAGCTTAAAGCTGAAGGCTGAAGAGGCCGCTTGGCGCTCGGGCACCGTCGAGGAGCGGCTCTCCCACGCCCTCGTCAAGGGCATCGACACCTTCATCGACGCCGATACCGAGGAAGCCCGCCAGAAATACGGCAAGCCCCTCCTCATCATCGAGGGCCCGCTCATGGACGGCATGCGCGTCGTCGGCGATCTCTTCGGTTCCGGCAAGATGTTCCTCCCGCAGGTCGTCAAATCCGCCCGCGTGATGAAGAAGGCCGTCGCCTACCTGCAACCGTTCATGGAGGCCGAAAAGGCCGCGCTCGTCGCCTCCGGCGGCACCGCCCGCACCCAGGGCCGCATCGTCATGGCCACCGTCAAGGGCGACGTCCACGACATCGGCAAGAACATCGTCGGTGTCGTCCTCGCCTGCAACAACTACGAGGTCTTCGATCTCGGCGTCATGGTGCCCTGCGAAAAGATCCTCGCCGCTGCCAAGGAAAAGGGCGCCGACATCATCGGCCTGTCGGGCCTCATCACACCCTCGCTCGACGAGATGGTGCACAACGCCAAGGAGATGCAGCGCCTCGGCCTCAGGCTCCCGCTGCTCATCGGCGGCGCCACGACCTCCGCCGCGCACACCGCCGTGAAGATCGCCCCCCACTACGACCAGCCCGTCGTCCACGTGCTCGACGCCTCGCGGGTGATCGGCGTTGTCTCCCAGCTCCTCAGCCCCGACAACAAACCGAAGTTCGTCGCCGACCTCCGCGCCAAGCAGGAAAAACAGCGCGCCGACTTCGCCGACCGCCAAGGTGCGAGAAAACTCCTGCCGCTCGCTGAAGCGCGGGCTCGTCGGCAAACATTCGATTGGGCGAAGATTGATATTCCGACTCCTGAGTTCTTGGGAACTCGCGTCTTCTCCACGGAAGCCGACGAGAGCGAAAAGCGAAAAGCGGTAAGCACTAAGCCGGAGATATCCGATCCTCAGAGCTTAAAGCCTAAGGCTTACAGCCTATCGCTGGAGGAAATCTCCGCCTACATTGATTGGGGCCCCTTCTTCTCCGCCTGGGAACTCCACGGCCGCTTCCCCGACATCCTCACCGACGCCGTCGTCGGCACCGAGGCCACGAAGCTCTACGCCGACGCCCAGGCCATGCTGCAGCGCATCATCGCGGAGAAACGCTACACCGCCAAGGCCGTCATCGGCTTCTGGCCCGCGAATTCGGTCGGCGACTCCGTCGAGGTTTACGCCGACGTGTCGCGCGCCAAGGTGCTCAAGACCTTCCACTTCCTGCGCCAGCAAAACGAGAAACCCGCCGGTCAATACAACCACTGCCTCGCCGACTACATCGCCCCGCAGGACAGCGGCCGCCTCGACTACCTCGGCGGCTTCGCCGTCACGGCCGGCCACGGCGTGGAGGAGTTCGCCAAGGAGTTCGAGGCGAAGCACGACGACTATTCCGCCATCATGGCCAAGGCCCTGGGCGACCGCCTCGCCGAGGCCCTCGCCGAGCTGATGCACAAGAAGGCCCGCGATTTCTCCGGCTACGGCAGGACCGAGAACCTGGAGATGCAGGACATCATCCGGGAAAAATACCGCGGCATCCGCCCCGCCCCCGGCTACCCCGCCTGCCCGGATCACCAAGCCAAGCCGCCCCTGTTCGACCTGCTCGGCGCCCAAGCCACGACCGGGATCATCCTCACCGAAAGCAACGCCATGCACCCCGCCTCCAGTGTGAGCGGCTGGTATTTCAACCACCCCGACTCAAAGTATTTCGCCGTCGGCAAGATCGCGAGGGACCAGGTCGAAGACTACTCTACCCGGAACGGCCTGCCCCTCGCCACCACCGAGAAGTGGCTGGCGCCCTACTTGGACTACTGAGCCGGCCGCCCTGGCCCCTTTCAGCGCCGCCAGTTCCGGCGCTGCGTTCTTTCAAATCGTGATCCACCCGGATCGCGTGAATCGCTGCGGACGGGGAAGGCCGTGAGAACCGGCCACAGTCGCGCTACGGTAACGAGCTACCGACACTCATCCTGCACCGGCCTGAACAACCGGCGGGAGCAAAGCACAGCCCCACGCCCGTGGGACTAAGACGACAGTGTCAGATTGCGGATCATGGCCTCATTGGCCGCCGTCCGCACAAACTCGGAGTCCGGATACCCGGCAGCGGTTTCCCACCCAAACCACCCTCATCGCTTGAATGAAGGACTCCATGAAGACAAAGAAACCGACCACCCACACGCTCGGCTATCCCCGCATCGGGGAAAAACGCGAGCTGAAGAAAGCCACCGAAGCCTACTGGCAAGGCAAAATCACCCGCGCCGAGCTCGAAGCCACCGGCCGCAACCTGCGCCGCCAGAACTGGCTCACCCAACAGGCCGCCGGCATCGACCTGATCCCCTCCAACGATTTCAGCTTCTATGACCAGATGCTGGACCTCACCTGCCTCGTCGGCAACGTCCCGCCACGTTTCGGCTGGCCGGGTGGCGAAATCGATCTCGACACCCGCTTCGTCATCGCCCGCGGCGTCCGCCCCCAGGCTGCCGCGCATGCCGCACCCTGCTGCTGCGGCGACCGCCAGCCCGCCGCCACCTATGCAAGCGAAATGACAAAGTGGTTCGACACGAACTATCACTACATCGTCCCGGAATTCCGTGCCGATACGCAGTTCAAGCTGTCCGCCACGAAAATCTTCGACGAGTTCTCTGAGGCACTCGCCCTGGGCATCAAAACCAAGCCCATCCTCGTCGGCCCCGTCACCTACCTGAAACTCGGCAAGGTCCACGACCCCGCACACCCGGCTTTCAACCGCCTCGACCTCCTGCCCCGCCTGCTGCCGGTTTACATCGCGGTGCTCCAAAAACTCGCCGCCCTCGGTGCCGAGTGGGTGCAGCTCGACGAGCCCGTCTTCGCCCTCGACCTCACTCCCGAGGAACGCGCCGCCCTGACCGCCGCTTACGCCACGCTCGCCGCGGCCTCCCCACGGCTGAACCTGCTCGTCGCCTCCTACTTCGGCGGCCTGCGCGATAACCTCCACACCTTCCTCCAACTGCCCGTGCAGGCGCTCCACACCGACCTTGTCCGCGAACCGAACGAACTCGACACGCTCCTGCGGGTGTTCGACGGCCGCAAGCAGCTCTCCCTCGGCTTGGTGGACGGCCGCAATATCTGGCGCAGCGACTTCGCCACCCTCAAACCCATGCTCGACAAGGCCATCAGCCTTTTCGGCCCCGAGCGTTTCCTGATCGCGCCCTCCTGCTCGCTCCAGCATGTGCCCGTCACGCTGCGTCACGAGGAGAAGCTCACCCCCGATCTGAAGAGCTGGCTTGCCTTCGCCGAGGAAAAGCTCGCCGAGGTGTCCGCCCTGCGCGAGCTCGCCGCCGGCACCCTCGTTCCTGCCGTGTTCGCCGCCAATGCCGCCGCCGCCGCCTCTCGCCGCGCCAGCCCCCGCATCCACCGGCCCGAAGTCCAGGCGCGCACCGCCCGCATCACCGCCAGCGATTTCACGCGCCGCTCCCCCTTCGCCACACGCCAGAAGGCACAACATGCCCGCCTGGGCCTGCCGCCCTTCCCCTCCACGACCATCGGCTCGTTCCCGCAGACCGATGCCATCCGCGCCGCCCGTGCAAAATGGAAGAAGCACGAACTCAGCAACACCGATTACGAGCAATTTCTCGAAGAGGAGACCCGCACCTGCGTGCGCTTCCAGGATGAAATCGGACTCGACATGCTGGTTCACGGCGAATTCGAACGCAACGACATGGTCGAATACTTCGGCGAGCAGCTCGACGGCTTCGCCTTTACGGAGCACGGCTGGGTGCAGAGCTACGGCTCCCGCTACGTGAAACCGCCCATCATCCATGGCGACGTCGCCCGCCCACGCCCCATGACCGTCCGCTGGTCCGCCTTCGCCAAATCGCTTACGCCACACCCGATGAAGGGCATGCTCACCGGCCCCGTCACCCTCCTGCAATGGAGCTTCGTCCGCAACGACCAGCCGCGCCGGGACACCGCTTTTCAGATCGCCCTCGCCCTCCGCGACGAGGTGCTCGATCTCGAAAAAGCCGGCATCGCCGCCATCCAGATCGACGAGCCCGCCCTGCGCGAAGGCCTGCCCCTGCGCCGCGAGGACCGGCCCCACTACCTGGAATGGGCGGTGAATGCCTTCCGCCTCAGTGCGGCGGGCGTGCGCGACGACACCCAGATTCACACCCACATGTGCTATGCCGAGTTCAACGACATCATCGAGGCCATCGCCACACTCGACGCCGATGTCATCACCATCGAGTCCTCGCGCTCCAACATGGAGCTGCTCGGCGCCTTCGCCTCGTTCAAATACCCGAACGAAATCGGCCCCGGCGTTTACGACATCCATTCGCCCCGTGTGCCAACGGTCGAGGAGATGGTCATCCTGATGAAAACGGCCGCCACCGTGCTCCCGCCCGCCAATCTCTGGGTCAACCCCGACTGCGGCCTGAAAACCCGCAGCTGGTCCGAAGTGAAGCCGGCGCTCACCAACCTCGTGGCTGCTGCACGGCAACTGCGTCAGGAAGTCGGCCAGCGCTGAGCGCTGCGCAACTAGCCAGAAAGTCCACGGCGGTGCCTCTCCTCGGCACCGCCTTTTTTGATCTTCGTATTGCCCCGGCAGCTCCAACTGCAGCGCAGCCGACATGCATTCGTGTGAACGTCGGTTTCCACGCATCACACGGAGAAGCCGGTGCTCTGCGAACTCCTCCACGCCACCGAGCACACCGGCATCACGCTGACCGAGTCGAACGCCATGCCCCCGCCCAGCAGCGGCAGCAGCCACTACTGACCGCAGATCGTGATATTCCTCCATCTCTGATTGGACCGCCGGCCGCAGACCCCGAGCCGCTCTTCACCTTCCTTCGCCAAGGTTGACCCGCCCTTGGCGGCACCGGGGGCGACCATGGCTACGGAAGGCAGGCACCGGACGCAAAGACGGCCATGCCTTCGCTCTCTTCGCTTTCTCCGTGTAAAGCCTTCCTCGTATTTCGTGTCTGCCAGCCATTGACTGGGCGACGGTTGATGTTCCGTGGTTACCCCATCCTGAACCCAAGCTTGCGCCGGGGATTGCCCGGACTAGATTCCCTCCCGTGAGCAACGCGAAGACCGAGGCCGTCGAGCTGATCAAGCAGCTCCCCGACGATGTCACCCTCGAGGACATCCAGCACCACTTGGCTGATCTCGCCGCCCTGTCGCGCGCCCACGATCTCGAAACCGGCAAGGTCACCCCGAAGTCACAGGCCGAAGTATTCCAAAAAGCACGGGCCGTGCTTGGATGACCCGCTGGTTCCACCCGGAATTTCAAACCGACCTGATCGACGCCGCCCGGTATTGCCAAGGGCAGCGTCCGGCACTGGGCGCCGAATTCATCGACGAAGCCGAGGCTGCGGTGGAAGAAATCATGCGCGCTCCGGAGCGTTGGCCAGTGCGGGTCGGTCGTGTCCGCCGTTTCCTGCTCAATCGCTTCCCCTGCATCATCCGCTACCGGATTTCCGATTCCGGCGACACCGTCCAATTCCTCAGCCTTCTCCACGGCGCCGCCATCCCGGCAACGGGCTTGAACGGGGCATCTGAGCCTAAAAAAGGCAATTGAAACGCAGAGGTCGCGGAGAGCGCAGAGGACAATCGACAGATGATTTTCGGCTGGCTGGACTGGTGGGAGCAAAGGGGTCTTTGCCTTTTACCCACCTGCCGACCGAGTCACTCCTGCTCGATCACCTTCACGCGGGCGGCGAACGCGGCGTCGGGCGAGGTGCGGATTTTCAAGCCGCTGGTCGTGGTGAGGCGGCGGATCGTCACTCGCTCGGTCAAGTGGTAGGCGAAGGGCCGGGCCGCCGTGGCCGGCGCGGGGCCGTCGGGGTCGTTGAAGAGGTAGGGGCCTTGGTAGTCCTTGGGGTGCTGGCGGTCGTCGATGACCAGGCCGTCGATCGTGATCTCCCTCGGCATAAAGCAGGGATAGCCGAAATCGTGCCGCCCGTGGTTGCTGGCGCTGAGCACATGGGGCTGGATCGGCGCGCCGCCGCCGGGAATCCACTGGCAGTTGCGGATCACGACCGTGCCCTCCCAGGTGCTGCCGTAGTCCGGGCGCAGGTTGAGCAGGGCGCGGCCGTGCAGGGTGGAATCCTCGATCGTCAGCACGCCGCGGCCGATGGCGTTCAGGCCGGCGTGGCCGAGCGTGCAGCCGCGGATCGTGTAGGTGCCGGCGACGCCCTGGTGCGTGTCCATGCGCGACAGCACGCAGTTCTCCAGCAGGATGTTCTTGCAGAAATTCGTGCCGATCACACCCCAGCGCGCGGGGTCGAGGATGTGGTCCATGCGGACGCCGCTCATCGTGAAGTTGACCACCTCGTTGGCGTTCAGGTCGTAGCTGCCCATGCTCACCGGCTTCCCGGCGGCCCCGATCGTCGTGTAGGTCTTGTGCCCGGTGACGAAGCAGTCGCGGAACGTGATGTTCGCGCAGCCCTGCGCCGAGAGGAACCCGCCGTAGGGATGGCCGAACTCGCCCTCGCCCGTGACGTGGTGCACCAGGCCGACGACGGTGGTGTTCGAGCGGGTGATGGCGATGTTGCGCTGCCAGTAGTTGTAGCCCTGCTCCTGCTTCATCCGGTTGGCCGTGGTGGTGAAGACCCCGCCCCGGAGGACGAGGGGCTGCTCGTCGAGCGGGCGGGCCTCCACCTTGGTGACCGTGTCGTAGTCCCAGTCGATGTCGCCCTCGATGGAGCCGTCCCGCCGGAGGATGAAGCAATCGCGCTGGGCGGAGCCGCTGTTCTGGTTGAGGCCCGCGCGGATGTAGCGCTTCCGGTGGCTGTTCTCCACCCGCACCCAGCAGTCGCGCGGCGGCCGCACGTCGAGCTGCCGCTGGTCGCGCGTCAGTTTGGGAATCGCCAGCGTCACGGGCTCCAGCAGCGACTGCACGGCAAAGAGCGCCACGCGGTGGTTCTCGACGTCGGTGTCGTCGATGATGAAGCGCGACGTGCCCCAGTCGGTGTCGGTGGCGATGATCGCGGTCAGCGCCCGACGGCCGAGGTGGTAGGTGCCCCCGGTCTTGGTCTTCACCGGCAGGCCGTGGGCGTTGGCGAAGGCATGGGCTTCGACGATCGCCGGCAGGTCGTCGGCCACGCCGTCGCCGACCGCCCCGAAGTCCTCGTAATTGACCGGCTGGTCCGCCGGCACCGCCGGCTCATTGCCAGCGGCAAAGACCACCAGGGCCGAGGCCGCGAACAGCGCGCCCCACCTCGGGAATCCGCGGACATTGGGAGTCCAAAGCATGCCGGGCAAGCTGCCGTTCCTCGCATTATCACGCAAGCGCCGGGATATTTTGTTTCTCACGCCAAGAGCGCAAAGACCGCCAAGGTTCCGCTCCTTCGCTCCCTTCGCTGCCTTGGTGTAAATCCGCCCAACACTTTCAGCCGGCAGCGGAAAGCCCGGTCGCTGTAGCAGGAGTCGGCGCCATTGTGGCCGATGAAGACGCGGTTGTAGCGGCGGTCGCCGTAGATCGCTCCGCCGAGCTGGCGGATCGCCGGCGGTGTCAGCAGCCAGCTCGAGGTCTTCGTGTCGAACTCGCCCAACTCCTGTAGCGCGAAATATTGCTCCTCCGTCAGCAGCTCCGCGCCCATGGCCGCGGCCAGCTCGGTGACGCAGCCCTTCGGCGGAAACATCTTCCGACCGTCCAGCGCCTCGCGGTCGTAGCACAGGCTCTGGCGCCCGGCCGGACTCTGCGGCGAGCAATCCGTGAAGATGAATTCGCCCGTCTTCTGGTCGAAACCGGTGACATCCGGCTCGCCGCCGGTCCGCTCCATCTCGGCGAGCGACCACCGTTTCGCCGGAGCCGCCTCCAGCCAAGCCTGCATCCCGGCGCGCAACCCGCGCTTGCGGACCGGGCGCCGGCGGCCAACCTTGCGGCATCCGTCCATGTTCCGCTTCGACCCCACCGACCAGAGCCGGCCCGTGACGCACCTGGGCGAACACGCCCTCTACGCCCCGCACGTCCTCGCGCTGGGCTATGTCGCGAGCCTGCTGCTCACGACGCTGTGCATGGCCGCGGGCGTGGCGGCGCCCTTCACCTGGCTGCCCTTTACCAGCGCCGGCGTCCTGCACGGCCAGGTCTGGCGGATCCTCACCTACGGCCTGGTGAACCCGCCGAGCCTGTGGTTCGTCGTGGACATGTTCATGCTCGTGTGGTTCGGGCGCGAACTGGAGAAATTCTTCGGCCGCCGGGTGTTCCTGCGCTTCTACGCCGGCCTCTACCTGCTCACGCCGGTGCTCTTCACGCTGCTCGGGCTGTTCGGCTGGCCGCTGGGCCTGACGGGGCAGACCGGGGCCTTCGGCCTGTTCATCGCCTTCACCACGCTGTATCCCAACGTGGCGTTTTTCCTCAACCTCCCCGCCAAGTGGCTGGCGTGGATCCTCGTAGGCATCTACACGCTGATCCACCTCGCCGCGCGCAACCTGCCCGGTCTCGTCTCACTCTGGGCCGGCGTCGGCTACGCCTACGGCATGGTGCGGTTCGAGCAGGGCCGCTTCAGCCTCCCCAATCCCCTCGCGTGGTTCCGGCGCCCCAAGTTCAAGGTCCTGTCCGGGCAGGCGCCCGAGGCACCCCGCCGCCCCGGCCCCGTGAGCGACCCGGCCATGGCCGATGTGGACGCGCTGCTCGACAAGATTGCACAATCCGGCATCCACAGCCTCACCGCCGAGGAACGCGCCCGGCTCGACCGCTCGAGCGCCGAACTCATGCGCCGCAAGGGTCCGGTCGGCGACCGGCGCTCCCGCTGACCGCGCACCGGCGTCCGGTCATCCGCCCGCCGACCGCAGCACCGCGAGCATGGCGGCGTGGATGCGTCCGTTGCTCGCGACGTAGCGGCCGCGGTCGAGGAGTTGCGGATCCGGTCCGCCGTCGTAGTCGGTCACGGTGCCGCCCGCTTCGCGGGCGATGAGCATCCCGGCCATGGCGTCCCATGGCTTGAGGTCTTTCTCCCAGTAACCGTCGAGCCGGCCGGCCGCGACCCAGCAGAAATCGAGCGCGGCCGCCCCGAGCCGGCGCTCGCCGCGGATGTGTCGCAGGAACGCCGCCCACTCGCGCAGGTTGTTGTCGGGATTGGTGTGCTTGTCGTAGGGGAAACCGGTCGAGACCACGGCGTCGGTCAGCTCCGCCGTGTCCGTCACGCGCAGGGGGGCGCCGTTCAACTGCGCGCCGCGCCCGGCGGCGGCGGTGAAGAGTTCGTCGCGCATCGGATCGCAGACCACGCCCAGCAGCGGCCGGCGGTCCGCCGTGGCCAGCGCGATGCTGGTGCAGAAATGCGGCAGCCGCGCGGCGAAGTTCACCGTGCCGTCGAGCGGGTCCACGAACCAGTGATACGGCGCCACGGCCGCCGGCGCGCCCTGCCCGCCACCCTCCTCCCCGACGATGTGGTGGTCCGGAAACCGCGCCTGCAACCCGCGCACGATGAACGCCTCCGCCTCGGTGTCGGCCGCGGTCACGACGTCGGACCGCGTGCTCTTGCGGCCGGAAACCGCGGCGGGTGCGGCGTAATGCCGCCGGATGATGGCGCCCGCGCCCCGCGCGAGGGCGGCGACGTCGGGGAGGAGCCGTTCAGGCCGGAGCATGCCGCCGGTCTGCCGGATGGCGGGGAGGAAGCCAACCGAGAATCCGCAGCCGCGCCCCATTCCTTCACCGGATAAGGCAACCCAGATGCAGCATGCAACCAGGGGTTGAACTTTAACCGTCCGCGGCTAGTTTTCGGGCAACCGCAGATCCGCGCGGAATCTCACCTCTTTCGCGTGACAGTTAATGCCCGAGTCACCCTCGCCGACCCTTCAGGATGCCCTTCTCTCGCCTGCCCTGCTGATCCAGGCCGTGCAGGAGGTCTCCACCGCTGCCTCGCTGGAGGAGATCATCCGCATCGTGAACCACACAGCCCGGACAGGCACCGGTGCCGACGGCGTGAGCTTCGTGATGCGCGAGGGCGACATGTGCCACTATGTGGCCGAGGACGCCATCACCCCGCTGTGGAAGGGCCGGCGTTTCCCCATGAACGAGTGCGTGAGCGGCTGGGCCATGCTGCACCGGCAGGCTGTGGCGATCCCCGACATCACGCTGGACCAGCGCGTGCCGCAGGATGCCTACCGGACGACCTTCGTGCACAGCCTGGTGATGGTGCCCATCCGCAGCCAGGCGCCGCTCGGCGCCATCGGCGCGTATTGGGCGGAAAGCCGGCAGTTCACGCCGGCCACGGTCGTCTGGCTGCAGGCCCTGGCCGACGCCGCCAGCGCGGGCATCGAGGCGGTGCGCGCCACCACCGAGGCGGCGGAACTGCGCCGCGGGTCCAATCCCCCGCAGGGCGAGACCCCGCGTGAGTTCGTGCGGATGTGCGCCTGGACCAAGCGCCTTTTTCACGACGGCCAGTGGCTGAGCATCGAGGCCTACCTGCGCTCGCGTTTCGGCGTGCAGATCACGCACGGCATGTCCGACGACGCGCTCAGCCGCCTGCAGCGCGAGATGAAAGCGGTGATGAACCGTCCCCCCGCCGAGTCGGAGACCGACTGAGGTTGTTCCCGCCATGGCCCGGCCTCACGGCGGGGCCCACCTCGGCGGGCGCTTTTCGCGGAAGGCGGCAATGCCCTCGGCGGCCTCCGGCGCCTGGCGCGCCTCGAGGTGAAACGCCAGCGCACGGTCGAGGTCGGCCTGCACCGAAACGGGCCAGAGTTCGGCGAGGAGCCGTTTGGTGTTCGCGACCGCCTCGGGTCCGCCCGCGAGCACCGCGGCGGCGAAGCGCTGCGCCTCGGGCAGGAGGTCGGCCGCGGGCACTTCGCGGTTTACCAGGCCGATGGCCACGGCCCGCGAGGCGTCGATCAGCTCGCCCGTCAGCAACAGCTCGCGGGCGTCGCGCTCGCGCAACTGGCGGCGGAGAAAGGTCATCACGAGCGCCGCGACCAGCCCGCGCCGGGGCTCGGGATAGCCGATTTGCGTGCCCTGGGCGGCGATCGCCAGGTCGCAAGCCGACATAAGACCTGCGCCGCCGGCAATCGCCGCGCCGTGCACGGCGGCGATCGTCACCAGCCGCGTGGTCCCCAGCACCTGCAGGCCGCGGGCGATCAGCCCGGCCGAGCGGTGCGCCTGCTCCGGATCGGCCGCCTCCGCAAGATCCAAACCCGCGCAGAAGGCGGGGCCCTCCCCGCGCAGGACAAGGACGCGCTGCGATTTGTCCGCCTCGGCCGTGGTCACGGCCGCGACCAGTTGTTCGAGCAGCGCCACGTTGAGCGCGTTGCGCTTGGCCGGACGGTTGAGCGCGAGGGTCGTGACCGGCCCGTCGGTGGCGACGAGGATCAGGGGAGCGGATGATTCGTCAGACATGGGAGGACGAGGGGGGCGTGAGCACGACCGGGACATC
The DNA here is from genome assembly GCA_049322455.1 of Verrucomicrobiota bacterium. Classification (GTDB taxonomy): domain Bacteria; phylum Verrucomicrobiota; class Verrucomicrobiia; order Opitutales; family Opitutaceae; genus Lacunisphaera. The sequence continues at coordinate 64,959 of JBMOQY010000017.1, read as the reverse complement.
CACGGGCAGTTCGAGCAGGGCCATGCCGAGGGTCTTGCCCTGGGCGTCGATCCGCAGCGAGCGGCTGCCCCCGCCGGCGAGGATGCCGGGCAGCACGAAGTTCAGCGCCTCCAGGTTGGGCACGTCGTAGCGCGTGACCGCACCGACTCCGAGCGGCTTGAACCAGTCCTCCACGACCGCGGCGGTGAGGTGCTCGCGCAGCCAGAGGTAGGCCGCGGGGGAGCGGCCGAACACGGCGACGTTGGCCGAGGAGCCCTTGTCGCCGCTGCGGGCGTAGGCGATCTCGCGCAGTTTTGTCATAGCATTTGCCAGGCGGGTTGCACCGCCGCGCGGGGGATCAGACAGGGCCAGTAGGCGAAAACGGGCAGGATCTTGGGCCGGCCGGTGGCGTAACCGGTCACGCCCTGCGGTCCGCAGGTCACGAGCGGCGCGATCTCCTTGGTGAAGCGCTCGACCGGCTCCTTCGTGTCGGCCGCCACGCTGATGCGCAGCACGGTCTCGACCAGGTCGTCCTCGGGCACCCGCCGGACGATGCCGCCCACGCTGGCGCCCGCGCCCAGGCACTCGACCAGCGTCTCGCGGTAGGTGCAGCCGGCCTCCTGCAAGCGCCGCAGCACGCCTTCGGCCGCCCGGCGCGCCTTGGCGACGGCCCGGTCGCCGAAAACCGTGAGCATGCCGTGGGCCTTGTAACCTTCGCGATAGGTGGCGCTGACCTTGTAGGCGGGTGGCGGCGGGCGGCCGGTCGCGCCGGAAACCCGCACGCGATCCGGGCCGGCCTGCTCCACGTTCAGCGTCAGGAAGGAGACGGTCGCATCGGGCGAAAGGTAGTTTCCCGGGTCGCCGATCTCGTAGAGGAGCTGCTCCTTGACGGTCGGCCCCGTCACCACGCCGCCGGTGCCCGCGGGCTTGGTCAGCACGCACGAGCCGTCGGCGGCGACCTCGGCGACGGGAAACCCGATGTCGTCCGCGCCCGGCAGCCCGAGCCAGTCGGTGGAAAAGCCGCCGCAGGCCTGCGTGCCGCATTCGATGAGGTGGCCGGCGACCGTCGCGCCGGCGAGACGGTCGTGGTCGTCCGCCGCCCACCCATAATGCGCGCAGCACGGCCCGACGGTGAGCGACGGGTCGGCCACGCGGCCGGTGACGACGATGTGGGCGCCGGCCCGCAAGGCCGCCGCGATGCCCGCGGCGCCGAGGTAGGCGTTGGCCGTGACGAGCCGGTCCGCCACCGCCGCCAGCTCCGCGCCGGTCTCCAGGTTGCGGAAGTCGGGGCCGCCGGCCCGCACCCGGGTCAGGACATCGTCGCCGGTCACGACCGCCACTTTCAGGCGGCTCAAGCCGGCCTTGGCCAGTTCCGCGCGCACGGCCTCGCCGCAGGCAACCGGGTCGAGGCCGCCGGCGTTGGTCACGATCCGGGTGCGCCCGCCTTCCTGCCAGAATTTCGTCAGCGACCGGACGACCTCCACGAAATCACGGGCGTAGCCGGCGGCGGGATCCCTGGCTCGCAGGATCGCCATGAGGGAAAGCGAAACCTCGGCGAGGTAGTCGAGGGTGAGGAAATCCAGGTCGGGCTGCTGCGCGACGAGCCGTGCGGCGGCCCCGGGCTGGTCGCCCCAGAAGCCCGCCGCGTTGGCGATCTTGAGCGGAGCGGTCATGGCTCAGACCTGGAGCACGCCGGTGTGGAAGGCGGCCTTGGCGGCCGGGCGCGTCGCGAGCGCGAAGGCGCGCAGCAGGACCGCGCGGGTGTCGGCGGGCCGGATGATGGCGTCCACCCAGCCGCGCGCGGCGGCATAGCGGATGTCGGCCTGTTCGAGGTAGTTCTCCTTCACCTGCCGGCGCAGTTGCTCGAGCTCCTCCTTGGACCGGTCCTTCGCCGCCTTGGCCAGGATGCCATAGACCACGTCGCTCGCCTGCGCGGCGCCCATCACGGCATACTTCGCCTCCGGCCAGGCGAAGACGAAGCGCGGATCGAAGGCCTTGCCGCACATGGCGTAGTTGCCCGCGCCGTAGGAGCCGCCGGTGATGACGGTGATCTTCGGCACGGTGGAGTTGCTGAGCGCGTTGACCATCTTCGCCCCCGAGCGGATGATGCCGCTCTGCTCGGCGTCGCGGCCGACCATGAAGCCGGACACGTCCTGCAGGAACAGCAGCGGCAGGCGCGTCTGGTTGCAGTCCATGATGAAGCGGGCCGCCTTGTCGGCGGAGTCGGCGTAGATAACGCCCGGCATCTGGAGCCCGGTGGTTTTTGCATGCACGCGCATCCGCTGGTTGGCCACGATGCCGAGGGGCCGGCCGCCGAGCCGGGCGTAGGCCGTCACGAGGGACTTGCCGCAGTCGGCCTTGGATTCGTCCATCGAGCCGGCGTCCACCAGACAGCGCAGCAGGTCGCGGACGTCGTATTCACGGCGGTCTTCGGCAGAGACGAGGTCGGCGATCTTCGCGGCGGGAAACTCGGGGTCGGCCGCCGCCCACGCCGTGGTCGCCTCCGCCGGCAGAAGCCCGATGAGCGACCGCAGGCGCTTCAGGCAGGCCGGGTCGTCCTTCTCCTTGAAATCCACCGTGCGGGAAATCTCGGCGTGCATCGCTGCGCCGCCCAGCGACTCGGTGTCGGTCTCCTGCCCGATCGCGGCCTTCACCAGTTGCGGTCCGGCAAGGTAGAGTCCGCTGCCTTCGGTCATGAGGATCTTGTCGCAGAGCACCGGCAGGTAGGCGCCGCCCGCGACGCAGTTGCCCATGATCGCGGCGTATTGCGGGATGCCGGCCGCGGAGATCACGGCGTTGTTGCGAAAGATCCGGCCGAAGTCGTCCTCGTCGGGGAAGACCTCGTCCTGCATGGGCAGGAACACGCCGGCCGAGTCCACCAGATAGACGAGCGGGAGGTTGCACTCGAAGGCGATGCGCTGGGCGCGGAGCACCTTCTTGCAGGTCATCGGGACGAAGGCGCCGGCCTTCACCGTGGCGTCGTTGGCCACGATCATGCACGGGCGGCCGTGGATGTCGGCGACGCCCGTCACGACGCCCGCGCCGGGGAAGGCGCCCCACTCGCGATACATGCCGTGGGCCGCCCACAGGCCGAGCTCGAAAAAGGCCGCCGGATCGTCCGCCAGCGCCGCAATGCGCTCGCGCACGAACAGCCGGCCGAGCTTGTGCTGGCGCGCCTGGCCGTCCGCGCCGCCGCCCTCCCGGAGGCGGGCTTCCTGCTCGGCAAATTCCTGGTGGCGATCACTCGGCGGCTTGGCGTGGGTCACGGGTCGGGGTGGGGTTGACCGTTACGGGACCCACCCTCGCGGGAAATTCTGCGGCGGGCAAACCGGAATCGCGCCAGCTTCTCCGCCAAACGGAGTAAAGTGGGCCGCCGCCTGCATTGGTGGCGGCGCGGTCCGGACCTTACCGCGTCCTCCCGCCCAGCGCGCTCGCCTGGCGGGTGAGCTGCTTCGCCAGGCTGCCGCAGACGACCTCGCAGAGGTCGAAGATGGTGGGGTCGGCGATCGAGTAGAAGACCTGCAGACCCTCCTTCCGCCGCGCGAGGATGTGCGCCCGGGTGAGCGCCTGCAGATGGCGCGAGGTGGCGGTCTGCGTGCCGCCCGTCTCGCCGGCGAGGGTGGTGACGTTCTTCTCGCCGGCGAACAGCGCGTGGACCAGCCGCAGGCGCATCGGCTGCGAAAGGGTGGCGAACCGCTGCGCGATCAGCTCCAGCGCTTCATCGGAAAGGGGGGCTTTTCTGGCCATCGGGCAGCATGAGAGCCCACCCGGCCCGGCGCGGCAAGTTCGCACATGGCGCCTCCTCGTCCCGGCCGCGGATGCCCCCGGGGGTTCAGGTGAAGATGATCTCGCCGCCCGCGGCCAGCTCGTAGAAGTCGCCGACGGTCAGCACGCGCTCCATCGCGGGCACAAAGTCGTCCTGCGAGAGGTGGAACATGTCCACCGTGGCCTTGCAGGCGTAGAGGTGGCCGCCGGCATCGCTGATCATCTGCACGAATTCGCCGACCGGGGGGATGTCGAGCTTCTCCATCTCCCTTTTCATCATCGCGGTGGCGAAGGCGGACATGCCGGGTAGGGCGCCGAGGATCGTGGGCAGCGGCAACCCCTTGGCGTCGGGCACGCGCATGGCGGCGTTGCCGACGGTGGAGATCCGGATCTTGTCCTGATAGCCCTTCATCACGGCGTAGAGGCCGAAGAACGTGAAGAAGAGGTTGGCCTCGATGCCCTCCATGCGGGCGCCGTTGGCCATGATCAGGCCGGGATAGACGCCGTCGAGCGAGCCCTTCGAGACGATGATGGAGACCTTTTTGATTTTTTCGGGAGAGGACATGGGAGTCTGGTTTGCAGGGCTGCCGCTCGTCGGCAGGCCATTGTTTCGAGTGGTGGCCCGGCGACGAGCGCCGGCCCTACACGAATTGTTCAGATGCAGCCGTGCGGTTTCTTGATGCCGGCGATCTTCGCGGCCTTCTTGGCCGGGCCGCCGGGAAAGAGCTCGTAGAGCTCCTTCGTCGGCACGCCGCTTTCCTTGGTCAGGCGGCGGATCGAGGGGCCGTCGCCCTTCGCCTCGAATTCCTTGCGCATGAAATTCAGCACGGCGATGTGCCGGTCGGTGAGGGTCGCGATGCCCTCCTCGGCGGCGAGGACCTTGGCGATCTCGAGGTCCCAGTCCTTGTAATTGGTGAGGAAGCCCTCGGCGTCGACTTCGAGGGTCTTGTGGGCAAGGGTGCGTGTGGGCATGATGATCGGGGGTTGAGGGTTGGCGGTTGAAAAGTATCAGGCGCCGCCGGCCGGCTTGGGCCGGGACGACGACGGCAGCGCGCCCGGCGGGTGGGCGCTGAGGTTGCGCAGAAAGACGATGAGGAAACCGAGGCCGCGGCGCATCTCGGGCTTGTTCGCCTCGCGGAACGCCTTCCAGAGCGAGAACTCCTCGATGGAGTCGAAATCCACCTTCTTGTAGATCTCCACGGCGTTGTTGATCGCCTGGAGCATGTCGGGCTGCGTGAGGTTCTTCACCGTGCGCAGGATGCCGGTGAGGTTGTCGGCGAGCAGCCGAACGTCCTCGACCGAGAATTCGGTGACGACGTTGTCGAGGGCGCGCTGAAGCTCGCGGGCCATGGCGAAGTAGCCCTTGCGGTCCAGCTCGTCCATCTTGGCCAGACCGTCGCTGAACACCTGCCGCGCAAGCGGCGCGGCATCGGCCAGGAACTCGCGGGCGCTCTCCATCTGCACGAGGAGTTCGTTGAGCGAGTTCACGTTGCGGATGAGGCGCTTCGCGAGCGCGGCGAAGTCGCCGGTCTGCACGAAGGGCGCGACCCCCTCCAGCTCCTCGGCGGTGGCCCGGAACAGGTCCTTGCCGACGCGCGCGAGGTCATCCTTCAGCTCCGCGGCTTCGCGGCGGAAGCGCCGCATCTCCTCGACCTCGGCGAGCACGAGGTCGAGCTTGCGGTCGAGGGCGTCGAGGCGGGCGAGCAGCGCGGCTTCTGCGGCGGTGTTCATGGTTCAGCGGCGTTTGCCCGCCATGGTCATCCCGGCCTCGATGGGCAGCTCGGCTCCGCGCAGGAGGAGGTTCCAATACACCCAGCGGAACATCATCTTGCCGTAGTGGTTCATCTTCGTCTCCTCGAGGAGCGAGAACGGGCCGATGCCCGGCAGCGGGAATTTGCCCGGGAGCGGCTCGGTCTCGTAGTTGAAGTCGATCAGCAGGCCCTGGTTGAAGCCGGATTCAATGAAGCAGTTTGCGTGGCCGTCGAACTTCGCGCGCAGGTCGCGGCCGTCGATGGCGTCGAGGAGGTTCCCGAGCAGGATGTCGGCCTGGAAGTGCGCGACCGAGCCGGCCTTCGAGGAGGGCAGGTCCGTGGCGTCGCCGAGCACGAAGATGTTGTCCTTCACCTTCGAGCGCAGCGTGTGCTTGTCGGTGGGGATGAAGTTCAGCTCGTCGCCGAAACCCGAGCGCGCGATGGACTCGTCGCCCATGTTGGTCGGGATGGTGACGAGCAGGTCGTAGCCGATCTCGCGGTTGTCCCAGGAGGCGATCTTGCGCGCGGCCTGATCCACGGAGCCGACGGAAAAGTCGGCGGAGAGCCTGATGCCCTTGCGGTCGAGGAAATCGCCGAGGAGTGCGGCGGCCTTGGGTTTCGTGAAGGCGCCCGGGAGCGGCGTCGCGTATTCGATCTCGACCTTGTGGCGGATGCCCCGCTCGGTGAAGAACCAGTCGGCGAGGAAGGCGAACTCGAGCGGCGCCACCGGGCACTTGATCGGCATCTCGACGATGTTGATGACGAGCCGGCCGCCCTCCCAGTGCCTGAGGCGGCGGGCGAGCGCCGCGGCGCCCTCGAGCGTGTAGAAGTCGAACACGCTCCGGTGCCACTCGTCGCCCAGGAGGCCCTCGGTCTGCGCCGGCACGGGGTGCGCGCCGGTCGCGATGACCAGGAAGTCGTAGGCGAGCACGCGGCCGTTTTGCAGGCGCACCTGGTTGCGGTCGGGTTCGATCACCTCGATGCCGGAGATGACCACCTCGACGCCGCGCGGCAGGTAGTCGCGGCGCGGCTTCACGATGTCGGCCGGCGTGTAGATGCCGAACGGGATGAACAGGTAGCCGGGCTGGTAGTGGTGCGTCTCGTCGCGATCGACGACGGTGATCTGCCATTCGTCGCGGGAGAGCGTGCCCGCGAGCTTGTTGGCCATGATCGTGCCCGCCGTGCCGGCGCCGAGGATGAGGAGTTTTTTCATGGCGTGGGTGGGATGGAAACGTGGTGGGCGGTCAGAAGCGGTGGCTGAACATCACCTGCGAGTTGATCTGCCGGTGGCTGATCGCGATGCCGTAGCCGTTGGTGCGGTTGACCTCGAAGCCGTAGGTCGCCGACCAGTCGATCGTGGAGTTTTCCGCGACCCGGTAGGAGAAACCGGCTGTGAAATGCTTCTCGATCGTGGCCGGGAAGAGGCAGTTCAGGTAGCGGTCCGGGATCGGATTGGAGCTGAGGTTGGCGCCGAAGCGCAGGGTGAGATCGCTCGTCGCCACGTAGGATGCGCCGACCTGCACCGTCGTCTGGTCCTTCCAGTTCTGGAACAGCTCGGCGTCGAGCGTCTGGCCGGCAAAGCTGCCGTTGGCGCTGCTGCCCGAGGCGGTGAACGCCATCCGGAAACTGTCCATCACCTCGCTCCAGAGCACGCGGCGCACATCGGCGACGAAGCTCCAGGGGCCCTGCGGATCCCACGCGAAACCGGCGCCGATCATCGCGGGCCACTCGAAATCGCGCACCCGGATGTCGCCCGTGAGCTTCTGCGGCACCTGGCCCAGGCCGGGCGCGTTGAGCTGGAAGCTGACGGCCGCACCGTCCTTGAGATCGGCGAGCGCGGTCCGGGCGTGATAGGTGAGGCCGAAGGCGACCTCCGGCGCGGCCTGATAGACCAGGCCGACCTTGCCCGCGTAACCATAGCCCTGCGCCTTGCCGGTGAAGGGATTGCCGTTGGAGAAATCGAAGTAGGCGTAATCCACCGCCGTGCCGGCCGGCATCATCTGCATGATCTGGCCGAAGCGCTGCACGATCGTGCCGGAGGCGCGGCCGAACTGCTGGCTGGTGGGCATCACCAGGTCGAAGAACTGCGTGCCGCTCATGGCCATCCGGAGATCCATGCCCGCCCACACGAAGTCGGCGGTGGCCGCGAGGCTGAGCTTCTCGTTCACGCGCCAGGACACCGGCGCGATCAGGCGGCCGACCGACACCTCGGTGCGGTTCTCCAGGCCGAAGCCGAGACCGCGCCAGGAATTGGCGTCGTATTCGCAACCCATGCCGCCTTGGCCGAAGAGGCCCAGTCCGTAAGTGACAGCACCCGAGCGGCGGACGTAACCCAGGGCGGGCATGAAAAAAGCCCTGGCCCGCGACCGGGCCACCTGTCCGGCCGGGTTCGTGGCGGAAATGTCGGGGCCGAGCACGCCCAGCGCCACGTCGAGCCGCGCCACCTGCGGCATCAGCGAGAGCGTCGCCGGGTTGTTCATCACGGCGGCGGTGCCGTTGTCGAAGGCGAACGAGGCGCCGCCGAGCGCGGTCGCCACCGGCCCGTAGCCCTCCATGTTCATGCCGTTGGTGGCCCGAAGGCTCGGCGCCATCGCCGCGAGCACGAGGGCAGGAATGACAGCAGACCGGACGCGAAGGGAATGGGGGGATTGCATGACTGGGAGGAGGGCCGGGAGGATGCCCCGGTGGCCGCAGTATGCCCGAAGGCGGCCGGGCTGGCTGTGCATGCCTAGCTCATATATATGCGCATATTGGCATATTAGATGGACCGCCTCCGCCCCGGCGCATACCCGCGAACGCCTTGTGCGTCCGGCTATCGCAGCCGCCAGACCTGCCAGTGCTCCCGGCCGGCGAAGAGCGGCAGGGTCTCCTCCGCCGGCACAATCTCGTCGGTCTCCAGCTCAAAGCGTCCAAACAGCGCCCGGGCCGCGGCCAGGTCTCGGATCGGAAACGGCGGCGGTTCCGGTTCCTCCCCATAGACAAAGAGCCCGACCAGGGCTCCGCCGGGACGCAGCAGTTCCGCCACCCGCCGGGCGCAGTCGGGCCAGCGTTCGGGCGGCATCGAGCACAGGAAGGTTCGTTCGTAAACCAGCGCGAAATCCCGGCCGAATTCGCCCGCGAAAAAATCGCCCTCCCGGACGCACGGGGCGGCGCCCGCCCCGAGCACGGTGCGCGCCCGCTCCACCGCGGCAGGGGAGAAATCGATCGCCAACGGCTCCCAGCCGCCCCGCCGGAACGTTTCCACTTCATAGCCCGAGCCGCATCCGGGGATCAGCACCCTGCCCTTCTCCGCGCCGGCGGCCTCGAGATACCGCGTCAGTGCCGGCGGGGTGCGTCCCAAGTCCCAGGGCATCCGGCCCGCCTGATAGCGCTGCTCCCAAAATGCCGGCTCGGTCGGTCCCATGCAGGCGGACATTTGGCGGCGTCACGGCCGAGTCAAATCTTCAGAATCTCGCGGGGCCTCACAGCTCGATGATCCCGCGCTGGACGGCGACGGTGACGGCCTCGGTGCGGGCGGCGACCTGGAGCTTGGCGAGGATGTTCTTGAGGTGGTCCTTCACCGTGTTTTCCGAGATGGCGAGGTGGGCGGCGATCTCCTTGTTGGCCCGGCCGCGGGCGATCTCGCGCAGCACCTCGATCTCGCGGTGCGTGAGGTTGCCGTAATCGCGGCGCACGGCGAGCCGGCTGGCCACGTCGCGCGGCACCCAGCGCCCGCCGGCCGCCACGGTGCGGATGGCGGGGATGAGGTCGTCGCCCGTCGAACTCTTGAGCAGGTAGCCGCGGGCGCCCGAGGCCAGCGCTTTGTGGATGTCCTCGTCGCCGTTGTAGGCGGTGAGCACGAGGATGGGCGCATCGGGGAACTCCTGCCGGATCTGCTCGATCACCTGGTTGCCGCTGATCACGGGCATGCGCAGGTCCACGAGCAGCACGTCGGGCCGGTGCCTGGCGTAGGCCTCGACCGTCTGCGCCCCGTCGGTGGCCTGGGCGACGACCTTCATGTCGGGCTCGGAGTCGATCATCGCGACCAGGCCGCTGCGGACGATGAAGTGGTCGTCGGCGACGAGGATGCGCAGGGGGCGGGAGGTGCTCATGGGGAAAAGCGTTCAGTTCACGGCTTCCGGCGCGGGGGCGGGTTCGAGGGGGATTTCCAACAGGACGCAGGTGCCGCGGCCCGGGGTGCTGCGCACGGTGAGGCCGCCGGAAAGGCGCTTGGCGCGCTCGGTCATGCCCGTGAGGCCGAAATGCCCCTCGGCCGGCACCCCGCCCTGCGCGAAGCCCACGCCGTCGTCCTCGATGCGCAGCCGCAGCGCGCGCGGATCGAAGTTCAGGCGGACGGTGATGCGCTTGGCATGCGCGTGCTTGCCGATGTTGGTCAGGGCCTCCTGGCCGATGCGCAGCACGTTTTCCTCGACGACCTCGGGCAGGCCGGGCGGCGGCACGTCGGCCTGGAAGTCCACCTCGAGGTCGGCGCCCTCGGCCATGTGCTCCGCGGTGCGCCGCAGGGCGCCGGCGAGGTCGAACTGCTCCAGCTCGCGGGAGCGCAGGTCCCAGATGGAGCGGCGCAGGTCCACCTGGCTTTGATGGAGCCAGTTGCGCGCGAACTGGAGGTGCTCGTCGGAGGCGGCGGGATCACGGCGCGCGAGCTTGGCGGCGGCGTTAAGGCGCAGCGCGATGCCGGCGAGCGTCTGTTCGAGCGTGTCGTGCAAATCGCGGGCGAGGCGGGTGCGCTCGGCAAGCACGGCCTTGAACTGCAGCTCGGCGGCCTTGCGCGCGGTCATCTCCACCCGCAACTGGGCGGAGCGCTCGGCGACCTTCTGCTCGAGGGTGTCGTGGGCTTCCTGCAGTTCGCGCTGGGCGCGCTCGAGTTCGCGCACGAGCCGGTGCAGCGCGGCGTTCTTGCGGGCCACCGTGAGCAGCCAGGCCACGGCCACCAGCAGCACCGCGCTGAGAATGCCGAGGCCGGCCAGGAGCCGTGTCGCGGTGAACCAGCTCGGCCGCGCGAGCACCCGGAGGCTGGCCGGCGCCGGGAGCAGCAGGCGCAGCGACGTGAGCTTGCCGGTGGCGTCCACCGCCGAGGCGCACAGGCCGTCCGCCTCGATCAGGCTGCCGACCGGCACGCGCGCCAGCCCGGCATCCTCCTCGAGGCTGGTGTGCTCCAGCGTGAAGGCCATTCCCTCCCCCTGCACCAGCCAGCTCGCGACCACGCCGGTCTGCGTGCCGTCGGGCCGGGTGTCCGGCCGGGTGGAGCGGTCGAGGATGTGGCCGCGCAAGGTGACCAGCTCGGCGTGGTGCTGCCCACGCGCGATCTCCGCGAAGGGCGCGGCCTTGGGCGCCACGGGCGCGGGCGGGCCGCCGGCCGGGCGGAACACGGCGTCGCGCAGCAGCGGCAGGTGGCCCTCGTATTCGATGAAACCGGCCGCATCCACCCGCGCGCCGGGCGCGAGCACGGCCGCCGGGTTCGCCGCCACCGCGCGGATGCCGCCCGAGTCGTCCTGCAGGTAGATTTCGCCGCGCCCGTCCCGGAAGGTGACCACGCCGCGCACATGCACGCGCTGCTCGGCGCGGCGCCCGCGCCGGTATTGGGCGATGCTGTTGATCGGAATGGCCTCGTCGTCAAAGGGATTGACCGTCTCGGATTCGAGGACCTCGAGGTCCTCGGCCCGCGGCACGTAAACGGCGACGGAGGTCAGGTGCCGCAACACGCCGATGTAGTGCGTGGCGGCGGTGCCGCGCACGCGCACACGCGCGGCCACGAGCGACACGGGCGCCACGCCGGGAATCGCGCGGGCGCGCACCTGCAGGCGGTAACCCGCCACGGAAAGCGCCATTTCCAGCCGGTCGTTTTCCACGCGCGCGGTGCGCACCACCCCGGTGACCTCGACCCGCTGGCTGTCCTCCACGCCGGTCTGCAAATCCTCGATCCGCACACGCCGGGCCTCGGGCAGCGGTCCGTGTTCGAGACGGGTCCATTGCGGCGCGCTGATGATCGGCGCGAAGGCGCCGGGATGGCTCACCCCTGCGATGGTCACGCGGTCGCCCGGCTCCGGCGCGGCCCGGTGCAGGTTCTCGACAAAGATGCCGCCGGTTTCGTCCTGCACGAAAAACTGGCCGTTCCAGTCCGGCTCGGCGGCGGTGACGATGCCCGTCACACGGACCGGAAGGCGCTGGCCGGCCCGCTCGGCGGGCAGGGCCAGCACGGATGCCGCGTCGGTGAGCACCGGCACAACGGGTTCGGCGGCCCGCGCGGCCGCCAGCCAAGCCAGGCCGGCAACCAGCGGCGGCACCAAGCGGATGAATCTGACACCTGCGGACATGGGGTGAGACGGGACGACGGTGAAACAATCGGGCAAGCGCGGCGCACGCGCAGTCAGCACAGCCAAGCCTAGTCCCGCCTGCGCGCAACTCACGCCAATTCCGGATCATTGCTCCCACCCGAAAGGGGGATGCGAGCCGCCGCCGTGGCTGTTATTGTCAGGCCACACCCGTCCCGGGGCAACCCTCCCCGCCCCGGGGTTCCCCATACCCTACCTCAACGCCATGAACCCCTCCCGGTTATTCACCCTCGTGTGCCTGACGACCAGTTGCGTCCTCGGGTCCACCCTGCGGGCCCAGGTCGCCGCGACCGCCGCCGCCGCTGCCGCCAAAACCGCCGACGACAAGGACGAGATCCTCGTGCTCTCGCCCTTCGTGGTCTCCACGGAAGACGACAAGGGCTACCGCGCCACCAACTCGATCTCGGGCACCCGGCTCGACACGCCGATCAAGGACCTGCCGATGCCGATCGAGGTCATCACCGAGGACTTCCTGCGCGACATCGGCGCCAACGACCTGCGCCAGGCCCTCCGCTACAGCTCCGGCGTGCTGCTCCAGACCCAGAACGACTACTCCGCCCCCGCGGGCAGCTTCTCCACCAGCCCCGGCAAGATCAACAACCCCGAGGGCCTCACCGCCAGCCCGGACCAGACGCACATGAAGATCCGCGGCTTCCAGACCGAGTCCGTGCTGCGCGACGGCTTCCGCCGCCAGAACTCGACCGACTCCGTCAACATCTCCCGCATCGAGGTCGTGCGCGGCCCCGCCTCCCTGCTCTACGGCGTGGGCAACTTCGGCGGCGTGGTGAACTACTTCGCCAAACGCCCGCTCAAGGAGCAGCGCGGCGAGGTCACGCTCGCCTACGGCAGCGACGACTTCATGCGCGCCACCGTGGACCAGACCGGCGCGCTCGGCGGCTCCGACAAGCTCGCCTACCGCCTCACCGGCGCGTGGCAGGACACGGGCTCCCCCACCGACTTCAACGACGAAAACCACTGGTTCGTCTCGCCCGTGGTCCTCTGGCAGCCGTTCGCCAACACCGAGGTGCTCGTCGATCTCGAATACGGCAAGCAGAAGCACACCGGCATCGGCTGGCAGAACCTCCGCGCCGCCGTCTCCGGCTTCGTCAACGACAGCGCCGGCTACAACGGCAACTTCCTCGACATCCCCGGCCGCGACGAGCGCACCTTCCGCTGGAGCGGCCCCGACACCTACCGCGACAGCACCGCCACCAACCAGCTCGTGAAGGTCACGCAAAAGCTCGCCGACAACCTCTACTTCACCGTCGGCGCCAACCGCGGCACCTTCGACTTCGAGCAGCGCGACAACCTGGCCGCCCTCCGCATCATCACGGGCGGCGGCGGCGTGCCCGCCTGGGCCATCGCCCCGGTCACCTACGCGGGCCTCACCTCCACGCAGGCCGGCGTGCCCGTCGGTCCGCAGCCCTCCACCATCGCCTACCAGTGGGAACGGCAGACGCAGGACAACCTCCACGAGCAGGTGCGCGCCGATCTCACCTATTCCCTCAAGCTGTTCCAGGACTCCTCCAAGTGGCTGCGCCTGGAAAACGCCTTCCTCGCCGGCCTCAACTACACGCGGGAGACCGCCGAGATCCACACGCGCCAGACCCCCGGCGACGTCGCCAATTACCACAGCCCCGCCGATTTCTCCTACTTCCGCTACGGCAAGCAGGGTGACGGCACCACGGCCGACCACCCGCTCGTCGAGTGGAGCAACAGCGAGACCACCACGTCCAACCCGGCCCTCTACGCCGTCTATCAGGGCAAGCTGCTCGACAACCGCCTGACCCTCATCGCCGGCACCCGTCGCGACCGCAGTTGGAACACCGTCTGGCAATACAATCCCGAGTTCAACTCCGACGGCTCGCGCCGCGGCGACACCGCGCCGACCACGACCCGCAGCGACACCAACAAGGACAACACCTACCAGTGGGGCGTCAGCCTGGCGGTCACACCCGGCCGCGAGGTCTCGCTCTACGCCATGAACGCCGAGGGCGTGCAGCCCAACTACCAGGGCAAGCTCGACCTCTACGGCCAGCCCCTCCAGGCCGCGCTCGCCGAGAACAAGGAATACGGCCTCAAGTTCGACCTTTTCGGCGGCAAGCTCTCGGGCACGATCAGCAAGTTCGAGATCACCCGCACCCGCGCGCAGGTCGGCAGTTCCAGCCTCGTGTGGTTCGCCCCCGTCGTCTCCGGCGACCTGAACTTCGACCCGACCAAGGACATCGTCTATCGTGTGGACGACCTCAACCCCGCCACCAACGGCTGGAACGGCGCCGTGGTCGCCTCCGCCGCCCAGTGGGATGCCGCCGTCGCCGCCGGCTCCGTCTATCAGGCCACCAACTCCGCCGGCGAAACCCACTGGTATGCCAACGCCTCGAAGGCCACCGGCGCGGCGATGCTCGACGCGGTCTTCGCCAACGTCCACGCGCTGAAGCAATACGGCTGGTGGGGCTGGATCTACGGCGGCGCCGACCCCGGCAGCCTGCCCTTCGACAACCTCGTCAACAACGCCACGATGGACGACAACGGCGCGCAGCGCAGTGTCGCCACCGGCAGCGACCGCGCGAAGGGCTGGGACACGCAGATCTTCTGGTCACCCACCGAGAATCTCCAGTTCGTCGTCACCTGGTCGCACATCGAGAAGGTCGTGCTCAACGCACAGGCCTGGCCCAAGTATCCCTATCCGCAGGACCGCTGGGCGATCTGGTATGCGCCGATCTCCTGGGCCGCCACCGCCGGCCGCCCGCTCGACCAGGTTTACAGCGACCCGAGCGACACCTCGACCTTCACCGCCTTCGGCAACGGCCTGCCGATGGACGACACCCCCGAGAACCAGGGCACCTTCTGGGTGAACTACCGCCTGCCCAAGGAGAGCAGCCTCGCCGGCCTTTCGCTCGGCCTCGGCGGCAGCTACGAGAGCGCGCGCGTCATCTACCCGGCCTACGGCCAGAACGCCCTCGACAACAACGGCAACACCATCACCCGTGTCACGCCGAGCCGCACGCTCTTCAACGCCATGGTCCGCTACGACTTCAAGCTCCGCGAGCGCGACGCCAGCGTCCAACTGAACGTCGAGAACCTGGAGAACGACACGCGCCTCTACGGCTTCATCTACCAGGCGCCGCGCCGCTGGCAGCTCCAGTTCAGCTACAAGCTCTGACGGCATTGGGGTTCGGGGTTAGTCAGTCAGGGTGCGCGCCGCGCCAGTCCGGCGCGCACCTTCGCGCCGTCTCCACCTCCTCATTCATGAACGCCTCCCATCTCCTTCCCCTCGCCGCCGGCACCGTGCTGGCGGCGCTCCTGAACGCCGCCCCGGCCTCCGCCGCGTGGTCGCTGCACGAAACCGCCCGCGACAACGGCCGGCGGCTCGCGCCGCTTCCCGCGCCGGCGCCTTCCCCGGCCGCCCCGGCGCCCGGCGCGCTCACCCTCGATCCCGGCCGGCGTTATCAGGAGATGATCGGCTTCGGCGGCGCCCTCACCGAAGCCTCCGCCTGGGTGCTCGCCCAGCTCCCGCCCGACAAGCGGCTCGAGGTCATCCGCCGTTACTACGACCCGCAGGACGGCATCGGCTACACGCTCGCCCGCACGCACCTCAACTCGTGCGACTTCTCGCTCAACATGTGGGCGCTCGCCGAGGTGCCCGGCGACTACGACCTGCACAGCTTCACCCTCGACCCGATGCGCAAGTGGGTCATGCCGTTGCTGCACGACGCGCGGAAGGCGGCCGGCGGCGACGCGAACTTCCGCCTGCTCGTCTCTCCCTGGAGCCCGCCCGCCTGGATGAAGACCAACAACCGCATGGACGACGGCGGCTCGCTGCGCCGTGAATACGCGCCGGCCTGGGCCGACTATTTCGTGCGTTTTGCCAAGGCCATGGAGCAGGAGGAGCAGCTCCCCGTCTGGGCCTTCACCGTGCAGAACGAGCCCGAGGCGCACCAGACCTGGGAATCCTGCCTCTACACGCCGGAGCAGGAACGCGACTTCGTGAAGAACCACCTCGGCCCGGCGCTGGACCGCGCCGGCCTCCGCGATCACATCAAGCTCATCGGCTGGGACCACAACCGCGACCGCATCGAGGCCCGTGCCGCCGCCCTGCTCGGCGACCCCGAAGCCGCGCAATACCTCTGGGGCCTCGGCGTGCACTGGTATGTGAGCGACGACCACGCCGCCTCCGCCCGCGTCCACGCCGCCTATCCCGACAAGCCGATCCTCTTCACCGAGGGTTGCTTCGAGGGCGGCAGCCGCATCGGGATCTGGGAGCACGGCGAGGGTTACGCCGCCCAGATGATCGGCGACTTCAAGCACTGGGTCGCCGGCTTCATCGACTGGAACATCGTGCTCGACCAGCGCGGCGGACCGAACCACGTGGGCAACTTCTGCGACGCGCCGGTCATCGTGGACACCCGCACCAAGGAGGTCCGCTACAGCGCGGCCTTCCACTACCTCGGCCATTTCAGCAAATTCGTGAAGCCCGGCGCGCACCGCATCGGCTCGGCCGGCGGTCCGGTCGGACTCGACTCCATTGCCTTCGCCAATCCCGACGGTTCGCTGGTGGCGGTCGTGGTGAACCGCACCGACCAGCCGGCGGCGTTCAGCCTCGCGGCCGCCGGCGAGGCGCTCGCCTGCTCCATCCCCGCCCACGCCATCCAGACCTACGTGCGCGCGGCGCGCTGAAGCCGGATCAATTCAATTGAACCACGAATGGACACGAAGGAACACGGATGAAGCAGACCCATCCCCGGTGTTTCAGAGCCAGCACCAATCAGGGACTTCCATTCCCGGACCTGGCCGAACACTTCTGCCTCGGGCATTCGTGCCTATTCGTGTCCATTCGTGGTTAACTACTGCCTCGTTCGGGCTGGAGAGGATGTGATCAGGGAAGGCGGAGCCCGACTCTTTCACCCGAACGGGGGATGCCGCCCGCGCCGGCCATCGCTATAGTGGCGCCCCCCGCCCCTCCCCGCAGTCCCCGCCCCGCTTTCGCCAAAAACTGCACATCAATCGGCGTAGCGCCCCGCCCGCCGCCCCGGCATCCTGCCGGCGTCCCCGTCCCCTCCTCCCATGCATGCCCTGTTGCCCGCACCCCTGCTCGCCAGCGCCGGCGGCGGCACCGCCGTCTCCTCCACCGGCGGCGTGCTGCTCGAACTCGCCGCCGTCGATTACCTGATCCTCGCGCTGTATTTCATCTTCGTGATCGCCATCGGCTGGGTGATCCGGCGCTCCATGAAGACGAGCGCGGACTTCTTCGAGTCCGGCCGCTCGCTCCCGGCGTGGATCTGCGCGCTGGGCTTCATCGGCGCCAACCTCGGCGCACAGGAGGTCATGGGCATGGCCGCCTCGGGCGCCAAATACGGCATCGCCACCAGCCACTTCTACTGGGTCGGCGCCATCCCCGCCATGGTCTTCGTCGGCATCTTCATGATGCCATTCTACTACGGCTCCAAGGCCCGCTCGGTGCCCGAATACCTCAAGCTCCGCTTCGACGAAAAGACCCGCACCTTCAACGCCCTGTCCTTCGCGGTGATGACCGTGTTCTCCTCGGGCATCTCGATGTTCGCCCTCGCGAAGCTGCTCAACGCCATCCTCGGCTGGAACTTCGACGCCTGCGTCATCTTCTCGAGCCTGATCGTGCTGATCTACATCTACTCCGGCGGCCTCACCTCCGCCATCTACAACGAGGTGCTGCAGTTCTTCCTCATCGTGCTCGGGTTCCTGCCGCTCGTCCTCCTCGGCCTCCAGGACATCGGCGGCTGGGACGGCCTGATGCGGAACCTCGACTCCTACTCCGCCACCAAGGGCATGCCCGGCGCGTGGAGCTCCTCCTGGGCGCACCTCGGCGAACCCACCGCCAACCCGATCGGCATCGAGTGGTTCGGCCTCGTGGCCGGCCTCGGCTTCGTGCTGTCGTTCGGCTACTGGTGCACGGACTTCCTCGTCATCCAGCGCGCCATGGCGGCCAAGGACATGAACGCCGCCCGCCGCACGCCGCTCATCGCCGCCATCCCGAAGATGCTGTTCCCGGCGCTGGTCATCCTCCCCGGCATGCTCGCCATCGCGCTCTACCACAAGGGCGGCACCGCCGGCATCGCGCTGCCCACCGGCGCCGACGGCAACCCCGATTACAACATGGTCGTCCCCGCCCTGCTTGCGAAATACTTCCCCAACGGCATGCTCGGCATCGGCCTCACCGCGCTCATGGCCTCGTTCATGTCCGGCATGGCGGGCAACGTCACGGCCTTCAACACCGTGTGGACCTACGATCTCTACCAGCGCTGGTTCAACCCCGACTCCTCCGACGCCCACCTCATCAAGGTCGGCCGCGTCACCACGGTCGTCGGCCTGATCATCAGCGCCTGCTGCGCCTACGCCGCCACGAAATTCAACAACATCATGGACATGCTCCAACTGGTGTTCGGCTTCGTCAACGCGCCGCTCTTCGCCATCTTCCTGCTCGGCATGTTCTGGCGCCGCGCGACCGGCCACGGCGCGTTCTTCGGCCTGCTGCTCGGCACGCTCTCCGCCGCGATCTTCCAGGGCCGCACGCTGCCCGTGGGCGAGACCGCGAGCCTGCTCAAGGGCGGCTGGCTCGGCGTCCAGCACACCTTCGTCAGCTCGATGGCGCAGAACTTCTGGATGGCGATCTTCGCCTTCAGCGGCTGTTTCCTCGGCACGCTGTTCATCTCCCTCGCCACCCGGCCCAACCGCACCGACGACGAGCTCCGCGGCCTGGTCTATTCGCTCACCGACAAGCCGAAGGATCCGCCCGACGCCGCCTGGTATGCCCGCCCCTTCCCGCTCGGCATGGCCGTCCTCGGCGCCACCCTCGTCCTGAACATCGTCTTCTGGTAACCCCCAACCCCCCGCCGCCCATGCAACTCGACATCCGCCTGCCCATGGGGCTCCTCTTCCTTCTGCTCGGCGTCCTCCTTGTCATCTACGGGTTCGCGTCCGACCCCGCCATCTATGCCCGGCATTCGCTCGGGCAGAATGTGAACCTGGTCTGGGGCGCGATCTTCGCCGCCTTCGGCGCCCTCATGCTCTGGCTCGCCCGCCGGCGCCAGACCTGAGCGGGACCGCCACCCGCCTCGCTCAACCGCCCCGCTGTAGGGCGGGATCTCCGGACCCCGCCTTGCAGTTTTGGGGCGGAGGCCCCACTTCGCGGGCATTTGTTCACCTCCTGAACGCCGTTTGAACACAGAGGCGCAGAGCGCGCGGTGGGAAGGAGCCCGACCCTTGCGATCGGTTCATTCGAGTCCGTTCGCGGGTTTCGCGGCAGGCTGGGTTTTCCGGCTAAGAGGCGCCGAGGAAGCCCTGTGCGAGGCCGAGACCGAGGGCCGATCCTGCCCAGCCTGCGACAGCAAACACGGCGGCGGCGGTCTCCGGCCGGCCGTCACGCGCGGCGAAGAACACCAACGCAGCGGAATAAAACGACACGCCACTCGTGTAGAGCAGTCCGGGCGACGGCACCGGCACCATTGACCCGAAACCAAGGCCGGCGACGACCAGCCCCAGTCCGGCCGCCACCACGGTTTCTCGGAGCCAGCCACAGTCGAGCAGCCAGCCGGCCGCCAGCGCCGCGCCCAAATGCACAAGCGCGTTGGTCCACAACCGTGCCGCCCCCGCCCAAGCCGCCTCCCGCAGCGCCGGCGTGCGCTGGATGACGTGGAACGCGGCCGAATCCACGCATACCAACACGAGGAAAGCACCCACCCACGGCCAGATCGCCGGGCGCCCGGCGGACGGCGCTTCGCGCCAGTCCGGGCGGATCCTGTGCAGGGCAACGGCCGCCACCGCGGCAAAACCCGCACAGAGCCAGGTCTGCACCGGCGCCGGCGCCGTGAAGATCGCCGGCACGTTGCAGAGCGCGTAGGCCGCGCCCGTGCCCACGCCGGCGCCCAAGCCCAGCCGGCCGGCGGGCAGCAGCGCCCGCAGCCCCGCCGCCAGCGTCACGGTGTTCCAGCCCAGCGCCAGCCCGATGCCGGCCGCCGCGAGCGCACAGGCCCCCTGCCCTCTGGCCAATGTCGCCAGCGCCGCCGCGAGCGCACAGGCCGCGTAGGACCACGCCAGCTGTCGCACAAAATTCTCCCGCCCGAAACGCCACTGCGCCGCCAGGCTGCCGGCGATGCCGCCCGCGCCCAGCGCGCTCAGGGCGATCCGCAGCGACGCCTCGCCCGCCGTGCCGGTCCGCACCAGTTCGAGGAAGGCGAACTCGGCGAAGAGCAGGAAATACGCGTAGGTCGCCGCGACCGCCCCGGCCGCAAGCCAGAAACCGCCGCCCCAGTCTGGCCGGGTAACGGGCCTGTTTTCCATGCCTGCCAGGATGCCGCCCAACTCCGACGGACCAAGGCTTTTCTCCACCACGAAACACCCCAACCACCCAGCAGACTCCACTCCTTAACCGCGGAAAATCCCATCAGGCCTCTGTGAGATCACCTCCTCTGGAGGTTTCCGGTTCAGGAATCCCCATTTGGGCCGTAGTAAGAGACATGAACACCCCCTACCCCCACTTCGGTCAGGGTGCGGAGTTGGTTCCGCGCCGGACGAGGGATGTGACCTGGGGCCGCATCCTTTTTCAGCCACCGCTGCTGAATCCCCGTCTTGTCTTCGATCCCCTGCCCTTCCGCACGCAACTTCTGCCCCGGCCCGCCCGGCACAGCCGCCCGCCATTCGGACGCTGAAGCATTTCCCCAGACTGCGAACCCGGTGTCCACGCACCGGGTTTTTTTGCGTCCGGCGGGGAAGGACCGGAATCGGGGTGTCTGCTGCAGGGCGGGCTCTCCCGGTCCCGTCTCGTGCCCTGGCGGGTCAGCGCCCCGTCCTGCCGCCAATACAAAAAGGAAAGGGCGGACCCGCGGTCCGCCCCTGCGGAGGATCAGAGCAGCCGGAACGCGGCTCAGTCGTTCCACTCCATCGCGGGCGCCGGGGCGGCGGGCGCGCCGGCGGGATGCAGCACGGGCTTCTTGAGCTGCTGGTCGTGGTGGGTGACCGCCGCCGCGATGGGGGCGGCATGCGCGGATGCGGAGCGGTGCGCGGGCGCGGCGTGGGGTGCGGGCGCGACGGGCGAGACGATGGCGCCGTCGTGATGCTCCTCGGCGTAACCCTGCACCATGCGGAGCAGGTCGTTGACGGCAGCCTTCACCTGGGCGGACTGGGCCTTCATCTCCTCGGCGGAGCTGGCCGATTGCTGGGCGAGCGCGGCGTTGGACTGCGTGATCTTGTCCATGCCGGCGACGGCCTGGTTGAGCTGGCCGATGCCCTCGCTCTGCTCAGTGGAGGCCTGGGCGATGCCGCCGACCATCTCGTCGAGCTGGCGGATGCGCTCGACGATCTTGTCGAGGCTGGCGGAGACCTGGCCGCTGATGGCGGCGCCCTGCTCGCTTTTGGCGGAGGCGTCGGCGATCTTGGCGGCGGTCTCCTTGGCGGCCTGCGCGCTGCGCTGGGCGAGCGAGCGGACCTCCTCGGCGACGACGGCGAAGCCGGCGCCGGCCTCGCCCGCGCGGGCGGCCTCGACCGCGGCGTTGAGGGCGAGGATGTTGGTCTGGAAGGCGATCTCGTCGATCGTCTTGATGATCTTGGAAATCTCGGCGCTGGACGACTTGATGGCGGTCATGGCCTCGCGCATGGCGGTCATGTCGCGGGCGCCGGCGTCGGCCACGGAGCGGGCCTCGGCGGCAAGGCCCTTGGCGGACTGGGCGCTCTCGGAGTTGCGCGTGGTCATGCTGGCCATCTCGTGCAGGGAGGCGCTGCTCTCCTCGAGGGAGGCGGCCTGGCGGCTGGCGCCGTCGGCCATGGACTGGCTGGCGGAGGAGACCTGGAGCGCGGCGTTGTGCGTCTGCGAGGATTCGACGGCGAGCTGGCGGGCGATCGAGAGGATCGGGCGGGTGATGCCGCGGATGATGAACCAGGCGACGACGAGGCCGAGCACGCCCGCGCCGATGGTGAAGCCGAGCACAATGGTCTCGTTGCGGCGCTGGTCGGTGCGGCCGTTCTCGCCAAGCTGCGACTGGAAGGTGGTCACGGCCTGGCGCAGGCGGCCGAGGGCGGCCGTGAACTGCGGCGCGATGACCTCGAGCTCGTCGCGGAGGATGGCGTTGCGCTGCTGTTTGAGGGCGATGATCTGGTCGAGGCCGGCGGCGTAGCCTTGGGCGGCGGCGGCGAGGGAGACGAGGAGCTTGTCCTTGGCCTCGTCCTTCAGGGTCTCGTCGAGCTTCACGAGCTCGGCCTGGTCTTTCTGGAGCTGGACCACGGCGCTGGCGACGGCCTTGATGTGCTCCTGCGCGGCCTGGGCGAACTCGGTCTTGGACGTGAGCAGGTAGGAGTTGGCCTCACTGCTGGATTCAAAGTAGCTCTTGAGGGCGCTGGAGACCTGGAAGGCGCCGTTCATGTCGCCGTTGTTGCGGGCGCCGGCGAGGATCTTTTCGAGGCCCTTGGCGATGGCGTCGCCCTGCGGGGTGAGCCGGTCGCGGACGACGGTGTCCATCTCGTTCGTGGCGGTGATGACGCGCTGGAAGGAGGCGTCATACTTGGCGAGCAGGGCGACCGCCGCGCGCAACTCGGCGGCACGGGCGGGGTCGGTGATGGACTGGAGCGCGTGTTCGATCTGGCTGTCGAGGCTGGCTTTGGCCTGCCGGTAGGACCGGGCGCTGGCTTCCGACCCGGTGGCGAGATACTCGTTCACGCTCAGCTTCACCGCCAGCATCGCCGCCTCCACGCCGGCGACGTTGTTGGTCTCGGCGGTGCTGCCGGCATACAGATTCAGGCGACGGCCCGACGAACCGAGGGCCAGCCACGCGGTGGTGGCGACGGCGCCGAGCAGGATGAGAATCAGGCAGAATCCGAGCGCAATGCGCCGGCCGATGGTGAGGGATCGGAATTGCATGGGGGGGGGGTGACGGGAAAGCGTAGAGGGCGGCTCAGCCCTTGTTGGTGAACTGGATGGGGATGTTCACGCGCATGGCCACGGCCGCGCCGTCCTGCTTGGCGGGCTTGAACTTCCATTTGGACAGGGCATCGAGGGCCGGTTGCGAAAACGCCTCGTGGGTGGTCTTCACCACCTTGGGTTCCTGCACGTTGCCTTTTTCGTCAATGAGGATGCTCACGGTGACGACTCCGGAGACGCCATCGCGGCGCATGTCGTCGGGATAGACCGGTGGCACGGTGCGCACCGGCACGGGCGGCTCGACGCCGGCGGCGGCCAGCACAGAGTTAAAACCGAGACCAAAGGCGAAGATGACGAGGGTAAGAATTCTTGTTTTCATGACTGCACCTCCGGTTTCGGCACATTGCCGTGACAATTGAGCACATTTCTCCCGCGCTCGGGCTCCCAGCGCCAAAAATCAGGCGGAAAAATGACTTAACTTTCCGGCCGCGTGTGCCGATATGATGAGTTCGACCGATGTCGGCACACACCTCTCCCGCCCTGCCCAACCACGGCCGCACGGAAACCATCCTGCGTGGGATCAGCCAAGCCGCCACCCTGCTGACCCTGCTCGCGGGGTTGCTGGCGCTGGTCGGATGGTGGACGGGGGTGCCCGTCCTGAGCCGCCTGCATCCTGCCTGGCCGCCGCTGCTTCCCGCCAGCGCCCTGGGCCTCGCGCTCGCCGCCACCGCCCTCATGCTGCAGTGGCCGCAACCGCCCGGCCCGGCCCTGGCGGGCAAGGTGATCGGCGGCTCCGTCCTGCTGGCCGGACTCAGCGGCTTTTTCTGCGAATATCTCGGCCTCGGCGCCGCCTGGCAGGCGGGCGCGGCGGCCGTGCTGACCGGCGGCAAAGCCGCGGGCCTCGCCTACCAGCCCGGCGTCACCAACAACGCCGTGCTCATCCTCTCCGGCCTGGCCCTGCTGCAGATCGAGCGCACCCGCCGCATCTGGCTCAGCGCCTCCTCGCTCTTCGGCGCCATCCTCCTCGCCCTCGCCGGCTTCGGACTGCTCACCCGGCTGACTATGCCAGCCAACGCGGCGCCGGGCATCTCGGGCCTCGGCTCGCTCGGCGCGGTGCTGCTCGGCCTGGCGCTGATCTCCACGCATGCGGACTCGGGCTTCGTCCACGCCCTCAAGGCGGACAACGCCACCGGACTCGTCGGCCGCCGCCTGCTCCTCCTGGCGGCCGTGCTGCCCCCGGTGCTCTACCTGATGCAGCTCCGCGTGGAAACGGCCGGCGCGAACGACGGCCTTGAACAGGCCGCCCTCACGACCGTGGCCTTCACCTTCGTGCTCATCGCCGTGCTCGTGCTCTCGCTCCACCGCCTGGAGCAGCTCGACGCCGACAAGACCCGCACCGAGCAGGAACGCGACCGCCTGCTCCAGCGCGTGCAGCACCAGGCCGCCTCCCTCCAGCAGGAGGTCGCCAACCGCACCCGCGAGCTCAAGCTCCTCAACGACCGCCACCGCCTCGCCCTCCGCAGCTCCGGCTACGGCGTGTGGGACTGGGATGTGGTCAACGGCGAGCAGGTGTGGGATGCCGCCATGTTCGAGATCTTCGGCCTCGCCGCCGGCGGCTTCAGCGGCCGGCACGAGGACTGGCTCGCCCGCATCCATCCCGACGACCGGCCCCGCATCCGCGCGATCGACTGGAACACGCTGGAGCCCGACGAGAACCTCATCTTCGAATACCGCATCATCCGGCCCGACGGCGCCCTGCGCCACCTGCGCGCCCAGGGCCAGCCCCAGTTCACCCCCGAGGGACGCCTCGTGCGCGTCGTCGGGCTCGTGCGCGACCAGACGCAGGACAAGGAGCGCGAGGTCGAACTCGACAGCCTGTCCGAACGCCTCCAGTTCGTCGTTTCCGCCGCGGGCTACGGCGTGTGGGAGTATGATTTCAAGGCCGACCGCCTCTACTGGGACGACCACCTGCTCAAGCTCCACGGCCTGCAGCGCGCCGACGTCTCCGGCGGCATCGATTCGTGGCGGCAGCGCGTGCACCCGGAGGACTGGCCCGAGGTGCAGCACCACCTCAACGAGGTCATTGCCGGCCGGCGCGACCAGTTCGAGCCGGAATACCGCATCATCCTGCCCGGCGGCGCCGCCCGCTACATGCAGATGCGCAGCTACCTCATCCGCCAGCCCGACGGCACGCCCGGGCGGCTCGTCGGCCTCAACCGCGACGTGACCGCCGCCCGCGAGCTGCGCGAGCAGCTCCGCATCTCCGAGGAACGCTGGCGCCTCATCGTCACCAGCAACAACGACGCGGTGTGGGACTGGGACCTCCTCCGCCACCGCGTCTTCCGCGACCAGCGCTACGCCGAGATGCTCGGCCTGGAGCCGGCGCAGATCACCTCGGTGCCCGAGGACTGGAGTTCGCGCGTGCACCCCGAGGACCTGCCCGTGGCCAACGCCGCCCTCCAGCAGCACATCGAGGGCCGGAGCCCCTTCTACCAGGTCGAGCTGCGCATGCGCCACAGCGACGGCCACTGGATCTGGATGCTCGACCGCGGCAAGGTCGTCGCCCGCGACCACCACGGCAAACCGGTCCGCATGGTCGGCACCCAGACCGACATCACCACCCGCAAGACCCTCGAGGAGAAGCTCCGCCACAGCGAGCAGCTCTCCCTCCAGCTCAACCGCCTCGCCCAGATCGGCGCCTGGGAGGAGGACACGATCAGCGGCCGCATCACCTGGGCGCCGGAGGTCTATCGCATCCACGAGGTGGACCTCGGGTTCACGCCCACCAGCGAGTCGGTCCAGCGCTTCTACCCCAACGAATCGCGCGTCGTGCTCGCCGAGGCCTTCAAGCGCGCGCGGTCGGACGGCACGCCCTTCGACCTCGAGCTGCCCTTCACCACGGCGCGCGGCCACCAGCTCTGGATCCGCATCCTCGGTCAGGCCGAGTGGCGCCAGGGCCGGGTCACGCGCCTCTTCGGCGGCTTCCAGGACATCACCGCCCGGCGCGACGCCGAGGAGATGCGCCGCCAGCTCGAGAGCCAGCTCTTCCAGGCGCAGAAGATGGAGACGCTCGGCACGCTTGCCGGCGGCATTGCCCACGACTTCAACAACCTGCTCACCGGCATCCTCGGTTACCAGGATCTCGCCTTCGACAGCCTGGCCCCCGACCACGAGTCGCGGCCCTACCTCGAGGCCTCGCGCGAGGCCAGCCTGCGCGCCCGCGAGCTGGTGGACCAGATCCTCACCTTCAGCCGCCAGAGCGGTTCCAAGAAGGTGCCCGTGGACCTCAAGGCCATCGTGGAGGACGCGCGCCGCTTCCTCCGCGCCACGGTGCCCGCCACGATCCGCATCGAGGTGAGCGCCGCCGAGGACTGCGACCCCGTGCTGGCCGATGCCAGCCAGATCCACCAGGTGCTGCTCAACCTCGGTTCCAACGCCGCCCACGCCATGCACTCGACGGGCGGCGTCATGCGCATCACGCTCACCCCGGCCGTCATCGCCGAGACCTCCGCCTTCAACCAGCTCGCCCCGGGCGGCTATGTGCGCTGCGACTTCAGCGACAGCGGACACGGCATGGACGAGACGACCGCCAAGCGCATCTTCGACCCGTTCTTCACGACCAAGGAGGTCGGCCAGGGCACGGGGCTCGGCCTCTCCATGGTCCACGGCATCATCCAGGCCCACCAGGGCGCCATCACGGTGGAGAGCACGCCCGGCCACGGCACCACCTTCACCTTCTACCTGCCCGTCGCCGAGGTGCAGGAGACGCCCGTCAGCAGCGCCGGCGGGGACACGCCGCGCGGCCAGGGTGAACTCGTGGCCATCGTGGACGACGAGGACCTCGTGCGGAGCTTCGCCCAGATCTCGCTCGAGCGCGCCGGCTACCGCGTGATCGCCTTCGACCGCGCCGCCACCTGCCTCGAGGAGATGCGCGGCCGCGTCGGCGAGATCGCCGTGCTGCTCACCGACCAGACGATGCCCGGCATGAACGGCATGGAGCTGGTGACCGAAATCCGCAGCATCGCCCCCACCCTGCCCGTGATCATCATGTCAGGCTATTACTCGCGCATCGCGCCCGAGATGCTGCAGCAGATGGGCTACGTCTCGCTCATCTCGAAGCCGTTCACCAACGAAGAGCTGGCGCACGCCGTGCACCGCAGCGTCGAAGGCACCACCCCCGCGCAGCCGAGCTGAGGTGTTGGCACGGAAACGCACACAAAAAAAGGGGCCGGAACCGTCCGAGCGCACGGTTCAAAACGAAGCGCGGTTCTGGCAAAGGGGACGGCAGCACCCGGGTGCGATGGGCTGGCCGCAGGCGACGTCGTAGCCGGACCGTGCGCCCCGACGGCGGACCCCGGCCAGCAGGGCGGCGGCAGCGGACACCCAGAGATGCACGTTCCAGCTGTTTTCATCCACCCGCCAGTGGGGCACGCTGACGTGCCCCTTGGACGCCTGGCCGAGCACGAGGAACAGGCCGTCGCGTTTTGACGAAGTCCGGCGGACTGCCCCGGAAACCGTCGGGGGAAAGCCGCGTGCGTCGCGGCAATGGTTGGCCGCCAGCACGACATCGCGCACCAACAGGACCGGCGCGGAAGCGGTGAGATGCGGGGGCGGATGGACGGTGTTCTTGGGCGCGTTGGTTTATGGCGCGAGACACCCGATTGGCCGTCCGTGTTTCTACCGTTTTCCAGGTCCAGCCAAACCCGCTGGCAAGGTTCTGGCAGGTGATGATTTCAGGTGCGGCCAGAGCAGAAATCAGGGAGCCCGACGATGGCTTTTGAGGTGATGGCAATGCCAACTAAACAACCCGCCAACCACCTGAAAACAGGTGGTAGGATTGCGCTTCCAAGGTATCAACCCACCCTCTTCCGAGGTGACCAAGGCCACGGCTGGCGGGAAGCCTCGCCCGTGGCTGCTGGCTGGCGGTCAGCCCTCACTGTTGCAGCAGTTGGAGCACGCTGCGTGGCGTCTGGTTGGCCTGGGCGAGCATGGCGGTGCCGGACTGCACCAGGATGTTGTATTTGGCGAAGGAGGTGGATTCCTCGGCCACGTCCACGTCGCGGATGCGCGAGATGGCGGAGCTGAGGTTCTCGAACTCGACCTGGAGCGTGGTCGCGGCCAGCTCGAGGCGCGACTGCGAGGCGCCCAGCGAGGCGCGCTCCGTGGCCACGTGCTGGATGGCGGCGGTGATCGCCTCGATGGCGGTGGCGTCGGACAGGCCGAGCGAATAGTTGCCCGACGAATCCTGGTCGATGATGGCGAGCATGTCGCCGGTGCGCAGGTCGGAGTCGCCGATGGTCATCTCCTGGCCGACGGCCTGGCCGATGGTGACGGTGAGGCCGGTCGCCGAGGACCCGAAGAGCGCGATGCCGTTGAAGGCGCCGAGCGGGGCGCTGATGTCGGCGGTGCCGCCGATGTCGGCCGTGGTGCCACCGATGGTGGCGCGGAGCTGGTCCTGCAGGGCGGTGAACTCCTGCGAGTAGAGGTCGATGTCGGTGGTGTTCTTGGTGACGTCCTTGGCGAGGATCGCGAGCTCGCTCATGCGCGAGAGGATCTTCGTCATGCCGCTCATGAAGCCGTCGGCGGTCTGGACGTAGGAGATGGCGTTCTGGACGTTGGTGATGGCCGCCTTCACGCGGCGGCCCTGCGCGTCGAGCTTTTCGGACACGGCGAGGCCGGCAGCGTCGTCGGAGGGGTTGACGATCTTGGAGCCGGAGGAGAGGCGGGACAGGGAGCGACCGAGCATCTCCTGGGAGGCGTTGAGGTTGCGGGCGGCCGCGATGGCCTGGATGTTGGTGTTGATGACGCTCATGGTGATGGCGTGGTTGACTGGGGTTAAGCCGCCGCGCCGTTGCGGCGGCTGGCAGGTTTGACGCCATCCATGGGGGGTGGGACCGGTCCGGAATCCTTGGGCCGGGAAATCCTGGGAAGCGCGGGGAGGCCGGACTGCGCGGAGTGCGGGAGGGCGGCGGCCTGGTTGCTGGCCACGATGGCGGTGTGGACCTCCTTGCGGAAGATCGGGACGTCGCGGGGGGCGATGATGCCGATCTTCACCACATCGCCCTCGATGCGGTTGATGCGGATCTCGATGCCCTCGCCGATGACGATCGCCTCGTTGACCTTGCGGGATAGGACGAGCATGGGAGTGTCTCCGTGATTCAGGCGCTCGCGCGGGTGGCGGTGCTGTCCACGAGGGGCCAGTGCGCGCTGTATTGCGAGTAGTTGGAGATGACGAGCTGGCGCGCCACGCGGGTGCGGCGGTTCATCACGATGGGGCCGACGAGGTTCACGACGGCCTCGAGGGGGTTCTGGCTCTTGAGGGTGACGATGTTGAGGACCATGGCCTCGGAGGCGTCGCGCAGGCCGAGGGCCTCGGCGTCGGCGTCGAAAAGCTCGGGGGTGTAGCCGGGCACGAGGCCGCCCGGCTCGATGACGATGAAGTGCACGGCATCGCCGGCGGGGCGCTGGAGCTTGAGCCAGAGGAACGGGAGGTGGTCGGGCACGAAGAGGAGCTCGGCGCGGGTGTAATCCTTGAAGCCGATGAGGCCTTGCGGCAGCTCGAAGTGGTTGGCGGCGGGCGGCGGGGGCATCGCGGCGGCGGGCATGGGCGGTTCGGACAGGACTTTCATGGCGGGCGGGGTGTGGAGGTGAGCGGCGGGAGGGAAAAGGAGAACGATGGGAGGGGCGGACTCAGCGGATGTAATCGAGGAGGGAGATTTTCATGATGCTGGCGGCGGACTGGAGCGCGGCCTGGTAGGCGATTTGCGACTGGTTGAGGCGCACGATGGTGTCGGGCAGGTCGGCGCCGGTCTCGGCGGCCACGAGGCTCACGAGGCTTTCGCCGCGGGTCTGCTGCTGGGCGCGGTTCACCTCGATGCGGGTCTGCACGGCGCCGGTGTCGGCAAGGGCGGAGACGAGGGCATCCTCGCCGTTGATGATGGCGGCCTGCGCGGCGGCGAGGCCGGCGCTGTCGTTGGTGGCGAGGGCATCGCGCAGGGCGACGAGCTGGTTGAGGAGATCGCGGACGCCCTGGTTGGTGGCCGGACTGGAGAAGGGCGTGACGGTGGCGACCTCGGAGAGCGGGATGGTGGCGGTGCTGGTGTCGCCGTCGTAGCTGGCGGCGGTCACGTTGCCGGCCGCATCGCGGGTGGCGGAAAAGGGCGGAGTATCCACGGCGGTGCCGGCGAAGAGGTAGTCGTTGCCGAGCCGGGAGTTGCCGACCTGCAGGAGCTGCTCGATGAGCTGGTTGACCTCGGCCGAGTAGGCCTGGAGCGCCTCGGGGCTGGTCGGCGAACGGCCGAGCGTGGCGAGTTCGCCGGCGCGGTCGGAGATTTCCTTCACGTCGTTCAGGCCGGCGAAGGTGGCCTGGCTGATCTCGAGCGCGCGGGTGGCGTTGCGCTCGAACTGGCCCACCCGGCGAAGCTCGCTCTGCTGGGTGAGCACCCGGCCGGCGGCGGCGGGATCCTCGTCGGCCTGGGCGATGCGCTGGCCGGTCGCCACCTGCGTCTGCAGCTTCGCGCTCTGCACGCCGAGCTGCTGGATCTGGCGGACAATGGTGTCCTGGACGGTGTTGGAGGCGATGCGCATGAGATCTATCCGAGGGCGGAGGACAGGAACCGGAGGACGGGCCGGCGGGCGTCGAGCGGTGTGTGCATGCGGTGATTCATGGTCTGGGCTTCCGGCGTTGTGTCGGCGTCAGAGCCGGGTGACGATGGTTTCGAGGAGCTCGTCCACGATGGAGAAGACGCGGGACGAGGCCTGGAAGGCGCGCTGGAACTTCACCAGGTCGGCCATCTCCTCGTCGAGGGAGACGCCGCTCACGGTATCGCGCTGGTTGCGCACGAGCTGCTGGATTTTGTCCTGGTCGGAGGCGCGGGCGGTGGCGGTGGCGAGGGACTGGCCGAGGTCGCTGACGGTGCGGGCGTAGAACTGGCCGAAGGTGCCGTCGAGCAGATCGCCCGAGCCGGTGGAGAAATTCCGGTTGGCCAGACTGGCCACGGCGACGGCGATGGAGTTGTCGCCGGCGGCGCCGGCGCCGGTGACGAGGCTGGCGGCGGTGAGGCCGGAGCGCACGGCGATGGTGGCGGCGGTCGTGCCGGCGGGCTCGAAGAAGTCCGCCCCCGCCGTGCTGGAGGGGTTGTAGGCGGCGTTGACCGACGTCACGAGCTGTTCGGCGAGCAGGTCGAGATTGTCGCGCAGATCCTGCACGGCGCCGTCGCGGGCGGTGAGCGCCCCCTGGATCGAACCGCCGCCGAGGGCGATGGCCGTGGCGGGCGAACCGCCGGTGAGCGCCGTGCCGGTGAAGGCGACGGCGCCGTTCACGGTCGGGCCGGTGAGCAGGACGATGTCGGCATTGCCGGCGTCCTTGGCGACGAGCTCCACCTGACCGTCCCCCAGGTCGCGCACCTCGACGGGCAGGATGGCGGCGAGCTCCTCGAGGCGGGCCTGGCGCTGGTCGCGCAGGTCCACGGCCGCGCCCGGCCGCGAGATCTCGAAGCGGGCGATCTGCGCGTTGAGGCCGGCGATGGTGTCCAGGAGGGTGTTGACCGCGGTGACGTCGGCGCCGATCTCGGCGTTGATGTCGCTCTGCACCTGCACGAGGCGGGCATCGACCTCCTGGAGCGAGCCGGTGAGGATGGCGGCCTGCTGGAGCAGCGTCTGGCGCGTGCCCATGTCGGTGGGCCGGGCGGCGAGGCTCTGGAAGGCGTTGAAGAAGTTGTCGAGGGCGGCGGAAAGGCCGCCGCTGTCGGAGCCGGTGACGCTGGTCGTGCCGCTGATGTTCTGGCCGAGGCCGGCCTGGGCGCGCTGGAGCGCCTGTTGCTCCGCCTCGTAGGAGCCGCTCAGGCCGATCTCGCGCATGAGCTGGCGGTCGAGCAGGACGTCGCGGAGCTGGCGGATGGCCAGCACCTCAAGGCCGAGGCTCTGGACGCCGTCGGGGGTCTCGACCGTGCCGCGGTCGCCATAGACGACGCGCTGGCGGGCGTAGTTGGGATTGTTGACGTTGGCCAGGTTCTTGCCGCTGGTCTCGATGGCCCGGCTGTGCGCGCCGAGCGCCATCGAGCTGGAGTTGAGGGTGGAGAACAGGCCGGACATGGGAGGGGAAGGGCTGGAGGGCTGAAGGAAAGGAGGCGGTTATCGGGCGAGGGTAGGCGGACCGGGCGAAGGGCTGGATCTTGCGGGGGTTTTGGTTCGGTTCAGCCGTTCAGCTCTTCTGTCATTCAGCCGGCGGCCTGGAGGGCGCCGGGGGCGCGGGTGTTGGACGTGAGACTCTTGCGGCCCGCGGCCGAGTAGGTGTGCACGAAGGCGTCGGGCCGGAGACTGCGCATGAGTTCCTGCTGCGACTCGATCGTGCGGGCGAGCAGCGTGTGGTTCTGCCGGGTGAGCCGGCGGACGCGGTGGATGAGCACGTTGACCTCGGCGATGAGCGCCTCGATGAGCGGGCGGGCCTCCTCGACGATGAAGGGCAGCAACGAGCGCAGGGTGGCGGTGGCGGGCTGGCCGTGGGCCACGGCGAAGTCGGCGACGAGCTGCTCGCGGCGCGCCCGCTGTTCCGACATGGCGCGGGTGCGCTCCCCGATCTCGGTGCTGAGGCGGAGCACGCCGTCGGTGTCGCGGGCAAAGAGGCACTGCTGCTGCTGCTCGAAAAGGTGCAGGAGGCCGCCGAAGCCGGCGATCTCGGTGCGGAGGGATTCCGCGATGATGGTCCAGGGTTCGTTCATGGAAGTTCGTTGGTGCCGGCGGTTTCATCCACGGAGCCGCGGGGCGTGAGCTGCTGCGCGAGCAGGCCGGAGAGGCCGAGACCGCCGCCCTCGGCGAGCTTGTTGGCCAGCACGTCGGTCAGCATGAAACCGTAGGTGCTGCCGGCGGGCCCCTGCCCCATGAGCTTGCCGACGCTGTCCTGCAGGAGCTGGCGGAGGATGATGGCCTCGAACTGGCCCGCGGCGGCCTTGACCTGCTCGCTTTGCGGGAGGTTCCGCAACGCCGCCGGCTGGCCGCTCGCGGCAAGGGCCGCGGCGGCGGAGGTGGCGGAGCTGACGGGCGCGACGGGCATGGGGAAGCGAAAGGGAGAGGGAGAGTGAAAGGGAGGTGGGCTTGCTCGTTCTCGTTCTCTTAATCTCGGGATTGTTTGAGTGCGGGGAAGAAGGCGGAGGGGAGAACGGTCAGGATTGGGAGAACGAGAACGATTGCAGGGGCTCAGTTGATGACGAGCTCGGCCTGGAGGGCGCCGGAGCGCTTGAGCGACTGGAAGATGGCCATCATGTCGCGCGTGGAGACGCCGAGGGAGTTGAGCGCGGCGGCGAGCCGCTCGATGCTCGGGGACTCCTGCAGCACGGTGAAGCCGCCCTTGCCCTCGTTGACGGCGGTCTGGGTGCTGGGCACGGCGACGGTCTGGCCGGAGTTGTTGAAGGCGTTGGGCTGGCTGACCCCGACGTTGGATGTGACGGTGATGGTGAGCGAGCCGTGGGCGATGGCGACCTGCGAGAGGCGCACGGTGGAGGTGGCGACGATGGTGCCGGTGCGCTCGTTGATGACAATGCGGGCGAGGGTGTCGGGCTGGACCTCGACGTTGCCGAGGTCGGCGAGGAAGGCGACGTCCCGGCCGGCGTAACCGGCGGGCAGCCCGACCTTCACGGTGGCGGCGTCCACGGCGACGGCGGCGGACTCGGGGAAGCGGGTGTTGATGGCCTCGGCCATGCGCGCGGCGGAGGTGAAGTCGGGGTTGTGCAGGAGGAGGCGGAGGGTGTTCTCGTGGACGAAGGCCGTCTCGATCTCGCGCTCGATGATGGCGCCGTTGCTGATGCTGCCGACGGTCGGGTGGTTCTTCTGGACGGTGGCGCCGCCGGCGCCGCCCGTGCCGCCGACGAAGCCGCCGATGGCAACCGGGCCCTGCGCCACGGCATACACGCGGCCGTCGCCGCCGAGCAGCGGGGTCTGGAGCAGCACGCCGCCCTGGAGGGACTTGGCGTCGCCCATGGCCGCGACGGTGACGTCGATGCGCGCACCGGGCTTGAGGAAGGCGGCGATGTCGGCCGTGATCATGACGGCGGCAACGTTCTTGGCCTTGATGTCGGTGGATTCGACCGTGAGCCCGTGGCGCTGGAGGATGTTCGCGATGGCGCGCAGGGTGGAGACCGCGTTGCTGTCGCCATCGCCGGCGAGACCGACGACGAGACCGTAGCCGACGAGCTGGTTGTCGCGCCCGCCTTCGACCAGCGTCAGGTCCTTGACGCGCGAAGCCTGGAGGGAAGGGCTGAAGAGCTGAAGGACTGAAAGGCTGAGGAGGAAAAGGAAGGGACGGCTGAAAGACTGCAGGGCTGCAGGGCTGAACGCGCCGGCTCGGGGCAACGAGCGGAAGGCGAAGGAGAGGTGCGTCCGTGCATGCATTTTCAGGTTCTCAGTCCAGCAGTGCTTCCGCCATGTTCAAAAGGGGCGGAGCTTTTCATAGAGCTTGGAGAGCCAGCCGCGCTTCTGCGCCTCGGTGAGGCTGCCCTCGCTGAGGAACTCGACGCGGGCGTCGGCCACGTTGCTGGAGAGCACGGTGTTGGCGGGGGTGACGTCGTCGGGGCGCACGAGGCCGCGGAGCACGACATACTGGGTCTCGCCGGAGAAGGTGACCTGGCGGGCGCCCTCGATGACGAGGTTGCCGTTGGGCAGCACGTCGGTGACGAGGACGGCGGCGCGGGCGATGAGGCTCTGGGTGTTGTTGATCTGGCCGCCGCCGGTGTAGGTGGACTTGTTGGTGGAGCTGCTGAGCGGCATCGAGCCGTTGTGGGTGAGCAGGCCGGTGGCGGCCGGCGGATAAAGGAACTGGTTGATGGTGTCCTCGAGCGTCGAGTCGCGGGTGGAGGACTTGGTCTGCGCGCTGGTGGCGGTGGCGACCTCGGAGACGACGACGGTGAGGATGTCGCCCACGCGGGCGGCGCGGCGGTCGGCGAGCATGCCCTGGGAAGAGTTGGCCGGCCAGAGCGAGGCGGCCGGCGCCACAACTGCGGCGCCGAGCAGGAGGGCGAGGAGGCCGGCCTCAGAAGCGGACCTGGACGCGGTTTTCATCGATGACAAAGGCGGTGAAATCCTTGCGGGATTCGAGATTGCGGAGCGTGACGGCCTCGCCCTGCACGCCGTTCTGGAGGGCCATGGCCTTCATGGTGATCGTCAGGCTGCCCTCGGCGGCGCTGACCTCGACCATGTCGCCCTTCCTGACGAGCGGCCGGCGGGCGATGTCGCGCCAGGTGACGATGCGGCCGGCGTGGACGGCGCGGGCGAAGATGAAGGAGTTGTCGCCGACGGTGGCGGGCAGGGCGTCGCGGTCGCGGAGCAGGTCCACGCGGCGGACCTCGAGGAGCGCGGGGTCGAAAACGGTGTGGTGCGCGAGCGGCTGGCGCGCGGCCCAGGCGTCGCGCCAGAGCGAGGCGCGGAGGGTGATGGTGAGATCGGCCGAGGGTTCGCCGTCGGCGAGGATGCGGCAGCGCAGGAGCATGGCCGGGGTCGCGACGGAGGGATACTCGGTGACGACGACCTGCCAGTCGCGGGCGACCTTCTGAGGCGGAGACCAGGGGCGGAGCA
Organism: Verrucomicrobiota bacterium; assembly: GCA_049322455.1. Classification (GTDB taxonomy): domain Bacteria; phylum Verrucomicrobiota; class Verrucomicrobiia; order Opitutales; family Opitutaceae; genus Lacunisphaera. The sequence continues at coordinate 29,686 of JBMOQY010000017.1, read as the reverse complement.
GTTCGAGCTGGAGGTCGCCTTCGAGGTTGAAATGGGCGGCGAGGTCGCGTGCGAGCGCGGCGGTGAAGGCCTCCTGCGCCAGCGGGGCGAGCGGCGCCGGGTCGGCGGCGCGAAGCACGGGGCTGAAGGTCTGAAGGACTGAAAGGCTGAAGGCCAGCATCCCGAGCAAGCGGCGGGCCGGTCGCGGGAGCGGGGTGGCGGAAGAAGCGGACATCCGTGCGTTCATGTGGTTCAGTTATTCAGCCCTGCAACTGTTCAGGCTTTCAGTTTTTCGCGTCAGCGCTTCAGGTTGGCGACGTTCTGGAGCATCTCGTCGGAGGCCTGGATGGACTTGGAGTTCACCTCGTAGGCGCGCTGGGCGACGATGAGGTTCACCATCTCCTCGACGATGTTGACGTTGGAGGCCTCGATGTAGCCCTGGATGGTGCGCGCGAAGCCCTGCTCGCCGGGGTTGCCGCCCTCGGGCGTGCCGGAGGCCGCGGTCTCCTCATACATGTTGCCGCCGAGCGAGCGGAGGCCGGCGGGGTTGGAGAAGCGCGTGAGCGTGATGCGGAAGGTCTGCGTGCCGTTGGCGGACTGGACGGTGACGTTGCCGTCCTCGGCGATGGCGACGGAGCTGGCGCCGGCGGGGATGGGTTGGAAGCCGCTGAGCACGGGGAGTCCGTCGATGGTCACGACCTGGCCCTGGGCGTTGAGCTTGAAGGAGCCGTCGCGGGTGTAGGCGAGCGTGCCGTCGGGGCGCTGCACCTCGAAGAAGCCGTCGCCCTGGAGCGCGATGTCGAGTTTCTCGCCGGTGTTGGTGAGCTGGCCCTGGGTGAAGACCTTGGAGGTGGAGGCCACGCGCGCGCCATTGCCGACCTCGACGCCGGTGGGCACGAGGTTGCCGCCGCCCGAGTCCGAGCCCGAGGCGCGGGGCTTCTGGTAGAGAAGATCCTGGAACTCGACCTTGCTGCGCTTGAAGCCCGGGGTGTTCACGTTCGCCAGGTTGTTGGCGATCGTGTTGAGGTTGAGCTGCTGCGCCTCCATGCCGGTGGCGGCCGAGTAGAGCGAGAGGTTCATGGAGCGGAGGGGCTGAAGCTGCCCGGGCGTCCTGTTCCGGCCTGCTGGCCGGCCAGGATCCGGCCGACGTGCTTGGGCGCGATTGCGCCCAAAACGTCGGCGGAGAAAAGAGGGGCCGGCCCGGCCCCATACCGGGCGCGGCCATGCAGTCGTGATTGCGGTTGTCTGTATGGGGAAGTCATGGGAAGTGCGCCGTGTTCAGCCGAGGGCCTGAAGGGCCTTCTCCATCTGCTGGTCGATGGCGGTGATCATCTTCTGGTTGGCCTCGTAGGCGCGGGAGATGAGCACCAGGTCCACCATTTCCCGGAGGGGCTGGACGTTGCTCTGCTCGAGGTAGCCCTGCATGAGGTCGGGTTCCTCAACCGGTTCCATCCCGGCGCCGGCACCGGCGGTGAACATGCCGCCGGAGGTGGGGATGAGGGCGGCGGTGTTGGCGAATTTCTGGATCGAGAGCTTGCCGAGGGCAAGGTTGCCCTGGAAGACGGTGCCGTCCTGGTTGATCGTCACGGCGCCGCCGCCGGGCAGCAGGACGATGGGGCTGCCGGCCTGGCTCATGACCTCGAGCCCGGCCGCGGTCACGAGGGTGCGGTCGGGGCGCAGGCGGAACTCGCCGCTGCGGGTGTAGGCCATGCCCGCGCCATCGGGGAGCGCGACCTCGAAGAAGCCCTCGCCCTGAATGGCGACATCGAGTTCGCGGCGGGTCGGCATGGTCTCGCCGGAGAGGAAGTTGATGCCGGCGGAAGTTCTCGGAAAGACGGCGGGCACGCCGTTATCGCGGCCGAGCTTGCTGCGCGAATCGGGATGAATCTCGCCGGCCGTCTCCGTGCTGAACTGGATGGTGCGCTTGCGGTAACCGGTGGTCTGGGCGGACGTGATGTTCTGGGAAACATTGTCCTGCCAGCGCTCGAGGGCGGCGAGCGAAGCGGCACTCTGGTATAGCCCGATGTTCATGTTGCCCCCGCCTGAGCAACGCCGATGCCAAGGGTCTAGCCTCCTGCCCTACCCCTTTCGGAACAATGACTTAAATTTTTCTAAATATGGCCGACCGCCACCCTGCCCTGCCCTCGCCAGCCGCCCGGCAAAACTTGCCGGCGACAAATCGCTGCCGAAGTCACCCCAAACAGGGATTTATCCACGCACAGACCCGAAAGCGGGACGCGTCGGAAGCGGTGAGGCGTCGGTATTGCCTATTTGCCGCTGGGCATCACTCCTGATTTCACCAGTCCGACCATCACCAGCGCGACCGCGCAGACCACGAGTGCGCATGCAATCACCGGACTGATGCGGCGGCCGGTTTTGCGAGCTGCCCACGTTGAACCGGTCGCAGCCATCAGCATGCCAATGCCGACGCCCAGCGCCAAGTTGCCCAAGGCGACGCCGATACCGGCGCCGATGGGAACCCCGAGTGCAATCCACGGAACTTCAGGTTTCCTGGTTTCGGCTGGACTGGCGGGAGTATCTTGCTGGGGCGTTTGCATGCGAATGAGGCCTGATCGCAATCAGAAGCTTGGTCGGCGGCCTGCAGCGGGAGGTGGCCCGATAAAGTCGGACTTGTCAATCCGATCTCTGCATCCCATCCGTTCAATCCGTGAGAGTCGTGGTTGAAAGCAAGGCGCACCCGGGCGCGCCCCTGCATTCCGTGTATGCTGGGTGTTCCGGGTTCCGCGATCGTTCAACTCCCCACCGGATACAGGCAGTCGATCTCCACCTTCTCGCCGCAGGGACAGTTGACGATGATGCGGACGACCTTGTCGCCTTCCTTCACGACCTCGACGGTCGGGCCCTCGGGCGCGGCCGGGGTGGCGTGGCGCGCGGGCGCGTCGGTCTTGTGGACGTGCAGGGAGCGGAGCGGCGCGGAATCATGCGCACGCTTTCCTGATAAAAATGGTTTCATGGGAGATATGAGTGTTCCTGGGAGAGGCGGGCCAAGGTCCGCCCCGGCGATTCGAAATCAGTGGGTGCGCATGGCGACGGGTTTGCGGGGAGGTGTTTGCTGCTGCGGTTCCTCCGCCGGCGCAGACTTCGCGGTCTGGAGTTTCTCCCGGGCCTTCTGGCCGAGGGCGAGGCTGAGGGTGATGCGCTGGTTGGATTCGGCGGCGGGATCCTCGTGGGGCAGCGGCTTGGTGTCGGCGTAGCCGGTGACGCGCTCGATGAGCTCCGGCTCGACGGCATAATGGACGAGCTTGCGCCGCGCGGCGTTGGCGCGGTCGGAGGAAAGCTCCCACGCGGTGTAGCCCTCCTGCGCGAGCGTGAGGCCCGTGCGCGTGTGGCCGTCGATGGTGACGCGGAAATGGTGGCGGTCGATGAGCCAGGCCATGGACTGCACGAGGTGCACGCCCCAGTCGGTGAACTCGGCGCTGTTCCCCTTGAAGAGCGGCTGCTGGGCGCGGTCGAACAGCGTCAGGCGCAGGCCGTCGGAAGTGACCTGGATGTCGATGGGCTTCTGGTCGAGCGACTGGTCGAGGTGCAGGAGCCGGTAGAAGTCGGCGGCGACGGAGTTGAGGAAGCTGAGTTCGATCTGCTTGTCCTGGTTGGGGGGCTTTTCCTTGCCGGAGGCGTCGTCGTTCTGCCGGGGCGCGCTGTTGTTGTCGCTCTGCTTGTTGAAGGGCATGATGCCCGAGTGGTCCTCCATCGGGGAGCTGAAGGGACTCTGGAAATACTTGGAGGTGGCGATGAGGATTTTTTTGTCCTGGGCCGAGATCCACAGGACCATGAACAGGGCCATCATCGCGGTGACGAAGTCCGCGTAGGCCACCTTCCATGCGCCACCTCCGCCGCCGGCGCTCATAGTCCGACGGAGGTTGAAGGTTGGCGACTGGAGGCCGGAGGAAGGAACGCAGCGATCCGCGGCGGACGGTTTCCCCCCTCCGCCGCCTGCCTCCCCGCTCCCACCGCCTCTGTGAACGTCGCCTTCATTTGCCGGTTCCCAGCCCTTTCACCGCGGCCTCGAGCTCGTCGGCGCCGGGTTGCACGGAGCTGTCGAGCGAGCGGCGGGCGACCTCGACCGCGGTGAGCGGCGCGAGGCCCTTGGCGAAGCCGGCCACGGCCTGCATGATGCACTTCAGGCAGAGCTGGTCGGACGCGTTGTTGAAATGGATGCGGTTGGCCAGCGGGTTGACGAAGCCGTAGGCCACGAAGATGCCCAGCAGCGTGCCGGTGAGCGCGGCGGCCACGCGCTCGCCCACGACCTCGGGGCCGTCGGCGATGGCGGCCATCGTGTTGATGATGCCCAGCACGGCGGCGACGATGCCGATGCCGGGCAGCGAGTCGCCCACAAGATGGAGGATGTGCACGGGGTGCTCGTTCTCCTGGGCCTTGGCGGCGAGTTCGGCGCCCATGAGGTCCTCGAGCTGGTCCGGCTTGATCTTGCCGTCGATGACGGGCTTGAGGCCGTTGACGAGAAACTGGAGGCGCTCGGGGTGGTTGAGCACCGTGGGGTATTTCTGGAACAGGGTGCTCTTGGCCGGATCCATCACGTGCTCCTCCAGGGCGATGAGGCCGTTGCGCCGGCCGGTCATGAACAGCTCGTAGAGCAGCTTGAGCAGCTCGAAGAATTCGCTCCTGCCGGTGGCCTTGCCGAACATCGCGCTCTTCACCTTGTGGATGATCTCCTTCAGCACGTGGCCCGGGCTGGCGATGATCAGCACGCCGGCGGCCACGCCGAGGATGACCACGAACTCCGAGACGTGCAGCAGCACCGCCGGCTGCCCGCCGGCGATCATGAACCCGCCGAGGGTCGAGGCAAAGACGATGACGGCTCCGATGATGATCAGCATGGGGGGAACCGCGGGAGGGCGGGATCTGCGTTCGCGCCGCGCTCACGCCACGCCGGAGGCGGGACCTGGCGTTCCCGCCCTGCAGCTGCCGGAGACGGTGAGACTGGAAAGGGCGACGGCAAAGGAGGTTTCAGCGTTGTGCTACTACTTGTTGCGCGCGCGGCCGAGGAAGGCGCGCAGGCCCAGGATGGTCTGCGAATGGATCTGGCAAATGCGCGACTCCGTCAGGCCGAAGACCTCGGCGATCTCGGCGAGACGCATGTTTTCAAAGTAATACATGGCGAGTATCTTCCGCGGTATATCGGGCAGATCGGCCATCCGTTGAGTGAGAAGTTTTAACAATTCATCCTTCTCGAGGGTGTCGCGGCCGGTCACGTCGTTGTCGTCGGCCAGAAACTCGTGCAACGAAGCGCCTTCCGACTCCTCGCCGGTGGCGTGCGAATCGAGGGCGACGAAGGTGACGGGGCGGGCTTCGTCGAGCCATTTGCGGTATTCGGCCTGGGAGACGCCGATCTCCTCGCAGATCTCGTCCTCGGTGGCGGTGCGGCCGAGGCGCTGTTCGAGGACGTTGATGGACTCCTTGAGCTTGCGAGCGCGGGCGCGGGCGCGGCGCGGACACCAGTCGAGGCGGCGCAGCTCGTCGAGCACCGCGCCGCGGATGCGGGTGGCGGCGTAGCCCGCGAAGGTGTTCCCCTGCTCCGGATTGTATTTGCGCACGGCGGCGATGAGACCCGTGACCCCCACGCTGTAGAGGTCGTCCGCGTCGATGTGCGGCGGCAGCGTGAGCTTGATGCGGTCCACGACATTGCGGACCAGCGGGAGGAAGCGCTCGATCAAATCCTTTTCATCGATCGCTCCGGAGGAAACGCCCTGATAGACGCGCCAGGCGGCGGTCGCGGGCTTGGAGGCATCCGTGCCGCTGTCTTTGTCTTTGAGGACGGCAGCCGTTTTCATGGTTCGGAGGGTGGTTGCGGGGTGACGGGATTACTTGCCCTTGGCGGCGGGAGTCGTCGCGGGCGGGGCGGAAAGCGAGGCGTGGTAGCGGGCGACGACCGTGTCGCGCAGGCCGGCGAGCACGATGGTCCAGAACCAGCGGAAGAGGACGGCGCCCACCAGACAGCCGACGGAGGCGTCGAGAAACACGCGGTCGGGCGCGTGATCGAGCAGCCAGCTCGCCACCAGGCCGGTCGTGAAGCCGAACAGGCCGCCGGACAGGAAGACGAATTTCATGCGGCGTCCTCCCTGTGGTCGTCATCGCCGGTCGCCGCCGGCTCCGGATCGGACACGATGGGCAGCGTGCGGCGCGTGAGCGCATCAGGGACGTCGTCCTCGCAATCGCCCGTGAGCGAGGGCCCCGTGGAGAGGAAAAGCGGCTCGAGGCCGCCGCCGATGAGGTAGTCCCACAGGCCGCCCCACTGGGCGACCTCGTCGAGATGGGTGAAGACGACATGCGTGGCGCCGAGTTCGCGGCCGCGGGCGTAGCCGGCGCGGAGCGCGGCGTGGCCGTAGGCGGCGTTGAGCACGAGGACGCGCTCGGTGATCTGTTCGCGGTGCAGCAAATCGGCGAGCGGCGCGTTGGCACCCGGGTCGCGGAGCGACAGGCCGGGCAGGTCGAAATACACGAAGCCACCGGGCGTGGCGGGCCGGGTCGGGGCCGGGAAGTGCACGAGCGGCACGCCCAGCGCCTCGCAGACGACGGGCAGGGAACCACGCGACGTCGGCGTGTCGAACTCGGCGGTCACGACATGCCCGAGGCGCGCGCGGCGCGAGACCTCGATGGCAAGCCACTTGCAGAGGGCGGTGGTGCGGCCGGTGCCGGCGGGGCCGAAAAACGCCGCGCGCGTGAGCGGCCCGGCCGCGCCGCGCGAGCCGGCGAGCTGGCGCAGGTGGCGGCCGGTCTCGACCAGGGCGCGGTGCAGCGGCATCGCCTGCAGCGAGGGCCAGGCGGGGGAGCCTTCGAGGCGCGACAGGATCGCCTCGGAGAAACCGGACCGGCGGAGCAAGGGCGCGAGTTCGGGCCGGGAAGCGGGATCCAGGCGCGTGAGGATGCGGCGGGGGGACAGGACCTCGGCGCGGGGAGCTGCGGGCGCGAGTTTGCTGGCGACTGGAGAGGCTTCTTCGTCGCTGGTCAGTTGCAGGGGGGCACCTTGGTGCGCCTTCGAAGCGTCACTCCCGGAGGACGGACGAAGGTCCGCCCCGACGGCGGCCGGCGTCTCCAGCGCGGCGATCACCTCCAGCTTGGGCGAGGCCCAGAGGCCGCGCAGGCCGGTCGGCTCGACCGTGCGCACCGAGAGCACGCGGGCACGCTCGCCGAGGCGCTCGCGGATGACCGCGGCGGCCTCGTGGGCGTTGGCGACGGTGAACTTGTAACAGGTGCCGGGGGCGGGGTTGGGAGTCGCGGTGGGCATGACAGTCGGATCAGGCGGCGGCCTTCACGGGGAGTTCGGCGCGCAGCAGATGGGCGGGGGCGGTGATGATGCCGGCGTTCTCGATCTCGGTGGCCGCAGGCAGCTCCTGGTAGGCGAGCACCGTGAGGCGCGGGAAGGACGGCTCGAGGAAGCGCCTGACCGGGAGCCGGTTCTCGGTGGAGACGACCAGCACGGCCGGGGATCCCGCGGCGGTGAGCTGTGTGATCCTGCGGGTGAGCTCGTCGATGAGGTGGCGGCCGGTGGCGGGATCGAGCGAGAGGCCGACGTCGGTGGCCGAGCGGTGGACCTTGGCGCCGAGCGCCTGCTCGAGGCGCGGGTCGAGCGTCACGGCGCGCAGCACGCCGGGCCGGCTCTCCAGTTCCGGCACGAAATAGATGCCCAGACGGCGGCGCACCAGCTCGCTGAGGTCGTCGGGGTTCTTGGACAGCGAAGCGAAGTCGGCGATGCCCTCGAGGATGACCGCCAGGTTGAGCACGGGGATGCCCTCGCGGAGGAGATTCTGCAGCACGCGCTGGATGATGCCGAGGTTGACGAGGTCGGGCAGCAGCTCGGCCACGAGCGCGGCGTGGGAGCCCTTGAGGTGGTCCACGAGGGCGGAGACGTCCTGGCGGCCGAGCAGCAGGTGCGCGTTGGCCTTGAGGGTCTCGGAGAGGTGGGTGATGAGCACGGAGGCCGGATCCACGACGGTGTAGTTGTTGAGCTCGGCGGTCTTGCGCTCGGCCTCGTCGATCCAGACGGCCTCGAGGTTGAAGACCGGCTCACGGGTGGGCTGGCCGCGGAGCTTGATGGTGCTGCCGCCGACGTTCATCGCGAGGAGGCGGCCGGGGAGGATGGTGCCGCGCGCGACGGTCCTGCCGCGGAGGAGGAAGCGGTAGTCGTTGGCCTCGAGCTCGAGGTTGTCGCGCACGGAGACGGGCGGGACGACGATGCCCTTCTCGCGGGCGAGGGTCTTGCGCACCCCGGTGACGCGGGCGAGGAGGTCGCCGCCGTTGCGGGTCTCGGCGAGCGGGAGCAGGCCGTAGCCGATCTCGATGGAGAAGACGTCCACCTCGGTGAGTTTGCGCACGTCCTCGACAGCGGACGCGGCCGGAGTCGCGGCCGGGGCGGCCTCGCCGGGCTTGGCGGCGGACGCGGGTGCGCCCTTGGCCCCGGGCTTGGCCGGGGCGGCGGGCGGCATCGCGGCTTCCCCGCCCTCCGTATCCTTGAACGAGCGGGCGGCGAAGGCGGCGAGCGCGGCGAGGCCCATGAACGGAACCAGCGGCATGCCCGGCATGAGGCCGAAGACCGCCATGCAGGCGGCCGCGAGCTTGAGGGCGCGCGGGTAGCGCACAAGCTGGCCGGTGACCTGCGCGCCGATGTTGTTGTTGTCGGACGCGCGGGTGACGAGCAGGCCGGCGCCGATGGAGATGATCAGCGCGGGGATTTGGGAAACGAGGCCGTCGCCGATGGAAAGCAGCGTGAACTTCTGGAGCGATTCGCCGAGCGACAGGCCCATCTGGAGCACGCCGATGGCGAAGCCGCCGAGCACGTTGACGAGGGTGATGAGGATGCCGGCAACGGCGTCGCCGCGCACGAACTTCGACGCGCCGTCCATCGCGCCGTAGAAGTCGGCCTCCTTCTGCACCTTCAGGCGGCGCGCGGTGGCGGTGACCTCGTCGATGATGCCGGCGTTGAGCTCGGCATCGATGGCCATCTGCTTGCCGGGAAGGGCGTCGAGGGTGAAGCGCGCGCTCACCTCGGCGATGCGGCCCGCGCCCTTGGTGATCACGACGAAGTTGATCAGCACGAGGATGATGAACACCACCGCGCCGACGACGTAGTTGCCCTGGATGACGAAGTGGCCGAACGACTCGATGATCTCGCCAGCGTAGCCGTTGGCGAGGATCTGGCGGGTGGAGCTGATGTTGAGCGCGAGCCGGAAGAGCGTGAGCGCGAGCAGCATCACCGGAAAGCCCGAGAACTCGGGCGGATCCTTCACATAGACGATCGCCAGCAGCACAAGCAGCGACATGCCGATGTTGAGCGCCAGCAGCGTGTCGATGATGAACGGCGGCACCGGCAGCACCAGCAGCAGCACCGTGCCGAACAGGCCGACGGCGAAGAGCAGGTCGGCGCGCTGCAGCAGGCGAGTGATGGAGTGGGAGCTGGAGACGGGCACGGGGAGGGGGGGTGAAATCTCAGGTTGGAAATTTGAGATTCATCACGCGGCCGCCTCCAGGCGGCGGGACTTCAACTGGTGGAAGTAGTAGCGGTGCGTGCGATAGACCACGGCGAGGATCTCGGCCACGGCCTGGTAGAGCTCCGGCGGGATGGCCTCCCCCACCTCGCCCATGGCGAAGAGCAGGCGCGCGACGGGCTTGTTCTCGACCATCGGCACGCCGTGCTCGGCGGCGAGGGTCTTGAGGCGCTGGGCAAAACGGTTCTCGCCCTTGGCGAGGACGACCGGCGCCCTGTCCTTGCCGCGCTCGTATTTGAGCACGACGGCATAGTGGGTCGGGTTGGTCACGACGACATCGGCCGTGGCGACCGAGGCGAGCATCTGCTTCTGCAGGAGCCGGCGGGCCATGCGGCGCATGGCGCCCTTCACGTGGGCGTCGCCTTCCTGGTTCTTGTGCTCATCCTTGACCTCCTGGCGGGTCATCATGAGGTCGCGGCCCGTCTTGTATTTCTCCCAGGCGTAGCTCAGCGCGGCGATGACGCCGAGGGAGAGCAGCAGGCGGCTGAAGAAGCTGAGCGCGGCGTTGTTGAGAAAGGTGCCGAGGTAGCCGGCCTCGACCGGCGCGCTGAAGAGCGGGTCGGCCAGCAGCGTGCGCGCGCCGAGGTAGAGCGTGAAACCGATGGCGATCAGCTTGAGCAGATCGAGGCCGGCGCGGACCAGCGTGGTCTTGGAGAAAATCCGGCCGAAGCCTGCGACGGGATTGAGCGCCTCGGGCTTGAACCCGACAGCCTTGGGCGACGCCTGGAAGCCGCTCTGGATGCCGCCCACCAGCAGCGCCGCGACCGCGCAGGCCAGCAACACGGGCAGCAACGCGCCGCCGCCGACCTCGAGCACACCGCGCAGGTAGCCGGGCACGGTCGCCAGCTCGACGGGGCTCTTCGTGAAATGGGAAAAGACGCCGACCGAGTATTCCGCCACGCTGTGCGCGGTGGTGTTGGCGGTGAAGCCGAGCACGCCGAGCGCCGCCGCCAGGCTGAACAGCACCGATAGCTCCGGGCTCTTGGCAAACTGCCCCTTGTCCGCCGCCTCGCTCAGCCGTTTGCCCGTCGGCTTCTCCGTTTTTTGGTCTTGGTCGGTGTCAGACATCGGTGTGCGCACCGCAAAAAGCAACGCCGATGCCAAGGATTCCAATCACCGTGCTAAACCTTGGCCGCCAACGCTTAGAAAATTTAGTATCCGGCGGCCCGTTTCCAAAAATCTTGAGCGAAAAATCGCGCGAAATTTCCGGCAATTTTTGCCGGGACGGACTCGCTCCCCCTGTTCCCTCACGCCGCGGACGCAAGGCTCGCAAAGGAAAGCCCGAGCTTTCCAAACCTTGGCGGTCTTGGCGTCCATTGCACGAGGAATGAAATCCTCACTTCATCACCAGCGACAGCATCTGCCCGGGGATTTCGCCGAACTCGACGTAGAGGTAGCGGGCGATGAGCGCGCCGGCCGTGGCCAGCAGGCCCAGGCCGAGGAAAACCTTCACCGAGAGGCTCAGGATGAAGACATTCATGCGCGCCACGGCGCGGCCGAGCACGGAGAACGCGAGCGTGATGAGGAAGTTCAGCGCAATGAACGGCGCGGCGATGCGCAGGCCGAGTTCGATCACGCGGCTGGTGGCGGTGATGAACTGCTCCCCCGCCCCGGCGCCCAGCACGGGCAGGCCCGGGCCGGCAAAATCGAAGCTCCGCGCGAAGGCCGTGATCACCGTGAGATGTGCGCCGAAGAGGAAGAACAGCAGCACCGACAGCGCGATGACGAAGGCCGCCAGCGGCTCCGTGGACATCTCCGGCGCGCCGAAGCCCGGCGTGGCCGCCAAGCCGATCTCCGATGACATCATGCGAGCCGCCATCTCGACGGCGGCGAAGGTCATGCGGACCATGAACCCCATGGCGAGACCCAGCAGCAATTCGCCCGCCGCGGCGAAGACCAGGCCCCAGACGTCGCCCGGCAGCCGCCCCTCGGGCACGAGCCCGGCCACGAGGATGGTGAGGCAGAACGCGAGCGCGACCTTCAGCGTCGCGGGAATGCTGCGGTCGCCACCCATGCCGGGCAGCAGCAGCACGACCCCCAGTCCGCGCAGGAACACCATCAGGAAGGTGAACAGATAGGCGGTGGTCATGGGGAGCTGCGGCCAGGAGTCTTGAATTTGGGCATCGGAAATCGAAAACCCCAAAGGCCGGACATCTGAGCCAATTCAAGATCTCAAAGGACCGCTGTCCGGTTTCACGATTTCCCAGGCTCCTCAGTGCGCCAGGCCGGGCATGCGGTTGAGGATCGAGATGGTGAACTCCGAGAGCGAGCGGAGCAGCCAGGGCGTGAGCAGCAGAGCGAGACCGGCCAGGGCGATGAGCTTGGGCGCAAACGTCAGCGTGGGCTCCTGCAGCGACGTCACCGACTGGAGAAGGCTCGAGACCAAGCCCACCACCATCACCACGACCAGGAACGGCGCGACGATGTAGAGGGCGAACATCACGGTGGACTTGAACAGGTCGATGGCGATTTCGGGGTTCATAAGGGAGGCAAAGGGTTGAGGAATGACGAGGATCGAAGCGGGATTGGACGCTCTGCGCTTGGCCCTTTGCTCTTGGCGGCGCCTCCGGCGCCTAGCTGAAGCTCTGCACAAGCGACTGGACGATGAGCCGCCAGCCGTCCACAAGGACGAAGAGCAGCAGCTTGAAGGGCAGCGACACGACGTTGGGCGGCATCATCATCATGCCGAGCGACATCAGCACCGCGGCGACCAGGAAATCGATGACGAGGAACGGCAGGAAGAGCATGAAGCCCATCTGGAAGGCCGCCTGGAGCTCGCTGAGCACGAAGGCCGGGATGACGACGCGCATCGGCAGGTCCTTGACCGCGGTGGGGCCGTAGCCGCCGAGCTGGAGGAAATACTCGAGGTTGCCCGTGCGGACCTGCTTGAGCATGAAGTCGCGCAGCGGCGCGGCGCCGCGGTCGAAGGCCTCCGCGGCGGTGATCTGCTTGGCCAGCACCGGCTGCAGCGCCTCGGTGTTCATGCGATCGAAGGTCGGCCCCATGATGAAGAACGTGAGGAAGAGCGACAGGCCGATGATGATCTGGTTCGACGGCGCGCTGGGCACGCCGAGCGCGGTGCGCACGAAGCCGAGCACGATGACGATGCGCGTGAAGCTCGTCATCAGCAGCACGAGCGACGGCGCCACGGAGAGCAGCGTCATCAGCAGCACGAGCTGCACGGCGACGCTGAGGTCGGCGGGGCGGTCGCCTTCGAGGCCGATGTGCAGACGCAGGGGGGACGCCGACCCGGCGGGCGTGGATGGCGCCTGCATGACGGGGGCTGCCGACAACGCCGACGCAGCCTCCTGGGCGGCGGCGGGAACGGCGAGACCGGCGAAAAGAAACAGCACTCCCCAAACCGTCATCCTGAGCGCAGCGAAGGATCCAGCAAGGCGACCGCGTGCGCACATCATCCAGGATCTTTCGCTGGGCTCAGGATGACAGCCGGAGGGGGTGGCATCTCCCGCGCTCATTTCGCCGGCGGTTGGCCGCCGTCGAGCGGCGTGAGCAGGTCGATGCTGCCGGGGCAGACGCTGAGCAGGAACTTGCGTCCGTCGTAATCGGCCACGACGAGATACTGGCGCGAGCCGAGCGAGCGGCTCTCGACGATCGAAAGTTTCGCGTGCTGGCCGTTGACGAGGCCGGCGCGGCGCTTCGACCACAGCCACCAGCCGGCCGCGGCGGCGGCCGCGGCGGAGCCGAGGAGGAAGAGCGAGTTCGCCCCGCCGGCGGCGGCCGGGGCGGGGGCGGGCTGGCCGCCCGCGGCATCGGTGCCGCGCGGGTAGATGACCTCGCCGGCCGCGCGGACGGCGGGGACGGCGGCCGCGGCGGCGAGCAGGAGCAGAGCGGGGAGCAGCCGCCTCATGACGCGGGCGTTTCGCTGCCGACCAGCTCGGTGATCTTGATGCCGAAGTGGTCCTCGACCACGACGACCTCGCCGTAGGCGACGAGCTTGTCGTTGACGTAGAGGCCGACGGGGTCGCTGGCCTGCTGGGTGAGCTGGACGACGGAACCGGGCGAAAGTTCGAGCACGTCGCGCATCGGCAGGAGGCAGGAGCCGAGCTGGACGGTCACTTTGACCTTCACGTCGAGGACGATATCAAGGGCTTTTTCTTCCATGGGAGGAGGGAGAGGGTTGGGGAGCGGGACGGACGGCGGCGGCGGAGCCACCCGCGCCGATCTTCGAATTGAGCTGGACGACGATGTGGTCGGCATCGAGGCCGGCCGTGCCCACGAACTTGGGCACGCCGTTCAGGAGCACGTTGGTCTGGCGGATCTGCTCGGCGGGCATCTCAATGACGTCGCCGACGCGCAGGTCGGTGATCTCGCGGAGCGAGACGGTGAACGTGTCCCACTCCGCGCGCACCGGCATGGCGATGGTGGCATAGGCCTCCTGCCAGGCGGCCTTCTTGGCGGCGGTGGCGGTGACGTTGGCATCCTTCTGCCGGCGGGCCTGCATCTTCCGCACGAGGGGCTCGATGGTGTAGTAGGGCACGCCGATCTGGATCTGCTCGGAGCAGTCGCCGAAACTGGCCTCAAGCGTCATCGCGAGCACGACGGCGTCCTTGGGCGAGGTCTGGAGGAAGCGGCCGCTGTTCTCGTGGCCGACGATGAGCGGGGTGAGCTCCTGCTCGGCCTTCCACTGGTGGCACCACTCCTCGAGGATCATGTGCACGACGTCGTCGAGCAGAGCGACCTCGATCTCGGTGAGGTAGCGCTCGGTCTTGATCGAGTGGCCGCGGCCGCCGAGGAGGCGGTCGGCGATGGTGAGCGCAAGGCGGGGATTGATGTCGAGCACGCTGACGCCGATGAGGGGCTCGGCCTTGAAGAGGCAGATGTGCGTGGGGCTGGGCAGCGTCTCGGTGAACTTCTGGTAGTTGACGGTGGTGAGCTTGGCCATCTTGAGGCCGAACTCCATGCGCAGGAACAACGACATCCGGGCGCTGAGGTAGCGGATGAAATCCTCGTGCACGAGGCGGAGGCGGCGGAGCTCGACCTCGGAGAGGAAGGCGGGGTTGCGGAAGTCGTAGGGCTCGATCTTGACGACGGCATTGCCGGCGGAGCGGCGGCCGTCGGCGCGGATGAGGGTGCGCTTCGCTACCGTGGCCTCCGCCGCGGCGCCGCCCTGGGCGAGCAGCCTGTCGATCTCGCTCTGGTCGAGAAAGTCGCCCGCCGGTTTATTCGGATCCTCGGCCATGGGGATTATTTCCGCGCCAGACCGCAGGGGCGGATCTTGGCCCGCCTTTGGCGGATGTCGCTTGCGGCGCCCCTGCGGGCTGCGTCCGGTTTTGCCACGGGGATCATTGGACCACGAAGTCGGAGAAATACACCTGCTCGGCGACGGCGCTGCCGAGGGCCTGGTTGTAGGCGGTGACGAGCTTCTCGCGGAGCACGTTCTTGGCGCCGGGCTCCTCGAGATCGGCGAGCGTGAGCGAGGAGAGCACGCCGAGGGTGACGTCGGTGAGCCGGGCCTTGTTTTCCTCGAAGGCGGCCTTGATCGTGTCGGGCTTGGTGCCCGTGACGACGAAACTGGTCTTGAGATAGCGGGTGCCCATGGTGCCGGCGAGGTTCACCACGACGTTGGTGAACTCGTAGGTGTCGCCTCCTCCGCCCTCTTCCTTGCCGCCGTGGCCTTTCTTCTCGCCGTGGCCGCCGGATTTTTTCCCGGCGGGCGCGACGTGTTCGGCGGCGGTCTCCGGGCCGCCGGCGACGATGGCGGCCAGTTTCTGCTGCATGCGCGGCAGCAGGACATATTCCGCCACCGCCCAGCAGGTGGCGGGCGCGACGACGACGGCGAGCGCGACGGGCAGCCAGACCTTGAGTCCGGCCAGCTTCGAGGGCTTCGGTGCCTCGGCGGGCGCCGTGCCGGTCTTTTCCGGCGCGGCGGCGGGCGCTTCCTTGGCTTCGGGTTTGGCGGCCATGGCGCGGGGCGGTCAGCGGGGCTCAGCTGCGCTTCAGGTTCACGATGTCCTCCAGCACGGTGTCGGACACCGTGATGAGGCGGGAGCCGGCCTGGAAGCTGCGCTGCGTGGTGATGAGCTGGGAGAACTGGTCGGTGAGGTCCACGTTGGACGACTCGAGCACGCCGGTCTGGATGGTGCCGAGGCCGTCGGCGCCGGGATTGTTGGAGCCGGCGAGGATGCCGCCGCCGATCGGGCCGGCCGCGGTGAGGCCGGTGAACAGATTGCTGCCCTCCCGCATGAGCGCGGACGGATCGGTGAAGTTCTGGAGCTGGATCTGGCCGGTGGTGGCGGAGGTGCCGTCGGAGTAGGATTCGACCAAGTTGCCCTGCGGATCGAAGCTGATGGCCTGCAGCTGGGCGCCGACCGGGATCGAGGCGCCGATCTGCAGGTCCGCGATGACACCGCCCACGAGACCCTGCACGCGCTGGCCGCCGGTGGTGACGAGGTAGCCGTTGTCGTCCACGCGGAACTGGCCGTCGCGGGTGGCGTACTGCGTGCCGCTGGTGGCGTCGCGCACGATGAAGAAGCCCTTGCCGGAGATGCCGAGGTCGGTGACGTTGCCCGTGCTGTTCAGGGCGCCCTGGCTGAAATTGGTCTGGATGCTGGCGAGCTGGACGCCGGTGCCGATCTGCACGCCCGGCTGGCTGGAGGTCGTGCCGCTCGTCGGGGTGGAGTTGCGCAGCGTGTTGCTGAAACTGTCGGAGAAGGTGGCCTGCGAGCTCTTGTAGCCGGTGGTGTTGATGTTCGCGATGTTGTTGCCGATGACTTCGAGGCCCTTGCCGAAGGTGCGGAGGGCGCTGACGCCTGACGTGAGGGTGCCGATGAGTGCCATGGTGATGGTTGGGTTGGTGGTTTGAGTTCAGGCCGCCGGGGGGAGATCGGCGGCGGGGGCCGGGGGCGTGTATTCCACGCGCGTGACGGCGGAGAGCGGATACTTGACGCCGGCGATCACGAGCACGGGGCCGTTGGTCGTGTTCTCGATGGCGGTGACCTGGCCGCTGACCGGCAGGCCGTCGGCGTCCTCGACCGTGACCGTGCGACCGAGCATGCCGCTGGCGGTGAGGTTCTGCTGGTCGGAGCGGAGCAGCGCCATCTCCCGGACGAGGGAGTTGCTCTGCTCGAGCGCGGAGAACTGCGCCATCTGCGCGATGAAGGCGGTGTCCTCCATCGGCTTCATGGGGTCCTGGCTCTGGAACTGGACGGCCAGGAGCTTCATGAAGTCCTCGGAGCCGAGGGCCGTCTTCTTGGTGGTGCGGGGCATGGAGCTGTTGCCGTAGGCGAGCACGCCCGCGGCGCTGTTGGTGGATTCGGTGGCGGAGACGGACATGGGAGGAATCAGGCGAGGGCGGACAGGCGGAGGGAGGTGGGCAGGAGCGCGGGGACGCGCGGGGCGGCCGGCTCGGGCACGAACGCCCCGCCCACGAGCGAGCGGCGGGCAAAGGCGGACGCCCCGTCGAACGCCTCGCGCGGCGGGCGCTGCTGCTGCGCATCGGACTGCGCCTGTTGCTGCGCGGCCGGCTGGCGGGAGTGTTCACCGGACTGGCTGAAGGAGGGGTCCGTGTCGCCGCGGGCGGCACCGGGCGAGAAGACCGGCTCGGCATAGCGTTGCATCTGCCCGGGCGAGGCGGCGGCCACGGCCTGCCACTCGCGCTCAAGGGCGGCGCGCAGCGGAGCGGAATCCGTGCGGAAGTCGGTGTGCACGGCGCCGTCGCGGATCGCCACGTGCACGCTCAGGTCCTCGCCGCCGAATTTCAGGTGCAGGCGGACGCTGCCCGATTTCTGCATGCTGGCGGCGAATTGCGCCTCCACGAGGCCGGTGACGGTCTCGACGGCGCGGCCGGCAAAGGTTTGCCCCGCTGGCCCAGGCGCCGGCGCAGTGATTCGCTCTGCGGGTGCCTGGGCCACTTGGAACTCCGCGCGGACTGGCAAAACCGTCGAGTCTTGGGGCTTGCGGGTGGCGCGGGGTTCCTCAGTCGGGGCGGCTGGCATGGTGGTCTCGGTTTGAGCAACGCCGATGCCAGCCTGAGGTGACCGGGACTTAACCTGCTTGTCTCCAGTAAATTCAAAATTTCTTTCGACACCGGTTGCGGACATCAGGGAGAAGCTCCCGGCCACGCGCATTTTTCCGGCAAAATTTTCCTGATGCGAGGCGGGCGCCGCATCCGGCGCGGCGAAACCGGCCGCCTCCACGCGCACGACCGGTTGGCCCGGCAGTTCGAGCTCGGCACGGATGCCAACCGGCACGTCGGCGAACTTCGGATTTTCCGGGTGCAAATCCGCAGCGGCCTGCGACGGCAGGACGACCTTGAATTCCACGGCGCCGTCAGGCGCGACAGCGAGCACCGGCTGCGCGCCGTTGGCTGTCAAACCCGCACCTGCAGGCTTCCGGTCGGGGCGAAGAGCCGATGCGACCGACGGGGTCGCTTGCAGGCGCGCAGGCTCAGGGCTGACCGTTTGTCCGAAGTCCGGATCGGCCTGGCCTGCGGCGAGAAGCCGGGACCCGGAATTCGCCGTCGCGGTTCCTTCGGGCGCGGAAAGCGACGCGAGCGTCGGTTCCGGCAGCAAACCTTGCAGGAGCGCCGCGGCGAAGGCCACGGCCTGCTCGCGGATTTTCTCGGGAACTTCGGCCGGCTTCTCCGGCGCCGGCCCGACCGTTTCCCCGGCGGCCATCATCCCCGTCGCGGAAATCGATGATTCCGTGGCGGCAGCCATCCGGAACCGTGACGTGCCCCCGCCAGCCGGCATCGCGGGCGAACTCGCGACCTCTCCGATCAGGAACCGCTGGCTCGGCGCCGCGACCGTGACGACGGCGGGCGCCGCGGCGACAAGCACGGCCGGCGCAGCCTGCACCGTGACCGTAGGCGCCGTCATCGTGGTTTGCGGCATCAGGGCGGCGAACTCCGGCGGCGGGCCTCCGTCCGCGGCGGCGGCCGGCAGACCGGGCAGTTGGCCGGCGAGCGCGGCGGCATTGAACTGGTCGGCACCCGTCGCGGGAGCGGCCGGGTTGGCGAGGAAGTTGGGCAGGGTGGAGTTCATGGGGGAAGTCCATCCTTGGAACCGCATCCGGAGCCGGCCTTGGCTCCGCGGTGGAAACGGAAGTTCAGGTGGCGCTTTTGGCGGCCTTCATCAGGCGGAGTTTTTCGGAGAGGATGGCCGCGCGTTTCGCGAGCGTCCCCTCGGGGCCCGCCGTGGCGGCCATCTCCTCGAAGATCGGGCCGACCATGTCGGACTTCATCAGCGAGAGGATTTTGACGACGGTGGTGTCGTCCATCTCGCGCAGGATGGCGACGGCGGCGGCGGGCGTGAGATTGGAGTAGGTCGCGGCGAGGGATTTCAGGTTTTTGGCCTCGTCGGCGGTGATCTCGATGACCTTGCGGCCGATCTCGGCGCGCATGGCCTCGATGTCCGCGCGGATCTTGGCCAGCTCCTGTTGTTCGGAGGCGAGGCGGGCGGCGCGCTGGTTGAGCGAGTCGGCCTGCGCCCGGAGCCGGGCGCGCTCCTCCTTCAGTTCCGACGACAGCCCCTCGATCTCGATGGTCCAGAAATCCCAGCCTTGGGCCTTGCCCTCGGCGACGACCGGCGGCGGGATCGAGGCGATGGCCTGGGCCAGGAGCACCTCGCCGGCGCGCCAGAACCACCCGAGGCCGACCAGTGTGCCGGAGAGAAGGCCGAGGACGGCGATGATCGCGGGATTGGAAGCGACTTTGTTCATGAGAGGACCGGGGTGCGGAAGGCGCGGAAGCCGGCGAGCTCGTCGAGTTCGCCCTGTGCGGCGCGGAGCACATCGTGCCGGTGGCGGCCGCGGGCCTTCTCCTCCAGGCGCTGCACCGTGCGCAGCCGGCGGTTGGCCTCGATGTATTCCTTGCGGCGGGTCTGCATGGCCTCCCGGGCCTCGATGACCTCGCGCTCGGCCTCCATCACGGCGTTGCTCTCGCCGCGATAGACGCGGAGCAGCGCCGCGGCGTCGGCCGCGAGAAAGCGATCGGAGCGCCCGTGGAACAGCACCTCGGCGAGCTCGGCCACGCGCTTGCGCAGCGCGGCGAGGCGCTCCTCGCTCTGGACGTAGCGGTGGACGGCGGCGGCAAAAACCTCGCGGGCGCGCAGTTCCTGGTGGATGCGCAGAACACCCACGGACTGGAGGGGGAAGCGGAATTTCTTCATGGGGCAACGATGGTTTTGATGCGTTGGAAGCTTTCCTGGCGGGTGGAAAACTCGTGCACGCCCTGGCGCAGAAACTGCCGGAGCGGCTCCTGCAGGGCGATGGCCTTGTCGAGCTGCGGGCTGGCGCCCTTCTGGTAGGCGCCGATGGAGACGAGGTCCTCATTCTTGCGGTAGAGGGCGAGGTGCTCGCGGGCGGCGGCGGCGTGGGCGAGCTCCTCCGGCGAGCAGATGTCGCGCGTCAGGCGGCTGACGCTTTCCAGGACGTCGATGGCCGGGTAATGGTTGAAATGCGCGAGCTGGCGCGAGAGCACGAGGTGGCCGTCGAGAATGCCGCGCACGGCGTCGGCCACGGGCTCGTTCATGTCGTCGCCCTCGACGAGGACGGTGTAGAGGGCGGTGATGGAACCCTTCTCCCCCGCCCCGGTGCGCTCAAGCAGTCGCGGAAGCATGGCGAAGACCGAGGGCGTGTAGCCGCGGGTGGTCGGCGGCTCGCCGATGGCCAGGCCGATCTCGCGCTGCGCCATGGCGAAGCGCGTGACGGAATCCATCATCAGGAGGACGTTCTTGCCGGCGTCGCGGTAGGCCTCGGCGATCGAGGTGGCGGTGAACGCGGCGCGCAGGCGCAGCGGCGCGGAGGTGTCGGACGTGGCGACCACGACCACGGAGCGCCGGAGGCCATCGGAGCCGAGATCCTTCTCGAGGAATTCGCGCACCTCGCGGCCGCGCTCGCCCACGAGGCCGACCACGACCACGTCGGCCGTGCAGCCGCGCGCGATCATGCCGAGGAGCGTGGACTTGCCCACGCCGGAGCCGGCGAAGAGGCCGAGACGCTGGCCGCGGCCGAGCGGCACGAAGGTGTCGATGGCGCGCACGCCGGTTGGCAGCGGCTCCTTGATGCGCTGCCGGCGCAGCGGGTGCGGCGGGCGGGCGTCGTGCTCGCTGCGGTCCACGGGCAGCAGGCCGAGATTGTCCATCGGACGGCCGAGCGCATCGAGCACGCGGCCGAGCAGCTCGGGGCCGGGCTTGGGCAGCGACGGACGGTCGGCGGCGGCGACCTCGCAGCCCACGTGCAGCCCGGCGGTGTCGCCGAGCGGCATGAGCAGCACGCGATGCTCGCGGAATCCGACCACCTCGGCGCGGACCGAGTAACCCGTGCGCGGCGAGCGGACGACGCAGATCTCGCCGAGGCCGACATTGGGACCCTCGGAGTCGATGATGAGCCCGGCGATGCCTGTGACGGCGCCCACGCGCTGCACCGCCGGCGCATGCCTCACCTGCGAGCGCAGCACATCAATCAACGGAGCGACCGTGGCCTGGGCCTTCATGGGTGGACCGGATGTTTGTCACCCATTGGGTGACAAGTGGTTTGCTCGTCCCAGTCCATTGGATGGGGGAAGGGGTCCGGATGTTTGTCACCCATTGGGTGACAAGTGGCTGGGGGGGTGCAGAGGAGCTTCATTCGCCGGTGAGGCCGTGGGCGAGCACGGCGAGCTTGGTGGCCTGGCGGGCGTCGGTGAGGCCGAAGCGGCTGCGCACCTGGCAGTCGCCGGGCGACAGGTTGGCGTCCGGCTTCACCTTGAGGCCGGGATAGCGGGCCATCCAGGAGGGGCTGGACTGCTCGAGGAGCGCGGCGTCCCGCGGGCAGAGGAAGATTTCGAGGCCGTCGCGCTCGGGGAAAAGCTGTTCGAGCGCCTCGTGGCAAAGCCGGGCGACGACGTCGGCGGGCGGCTCGTAGCCGGCCAGCAAACGGCGGGCGATGTCCACGGCGAGGGCGGGCAGCGCCTCGCGCAACTGGCCGAGCAGCGCCGGCTCGACCTGGGCGAGCTGGCGCAGCACTCCGTCGCTGAGCTGCTCCATTTCCACGCGCATCTCGACCATCTTCTGATCCATCATGGCGCGGGTCGCGTCCACGCCCTTGCGGTAGGCCTCCTCGGCGCGCGCGGCGACCTCGACCTCCGTGAAGGACCGCCCGCCGCGGCCGGGCAGCACGGCGCCGATGAGCGGGCGGTCGAAGGCGATGAGCTTGGCGAGGGGCATGCGCTATTTGCGGTTTTGGATTTTGGTTTTTCGATTGCCCGGATTGGAAAGGCGCGGACTGGAGCGGCAGGGTGTGCCGGCGACGTCCTCGCCGAAGCTGCGCAGGATGCCGCGCAACGGCGCGGTGGCGTGGCCGAGCGAGCCGGCCGGCCTGGACGCACCGTGGGAGCTGAGCGGGCGGATGAAATCGTGCATGGGCGGCTAGGCGACAACGGCCTGGGATTCGGAGTCGATGGAGATCTGGCCCTCCTCCTCGAGACGGCGGACGGCCTGGATGATGACGTCCTGCGCGGCCTCGACGTCCTTGAGGCGGACGGGGCCGAGCAGCTCGATCTCCTCCTTGAGCGACTCGGCGGCGCGCTTGGAGAGGCCGGCGAAGACCTTGTTGCGGAGGGACTCGCTGGCGGACTTCATCGAGATGGCCAGGTTGCTCGAATCCACCTCGCGGAGGATGCGCTGGAGGTCGGCGGCGGCGAGGCGGTTGAGGTCCTCGAAACTGAAGAGCTTCTTGCGGATGGCGGCGCTGAGCGCGGCGTTGCGCTCCTCGAGGCGGCCGAGGAGGGTCTTGCTGAGGTCCTTCTCGAGGCTGTTGAGCAGGCCGGCGACGGCGCGGACGCCGCCGCTGTGGTGGAAGGCGGGGCGGTTCTTGTTGTCGAAGTGTTTGCCGAGGCTGCGGGCGATCTTGTTCACCAGGTCGAGGGAGGTGGACTCGATGGTGCCGAGGCGCTCGAGCACCTCCTCGCGCAGGTCGGGGCTGAGCAGCGGGAACACCTCGGCGGCCTTGGCCGGCTCAAGGTAGGACAGGATGAACGAGATGGTCTGCGGCTGCTCGTGTTTGATGAGGTTGTAGATCTGGCGGCCCTCCATCTCGGAGATGTCCTTGATGACCTCGATCGAGGTGCCGACGGCGGGGCCGACGCGGCCGATGATGGCGGAGGCCTTGTGGCCGCCCTTGGCGATCTCGAGGGTGCGCTGCGCGAAGGTGAGCCCGCCCGAGGCGGACTGCACGCCGCTGGCGACGACGGAGGAAAACTCGTCGAATGCCTGCTTCTGCACGGCGTCGGGGATCATGGGGAAGGCGGCCATTTCGCGGCAGAGGTTCTCGACCTCAAGGTCGTCGAACTGCTTCAGCACCTCGGCGGCGGCCTCCGGCCCGATGCAGATCAGGAAGACGGCGAGCTTCTGCTGGCGGGTGAGTTTGGTGTAGTCGATGTCGGCCATGGGCGCGGGATCTCCGATTTGCACATTCAGCTTGGGGACGGCTCAGTTGTTCTTCGCGGCGGTGGTGGCGGGCGAGCCGACCCAGTCGCGGAGGGCGGTGCCGATGTTGGCGGGCTTCTGCCGGATGAGGTCGTTGAGCATCTCGGGCGTGACGGCGTTGCCGCTCTGGAGGGAGCGGGCGGCGAGTTCCGGCGGCATGGCGAGCACCTCGACGGGGACGGGCTCGGGCTTCTGGCGCGAGAGCAGGCGGAGGAAGAGCAGCAGCACCAGGCCGGCGCCGGCCACGGCGGACCAGCGGCTGGCGGCCTCGATCCAGCCCTGCCACCTGTTCTCGGCCTGGATGGCCTGGATCTGCTCGGTGACGGGCTCGGCGGCGAAGGGCACCTCCTGGAGTGTGACGATGGAATCGAGCGGCCGGCCGGGCTCGGGCTTGAGGCCGAGGGCGTTGACGACGACCTGGCGGAGGGCGTTGAGTTCCTCGGCGGAACGCGGCCGGGGCACGGGTTGCGGCGCAGGCGCGCCCTCCGCCGGGGGCGTGGCGGCGGCGGGCACGACCGGCGGGCGCTGGGCCACGAGCACGGCGGCGGTCACGTTCTTGATGCTGCCGGGGTTGCGCGTGGTGTTGGTGAGGGTGCGGTTGATCTCGTAGGTGGTGGTGCGGTTCTTGCGGTTCTGTTCGCTGCTGGAGGTCGGACGGCTGGTGACGGCCTCGGCCGCGGCGGCCTTCTCGGGCACGTTGGCGCTCACGCCGATGGCGCCGCCGCCGGTGCGGGTCTCGGTCGTGTTGTTGGTGTCGTCGGTCTGGGTCTGCGTGCGGACGACCTGGCCCTCGGGGTCATAGACCTCGGCGGAGATCGTGGTGGATTCGGTGTCGATGTCGGCGGAGACGCGGACGACGGCCTGGCCGGGGCCGATGACCTGGGCGAGCATGGTCTCGACCTTGCGCGAGAGGTAGTCCTCCACCTGCTGGCGGTAGCGCATCTGCGAGGACGCGGTGCCGAGGGTCGGGTCCTGCTTGAGGTCCTCGGAGAGGACGCGGCCGCGGTTGTCCACGACGGCGACCTGGTCGGGCACGAGGCCCTGCACGGCGTTGGCGACGAGGTGGCGGATGGCGTTGACCTGGTCGGTCTCGAGGCGGCCGCCACCCATGTCCACGAAGACGGAGGCGGTGGGCTTGATGCCGTTGTCGGTGAGGAGGAGGCGGTTTTCCGGCTGCACGATCATGACGCGCGCGGCGCGGACGCCACTGAGCTGGCTGATGGTGCGGGCGAGCTCGCCCTGGAGGGCGCGCAGGTAGTTGGTGCGCTGCACGAAGTCGCTGAGGCCGAACTGGCCCTTGTCGAAGATCTCGAAGCCGACGCCGTCGCCGCTCGGCAGGCCCTTCGCGGCGAGGTCCATGCGGAGCTTGTGCACGCGGTCGGCGGGCACGGAGATGGTGGCGCCGCCGGCCGAGATCTGGTGCGGGATGTTCTGCGATTGGAGCTGCGCGATGATGGCGGCGGAGTCCTTGTCGCCGAGGCGCGCATAGAGAAGCTGGTAGTCGGGCCGGCGCGTCCAGAGCACGACGGCCACCATGCCGCCGACGACGATGACGGCGGCGAAGACGAGCGAGACGCGCTGGTTGAGGCCGAGCTGCGACCAGAGCTCGAGCAGGGACTGGGCGAATTTCTTCATGGGGCGTTGGCCGGACGGGGCAGAGGACGAGCGGGATTACGAGAAGGAGAACGATTCGGGCTCACACCTGCATGCGCATGAGCTCCTGGTAGGATTCGACGAGCTTGTTGCGCACCTCGACCATGAGGCTGAAGGCGACGGAGGCCTCCTGCATGGCGATGACGCTCTGGTGGAGCTGGTCGCTCTCGCCGAGGAGCACGCGCTTGGTGAGGTCGGCCGAGACGGCCTGTTTCTCGGCCACGGTGGAGACGAGGCCGTCGAGCATGGTGCCGAAGCCCTCCGCGGGCCGGGTCAAGCGCAGGCCGTCGGGAGGCATCGCGAGGCGCGGGGCGGCCTGCGCGCCGTCGAGCGGCTTGAGCGGGAAGGACTGGAGGGCGGAGGGAACGGAGCCGATGGGGGACATGTTTTCGGAGATCGGAGACCGGAGATCGGGAGGCGAAGGGTGGAAGCGGAGGGTTGAGGGCTGAGGGACGTGCGAGACCGGATTGGTGTTTTGGTTTTGTTGGCTCGGTCACTCAGCTCTCAACGCTCGGCTCCCGGGAGGCTCACTTCCCGATTTCGAAGGTTTTCATGGCGAGGCTGCGGGCGTTTTTGACGACAGAGAGGTTGGCCTCGTAGGCGCGGGTGGCGGTGATGAGGTCCACCATCTCGAAGGCGAGGTTGACGTTGGGCATCACAACGGTGCCGTCGGGGCCGGCGTCGGGATGCTGGGGGTTATAGACGGCCTGGCCGGGGCTCCGGTCCACGGTGATGCCGGAGACGCCGACGGTCTGGAGCGGGGCGCCGCCGGCGCGCTTCACGAGCTCGGCCTCGAACGAGACGATCTTGCGCCGGTAGGGGCCGCCCTCGGCGGTGCGGGTGGTCTGGGCGTTGGCAATGTTCTGGGCGACGATGTCGAGGCGGAGCTTCTGGGCGTTGAGCGCCCCCGCGGTGATATCGACGCCGGCGATGAGATTCATGGGGCGGGTCAGAAGCTGCGGCCGGTAATGGCCATCTTGAGCTGTTTGATGTTCCCCGAGACGATCTCGGTGAGGAACTCGTATTCGACCGCGTTGCGGTTCATGGCGAGGAGCTCCTTTTCGAGCTCGACGGAGTTGCCGTCGGGGCGGACGGAGCGGGCAGAGGGGTCCTGCACGAGCGTGGGCTGCAGGTGAGCGGCGCCGCCGCGGGCGAGTTCACCGGCCTGGAGGCGGGACTTGAGCTGCTCGGCAAAATCGGCGGACACGTCGAGGCGGCGGTAGCCGGGGGTCTCGACGTTGGCGATGTTGGAGGCGATGGCCTCCTGGCGGAGCGCAGCCGCGTCGAGGAGCTTCCGCGCCAACTGGTAATTGTCGGATTGGAAGACGGGGTCGATCATACCCGCGCAGATACCATGCGGCGTGCCAGCGACGGTCGGCGGCGCGATAACCGCTGATGTGCAAGGTGATAAAATTTTCTGGCACGCGGCAGAGTCGGACCGGCCGCGCCGCAGTCATGGGTGCGATATTCCGCGGGCAAATTTTGCCGGGACTGCACCCGCACGCGGCGCTTTTTCCGCGCGGAAACCTTAATGACGCGCGATTTGCGCCGATGCTGATGGGGACAACACCTTATGAGGGAAAGTGAGTTCGATTTCATCCGCCAGTTGGTTTACCAACGGAGCCGCATCTGTCTGGACACGGACAAGCGGGAGATGGTGGGCGCCCGGCTCAGCAAGCGCCTGCGCGCGACCAAGCTCGGCTCCGTGACGGAGTATTGCCAGTTGCTGCGTTCGCCGGAGGCCGGCGAGGAACTCGCGCACCTCATCGACGCGATCTCGACGAACCACACGTTCTTCTTCCGCGAGAACGCGCACTTTGACTTCGTGCGCAACCAGATCGTGCCCGAGATGCAGCAGCGCCAGCGCGCCGAGCGCTGGCCGCGGTTCCTCGCGTGGAGCGCAGCCTGCTCCTCCGGCGAGGAACCCTACTCCCTCGCCATCACGCTCGCCGAGTCCCTCGCCCCCGGCTGGGACTGGCACATCCAGTGCAGCGACATCTCGCATCGCATCCTCGACCGCGCCAGCCGGGGCATTTACGCCGAGGACGTCGTCGAGCGGCTGCCACCGGCCGTGGTGCGCAGGCATTTCCAGAAGGGCATCGGCCCGCAGGCCGGGAACTACCGCATCCGCCCCGAGCTGCGCCAGCGCCTCGCGTTCCACCAGATGAACCTCCTCGAACGCGACTCGCCGCTCGACGAGCTGTTCCACGTCATCTTCTGCCGCAACGTCATGATCTACTTTGACCGGCCCACGCAGCAGGAGCTGGTCAACCGCCTCGCCCGCCGGCTGGTGCCCGGCGGCTACCTGCTCGTCGGCCACGCCGAAAGCCTCGCCGGCATCAGCCACCCGCTGCAGACGGTGCGCCCCGCGACCTACCGCCGCCCGCCGGCCTCCTGATGTTATGCTCCCCGCCCGCAAGATCCGTGTGCTCATCGTGGACGACTCCGCCTTCGTGCGGAAGGCCGCCGGCGACGCGCTGGCCGCCGACCCCGCCATCGAGGTCGTGGGCACCGCCGCCGATCCCTACCAGGCGCGCGACCGCATCCGCGAACTCCGGCCCGACGTGCTGACGCTCGACCTCGAGATGCCGCGAATGGACGGCCTCACTTTCCTGCGCCTGCTCATGGAGCACCGTCCGCTGCCCGTCATCGTGCTCAGCTCCCTGACGCAGCGCGGATCCGATTTTGCGCTGGAGGCGCTGCGCCTCGGCGCAGTGGACGTGCTGGGCAAACCCAACGGCTCGGCTTCCTTCGGCCAGCTCGGCCCGCAGCTCACCGCCAGGATCAAGGCCGCCGCCGTGGCGCGTCTCCGTCGCGCCGGGCCCTCCCCGGCCCCGGCCGCCGGCAGTCGCACGCTGCCCGGCCCGCTCCGGTCCGACCCCCGCGCCTGCATCCTGCTCGGCGCCTCGACCGGCGGCCCCGAATCC
Source organism: Verrucomicrobiota bacterium (assembly GCA_049322455.1). GTDB lineage: Bacteria > Verrucomicrobiota > Verrucomicrobiia > Opitutales > Opitutaceae > Lacunisphaera. Next base: position 2,182 of record JBMOQY010000017.1, on the reverse strand, counting down.
CTCAGCGAGGTGCTCACGGCCCTGCCCGCCGGCCTGCCGGGCATCGCCATCGTGCAGCACATCCCCGCCGGTTTCTCGCGCGCCTACGCCGACCGGCTCAACGGCCTCTGCGCGTTCCCCGTGCGCGAGGCGGTGGACGGCGAGCGGCTCGACCCCGGCACCGCGCTCATCGCCCCCGGCAATTTCCACCTCCTGCTCGCCTGGCACGGCGACCACTACCGCGTGCGCGTGACCGACGGCCCGCAGATCTGGCACCAGCGCCCGGCCGTGGATCTCCTGTTCAAGTCCGCCGCCGACTGCGGCGCCGCCCCCCACGCCGTGGCCGGCGTGCTCACCGGCATGGGCAAGGACGGTGCCGAGGGCCTGCTGTGCCTGCGCGAGAGGGGGGCCAGCACCTTCGCCCAGGACGAAGCCACCTGCGTCGTCTATGGCATGCCCAAGGCCGCCTGGGAAAACGGCGCCGCCCAGCGCCAGCTCCCGCTCGAGCGCATCGCCAGCCACCTCGTCGCCCGCTTTCTCGCCCCCCTGTCCCAAACCCCGTGGCCCGCCCCGGCCGCCGCCCCGTCATGAGTGCCCCCGCCCAGAACCACACCATCCTCATCGTGGACGACGAGCCCGTCGTCCTCGGCGCGCTCAAGGAGACCCTCGAGCGCGAGCGTTACCACGTCGTCGCCTGTTCCAGCCCGATCAAGGCCCTCGCCATCCTCGCCGAGCGGCAGTTCGCCGTCATCATCTCCGACCAGCGCATGCCCGAGATGCTCGGCCTCGATTTCCTCGTCGAGAGCCGCAAGACGCACCCCCACGCCTCGCGCATCCTCATCACCGCCGTCCTCGCCCTGCCGACCATCGTCGAGGCCATCAACAAGGGCGAGATCTTCCGCTTCGTCGCCAAGCCCTGGCTGCGCGAGGAGCTGCTGGCCACCGTGCGCAACGCCATCCAGCGCCACGACCTCATCGTCCACAACGAGGCGCTGCAGGCCCGCACCCAGCAGCTCAACACCCAGCTCTCGGTCGCCAATGCCCAACTCGAACAGAAGTTGAAAGACCTCGAGACCGAGCGCGCCAAACTCGACGTGGCCTACACCGAGCTGTCCAGCCGCTACGAGAGCTCGCTGGAACTCTGCCGCCGCATCCTCACCGCCTACGACCCGGTGCTTGGCGGCCAGGCCAAGATGCTCGTCGAATTCGCCAACAAGATGGGCGAGACGGAGCATTTCACCGAGACCGAGCGCCCCGCGCTGCACGCCGCCGCCTGGCTCTGCGACCTCGGCCTCATCGGCGTGCCGCGCGAGCTGCTGCGCACCTTCCGCACCGCCCCGGCCAGCCTCACCGAACGCGAACGCGCCGTCATGCAGAACCACCCGGTCTATAGCCAGACGCTCGCCGCGCTGGTGGATCCGCGGCCCGAGATCGGCGCCATCATCCGCGCGCACCACGAGCGCTTCGACGGCAGCGGCTACCCCGACGGCCTCGCCGGCAAGCGCATTCCCTGGGCCGCGCGCTGTCTCGCCGTCGCCGTCGGCTACGTCGAATCCGGCCTGCCCAAGCAGGCGGCGATCGACCAGCTCCTCGCCAAGTCGGGCACGCTCTACGACCCCGAGGCCGTGCGGCTCTTCCTCAAGGTGTCCAATCTCGTGAACCTGCCGCGCAGCGTGCGCGAGATTTTGCTCGAGGAACTGGAGCCCGGGATGGTGCTGGCCAGCGGCATCTACAGCCCGCACGGCCTGCTGCTCATCGGCGAAGGTCAGTTGCTCGGTCCGGCCACGATCAACAAGATCCGCGACCACAACCAGATCGCCCCCATCAGCCAGCGCCTGCTGGTGTATTCCTGAGCGGCCGCGTAAACGGGCTGCGCCCGACGCGGTCTGCAAAGAGCCAAGGGCAAAGCGCGAAGAGCCGCTGATTGCCCAACGTGGCGCCGGTCGCCCTCGGGCCGGTGGTTGTTCTGCATTCGGAGGTTGCAAGCAAACCGACCAGAGGCTTTCGGCGGGCCAAGTTGGCGTAGGCTTTCTACGCAGTCCGAATAGACGAAAATCTGTAGGCGTCGCCCGGGGCTTTCAACCCGGATTCCGCGATTGAGGTTTAGGCGGTGAGGTTTTCGTAGGGGGAAGTTGCTGGAACTGGAGCGGGGTTTGAGGTTCGTTGGGGCAATCGCGGCGGGATTGCGCGGCAGAAGCGGGAA
>JBMOQY010000016.1:0-20589 GCA_049322455.1 Verrucomicrobiota bacterium | reverse complement strand
TCGCAGCGCGTCACCCGCCACTGCCGGCCCAGCCCAAGGAGTTCATGAAATAATTGCTCAGGAGTCACACCCCAAGCCTACCATCCTCCACCGCTCTACCCACTGAAAACAGCGAGGAACCAGAAATAGCTTGATAATGGCGTGTTGTGGCCAATGGTGGCCACATGAAAATATCCAAGCGAGTTCTGGGAGCCAAAGCCCTGCTACCGCGCGGCGAAGCGCGTCTCGAAGAGCCTCCGGCTACACGGCGTCGCACCGAGGTTTCGGTGCGGGAAGCGAAGGACCAGTTGTCGGCGCTGTTGCAGCGCGCGGAAGCCGGCGAGGAGATCGTGATCACGTCGGATGGCGAGCCGAAGGCGATGCTTGTGCGGTTCCGTCCCACACCGGGCGGGAAACCGTGGCAATCGCTCGCGGAATTCCGCGCCCGGCAGCCGATGCAGCCGGATTCGACGGCGGCGATCGGCGAAATGCGCGAGGGGCGTTGAGATGTATCTCGACACCTCGATCGTCGTGAAGCTCTACACGCGGGAGCCCGACTCGGCCGAGTGCGAGCGGATCGTTTCCGGGCACAGGATCCTGTCCTCGGAACTGCTCTACACCGAGCTGTGGTCGGCGCTCCTCGCGAAGGAGCGCGCCGGCGTGCTGTCGCCCGACGACCGCCAGCGGGTCTGGCAGCTTTTCGAGGTGCATCTGCTCGACGAGGTGGTGGAACTGGTGAATCTGGACGGGCAGGTCCTGCGGGAGGCGGCGGAAATGATCGCGCGGGTCCATCCGCTGGTGCCCCTGCGGACGCTCGATGCCCTCCACCTGGCGACCTACGCCGGATTGGATGCCGGGCCGCTGTTCACCGCCGACCGGCGGATGACCGATGCGGCGAGGCTGCTGGCGTTTCCCCTGGCGCGTTGAGCCTACAGCAGGTTCAACTGCGCATCGTCGGCCGGGGCGACATGGATTTTCTTCCTGGGCTTGGCGGTGGGCGCGGCGGGGAGGGTGACGGTGCCGTCGTCGGATTCGAGCTGGACGAGAATGGTCTTGGCACGCTCGATGACGGCCAGCGGCAGGCCGGCGAGGCGGGCGACCTGGATGCCGTAGCTGCGGTCGGCCGCGCCGGGCACGACGCGGCGCATGAACACGATGTCGTCGTTCCACTCCTTCACGGCGACCGACCAGTTCTTGAGGCGGGGCAGGTGCTGCTCGAGTTGGGTGAGCTCCTGATAGTGCGTGGCGAAGAGCGTGCGCGGGCCGCGCTCCGGGTCGCGGTGCAGATGCTCGACCACGGCCCAGGCGATGCTCAGGCCGTCGTAGGTGGAGGTGCCGCGGCCGATCTCGTCGAGGATGATGAGGGAGCGGTCGGTCGTGTTGTTGAGGATGTTGGCGGTCTCGTTCATCTCGACCATGAAGGTCGAGTTGCCGCGGGCGAGGTCGTCGCTTGCGCCGACGCGCGAGAAGATGCGATCCACGAGGCCGATGCGGCAGGCCTTGGCCGGCACCCAGCAGCCGACCTGCGCCAGCAGTGTGATGAGCGCGACCTGGCGGATGTAGGTGGACTTGCCCGCCATGTTGGGGCCGGTGATGAGCTGGATCTGGGCGTCGGTGGCGGAGAGGGCGGTGTCGTTGGGGACGAAGGTTTGTCCGCCCAGGGCCGGTGAACCGCCGGCGAACCCCGCCTTCATCATCTGCTCGACGACGGGGTGGCGGCCGTCGGTGATCGCGAGCACGTCGCTCTCGTCGAGCTCGGGCCGGCAGTAATCCCACTCGCGGGCGAGCGCGGCCCAGCCGGCGAGCACGTCGAGCTCGGCGAGGGCGTCGGCGGTGGCGGTGAGCGCGGCCGCCTCGGCCAGCACGGCGCCGACGAGGGCGGCGAACAGCTCCAGCTCGCGCGCGAGGGACTTCTCCTCCGCGGAGAAGATTTCCTTTTCCTTCAATTTGAGCTCCTCGGTGACGAAACGCTCGCCGCCGGCGGTGGTCTGCTTGCGCACGTAGTCGGCGGGGACGCTGCCGAGATTGGCCTTGGTGACCTCGATGTAGTAGCCGAAGACGGAGGTGTAACGGACCTTGAGGCTCCTGATGCCGGTGCGCTCCTGCTCCTTGCGCTCGAGCTCGGCGAGCCAGGATTTGTTGTCGGTGGTCAGCCCGCGCAGGCGGTCGAGCTCGGTGTCGTGGCCGGGGCGGATGTAGTTGCCGTCCTGCAGGTCGTTGGGCAGCTCGTCGGCGAGCGCGCGGGCCAGCAGGGCGCGCAGCGCGGGCAGGTCGGTGATGCGCTGCCGGATGTGCGAGACGACCCCGCCGTGCCGGCCGACGAGGTGCGCGTCTAGCAGGTCGAGGCAGGCGAGGATCGGCGGAATCTGCGCGAGGGTGTCGCGCACGCCGCCGAGTTCGCGGGGATTGCGCAGACGGTTCTGGAGGCGGCTGAGGATGCGCGGGATGTCGCGGACCCGGTTGAGCAGTTCGCGCAGTTGGGCGAGGTCGCCGGGTTGGGCGACGAATTCGCCGACGGCGGCCTGGCGGCGCCGGATTTCCGGCAGATCGAGCGCCGGTGCGGCCAGCCAGCGCTCCAGCAGACGCGAGCCGGCGGCGGTGGTGGTGCGGTCGATGGAGCCGAGCAGCGAGCCTTCGCGCGTGCCGCGGATGGACTGGAAGATCTCCAGATTGCGCAGCGTGGCCGGGTCGAGGAGGAGCGTGCGCGTGCTGCGGTATTCCTGCAGCGAGCGGAGGTTCGCTGGCCGGGCGCAGAGGTTCTCGGTGGCGTAGTGCACGACCGCGCCGGCCGCGCCGAGGGCGGGGTGGGTGTCGGCCAGGCCGAACCCCTGCAGGTTGAGCACGCCGAGGGCCTCCATCACGATGCGCGCGCCGCTGCCGACCTCGAAGTGGTAGCCCGGCAGCTCGGAGCAGAGGCGCGGCGCGCAGAACCGGTGCAGGGCGTGCACGGCGTGCTGCTCGTGCGGGACGGCCTGCCATCTGGCGAGCTGGCCCTCGATGAGCACAAGCTCGGCGGGATCGAGTGCGGTGAGGACGGGCAGCAGGTTTTCCGGCCGGGGATCGGTCGCGATGCGGAATTCGCCGGTGGACAGGTCGAGCCACGCGGCGTGCAGGCCGGCGTTGTTGAGGGTCAGGGCGCAAAGGTAATGGTTCTTCGCGGCGTCGAGCTGGCTGGCGGCGAGCGTGGTGCCGGGCGAGAGGATGCGCGTGAGCCGGCGCTTCACCAGCTTGCCGGCCTTGGCGGGCTCGGACTGGTCGCAGACGGCGACCTTCTTGCCCGCGGCGAGCAGCTTGGCGATGTAGTTGTCGGCCGCGTGGTGCGGGATTCCGGCCATGGGGCAATCCTGGCGCTTGGTGAGCGTGATGCCGAGCAGGCGCGACGCGATCTCGGCATCCCCGAAGAACATCTCGTAGAAGTCGCCGAGCCGGAAGAGCAGGAGGGTGTTCGCCGGGAGGCCGCGCTTGACCTCGAAATACTGCTGCATCATCGGCGTGAGCTTTTCTGTCATGGGCAAGGGGAGGGATTCAGGAGCCTGTGACCGCCCGAATCAACATCTAGGTTGTCACCGACACGCGGAATCCAGCTGGGCTTCGGGGGCCTTCCGCCGAGCTTCAGGATTGCCCTGGGTCCGGGTGTGGGCACGCTCTGGTTTCAGCATGCGAATCATTCGGCCTCGGGTTTTGGCAGTCGGCATCATCGCCCTGATGGGTGCGCTGGGCGCTCAAGCCCAGGTGCCGGCGTTGGACACCCTGGTCAGGAATTCGCCGTTTGGGAGCGCCTCGACGCCCGGTGCAGGCTCGGCAGCCAATGCAGACAGTCCCTTGGAGTTCCGGGGTGTTTTCTTTGATGCGGGTGAGGCGTTTTTCAGCCTCTACGATACGTCCACCAAGCACTCGACGTGGGTGGGGTTGAAGGAGCCGGGCAATCCTTTCGTCGTCCGGAGCTATGATGAGGCGAAGGGCACCGTCGTGGTCGAATACCAGGGTCGGACTCTGACCGTGTCGCTGAAACAGTCGAAGGTGGCGCCCCTGCCGTCTGTCGTGGCGCCGGCGGCGCCGATCGCAACCGGTGCGCCGGTCAATGTCGCCGTTCAGCCCGGCGGCGCCTCGGCCGGGACTCCACCCAATGAGGCGGCGCGCCTTGCCCAGATCGCCGAGGAAATCCGCCGCCGCCGGGCCATCCGCGCGCAAGCGCTCCAGCAGGCTGCCGCTGGGCAACAGTCGGCTCCGGTGCCCCCACCCGCCCCGGCCAATCCCCCTGCACCCACCGGCAACCGTCCCTGATTTTCCAGATCTTATGACCATCCATCGCAACCACCGCGCCTTTACTTTGCTGGAAATGATCGTCGTGCTCGGCATCCTCGCGCTGCTCGCGACACTCCTGATCACCAAGACCGAGGGCATCTTCGGCCGGGGCCAGGAGACGGTCGCCAAGGTCTTCGTGCGCGATTCGCTCAAGACCGCGCTCGAGCGCTACCGCATGGATCTCGGCAGCTATCCGACCACGGCGGAAGGGCTCGCGGTCCTGGTGACGGCTCCGGCCAACGCCGCGGGCAACTGGCACGGACCCTACACCGACCCGATCCCGCCCGATCCTTGGGGGCAACCCTATCAATATCGTTGCCCCGGCACCCGCAACAAGTCCGGCTACGATCTCTTCTCCAAGGGGATCGACAAGACCGAGGGCACCGACGACGACATCGGCAACTGGTAACGTCGCGCCTCGCCGTCCGTCCATGACCGGGTCAACACGGCGAACAACGGGACCGCGCGGGTTCACCCTGCTGGAGGTGCTGCTGGTGCTCGCTTTGCTCGGGCTGGTCGCGATGCTCTTCGTCACCGGCGGGCGCGAGATGTTTCGCGTCCGCGAGCGCACCCCGGCCGACGTGTTCTGGCAGGCCGTGCAGGCCGCCCGGCTCCAGGCCGTGCAGGAGGACGCCACGGTCACGCTGCGTTACGACGAAAAGGAGCGGCGCATCGTCTGGGGCGTGGTGGGCGAGCCGCACGGACTCGACTGGCCGGGGAAAAACCTGGAATTCCTGCCGGTGGAATCCCGCGATACGATCCTGCTCGGCGGACGGTTGGTTGAGACCGGGGCGCTCGCCGCCGTGCGCTTCCATGCCGACGGCACCACCGACCGCTTCCGGGCGCAGCTCACCGACGCCGCCGGTCAGACCACCCGGCTCGAACTCGACCCCTGGACTGCCGCACCGGTCAGGCGCACCTCGCCATGACGACCACAGCGGACGGCAAGGTTTGCCCTCACATCGCGAGCCCGGCAAAGCCGGGCGTGGCGATCCGGCTACTTTTCGCTCGGCGGGGCTGCAGGAAGGGTTTCACGCTCATCGAGGTGCTGGTGAGCCTGGCAATCTTCGCGCTCTCGGCCGTGGTACTCTCGGTTGCCTACCTCAACGTCCTCGGCAGCTACCGCTCGCTCGGTTCGCATCAGGCCGCCGAAGAGGATTGGAAGCTCGTGCGTGCCGTCGTGCTGACCGAACCGGAGCGGGAAAAAGTGGCGGCTGGCGGACGGCTGGCGCTGCCCGACGGCCGGCAACTCAACTGGACCGCCGGCATCGAAACCACCGAAGTGGCGGATCTTTTCCGCCTCACCTTGGAGGCCGAGGCGGCTGCCTCCGGAGGAGCCGAGGCTTGGCGGCGCAAGCAGGTGGTCCATGTGTTGCGTCCGGCCTGGTCCGACCCCGGCGAGCGCGAGCAATTGCGCGAAAGGACGCGGCAGCGTCTGGCCCGGGAGCGCGCTCCATGAGAAACCGCTGCCTGCCTCCCGCCCCCGGCCTTGCCCCGCCGAAGCTTGTCACCCGGCGGACGCGCACAGGCGGGTTCACGCTGATCGAACTGCTGCTCGCCCTGGCTCTGCTGGCGATGCTCGTCACCGCGTTGCTGACCTTCGTGTTCTCGATGGGTGAGATCTGGGGCCGAGGCGGCGGGAAACGCCTGTTCGAGCAGCACGTGAACGCGGTCACGCGGCACGTCGAATCGCTCCTGCGCCGCGCCGCCTGGCCGCGGTGCGGGTCGGACGCGGCGGAGCCGTTCGCCGTGCACGAGGTGCGGCCGGCGCAGGGTTTGCCGGCCCCGCTGCTCGGCTTCGACCTGCTCGATGGCGACCGCCTCCTCGAGTGGCCGGCGGAACCCCTGCCCGAGGTGCGCTGCCACCTGGCCGTGGAGCGCGACCGCGGGCTCGTGCTCCACTGGCAGTCGCTCCTGGAGCAGGACGTGGCGGAGAAACCACCGCGCACGGTGCTCGTCTCACCCCTCGTCACCGGACTGGCCTACGCCTACCAGGATCCCAACACGGGTCAGTGGCGCACCGAGCCGTCCTTGCGCAGGAACAACGCCAATGAATGGCTGCTGCCCGACCGGCTCGTGCTCACCTTCAAACTGGAGGGCTTCGAAGCCGTGCGCGCGGTCACCCTGCCGCTGCCCGGCGGCCCGCCGCTTTTCTGAGTCGAATCCGAATCTTCCATGACAACCACCGAATCCAACATCTGCAGGCTACATGGTCTCGACTGACAGGCATGCACGACCAAGCATTCAGCACCACACCCGCCGCCACCGCGGCTCGGTGGTGATTTTCGTGCTCGGGATCATCCTCCTCGCGGCCTTCCTGCTCACGCGTCTCATGGATCGCGCCGCCGTCGATCTGGCCGCGGAGCACAAGGCGGCCCGGCGCGCCGAACTGCGGCAGGAGGCCGTTTCGGCGCTCGAGGCCGGCCTCGCCGTCCTGGCCGATCACGCCGCGGCGGGCAACGGCCTGCACGACCCTCGCGACGGTTGGGACCGCCCACTCGAGCTGTTCGACTACCAGCCGTCGGAGGGATTCGTCGCCGCGGTGACCGTCGAGGACGAAACCGCCAAGCTGTCGCTTCCGCAGGCCGCCGAGGACAAGCTCGCCGCCTATCTCGATGCCATCGGGTGCCCCGCCACGGCGACCGACCGGCTTGTTGACGCGTTGCTGTCGTGGACGCGACCCGAGCACATCCCGCTCGGGGGCGAGGGCCTGGAGTTCGACGCGGCGGCGCTGCCCTACGCAGCGCCGCAGCGGGCGTTGCGTTCGTTCGAGGAGTTGCGGGCGATCCCCGCCGCGCGCGAGCTGTTCTTCGACGAGCACGGCCGCTGGAACGAGCTCGGTCTCCGTTTCAAGGCCGGCGCGTCGCTCTTCCCGTTCGCCGCCACCAATGTCAACACGGCCGGCGTCGAGGCGCTGCTGGCGCACGGCCTCGATCCGGCGCGCATCGGGGCCATCGCGTCCGCACGCGAAACCCGCGCTCCGGCCGGCACAGCCTACCGCACACCGGCCGAGCTCGCCGGCGCCTGGGGACGCGAGGACCCGCCGGCCGGCCTCGGCACCGAGGCGCTCTGCCTCCATCTGGTGGTGCAGGTACGCCAGGGCGGACGCGGCTACCGGCTCGATGCCTGGGTCGGCCGGCCGGGATCGGGCGCCGCACCGGTGCGCACCCCACAAGCGAACGGACGCGCACCCTCGACCGTGCCGGCGCAACCCGAGGCCGCCTCGGTGCGCAATAATCCGCGCAAAAGGTTGGACTACCCGTTCCAGATTCTGGAGCTTCGGGAAAACGACGGCACCTGACCCCTCCATGTCCGCCACCGCTCCCAGCGCATCTCCCCCCTCCACCACCGGACAGAAAATCGTCCTGTTGCCGGCGGCGAAGTTTTTCGTGCGCCGCATCCCGCTGGCGGCCGGTCAGGATGCCGGGGCGCAGGCCGAGCTCGCGCTCGAGACCATCGGTCCCTTTGCGCCCGGCCAGCTTTACCACGGTTGCCATGTTTCTCCGGACGGCACGGAGGCGCTCGTGTTCGCCGCTTATCGTCGGAATTTCCCACCCGCGGAGACCTCCGGCTGGCCCGATGCGGAGGCCGTGCTGCCGGCATTCGCATTCTGGCTGGGGCAATCCGCGCCGTCCGTCCCCGAGGTGTGGCTGCACGAGTCCGCCGGCGGGCTCGCCGCCATCTTTTGGGACGGCCGGGGCAGGGTGCCCGCCGGGGTGATCGCCCGCGAAACCGGCGGTCCGCCCTCCGATGCCGTGCGAAATGAGCTGACGCAGGAGGCGTGCCGCCGCCTCGGGGCGCCCACCGCCATCGTGCGGACCTATCCGGGCGATCCGGCGCCGGGCGGGTTCACCAAGGAAGGACTGACGCTCGTGCTCGGCAACCGGGCGGCGGTGTTCACGCCCGCACAGTTGCGTCTGCTGGACGTGCGCGACAAGACCGAGCTCGCCGCCCGGGTGATCCGTGGCAGGCGTGACCGGCGCCTGTGGCTCGGCTTCGCCGCCACCGCCGCCGCGCTCGCGGCCTGCCTCGCGGGCGAACTCGGTCTGGCGGTTTCCCGCGCCTTGCTCGCGCGACAGCGGGCGCAACTCGAATCCGCCGGCGATGAGGTCCGCCGGATCGAGCAAGCCAGCCAGTTGGTCCTGCGCCTGGAGCAGCTTGCCGGTCAGAGCCTGCGACCCTTTGAGATGCTCGCGCTGCTGAACACCGCGCGGCCCGCTTCGCTGGAGTTCGTCCGCGCCTCGACCGTCGGTCCCCTGCAGATGGAAATCGAGGCGCAGTCCGGCAACGCGTCCGACCCGCAAGCCTACGAGCAGGCGCTCCGCCGCGTGGCCGCCGTCGGGCAGGTCGAGCTGCGCAACCTGCGCACCAGTGGCGGCCGCACGACGTTTCTTGTGGCGGTCACCTTCAAACCCGGCTTCGCCGGGCAGGGAGGTGCGCGATGAAGAAATTTTTCAACGCCCGCTCCCTCCGCGAGCGCGTGCTCCTGCTGGCCTTTGCCCTGATCGGCGCCGTGTGGTGGGGCGCGGAGGTGGCCGGGCGTGTGCGTCTCAATGTGGAGGAGTGGCGCGCCCTCGCGCGCGACGCCGCCGTGCAGCGTCTGTGGCTGGAGCAGGGCAGCCGGGTGGGGGAGCGCACCGCCGAGGTGGCGAAGCGTCTCGATCCCGCCCGCACGCTGAACGCCGCCCAGGCCTACGCCGAGATCAGCAACCTCGCGCAGGGCCTGCCCATCGAGATGGGCGCGCAGCGCACCGACCGCACCGACGCCTTCGCCCTGCACAGCCTGCAGGTCACCTTCCGCCGCACCGACCTGGCCTCGCTGGTGAAGTTCTACACCGGCCTCGCCGCCCGCGCGCCCTACCTCGGCATCGACCAGTGCACGATCTCCGCCGACCGCGCCACCCCCGGTCTGGTCAACGCCGTGTTCCGCATCTACTCGGTGGAGCGGAATACCGATCCGCCTCAGCAGTGATTCATGGCGCGGCGATCCACCGGGAAAGTGAACCCACAAGCCAACCAAAGCACGGTGGAGACCAGCGTGCCAATAGGTGAAGATTCTTGGCGCTTGAACAGCTTCTCGGCTACGAACGCTTCTCAAAGCGGAGCAAAGCTCGCCTACATCAAACTGAACATCCCAGTGACCTGCCCGCCTCGTGCCACGTTCCTTGGTCAACCGGCAGACCACCCGCGGTCGCTTTAACCCGCGATGAAGCCGGCCAGAACTGAAGTAGGGATGCGACTGCTCAAGCTATGTTGGTGGAAATCCTGCCGACTTCTCAGGCTGAGACCATTCCTGCGACGCGCTCTGCCCATGCCGCAAAAAACCCTCTTGGCTGGCGGGCGTGAGGCAAACCGCGAAACTTTTGAGTTTGTTTGGGTTTTTCTTGGGGGCTTGCAGCCAGCCGTCATTCGCGGATTCCGCTGAGCCGTCTGCCGAGGCGAGAGTGGGGGAGCGGCTGTTTTCCGATCCCCGGTTCGGCTATGCCGACAGCGGCATGAGTTGTGCGAGCTGCCACCAAAGCGCCGGGACCGGCGCGGGTTCCCCGCGGTTGTTTGACGATCCGGCCCTGGTGAGTGCCGTGCCGGCCAGGAACGACGGACAGGCCACCACGCCACGCAACACGCCGCCCCTGGTGGATGCACTGGCGGGAGCGCAAGCAGGGTGGGGGCTGCTGCACTGGGACGGGGAATTTGCCTGCATCGAGGATTTGGTGGCCGGGACGTTCACCGGTCGGAATTTCGGCTGGTTGCCCGCGGAGAAGGAACAGGCGGTGCGACACTTCGCCCGGGTGATCCGGGAGGACCAAGGGGTCAATCCGCAGGGGCAAGTTGCTCCGGCTCTGCCCTATGGCGTGCTGTTGGGTGGCGGTGACGAGGTGCCCGAGGCGTGGCGGTTGGCGGCGCTGCAAAGCCTGCAGCAGGAGCAGCAGGCGGCGGTCCGGTTGCTGGAGCAGGTGCGGGCGGGCCGGCGGGGCGCGCCGACCAGCAACCCGGCGCCGCCGAACCCCGGCGGAGGCTGAGCGAGGCCAGAGCCTCAAAGCGCAGTGCAGGGAAAAATTCACGATAGCAGCGGTGTGCTTCGCCGAAGCCTTGGGGCAGACGGGTAACGCCGCCGGCCAGCCGTGTTGCCACGGCTGCTACGGGAGTAACTGGATGCTCCGCTCCGCCCAGCATGACACGCATCGAGGAACTCCACCCACGGCTCAGCGCTGCTTGGCAGCGATCTCGAGTTCGGCGATGGCGCGAGTTTGGAGGGACCCGGTCGGAAAGTGTCCGGACCATTCGGCGGCTTCGGCAGGTTCGCGCACGGCCCACTGGCGCAGGACGGCGAGAAGGGCCTCCGACTGCGCTTCGCCGGAGCGCATGTGATTCAACACGAGGCCGGCGGCCTCGGCGGGTTCGCCTTGGGCGCGAACCCACGCGATGCGGGCGAGCAGGCGGTCGCGCAGCGGCCCGGCGGGTTGCGCGAGCGTCCAGTCCACGGCGGCACGCGGATGCTCCTCGGTCCAGATCTGGGCGAGGTGTTCGAAGCTACCGTCGTCGAGTCCGACGCGCAGCACTTGGGCGAGGTCGAGCGCGCCGGCCGGATCATCCGTCGCCACCTGGACGGTCGAGGCCGTTGCGGCGAGGTTCCGGTCAGCGACGTTGAGGAGCGAGGTCAGCCACATGAGGACACCGGCAATGTCGGCCTCCGCCCAGTGACGGATGAGCTGGCGGAGTAACTCGTCGCGTAACGAACCGGGTTCCCATCCGAGCGCGAGGCGGCCCGCCGCCGCAGGGTCCTCGGCGATGAGGCGGGGCAGAAGCTGGTAAAGCGCCCGATCGCGATCCACCGCCGTGCCAGCGCGCAAGGCATGGATCATCTGCCCGGCGAGAGTCGCGGGCAAGGATGACGGCGACGAAGGTTCCAGTGCGTTGGCGAGCTGTGCAGTGGCAGACAGGGGAGCATTCACTTGAACCTCGTGGACAGGTGGCGATAGGCCGAGCGGCCGCGATGCCTGATGATAGTGAACCGCCAGGGCGGCGATGCCGGCGAGATGCAGGGCAACGGGAAGCAGATGCTTCATGGCAGGAAGTGAGGCAGGATCGAGCGATCCTGCCCTGCAGTATCAGGATACGCGCTGGCGAAGGCGGAGGAGGGCGGCGAAGGCGGCGAACGCGAGAAACCAGAGGCTCGGGGCGCCGCCGCCCCCTCCACCGCCTCCGCCGCTGCTCGGCGGCGGAGGGACCGCGGAGGTCGTGGCCGAGGCTGTGGCCGCGTAGGCGCTATCGCCGGCACTGTTGGCGGCGCGCACCCGGAAATAGTAGGTGGTCGAGGCTGTGAGGCCGGTGGCGCTGTAGGAGGTGGTGTTGGCGGCCAGATTACCGGCGATCTCTGACCACGGGCCGGTGCTGGCGGTGGCGCGTTCGACCTTAAAGGCGGTTTCGTTGGTGGAGTTGTCGGTCCAGGCCAGGTTGATCTGCGAGGACGAGGCGGCGGTCGCAGTGAGGCCGCTGGGCGCGGTGGGAGCGGTCACGGTGCCTGTCATGTAGCCCTTCAGCCAGGTCATGGCGGCCCGTTCGGTGCCGTCGGCGTTGACGATGCCGGTGTTGGCCAGCCAGGTCTGCCCGGTGATGTAGCCCCAGAGCGTGACACCCCTGACCGAGGCGTGCTCCCACATGACGGGGAAAAGCTCCTGGTATTTGGTGGCCTGGGCGGCCTCGGTCTGCGTCGAGCCCGCGCCGCGAATGTCGAGTTCGGTGATGTAGAGGTCGAGGCCGGTGGCCGCGTAGGCGTCGAGGCAGGTCGTCATCTGCGCCGCAGTCATGCTGTCGAGGTTGAAGGCGTGGGCCTGGATGCCGACGCCGTCGATGAGATTGCGGGCCTTGAGCAGGTTGATGATGCCGATCATCTGGTTGCGGGCGGTGGCGTCGTTCTCGGTGCCGTATTCGTTGATGAGAAGTTTGGCGTTGGGGAATTTGGCGCGCGCGAGCTCGAAGGCGGTGATGACCCAATCCCAGCCGGTGGCGCCGTCGCCACCGAGGGCGGCCTTGAAGGGCAGCGGCGTCTTGACGGGCTCGTTGACCACGTCGATGGCCCAGAGGTCGGGGTAGCGGGTGGCGAGAAGTGTCATCCATTCCTCGATCTCGGCGCGCTGGTCGGTCTGGGAGAGGGAGGTGATCCAGGATGGGTATTGGGAGCCCCAGACGAGAGTGTGGAGCTTGAATTTGAAGCCGTTCGCCTTGGCGTGGTTGTAAGCCGTGTCGAGGGCGGTCCAGATCATCGTGCCGCGGGTGGCTTCGACCGAACCCCATTTGCCCGAATTCTCCGGCGTGATCTGGTTCCAATAGGTGTTGAAACTGGCGGGCACGGTGTTGGCCACGATGTTGCCCAGGAACTTCTCCCTGCCCGCGGCCAGTTGAGCGAGTGCGGCCAGCGGCAGCAGCGCGGCGACACCGCAGAGAAAGCGAGGGGCAGAAATACGCATGGGGAAGGAATGCGGTGACCGAGATCACCAAGCCCGAACAGGAATCCCGCGCGCGGGTCGTTTCAAACGGCAGCCTGTTCTTATTTTAGAATGGCCGCATCGAATGGTTTGCCGGCGGCGGTTTCAGGCAGGAATCACCCGTTCGACCAGCCAGCATGAACCTATCACCACAATGCCACATGAGGCCATCGGCACGCCGCGCCGGAGAAAGAATTCCGAACGTCTCAGCCGCAGCATCATCGGCAGCACGACCGAGGCGATGGCTATCTGGCCTGCTTCGACTCCCAGATTGAACGCCAGGAGTGGCACGACAATGCCGCGACCGTCGGCCTGGGCTCCAACGCCGAGTTCGTGCAAGACACCGGCGAACCCGAATCCGTGGATGAGGCCGAACAAGAATGTCAGATAAACACGCCATCCGGGCTGCGTGCCCTTCAGCATGAGGTTTTCGAGTCCCACGAAGACAATCGAGGCAGCGATGGCTGCTTCGGCAAGGCGAGGCGGGAGTCCGACCACCCCCAAGGTAGCGAGCGACAGCGTGAGGAGTGGGAGAGGATGAAGCTCGTAGCAATCGGGAAAAGCGATCGGAGGTTTTCGGGGCCGAGCAAAGGGGAAGGGGAAAAAGGGGCAGGTTTTGTCAACGAGCAGATAAAATGCCACACGAACGAGCGTGCAAATTGACCCTCCCCGACAAAGCTTGCCCGCTGAAGGCGGGAACGGGAGCAGATCGGGGGTGGGCGATTATTCCTTGGTTGGGATTTGGCCGCCGGAGCAGGGTTGGAGAGGAGCGGGTTCTGCGCCCCGGCCAGGCGGCGATCGCGCAGGCGGTAGGAGTCGCCGCGGAGGGTGACGACGGCGGCCTTGTGGAGGAGCCGGTCGAGCGCGGCCCCGGCCATGATGGTGTCGCCGGCGAAGACCTCGGCCCAGTCGGCGAAGGCCTTGTTGGAGGTGAGCACGATGGTCCCGCCGGTGTCGTAGCGCTGGGCAATGACCTGGAAAAGCAGCGAGGCGTGGGCGGGCTCGAGCTTGAGGTAGCCGACCTCGTCGATGATGAGCAGCTTGGGGCGGGTGAAGTTGTGCAGTTCGCGGTGGAGCTTGTTTACGTGGACCGCCTTGGCGAGGCGGCGGCCAGGTCCTGCACCGTGGTGAAGTAAACACGGTGGCCCATTTCGGCGCAGGCGACACCCTGGCCGATGGCCAGATGGGTCTTGCCCACGCCTGGCGGGCCGAGGAAGACGACGTTGCGCCCCTCCGCGAGATACCGGCCGGCGGCCAGTTCCTCGATCAGCCGGGGATCGAGCGAGGGCTGGGCGGGGTGCTCGAACTGGGCCAGGCGCTTGACTGCGCGCAGCGGTTCACAACTGCCGGCCGAGGTCGCCGAGGCGCGTGCGCAGCTCGGGCAGGTAGCGGAAGCTCGCGCGCACGGGATCGGCGAGTCCGTCAAGATGCAGGAGCGTGGTCTCGTAGCTCTGGCGGTCGGCGCCCCGATAGCGGGCGAGATTGACGATGGTGGTGCGATGCACGCGCACGAAATGCGACACCGGGAGCGTGTCCTCCCAGGATTTCATCGTGCGTCGCACCAGGAGTCGCGTGCCATTGCCAAGATGCGCCTCGGAATAGTTCTCGTTTGACACGACCGCGGCGATGTCGGCTAGGGCGACGAAGCGCGAGGTGCCGTTGCCCATGCGCAGATAGACGAAATCGCCCGGCGCCAGGATGGACGCAGGCGGCCCGACCTGCGGGGTGGAATGGCGACGGATGGCCTCGGCCAGTCGCTGCGGGCGGATCGGTTTGATGAGGTAATCGAGCGCATTCACCTCGAAGGCGCGGACCGCGTGTTGATCGGATGCCGTGATGAAAACGATCCGGGCTGCGGGCCGGACAAACGGCACGAGATCGAATCCCGTGCCACCGCGGAGCTGGACGTCGAGAAACAGCAGATCGTAGTCGGCGGTGCCCAGGCGTTCCGTGCCTTTCTCGACCGTATCAGCCTCGCCGGCCAGGGAGACCTCGGGGTGGGCGCGCAGGAGCCCGCGCAGGGCGGCACGGGCCGGGGCTTCGTCGTCGATGATCAGTGCTCGCATGATGCTGGATAAGACGGGCGCCGCGCCGGGTCAAACCGCGATGCCGGCGGTGGGCACGGCCGGCTTGAGAAGCGGCGCTTCGGTCGGAATTTCAAGCCAGGCGATCACCCAGCCTTCCGAAGCGTCCGTGCTGAAGGCATGGGCACCGGGGTAGTAGCGCCGGAGGCGCTGCCGCAGGTTTTCCAGGCCGATGCCGGTCGAGTCGGGTCGGGTCACCTCGGGCTGCAACCACATGCCGGTGTTGGCCACCTCGATGTGCAGGGTCCGGCCGACAGGCTGAGCGCGAATCTTCAGCCGCAAGACATCCGGCGAGGTCCTGCTGCCATACTTGATGGCGTTCTCGACGAGCGGCAGCAGAAGGAACGGCGGCAGCCGCACGGCCTCGGCCTCCGGCGCGATATCGAACTCGATCTGCAGTTTGTCGCCCCAGCGCACCTTTTCGACGTCGAGATAGATGCGCAACGCGTCGATCTCGGCGCGCAAGGTTGGCAGGTCGTCCGCCGCGCCCGTGAGCGTGGTCCGGCAGAAGTCCGACAGCCGCAGCACCATCTCGCCGGCGTCGCGCGCGTTCTCAAAGAGCAGGCCGTAGATCGAGTTGAGCGAATTGTAGAGAAAGTGCGGGTTGAGCTGGTAGCGGAGCACCTCGAGCCGGGCTTTTTCCTCGGACAACTGCGCCGCGACCTTCTCAGCGAACTCGAGCTGGCGGAGGCGGGCCAGCTCGGCGTTGCTCGCGGCGAGCCGGGCCTCGGCCTCGGCACGCCGGGTGACCAGCGTGCCGAGGCCGAGGCCCACGCCCGCCACGGCGACCTCGAAGAGGAGGAACACGTAGGAATACGCAACCGTCGTGCCTGCGAGGCGCAGGCCGATGCCGCCGACGAGCATTACCGAAAGCGTTGCCAGGGTGGCGCCCGGCAAGCCATGGTGCACACAAATCCATATCAGTGGCAGGAAGCACAGATAGAACGCGCGGTGCTCGCGCAACACCGGCACGAGCAGGACGAGCGCGAGCGTGCCGACCAGCGCCGCGCCGCGCATGGCCGCGAGCCCGAGGGCGCGGGCGCGCGGCACGAGCGGATCGGAGGCCGCCAGCGGTTTTCCCTCGAGCCAGGGCCCCGCGAACACCATGGCGACCGGCACCACAGTGAGCAGTCCGGTCGCGTCGCCGATCCACCAGTCGAGGACCGAGCGCAGGAACCTGGGCAGCGAAAACGGATCGGGGTGGGGGTTCATGACGGTGGCGACTGCGGTGCCGACCAGCGTGGCCACCAAAGGCGGCACGACGATCGTCGCGCAAAACACGAGCGTGCCGCGCTCGCCGCCGGGCAGCAGTCTCGGTCCGAGCCACCGCCGCACCAGCCATGCCGCGGTCGCGTAGTTGATCGTCAGGAACGTCGGGAAAAAGATGACCGACCAAAGCTCGCGTGCCGCCGCTCCCAACCAGGCCGTCGCGAAGTTGGCCAGGAACACGACTGGCACATACCGCGGCCCGAGCAAGACGAGCAGCGCAAGCGCCAGCCCGCACGGCGGATACCAGAGCGACGTGGAAATGCCCGGCTGCACCTCGAACCATCGCGCCGAGAAATGCGTCAGCGTGTGCAGGAGCACATACACCACACAGAGTTGCTGCGGCTTGGTCAGGAATGGGCGGTCGGGGTGCAAAGTCCGGGTGGAGGCGGGCGTCAGGGCGTGAGATAGTAGATAGAGGAATCGTCGCTGCCGCCGGCCACGGCGCTGCCGTTGGCGGCGATCGCGACCGGCCAGCTCATGTTGCCTGCCGGGCATTTCCAGCGGAGAGCACCGGTGGTGGTGTCGAAGAGATAGAAGCATCCGGGCGTGCCATCGGGATGCCCGTCGGCAACCGCCATCATCCCGTGGGCCGCATTGAGGACGACGCTGTTCGGATTGTGCTGCGTGGGAAACGGTTTCGCCGGACCGTTGGCTCCGTTCACCAACGGGACATGACATGCCGTGCCGGCGTCACCGTTGTTCACGATGCCGGCGAAGGCGCTGCCGTCACCCGCCACCGCGACTCCGTAAACCGCTCCCGACACGGTCGTGTCGTAGCTGTGAAGGGGAGTCTGCGTGGCAAAAAAACTCTCCACGTCGAAAAAATAAAACAGCCCTTTGGCCCCGCCCGCCGCGAAACATTTTCCGTCCGGCGCGAGATCGAGCATGTGGCAAAAGTCGGCCTTGCCGCCGCCGGGCACCTGCCACCGCGCCATCGGCGTGAAGTAGCCGCTGCTGTTGAGATTGGTCATCACGCCGACTTCGCCACCGTAGTCGGCGTAAACGACGGTGTTGCCGTCCGCCGAGATCGCCGCGCTTGCGAATGCGTGGCCGGAGGCCGACCTGAATTCGCCGAACATTTCATGCGCACCACGCGTGGCGACGTAGCGAAACAACATCAGCGTCCCGGCTGCCACGATGAGACTCGCACCGTCGGCGGACAGCGCCACCTGGTTCACGCGTTGCTCGGTCGCATACGAGAGCAGCCGCCGGCCTTGGTTGTCCGCATCATACGCGCGCACGAAACCCTGCGGCAGGCTCTGCGACATGAACCCGCCCGCGGCGGCTCGCGCACCGTTGGCGGAGAGCGCCACCCAATACACACCCTGCCAGCCGGCAAACTCGTCCTTCCACTGGAACTGTCCGGTGCGGTCGTAACAATAGACGCCGAACGTACCATCGTCCGGCGACGCCGCGTTTCCTTCGGAAGGCATCGGCGGCAGCGCCGGACCGCGGCGCGATTCGCCGGCCCCGTAATGATGATAAAACGTGCCGCCCACCACGCGCCCGCCATCGGCGGAGACCGCGACGGAGTTGATGTAATACTTGCCGTTCGCAGGGGAGATTTTCCATGTGGGCGTCTTGTCGGCGATTTGCGTTACGGGGCCTGGGGTGGGGGAAGGGTTCATCATGCGTCGCGAAGGAACATCAGGCGGGCAGAGAAGACGCAGCCCTGGCCGGCCAAAGAAGCGCGGAAGCGCCTCGATCAGCAGGGGGCACAGAGAGCTGTGCTGCGTCAGGTGCTTCCAGACGAAGGGGTGACATGACCCGGTGATGCATGCAGAGGGAGAAACGGATTGCACCATAGGCAGATAACGTGCCTGCAAGCTAGCTCGGAAAACAGGGCATTTTGTCTCTACCAGGAAGCCGAGAAAGGCGGCGTTGAGAAAATCGGTCCAACATCGGGGAGGCCAGGGTATCGACCTTGCCGGGGTATTGGTTATTTATCAGACCTGCTTCCGCGGGTCGATTTCCGGGAAATTGCCCGGGGAATTTCGGGCCGGGCCTTTTCTCATCGAGTTGCTGGGGCGCACGCGCGGTGCGGCGCTCGTCACAAAGCCTCCGTCGCTTGTCACCGTCGGTTTGCCCTCGCACACGGAAAGACGCAGGCAAATGGCGTTAACGCGTTTCCGGTTTCCATCACTTCGACCTGGCCGGATGCATCAGCCCACGAACGTCCACCTCCGTTCTCTCCATGTACACTACACCCTCCCTTCCGTTCCATCGATCCGGCCTGAGCTTGCTTGCCAAGACTTGGGCCTTGCCGGCCATGCTCGCCCTGGCCGCGCTCGCGCTGCCCGCTCGCACGCTCGCGCAAGTGCCTACCTTCAACACCGTCGCCATGACTTCCACGGGCAGCCAGCCTTGGCAGCCGCCCCGGCCGGCAGCGGTCGGCGACTTCAACGGTGATGGCAAGATGGACGCCGTCATCGTGGACGGATCCGCTGCCGCACGTTTCATGAAAGGCAACGGCAACGGCTCGTTCTCCAGATTCGACATCAACGCTGTGGCGATGACTACGAGCAACATGGTCAACTTGCCCGCCAGTCTCGCCCCCTATATGCCCAAGGGCATCGACGGTTACGTCCTGAACAAGGCCGCCGAGGTGAATGGAGACGGCCGGCTCGATGTCATCTGTGTAACGACCGTGCATATCAATTGGAATCCCTACAGCCTGGTCACCGTGCTGACCAACACCGGCAACGATGCCGGCGGCGTGCCCCAGTTCTCCACCACGAACTATTTTCTCGGATTTTATGATGTTCGCTCGCTGACGGCCGGCGATCTGAATGGCGACGGCAAGCCGGACTTCATCGTCGGCAGCGCCTACGGCGGCCTCTACGTTTATCTGAACAACGGCAATGGCAGCTTCGCCGTGAGCCAGGTGACGACCCTCATGCCGAATGTTGGCGGCGCGACCGGCCCAGGCGTCATCACGGACGTGAACGGCGACGGCAAGGCCGACTTCGTTGTGACCAGCGGTCAGGCCAGCGCGACCGATGTCTTCCTGGGCAACGGCGACGGCACGCTGCAGGCGGCGACGATCGTCTCCCCGGCCGCATCCAGCATTGCGGTCGCTGATCTGAACAACGACGGGAAGCCGGATCTCATTGAAGGATTCGACGGGTCGGTTTCGGTCTTGCTCAACAATGGCAACGGAACCTTTGGCAGCCCAACCTCATATGCCACCGGGGCGAGCGGCTGGGCTTCGGGCCTTTTTGTTTCCGACGTCAACGGTGACGGAAAGTTGGATGTGGCCGTGAGCATCTACAATGCCGGCAAGGTCGCGATCCTGACCGGAAACGGGGACGGGTCATTAGGCGCG
Source organism: Verrucomicrobiota bacterium (assembly GCA_049322455.1). Classification (GTDB taxonomy): domain Bacteria; phylum Verrucomicrobiota; class Verrucomicrobiia; order Opitutales; family Opitutaceae; genus Lacunisphaera. The sequence goes on along the minus strand of JBMOQY010000016.1, from coordinate 1,141 downwards.
CCCAATTTGTATAGCGGGGTTCCAAACGCCATGGATGTGACCCTGGCCGATTTCACGGGCGACGGTAAGCCCGAGATCGCCTCGGTCAGCGCCAACGGTTACGGCGGTCAGAACTTCGCGGTCATGACGAACACCACGGTATTTGCCCCGCCGCTTCCGACCCAGACCCTCACCATCCTCGGTGGCTCTGGCAACCCCGGCGAGATCGCCGCCAACGTCGAATACTACAACCCCGTCACCGGCAACTGGCAGCCGGCCTACCTGACCGGCTGGCATCCGTGGGGCTTCGTCGCCGGCACAAACAGCTGGATCAATTACAAGATGAACACCGCGTCCGATCCCGGCGCCGGTCCCACCACCAACCAGACCCTCTGGTATCAATATCGCGTGCGGTTCACCATCCCGGCGGATGCCATCGAACCCAGGATGACCTTCTCGCTGAAGGCGGACAATTTCGCCCAGGTTGCCATCAACGGCGTGACTGCAGGAGGCTCCACCTATTACATCAACAACGCTTACGTGAACAACGTGGTGGCGGGCGGGGCCGATCAGGTGAATGTCGATGCGGCTTTCTCCCAGAATGTGCACCCGGGCGAGAATACCATCACCCTCAACATCGGCGACTATGGCGGTCTTAACGGGTTCAATTTCCGCATCGATCTGACCATGAAAGCCAGCCAGCCGCCGGAAATCGTTCCGCCCGAGCCCGCCGACACCACGCCGCCCGTCCTCACTGTGCCCGCCGACATCACCGCCGAGGCCACCAGCGCCGCCGGCGCCGCCGTGAGCTTCCTCGTTTCGGCCAGCGACGATGTCGATGGCAGCGTGCCCGTGCTCGCCGATCCGGCCTCCGGCAGCACCTTCCCGCTCGGCACCACGATCGTGGACGTCGGCGCTTCCGATGCCGCCGGCAATATCGCCACGGCCTCGTTCAACGTGAGGGTACAGGATACCATTGCTCCGGTGCTCACCGTGCCGGCCAATGTCGCCGCCGAGGCCACCAGCGCGGCCGGAGCCGCCGTCTCCTATCCGGAGGCCACCGCCACCGACGCGGTCGGCGTGACTTCGATCACTTACAGCGCCGCCAGCGGCAGCACGTTCGCCCTCGGCACCAGCACCGTCGCGGTCAGCGCCAGCGACG
>JBMOQY010000015.1:0-22311 GCA_049322455.1 Verrucomicrobiota bacterium | reverse complement strand
GCAACCCCCGCCCAAGATCCGCCTCCGCACCGGCCAACAGCCCGTGTAGTCCCGACCTTTGGCGCGCCCGCACGATGAATCAACCCCTTGCGCGACCGCCAAGCCCCAGTAGCGGAAGTCGGGTTAGCGACGGCGTGGTCTTCTTGCCCGGCTCCGCGACCTTCAGTTCGCGGGGCTACACCTCCGGGTAGGCGGCACTTTTTGTAGGGCCGGCGCTCGTCGCCGGGCCGTTCTTCGCCCGAATCCGCTCCAGCAGCGCCGCCGCCGGTTCGTCGGCCGGATCCTGCGGCACGAGTTTGCCGGCGAAGGCGCGGGCGAGGAGCGAGGGTGTCAACCGGTCCACCTGGGCCTGCGCCTTGGCGCAGCGCGCCTCGATCCGGTCGGCCAATGCGAACAACGCCTCCAGCCGGCGGACGATTTCCTGCTGCTCGGGGAGGGGCGGAACGGGCACCGGCAATGTCTGCAACTGTTCCAGATTCAAAGTAGGGCGCGTCGCTTCGCGTGGGTCGCTTTTCATCCAAGTCACGGCGCGGCTTGTCGTGAGCCAATGGCGAACATACCGGGCATCAAACTCTCGCACCGGCAGTTTGGCGACGGCACGCGCGATGTTGTATCCGGCGCACTCCTGTTGGGCCAATGCGGTCTCACCTATTCCTGCCCCGACCACCGTCACGAGAATCTCTCCACCTTTCAATTGTGAGCGTCGGTATGCCTCATGGATGCTCTTTGGAATGTGGCGTAAAGCACGAGTGTCCGCCCGACCGTTTTTCAAGTCACCGGCACGAACGAGCAGTGCGCCTTTCGGATCGTTCTCTCCCGGCTGCACAACGCCGTAGCAAAAGGCTTCCTCGGGGGTGATTAGAAAACGCAGATTGGTCCAACTCCAGCTCTCTGGAATTTCAGGGAAATCCAAATCGTCGCGAACGGATGTGTCTTGGAACTTCGCCGGGCGCTTTGAGCGCACCGTTTCAATGTAGGTCGCAGCATTGGCATCTGAATTCACCTCCCGCCAATCGGCGGTGAGGCGGCCGGAGCAGGCGGCGGCGAGGACGGACTGGCGGAAGCGTTTCAGCAGCGCGGGAATCTTCGCCAGCCGCCGTTGACACGCCTTAACCTTGCCCAGCACCTGCTCCAGCTTCGCCACGATCCGCCGCTGCTCGGCGACGCGGGCCCTCCACGGGTGGAACTACTTCGCGGCGACCTTGGTCGCCGCCTCGGGGGTCACCTCGGTGTATTTCACCGTGCGCCAGAGCTGGGCCTTGAGGCCGAGGGCGTCGTCGGGCAGCACGCGGGCGGGGACGCCGTCGATCTCGGCGTAGCCGATGATCATCGTGTTGACGCGGTCGTCGGGGTGCGCGCTGCCGGCGAGCTTGAACTCGCGGCCCTCGTTGAGCCAGAGGCGGCGCTCGGTCAGGCCGGTGAACCAGCGGGTGCGGCCGAGGCCCTTCGGGTCGTCGGCCTCGACGATGTCGGCGGAGACCCAGCCGTAGTTCGGCACGAAATACTCGGCCCAGCAGCGATAGCCGGGATCCACCTCCTTGCCGGCGTTGGGTTCGCGGAGGCGGTAGCCCATCTGGAGGCGGGCGGGGATGCCCTGCGCGCGGGCCATCGCGATGAACATCGAGTGCAGGTCGGTGCAACAGCCGCCGGCGTTGGCGAGGCAATCCTCGGCGTCGCCGATGCCGCAGCTGGGCTTGGTCGGGTCCTTCGAGTAGTGGTCGGCGTAGTCGGCAACGGCCGCCAGGAGCTTTTGCGCCCGGGTGGCGACGTTGGTTTCGCCGCCGACGGCCTCGGCGGCCATCCTGGCGAGGCGGGGCGTGACTTTCATGTGCGGGGCGTCGGGGCGCAGTTCCTCGGCGTAAAGGGTGCGGTGCGAGTCGGTGATGACGCCGACCTGGGCCGGGTCGATCGCGGTGAAAACGGAGCGGCGGCGCAGCGTGAAGGCGACCTTGGCGGTGAGCTGGCCGGCGCCGGGGTTGACCGCTTCGAGCAGCATGAAGCGGTTGCCGCGGTCGGGCTCGCGCACGACGCTCCATTTGCCGGGGGCGGAGACGACCGCGAAGTCGAGCACGTCCTGGTAGCGCTCGTTGTCGGGGATGGAGATCCAGAGTTTCACGTGCTTCGCGCCGGCGGGGATGTCGGTGAGCGTGACGTTCTGCTCGACGCGGTAGGTGACGGTTTTCTCGGGCTCGGCGTGCAACGCGAGGCCGAGGCTGAGGGAGGCGAGGAGGGCGGGGACGGTTTTCATGGGGCGTGGATGGGGAGGGAAGGGGATCAGAAGCGCCAGTTGAGATCGAGGCGCAGGCGCTTGCCGTCCTGGACGCTGGTGAGCGCCTCGACGAGGAAGAGGCGCGTCTGGACGTTCAGGTTTTTGGTGATGACGTAGGTGCCGCGGAATTCGTGGCCCTGGAAATCCGTGACGTCGGCCTGCGTGGCGCTGCCGAAGCGCGCCCAGTCGTCCTGCGCATAAGAGGCGTTGACGGCGAGCGTCTCGATGTGCGCGTAAGACCAGTAGATTTGCCAGTCGCCGGGATTCTTGGCTGCGCCATAGGCGGCGGAGAGGACCCAGCCGCCGGTCTCGTCGGCGTGGCGGGCGGCGAAGGGCAGGGCGTCGGTGGCGGTGTAGTTCTCGAAGTTCCTGAGCAGGTCGGCGCCGAACATGAGGGGCAGGCCGGTGTCGAGCGGGTGGCTCCATTGCGCGCTCAGGATGCCGATGAGATAGCCGCGCACGCCGTTGCGGTTGCGCAGGTGGGTCGCGCCGCGCTTGCCGTCGAGGCTGTAGAGGCCGGCGGCGAGGGTGAGCCGGCCGTCGGGATATTTCTGCCCGTATTTCAACTGGCCGCCGACGAGCGTGCCGTTGAGGTCCTTCATGCCGTCGGGCAGGTAGAAGGCGCCGGCGGCCGCGGTGAGGCTGCCCTCGGCAAGCTTGCCGTCGTGGGTGACGGCGGCGCCGGTGGGCGTGACGTCCTCGTCCCAGAATATCTCGTTCTGCTGCCAGAACGGCGTGGTGTTGCGGCCGGCCCAGGCGGTGAGGCTGTCCTGCTTGAACTGCACGAAATAGCGGTCGAACGCGCCATCGAGGTCGTCGGTCACGCCGTCATTGGAGTGGAATGTGAGGTGGGGCGACTGCTGGCTGTCGGGATTGCCGGTGCGGACGCGGGCGCCGAAGGACCAGGCGTCGGAGAACGTGCAGCCGAGGCTGAGCCGCGCGCGGGCGCGCATGCGGTTGCGATCGGCACGGGCGGCGCCGGCGGCGGTCCGGGAGTCCCAGTCGCGTTCGAAGCGCAGGCGGACATCGCCGGAAAAGGTGAGCAGCGGGGCCGGCTTGGCGGCGTCGGCCGCCGGCAGCAGGGTGGGCAGGAGGGCGAGCGCGCCCAAGGCGGCGGCCCGGTGGAGGTGACGGGTGAGCGCGGACATTCGCGGAGTTCCGGCGAAAAGCCAGCTGCGGCGACGATCGGCAACCTCCCGGGGACGAACTGCCGCCAGCGCGGGGCGGAGTGCGGCTATCGGAAACCCCGCACAACCCCCAGTCGTTTTTACAGCACGAATGCCTGCGTAGCCAGTGCGTCAATCTGAGCCTGATCGGTCGAAGTCGAAACTTCCGCAAGCAACTCAACCAGTTTCGGAGACAACGCGGAGAAGCTTGGGACACGAACCTTGCGCAATACTTGGGCTTGGTAGCGGATGGCCCCACCGCGCATTTGCACGGAATGCGCCCGGACCTGTTCCAGAACGAGGCTGCTGCGTAACAAGGCCTGCAAAGCACGCAGGTTCCATCCCCTGGATGTCACCCAATAAACGTTGTGATGCGGATAATAGCGACCCTCGTCGTATCCGATCACGCCGCCGGATTGGATGTCGGGTATTACCAGCTTAGGCCGTCGCGTCAGCTGCAAGTTCACCCGGTCAATTGTTCGATACCAATTTTCGGCACGCTTTTGGGCGACATGACGGGCTTCGAGCGCGGCCCGGTGTTTGGTGAAATAGGCCTTCAGGCCGGGAAACTGGGCGAGGTCCCGCAACGAGCCATCGTCGCTATCCGCGAACGGATTCATCAGGTAGCAGCCAGACCAATCTATGCTTTGAGGGCTGATGTCCGCTGCCATCACGAGCGGCAGTTGGCAGGTGGATTCCACGGAATTCTCCAATCCTTTCAGCACGTAGATGTCGTCGGCACCGGTGGCGACACCGATGCCCACTTTGGTTTCTGGAGCCGAGTTTTCCAACGTGGGACAGGATTCCGCCAAAGCGACCATGCGATCATAGTTGCGCCGTTCGGTAGCGATCCATGGCGCACCGTCCAGATACCAATTGGGGAAAGTGGCCAGCGTTGTCGGCTGCGCGCTGGAGTCGTCCTGGCTGAGCGTGGCAAGGGTTTCCGGTTGCACATCGCTCAACGTCGCGGCGCGGGTCGGTTGGCCGCGCTGCCGATCAATGACAGCAATACAAGGGTAGGCGGAAACTTGTGTCTCGAAGGGCTGGGTGTGCTCTAGATTGAGATAGTATCGGACACGATACTCGCGGGCGATAAGCTGCCGGAGTTCACGGCCATACAGGTTCTTGGCGAACCGGTTGGCGCAAATGTAGGCGAGGCAGCCGCGCCGACTCAGCAGGCGCAACCCTTTTTCGAAGAAGGCCACATACAGGTCGGCCCGGTCGGTGCAGGTCCGGTAGAGTTCGCGATAGCGTTGCAGCACCGCGGCTGGTAGATCTTCGATGCGAACATAGGGCGGGTTGCCCACCACAAAGTCGAATGTGCCTCGCCAGGAGGTGAGCAGGAAATCAGCATGCCTGACCCAATGCTCGGCCAGTTCCCCGGCGCGCAGCACCGGACAGCCCTCGGCGCACAGAAGTTCAACCGTCGTCTTCCGTGCTAGGGCGATAAAGCCGCTGTTCAGGTCGCTGGCGGTGATGGCCTGGTCCAACTGACGGTCGGACCAGTCGATGCGCTTCTTCCAATGGAGTTCGGAGCGCAGCAGCCGGCGGATCGACTGGGTCAGGAAAGCGCCATCGCCGCAACTGGGCTCGAACAGTCGAAAATCGGCCAACCGTGAAGACTCCGGCTTGTATCCTGCTAAATCTAGAATGGTCTCCACGATCGCCGGTTTGGTGAAAACAGCGCCGACCGGCTCATGGGGTTCCCGGCCGTCCCAGACGTCCTTCCAGGTCTTTTCGAAGAGAAGCAGTTCCATGGGCGATCCTTAACGGCAGCCCAGCAGATGGGCGTGCAGCGATCTGGCAAATCCGTGGAAACTCAGCGAGGTATTGGGTTCGGAATATGCCCCCGACTTGCCCCTGGGGGAAAGCAGCAACGCAGTCCTCGTGTATTTCCGCTCAAGCACGAGCCGCTCGCAGAGGATCTCGTAGCGCTTGGCATAAGAGGTTTCTTCGAAAATCGGAAACGGCGGGAAAGAGCTCTTCTTCAGGGCAACGGGCTGGGTAGATTTGTCCGCCAGCTCCAGCAGGAAGAGGTATCCCAGCCACGGGGTTTCCTTGCCGAGACCACCATCGCGGAATGCGGTCCAAAAATCGGTCGAGTTGCCGATCGCTTCCTCGCTGCGGTTGTTGAAATTTTTCCCAAAGCTGCCGACTTGGGATTTCAACTCAACGGCGGCGCAGAGGCGGCCATCGCGGGTGACCACCAAGTCCCACTTTTTCTGGGGTCTGAAATACCCGGGCAAATCAATGCCCTGCTTCAGCTTGATATCACACTCTGAGAACCCCGCGGCGCGAGCTACGTCCGTGATCAGACTCAGGACTGCGTTCAGGTGTTGGCCTCCAGTGACTTCGCCGCGATTGCCGGCATCTTTCACGCCTCGCTTGTTCTGTTGTGAAGACTGCCCGCCGCGCCCTTGCCAATATTTCCGGACCGCAGATTGGAGCCTTTTGGCCAGCTCGGCTTCGGTCCAGGGAAATGCGGTGCTTTGCGACATGGGATAAAGAGGAAAAGCGCTTGGCTGAAGGCGGCAATCAGGAATCCACGGGTCCTACGGCTCAACGATCTCCAGCGTGCGGTTCAGGGCGCCGGGCTTGAGTTCCTGCACCTGGCCGGAGGGCCAGTGGATGACGACCTTGCGGACGCGGGCGTCCTCGCCCAGGCCGAAGGTGAGCGCGGATTCCGACTGGGCCAGGTAGCCGAGCGCGGGGGCCGCCGTCTGCACGAGCACGCGCCGGGGGGTGTGCACCTCGACGCGCGCGCCCCCGGCGCCGGGCTCGCCGCGGGTGGCGGTCAGCCGCAGGCGCAGCCACGGCGCGCCGGTGCGCTGGTCGTTGCGGAGGAGCACGGGCGCCCCGTTGTTTTGCGCGACGACCACATCCAGGTCGCCGTCGCCGTCGAAATCCCCCGCCGCGACGCCGCGGGCCGTGAGCGGCGGCAGGGCCGGATCGCCCGCGGCGCGACCGAAGAGCGGCCGCCACATCTCGCCCCGCGGCCAGAAGACCTGCGGCGCGTGCGCGAAGCCGCGGCCGGTTTCAAACCTGTTCACGCCGGGCTCGGCGCGGCCTTCGCCGGAAAAGATCTCGAAGCGGCCGTTGAGGTCGAGATCGGCGGCGATCACACCGAGGCGGGAGGCGAGCGCCAGGGCGCCCGTGCCGTTGTGTTGTCCGCCGACGGTGAGCAGGGCGTGCAGCCGCTCGGCATCCCGCGCGGATTGGGCGAAGGGCAGGGCGCTGGCCGAGACGAGGCTGGCGGCGGCGCCTTCCTGGCGCGGCGTCCGGGCGACCGGCTGTTTCACGAAGGTGCCGTCGCCGCGGGCGAGGAAAAGGGCGGGGGCGTGCTGGTGGTAGGCGATGAGCAGGTCGAGGCGGCGGTCGCCGTTGGCGTCGAGCGGCGTGAGGGCGAGCGGCCAGGCGACGGCCCGGCCGGTCTCGGGATCGAGGTCGCGCAGGCCGGCCGAGTCGGGCAGCGCGGCGAAGCGGCCGTCGCCGAGGTTGCGCCAGACGGTGGGCGGGGTGCTGAAGAACCCGGTCGGGGTGCCGTAGGAGCGGCCCATCTCGGCGACGGCGAAGGCCTGGCCGAGACCGACCTCCTGGGGCCAGCGCGCGTAGTGCAGCACCACGAGGTCGGGCCGGCCGTCGGCATCCACATCCAGCCAGGCGGCTCCGGTGCTCCAGGTGTTTTCCTCGCCGCTGACGCCGGCGGCTTCGGTCACGTCCTCGAAGCGGCCCTGCCCGAGGTTGCGGAACAGCCGGTTGGGGCCGACGCAGGTGATGAAGAGGTCGGTGCGGCCGTCGCCGTCGTAGTCGCCCGCGGTGGCGGCCATGCCCTGCAGCGGCGTGTTGAGGCCGGCGGCGGCGGTCACGTCGGTGAAGCGGCCGTCGCCGTCGTTGCGGAAGAGCGCGGCGCTCGCGGTCAGCCGTTTGGCGAGCGCCTCCTCCCAGGGCCAGGGCGCGCCGTTGGTGAAGAACAGATCGGGCCGGCCGTCGTTGTTGAAGTCGAGCACGGTGACGCCGCCGCCAAGCGTGGTCGGAGCCTGAGCGCCGCCCTGCTGGTGGAAAAAACGCAGCCCGGCCTGGGCCGTGACGTCGGTGAAGCGCACGGCGGGCGCGCCGGCGTCGTCCGCGGGCGGGAACAGCCAGGCGAAGAGCACGCTGAGCGCGATCGCCGTGAGCACGAGGGGCAGCAGCACCGGCAGCAACGGCGACACGACCGCGGGCACGGGCGGCCGGGCCGGCGGCAGGGCGGGGCGGGGGCTGGCAGCGGGGGTGGACACGGCTGACACTAATGGGCGTGGACACGAAATGCGCCGCCTCCTACATAAACCGCAACCCCATTCCCGCCATGTCCGTCCTGTCCACGCCCGGCCGCCCGTTGCTCCGCTTTGCGGGCATCGGTGCGTTCTGGACGCTCGTGGGCCTGGCGTTTGCCAGCCAGTTCTACCTCTCGAGCACGCTGCTCGGTCGGTCGGTCACCTGGGGGCAGGCCATCGGCTACTCCCTCGGCGACTGGTATGTGTGGGCCGTGCTGTCGATCCCCATCCTGCTGCTCGCGCGCCGCTTCCCGCCCGAGGGTGCGCATCCGTGGCGCACGGCCGGGGTCCATCTGGCGGCGGGGCTGGTCTGCTCGCTGGTCTATGTGCTGCTGCGCTCGCTCGTCGGCGTGGCGCACGGCCGGCTCGTGGACGAGCCCGTGGCCTTCGCCGAGGTCTTCCGGCCGCTGCTGGTGAAGACCTATCCGTTCAACCTGCTGGTCTATGGCGTCATCGTGACGATCAGCCACGCGGTGGACTACTACCGCAAATACCACGAGCGCACCGTCCACGCCCTCGAACTGGAAAAACACCTCACCGAGGCGCGCCTCCAGTCGCTGCTCCGCCAGCTCAAGCCCCACTTCCTCTTCAACACGCTCAACGGCATCGCCTCGCTCATGCACACCGACGTGCCTGCGGCCGACAGGATGCTCGTGCGCCTCAGCGAGCTGCTGCGCCTGACCATGCACCACCCCGGCCAGCCGCTCACGAAGTTGCGCGACGAGATCGCCTTCATCGAGAAATACCTCGAGATCGAGCGCATCCGCTTCCGCGACCGGCTCACCGCGCGCGTGGACGCCGACCCGGCGGTGCTCGAGGCGGCGGTGCCGAGCCTCATCCTCCAGCCGCTCGTCGAGAACGCCATCCGCCACGGCATCGAGCCGCGTCCCGGGGCCGGGCGCATCGAGATCGGCGCCCGCCGCGACGGCGCCCGCCTCGTGCTCACCGTGCGCGACAACGGCGCCGGCCAGCCGCCCGGCGGCTTCACGCGCGAGGGCATCGGCCTGGCCAACACCCGCGCCCGCCTGCGCGAGCTCTACGGCGACGACCACGAATTCACCCTGGCCAACCACCCGGAGGGCGGCTTGGAAATCAGCCTCCGGATCCCGGCATGAAGATCCGCACCCTCCTCGTGGACGACGAGCCGCTCGCGCGCGAGCGGCTGCGCGGCTTCCTCCGGGACGAGCCCGCCTTCGAGGTGATCGGCGAATGCGGCAGCGGGACGGACGCGATTGCCGCCATCCGGCGCGACCCGCCCGACCTCGTCTTCCTCGACATGCAGATGCCCGGTTGCGACGGTCTGCAGGTGCTCGCGGAGCTGCCCGCGGACCGGCGCCCCGCCGTGATCTTCGCCACGGCGCACGAGCGGTTCGCCCTCGACGCCTTCGATGTCGCTGCGGTGGACTACCTGCTCAAGCCCTTCGACCGCGAGCGCTGCCAGCAGGCCCTCCGGCGCGCGCAGGAGCACATCCACCGGCGCCGCGCCGCCGTGCCGGCGCCCGCCCCCGGCGGGCGGATCGACCGCATCACCGTCAAGGCCGACGGCCGCCTCGTCTTCCTCCAACCCGAGGAGATCGTGCGCGTGGAGGCGGCCGACAACTATGTGATGCTCCACCTCACCGCCGGCCGCCTGATGCTGCGCGAGACCATGACGGCCATCGAGGCGCGCCTCGGCACGCTGAACTTCGTCCGCATCAACCGCTCGGCCATCGTCAACCTCGACCAGGTGCGCGAGATCCAGCCGGCCCAGCACGGCGATTACCAGGTCGTGCTGCGCGACGGCACGGTGCTGCCCCTGAGCCGGAGCCTGCGGGGCAGGCTGGACCGGTTCACCGGCGGGCCGGCCTAGGCGCGGATTTCACCCCGTCCCCGCGGCCGGTGGCCCCGGCGGACCTGCGGCTGGCCACAGAACCGTTGCCCGGTGGGGGTGCGACTTATCGTGGCAGGTGCTTGCCCTTCCACGCCAAGAGATTTCCCGCTGCCGGGTGCGTCGTCCGCGGCTCCGTGCCGTCGTGGCGGTGGCCGGGTGCCACCCTGGTCCTGGCGGTCGGGATGCGTGCGGTCCAGCCGGAGACCTGCGATCCCCTGCGCTCCGCCGCGCGGCCGCCGAACGAGCATTACGTGCAGCCGGAGAGCACCCGCCGCATGATCGCGCGCATCCGGGCGATCTACCACCAGGCCGATCCCCTGCGGAATCCCTTCCGCTCCACCGACCAATTGCCGCTGCTCCGCGCCCAGGAACGGCTGGGCGAGACCCGGGCCGAGGCCGACCCCCTGAGGCTGGCCGACGTCAAACTCAAGATCGCCGTGCATCTCCTGCAGTCCGGCGAGACCGGCGAGGCGTTCGCGCAATACCTGAAGCTCGAGCAGTTCATCCGGGAGCGGGGCCTGCCGCGCGACGTGCGGCTGGACGGCATCATCCAGACGGGCAAGGCCCTGTGCCACCTGCGCGCCGGCGAGCGCGCCAACTGCCTGCTCGATCACAATGGCGATTCCTGCATCTTTCCCATCCAGGGCGGCGGTGTGCACCAGCTGAAGGAAGGCTCGACCGCCGCGGTCGCGGAACTCACCGACCTGCTCGACCGCAACCCGGGTGATCTCCGCGCGCGCTGGCTGCTCAACATCGCCCACATGACCCTCGGCGAATACCCCGCCGCCGTGCCCGCACGCTGGCTCATCCCGCCCGAGCGGTTCGCCTCCGAGGACGACATCGGCCGTTTCCACGACGTGGCCGGGCCCCTCGGCCTGGCGATCGACGACCTGGCGGGCGGCGTCGTGATGGAGGACTTCGACCGCGACGGTTTCCTCGACCTGATGGTGTCGGCCTGGGGCTTCGTGGAGGAAAAGGACCAGCTGCGCGTCTTCCGCAACAACGGCGACGGCACCTTCACCGAGCGCACGGCGCAGGCCGGACTCACCGGGCTCGTCAGCGGCCTGAACCTGATCCACGGCGACTACGACAACGACGGCTACGCCGACGTGCTCGTGCTGCGCGGCGCCTGGCTGCGCACGGAGGGGCATTACCCGTTCTCGCTCCTGCGCAACAACGGCGACTTCACCTTCACCGACGTCACCGAGGAGGCCGGACTGCTGCAGTTCAAGCCCACGCAGACCGCGGCGTGGTTCGATTACAACGGCGACGGCGGGCTCGACCTCTTTGTCGGCGCCGAATCGGCCGGTCGCGAGACCAACGCCTGCGCGCTCTACCGCAACAACGGCGACGGCACCTTCACCGAGTGCGCCGCCGAGCACGGCGTGGACCTGATCGGCTTCGTCAAGAGCGTCTCCACGGGCGACTACAACAACGACGGCCGGCCCGATCTCTTCCTCTCCGGCATCGGCGCCCCGCGCATCCTGCTGCGCAACGACGGTCCGGCCGGCCCCGACCGCGCGCCCCGGGCGCCGTGGAAATTCACCGACGTCACCGAGGCGGCGGGCATCGACGGTCCGAACAAGAGCTTCCCCTCGTGGTTCTGGGACTACGACAACGACGGCGACCTCGACCTCATGGTCACCGGTTACGGCATCCAGGACGTGGGCGACGTGGCCGCCGACTACCTCGGCCGGCCGCACCCCGGCCAGAAGGCGAAGCTCTACCGCAACAACGGCGACGGCACCTTCACCGACTTCAGCCGCGACGCCGGGGTGAGCCGCGTGCTGCACGCCATGGGCGCCAACTTCGGCGATCTCGACAACGACGGCTGGCTCGATTTCTACGTCGGCACCGGCGACCCCGACTTCGCCACGCTCATCCCCAACCGCATGTTCCGCAACGACGGCGGCCGGCGTTTCCAGGACGTGACGACCTCGGGCGGCTTCGGCCAGTTGCAGAAGGGCCACGGCATCGCCTTCGGCGACCTCGACAACGACGGCGACCAGGACATCTATTCGGCCGTCGGCGGCGCGGTGCAGGACGACCATTATCCGAACCAGCTCTTCGCCAATCCCGGCCACGGCAACGCCTGGCTCAAGCTGGAGCTCGTGGGCGTGCAGACCAACCGCGTGGCCCTCGGCGCGCGCGTGAAGGTCGTGGTGACCGACGAGCACGGCGCCGAGCGCGCCATCCACCGCGTGGTCGGCACCGGCGCCACCTTCGGCTCGAACCCGCTGCGGCAGGAGATCGGCCTCGGCCGGGCCCGCGCCGTGGAGCGCGTCGAGGTGTTCTGGCCGGTCACGGGCGTGACGCAGGTCTTCCGGAGCCTCGAACCCAACCGCCTTTATTGCCTGGTCGAGGGCGCGCCCGCCCCGGTCCAACGGCCGCTCGTGAGCTTCGCCATGCCGCACGCGCCGACGGAGGGCGGAGGCCACCACCACCACTGAACTTCAACCCGTTCCTCCCATGCACCGCCGCCTGATTGCCGGTTTGCTGCCTTGTGTCGCCGCCGTTCTCGCCGCCCAGAACACCGTCCCGTCCGCCCCGCTGGAGGCCTATGCCGCCGTGGGCTCCAGCATGGTGCAGGACAACCGTCTCGCGCAGCTCGGCTGGACGGAGGCGCAGGTCGAGGCCTTCCTCAGCGGGGTGCGGGCGGCCTTCCGGGGCGAGGGCCGGCCGGTGGACGCCGTGGCGCAGGGCCTGCTCAACGACATCGGCCGGCGCATGCAGGAGCTGGAGCAGGCCGAACGGCGCCGGCAGTTCGGGGCCGAGGCCTTCGCCCGTCCGGGGCATCTGCAGAATTATCTCAAGGAGATCAGCAAGCAGTTCCAGTTGGAGCGCAGCGACAGCGGCCTGTGCTACGGCATCCAGGCCGGTTACGGCGCCCGGCCCGGACCCGAGGACCAGGTGATCCTCAGCTACAAGGTGAATCTGGCCGACGCGACCACCGAGGTGCCGGCACTGGCGGTGAACCGCCAGAAAGTGCGGGTCGGCGACCTGCTGCCCGGGCTGGCCGAGGCGCTGCAGATGATGACGGTGGACAGCGCCGCCATGCTCGTGCTGCCGCCGGACCTGTCCTTCGGTCCGGGCGAGTGGCCCGCCGGCACGGAGCAAGGCACGCCGCTGGTCTTCACCGTCAAGCTGCACGAGGTGCTCAGCGCGCCCTGACATGGACCGGCTGAAGGCATTGATCGTGGACGACGAGCCGCTGGCGCGCGAGCGGCTGCGCGGCATGCTGGAGGCCGCGCCGGCGGTCGAGGTCGTCGGCGAGTGCGCCGACGGGGTGGAAGTGCTCACCGCGGCCCGCTTTGCCCGGCCCGACGTGGTGTTTCTCGACATCCAGATGCCCGGCCAGGACGGGTTGCAGGTCGCCGTGCGGTTGCGGAACGCGGGCAACCCGGCGATCGTCTTCACGACGGGGCACGACCGGTTCGCGCTCGATGCCTTCGCCGTCGCCGCGGTGGATTACCTGCTCAAGCCCTTCGACCGCGACCGTCTGCTGCAGGCGGTCAACCGGGTGCGGGAACACCGGCAACCCCGCCCGCCGGGGGAGGCACCGGCGCCCGCGCCCGGACCCCGGTCCGAACGCCTGGCCTTCCGCGCCGACGGGCGGATTGTTTTCCTGCGCACGGATGAAATCCAGTGGGTGGAGGCCGAGGACAACTACGTGACGCTGCACCTGGTCGCCGGCCGGCTGATGCTGCGGGAGACCCTGGCCGCGGTCGAGACGCGCCTGGGTGCGGAGGAGTTCCTGCGCATCAACCGATCGGCAATCGTGCGCCTCGACCAGATCAAGGAGCTGCAGCCGGCCTTGCACGGCGACTACACCGTGGTGCTGCGCGACGGCCCCCGGCTTCGGCTCAGCCGCACGCTGCGCAGCCGGTTCGACCGGCTGATTGGCGGGGAGAAATAAAAAACGGCGGCGATGGCTCGCCGCCGTCGGAAGGCGAAGCCGGTTTTCCGGCTCAGAGCCGGACCGTGAAGCTCGTGTTGAGCGTCCAGTCGGCAAAGGCGGCGTCGCCGGCCTTGATGCTGCCGAACGTCGTGGTGCGCGCGCGGTGGACGGCGATCGGCACCGTGATCGTGCCGGAGAAGCGGCCCCGGCTGAAGCTGGCGCCGGGCTCGACCGCGACGGCGAAGCCGGGGCGGCGCGAGCCGATGCTGCTGCCGAAGGCGTCGTTGCCGGGCACGCCCTCGATGCGGCCGCCGAGGCTGAGCGACAGGCCCTTGACCGCGGGCACCGCGAAGTCGAAGCCGCCGCGCGCCAGATAGGCGTCGGGGATGGAGTAGCGGGTCTCCTCGTCGCGGCCCTCGGGGTTGAACAGGTAGAAGGCGTTGCCGTAGAGCGAGAGGCCGTGGACGACCCGCCGGAAGCCCTGCAGCTCGAGCGAGCAGCCCCAGCCGCCATCGCCGGGCTGGATCGAGGAGTCCACGAAGCGCACGGTCGGGCCGGTGGAGCGCGTGAAGATGTCGGTCGCGTTGTGTTTGCCGGTCGGGGCCTTGAGGCCGAAGGCGACCGCGAGGTTGCCGCGCAGGTTGTCGGCGTTGGGGTTGAAGATCCACCAGGAGGCGCTGGCGCGCAGGTCGGCCAGGCCGGAGGCCGAGGTGACGAAGCGCCGGCCGGAGCTGTTGCCGAGGTGCTCGTAGAGCGAGGAGCGGTTGTGGTGCACATAGGGCACCGTGAGGTTGAGGCTCAGGCGGCGCGACCAGGCGTAGGTGGCGGTCACATCGTAGAAATTCGACCAGTTATAGACCTCGGTGCCCTGGTCCGAACGGTGGGTCTGCTCGTCGTTGCCGGCGAAATGGCGGTGCGACTTGAAGTAGCGGTAGGCGGTGGTGATCTGCCATTGCCCGGGCTCGAGGTAGGCCGAGCTGTCGGAGATCATGGCGTTGCCGCCGCCGCGGGCGATGACGCAGCCCTGACCGAAGCCGGCGGAGGGCAGGAGGAGACTGAGCAGGCCGGCCATGACGGCCAGCCGGCGGGCGGGGTAGGAGTGCGAGGTTTGCATGAGCGTGGGGTGGGGTTGGCCGGGCGGGTGTTAGGGGGCGCCCGGCGACAGGTAAACTGGGCGTTTTTTGCCATTAGAAAAGTTTGCTGGGACTGGCTGCCACGGACCGGGGGCGAATTGCGGGCAGGCGGGGCGGTTTCCGCCCGATTCGTCCCTGGCTGCCGGCGTTTCGTCCCGTCAGGCTTTTCCTGTTTGCCCCGGCGTGCATGGTGGACGGCGTTCATATTTTTGGGTAACTGGCCCCGGCGAGCAGTAGGAGTTCCCGGGGCCGTTTCATTTTCGCCCCAAAATGCCGGCAATTCGCCCCTCCGGGGTTTTCCGGCTCGCCAAAAACCCCCTCACTCCTGCCCAATTCCACCGTTTCCCGGGCCTCCGTCCGCCCGGTTTTCCACCCCAATGAAATCTCCCCGTCTTCTCCTGACCCTGTTGACCGTGGTTTTCCTGGCCGTCACGCCATGGATGCCCGCCAAGGACAACGCCGTGCTCTACTGGAACGAGCAGGTGCTCAACGCCACGCGCCTCGCCCGCAACCCGCCGCCGATAGCGGCCCTGCATATCGCGACTTACCACGCGGCCATCTACGACTCCGTCAATGGCATCGTCCGTTCCCACCAACCCTGGCAGGTGAGCGAGCCCGCCCCCGCCGACATCAACCTCGATGCCGCCATCGCGGGCGCGGCCCACACCGTGTTGCGCGCCCTCTGGGGCCAATCCTCGAATCCGCGCAACTTCGACCTCGCCTTCGAGAAGGCGCTCGCCGACATCCCCGACGGCCCGGCCGAGACCGACGGCGTCGCCTACGGCCGGAAGGTCGCCGAAGCCGTCCTCGCGATCCGCGCGAAGAGCGGCTGGAACAAGCTGCCGGAAGGCTCTTTCAGCAGCAACGAGCCCGGCATCTGGCGCGAGACGCCCCCGGGCTTCCGTCCGCCCGTCACGCCGCAGGTCGCGACCACCACGCCCTACGTGATGAAGTCGCCCGATCAGTTCCGCGCGCCCCCGCCGCAACGGATCGATTCCAAGGAATACGCCGAGGAAATCGCCTTCGTGAACAAGGTCGGGCCGCGCGACAACGCCGAGCGCACCGAATACCAGACTCTCTCCACCCCGTTCTGGATGGATGACCTCGGCTCCTCCACGCCCGCCGGCCACTGGAATGCCATCGCGCAGGATCTCGCCCGCCGCAACCAGCTCGACACCGTGGCCTGCGCGCGGCTTTTCGCGCTGCTCAATTTCGCCTGCGCCGACGCCGGCATCTCGTGCTGGGACACCAAGTATCACTACCGGACTTGGCGCCCGGAGTCCGCCATCCGCGAGGAGGATCGGAAGTTCAACCCTCTGGTCATCCACAATCCCGATTTCATCCCCAACATGGCGGCCCCGGCCCATCCCGACTACACCTCGGGCCACAGCACCTTCACCGGAGCGGCCACACGGCTGCTTGAGCGCTGGTTCGGCACCGATGATATCGAGTTCACCACCACCTCCGACGGCCTGCCCGGCGCGGTGCGCACCTTCAAAAAGCTATCCGACGCCCGCCGCGAGGTCGGCATGAGCCGGGTTTACGGCGGCATCCACACCATGTCCGCCAACCTCGAGGGCCAGAAGGCCGGCATCGCCATCGCCGACTACGTCTTCGAGCACGCCCTGCAGCCGGTCAAGTGATGAGTCCGACCCCGCGGCAGGAGCCCCGGAACCAGCCGGACGCGATCCTTCCCTGGATCCTGCGCACCGGACTCGGCATGTGCTTCATCGGCCACGGCAGCTACGGCATCATGACCAAGGCGGCCTGGCTGCCCTATTTTGCCGTGGTCGGGATCGGCGAGGAGCTGGCCTGGAAACTCATGCCCTGGATTGGAGCCATGGACATCGCGATGGGATTCCTCGCCTTCATCTGGCCGTGCCGCGCGCTTTTTTTCTGGGCGGCGGTGTGGTGCGCCTGGACCGCGTTGCTGCGCCCCATGGCCGGCCAGGGGTGGTCGGAGTTCCTGGAGCGTGCCGGCAACTACGGCGTGCCCATCGCCTGCCTCGTCGCCGTCGGCCTTGCCGGCGGTTGGTTCGCCCGGCTGCCGGAAACCTGGCCGGTGCTCACCGGCGTCGCACGCCATCGGCTCGCGTGGACGCTGCGGCTGACGACCGTCGCGCTGCTGCTCGGCCATGCCGGCTGCGCGCTCCTGCTGAAAAAGGCCGCGTTGGCGCAGCATTACGCCGTGTTCGGCTCCGCCGATCCCGCCGGGGTCATGCACGCGGTCGGCTGGTTCGAGACGGTGCTCGCGGCCCTCGTGCTGGTGCGCCCGTTTCCGGCCTTGCTCGTGTTTGTCGCCGCCTGGAAACTCGGCACCGAGTCGCTCTTCCTCACCAGTGGCGCGACCGCGCCGTTCTTCGAGGTGGTCGAGCGCGGCGGCAGTTACATTGCCCCTCTGACGCTGGCGTGGCTGACCTCTCACGCCTCCTCCGCTCCCTTGGTTGCCCAACCTGCCTGATCCCCCCTGCCGTTTCATGCCATGCTGAAGAATCACCTCCTCCCCTGCCTCCTCGCGTCGTTCGCCGTCCTCTCCGCCGCCGATTACGCGGGCGTCCCGCTCCGTCCGCGCACCATGGCCGCACCGGGCGCCAAGCCCTTCACGCGGCTCGATGCCGCCGCCGCCGGCCTGGCCGTGCCCAACGTCTTCGACGACCCGCGCATGTGGGGCGCTCGTTTCCGCGAACTCACCCTCGGCGCCGTCGAGACCGGCGTCGCCGTCGCCGACTTCAACCGCGACGGCCGTCCCGATATCTTCGCCATCTCCAAGAACGGCCCCTGCGCGCTCTACCTCCAGTCGGTGGACTGGAAATTCCAGGAGGTCGCCCGGCCCTCCGGCGTCGCGATCGCCGACGGGTTCTCCAGCAACACGGGGGCGACGGTCGTGGACATCAACCAGGACGGCTGGCCCGACCTTTACGTCTGCCGCTACGACCTGCCGAACCTGCTCTTCGTGAACAACGGCGACGGCACCTTCACCGAACGCGCCAAGGACTACGGCCTCGATATCAAGGACGCCTCCGTCCACGCCACCTTCGCCGACTACGACCGCGACGGCCACCTCGACTGCTACCTCGTCACCAACATCCTCGACTTCTCGAATTCCCCACAGGGCCGCCGCGACTACCTCTTCCGCAACAGCGGCAACGGCACCTTCACCGACGTCACCGCCAAGGCCGGCATCTGGGGCCTCACGCAGGGGCACACCGCCCTCTGGCTCGACGCCAACCACGACGGCTGGCCCGACCTCTACGTCGCGAACGACTTCGAGACGCCCGACCGCTTCTACCTCAACAAGGGCGACGGCACCTTCGCCGACGTCGTGGACGAGCGCCTGCCGCACGTCACCTACTTCTCGATGGGCGCCGACGCCGGCGACCTCAACAACGACGGCCTCGTGGACCTCTTCATCACCGACATGCGCGACCGGAACCACTTCGAGTTCATGACCGGCATGGAGGAGATCGGCCGCGGCCTCTGGGAGATGGAGCGCGTCTCCGAGCTCATTCCGCAATACATGTGGAACGCCGTCTATCTCAACACCGGCACCGACCGCTTCGCCGAGGCCGCGCGCCTCACCGGCATGGCCGCGACGGGCTGGACCTGGTCCGCCCGCTTTGGCGACCTCGACAACGACGGCCGCCTCGACGCCTTCGTCACCGCCGGCATGATCCGCAACTTCATCGACGCCGACCTCGTGGACAAACAGAACATCGCACCGACCCTCGCCGCCCGCGCCGCCGTCTGGAAAAACTCCGCCCCGCGCCGCGAGACCACGCTGGCCTACCGCAATCTCGGCCACCTCGCCTTCGCCGACGCCTCCGCCGACTGGGGTCTGGACGAGCGCACCGTGTCCTTCGGCTGCGCGCTCGCCGACCTGGATGGCGACGGCGACCTCGATCTCGTCTATGCCAACTATGATGGCCCGCCCACCGTCGTGCGCAACGACACCACCGGCGGCCACGCCGTTGTCATCCGCCTCGCCGGCCGCGCGCCCAACCGCGACGCCATCGGCGCCGAGCTGACGCTCGAGACCGCCGCCGGCGTGCAGGTCCGCCAGCTCTTCACCGAGCGCGGCATCGCTTCCAGCGAGCCGGCCGTCGCGCACTTCGGTCTCGGCGACGACACCGTCATCAAAAAGCTCACCGTCCGCTGGCCCCGCGGCCAGGTGCAGGTGCTCGAAAACCTCCCCGCCGGCCGGCTGCTCACGATCGGCGAGCCCGCGCTCGCCGAGGAAGCGAAACCCGCGCCCGCGGTCTTCAAGTCCGCGCCCCGCGCCGACGCGCTCTTCGCCGAATCCGCCGCCGCCCGCGGCCTGAAGCACACCGTGCAGCTCCGTCCCTACGACGAGTTCATCGGCCAGCGCCTGCTCCCGCGCCGCCTCAACGGCCAGGGCCCCGCGCTCGCCACGGCCGACGTCAACGCCGACGGCCGCGCCGATCTCTTCGTGAGCGGCAGCGCCGGCCAGGCCGGCCGCCTCTTCCTCGCGCAGGCCGACGGCTCCTTCACTCCCGCCGCCGACCAGCCCTGGGCCGCCGCCGCCGAGGCCGACGACACCGGCGCCGTCTTTCTCGACGCCAACGGCGACGGCCATCCCGACCTCTTCCTCGCCGCCGGCGGCGTGCAGAAGCCGCGCGGCGACGCGCTGCAAAACGACCGCCTCTACCTCAACGACGGCAAGGGCCGGTTCACCGCCGCCCCGGCCGGAGCGCTCCCCGCCGACGGCGAGAGCACGCAGGCGGTTGCCGCTGCGGACTTCGACGGCGACGGCCGGACCGACCTCTTCGTCGGCGGCCGCTCCGTGCCCGGTCAATACCCCGAGACGCCCCGCAGCTTCCTCTACCGCAACGAAGCCGGCCGGTTCACCGATGTGACCGCCACCGTCGCCCCCGGCCTGCGCGAGATCGGCCTCGTCACCGCCGCGCTCTGGGCCGACGTGGACGGCGACCAGCGCGCCGACCTGCTCGTCGCCACCGAGTGGGGCCCGGTCACGCTTTTCCGCAACAACGGCAAATCGCTCGCCGCCGCGCCGCTCACCGCCGCCACCGGCTGGTGGAGCGCGCTCGCCGTGGCCGACGTCAACGGCGACGGCAAGCCGGACATCATCGCCGGCAACACCGGCCTCAACACGAAGTATCACGCCAGCGCCGCGCAGCCGACCGAGCTCTATGCCGGCGACTTCGACGGCTCCGGCCGCACGCACCTCGTCGAGGCGCAATACGAGGACGGCAAGCTCGTGCCCATCCGTGGCCGCAGCAAGCTGGCCTATGCCTTTGCCTGGCTGCCGCGGAAATTCCCGACCTACACGACCTTCGCGCAAGCCTCGCTCGCCGACATCTTTGGCGCCGACAAACTCGCCGGCGTGAAACGCCTCGCCGCCACCGAGCTGGCCAGCGGCGTCTTCGTGCAGCAGGCCGATGGTTCATTCAAGTTCGCCGCCTTGCCCCGCGAGGCGCAGCTCGCCCCGGTCAACGCCATCGTTGCCCGCGACCTCGACGGCGACGCGAAGCTGGATCTCCTCCTCGTCGGCAACCACTTCGGCCCCGAGCCCACGACCGGCCGTTTCGACGGCGGCCTCGGCCTTGTGCTGCAGGGCGACGGCCAGGGCGGCTTCACCGCCCTGCTGCCCGCCGCCTCCGGCGTGCTCGTCCCCGGCGAAGCCCGCGCCGCCGTGGCTCTGCCCGGCGACAAGAGCCCGCGCGTCGTCGTCGCCACCAACCAGGGCCCGCTCCTGCTCTTCGAACGGAAGTGATGCAGGGCGGGGTCTCCGAACCCCGCCTTGGTTCGAATGCGATACCAGATGCGAGGCGGGGCTCGGAGACCCCGCCCTGCATCCAAGCCGCAACCTAGGCTCGCCTCGGCTGCCGGACTGGCTCTGAATTCCCGCATGTTGCCCCGTGCTCTTGCCCTGATTGCGCTGACTGCCCTTGCCGTAGTTGCACATGCTGAAACCTCCCCGCTGACGGCGTCACCCTCCGAGTTCGTCCGCGCGCAGGCGGCGAGCGGAGTGAAGTGGCATCTGTGGAATGACGCCTCGCTCGCGCAGGCCAAGCAGCAGAACAAGAGCGTCTATGTCTTCATCGGCTCGCCGCTGAGCGAGCTGACCCGCGCGACGATCAACCAGACCTTCACCAGCGGGAAGACCGTCGCCTGGCTCAACGAGAATTTCTTCTGCCTTTTCGTGGACGCCGACGCCCAGCCGGACGTCGCCGCGCTCGGGCAGCATTTCATCAACTCGGTGAAGCAGCTCCGCGGCCAGCCCGTGCATCTCTGGCTCACGCCCGACACGCTCCAGCCCTACGACGGCGCCAACTACCTGCCGCCGTCGGAGGAGTGGGGGAAGCCCGGTTTCCTCAAGGCCGCCCGCGCCGCCCTCGACACCTGGACCGTGGATCCCGCCCGCGCCCGCGCGCTCGCCGCCGAGGCCCTCGACATGATGCGCCTGCCGCCGGTGGACACCAGCGCCCCGCTCGACATCGAGGCCAAGCTCGCCGCCGCCACCAAGGCCTGGGTCGCGGCCGCCGATCCGGTCCACGGCGGCTTCGGCAGCGCGCCGAAGCTGCCCGAGCCCGAACTCATCCGCTTCCTGCTCACCCGCGGCGACGAAGCCCGCGCTGTCGCGATCAAGGCTGCCCGCGCCCTCGTCAGCGGCGCCCTGCGCGATCCGGTGGACGGCGGCTTCTACCGCCGCTGCATCGACGAGGCGTGGAAGGAACCCTATTTCCAGAAAACCCTCGCCGACCAAGCCCGCATCGCCCTCGCGCTTTTCGATGCCGCCGACGCCGCCAAGGACGACAAACTCCGCGCCGCCGGCATCGCGGCTCTGGACTTTGTCCTCAAGGAACTGCGCAACCCCGACGGCACCTTCGCCGCTGCGCTCGACGGCACGCTGGAGGAGCACGCTGATCCGACCAAACGGCCGAACTTCGTGAAGGTAGGTGCAGCGCGATTGGCCGCGCAGGCATTGTTGCTCAATGCCCTGCACCGCTCGGGCGAGCAACGACTCGTCGCCCAGTCCAGGGACATGGCAGAGCGGCTTCATCAAGACATCATGCGCCCCGTTGGCACCAGGCGCTTGGTTCCGGGCAATATGGCAACCGACTATGCGGCAATGGCCTGGTTGGTGCGCGTAACGGGTGCCTCGGCTCCCGCCAATTTGTACTTGGAGGAGGTTCAGCAACGTTACTTCGACAAGACCACCGGCACCTTCATGGCCACGCCTGCTCAACTGCCATACGGCATCGCCGCCCGCGTGCCGGCTTCCGGCGAGACACCCTCTGCCGAGGTCCTGGCCCTGCTGGCCGGCGTGGACGCCAAGACCGCCGACCTCATCCGCCGGAACCTGATGCAGCAGATCGAATACGACGACCTGCCCCCCGGCGACATCCTCCTCGGCTTGAGCCAGGGGCAGAAGTGAACAACCACAGATTAACACAGATGCACACAGATGTAGGGCCGGCTTCGGACAATACCCATGTGGTCAGTCTGGTTGGTCCGTTCCTAATCTGTGTTTATCTGTGTTCATCTGTGGTTAACCCGACTTCCGCTACTGGAGCTATTTTTCGGGTTTTTTGGGGTAAGGGCGGCGCGCAAGTTGTTGCGTGGGCGAGATCGCTTGCGTGAAAACGGCGTGTAGTCCCGACCAAGCCTCTTCCCGGCGCG
>JBMOQY010000014.1:0-2628 GCA_049322455.1 Verrucomicrobiota bacterium | reverse complement strand
GCTGCGTTTTTCGGACCAAAACGAACAGCATTTCGGTGGCTAATCGAACAGCGTTTCGGCGATCCCGAACACGATTTCGGGGATGCCGAACACCGTTTCGGTGATTTCGAACAGCGCGCTTGAAGCGGCGCGGATAGTCGGGTGTCATGGCGCCTCCACGAGGAGGAGCTATGGCCAGGGAGCGACTATCCATGCGCAAGACCCGAGAAGTTCTGCGTCTCAAGTATGAGTCCCGATTCACCGTCCGGGAGATCGCCCGCAGCTGCGGGATCGCCGCGAGTACCGTCGTCGGCTATCTCGCCCGCGCCGCGGTCGCGGGCCTGGGGTGGCCGCTGCCGGCGGAGCTCACCGATGCGGCGCTGGAAGCCCGGCTGTTCCGCCGGCCGCTGGAGGAACTGGCGGTCCGCCCGCGGCCGCTCCCGGACTACGCCGCGGTCGACGAGGAGCTGCGGCGCCATCGCCGCCTCAATCTGACGCTGGATCTGCTCTGGCGCGAATATAAGGAGCAGCATCCCGACGGCTATCAGTACACCCAGTTTGTCGCGCATTACCACCGGTGGCGCCAGCAGCGCGATGTCTGCTTGCGGCAGGTCCACCGCTACGGCGAGAAGCTGTTCGTCGACTTCACCGACGGCCTCGATCTGGTCGACGCCCCCACCGGCGCCCGGACCCCGACGCACCTGTTCGTGGCCGTCTGGGGCGCCTCCAACTATACCTATGCCGAGGCCTGCGGCTCCCAGGACCTCCCGTCCTGGATCGGGGCGCACGTGCGGGCGTTTGCCTACTTCGGCGGCCTCCCGCAGATCGTCGTGCCGGACAATCTCAAGAGCGGGGTGAGCCGGGCCTGCCGCTACGAGCCGGACCTCAACCCGACCTATGCCGAGATGGCCGCCCACTACGGCGTGGCCATCCTCCCGGCTCGGCCGCGTCGGCCCCGGGATAAAGCGAAAGCCGAAGCGGGCGTGCTGATCGCGCACCGCTGGATCTTGGCCGTGCTGCGCCACCACCGGCTCACCTCGCTGGCCGAGATGAACACGGCCATCCGCGAGCCGCTCGAACGGCTCAACACCCGGCCGCTGCGCCACCTGAAGCGCTCCCGGCGGGAGCTGTTTGATGCCTGGGACCGGCCCGCGGCGCGCGCCCTGCCGACGGAGCCCTACCAGTATGCCGTCTGGCGGCAGGCCACGGTGAGCATTGACTATCACATTGCCGTGGAGCAGCACTACTACAGCGTGCCGTTCCGCCTCGTCCGCGAGCGGGTCGACGTCCGGCTGACCGCCACCACGCTCGAGGTCTTCGCCAAGGGCGAACGGGTCGCGGCCCATGTGCGCAGCCTGCGGCCGCATCAGCACACGACCCTGGCCGCGCACATGCCCCCGGCCCACCAGCGCTATCGGGAGTGGACGCCGTCGCGCCTCATCGCGTGGGCGGCCAAGACCGGCCCGGCCACGGCCCAGGTGGTCGAGCACATCCTGGCCAGCCGGGCGCATCCCGAGCAAGGGTACCGCGCCTGCCTGGGCCTGCTGCGCCTCGGCCAAGCCTTCTCCCCCGAGCGCCTGGAGGCGGCCGCCCGGCGGGCCCTGTACTACCGGAGCTGCTCGTTCAAAGCCCTGCGGACCATCTTGACCGCCGGCCTGGATCGGCTGGCGCTGCCCGACGCGGACCTCGCCGCCGAGGCGTCGCTGGCCCCGCATGACAACCTGCGCGGCGCCGACTATTACACCCCTGATCACTCACCCGGAGGATGATCGATGCTGATGCAACCCACCCTCGCTCGCTTACACGCCTTGAAGCTCCACGGCATGGCCCAGGGGCTCACCCAGCGCCTGGAGAGCCCGCCGCATGCTGAGCTCTCGCACGCCGAGTTCGTGGGCCTGCTGGTTCAGGATGAACAGACCTATCGCGACAACCAGCGGCTCGCCCGGCTGCTCAAGAACGCGCGGCTCAAGCAGCCCGCCACGCTCGAGGACGTCGACTACACGCATCCCCGCGGCCTCGCCAAGCAGGTGCTGCTGGAGCTGGGCACGGCGCACTGGATCACGGCCGCCCGCCCGGTCTTGGTGAGCGGCCCGACCGGCGTCGGCAAAAGCTATCTCGCCTGTGCCCTCGGCCATCTGGCCGCCCGCGCGGGGCACAGCGTGCTCTATGTCCGCGCCCCGCGGCTCTTCGAGACGCTCCAGCAGGCCCGGGGCGATGGCTCGCATCTCAAGGTCCTCACGAAGCTGGGCAAGGTGCAGGTGCTCATCGTCGATGACCTCTTGCTCACGCCGCTGTCCGACGCCGAACGCCGGGATCTGCTGGAGATCGTGGAGGACCGGTCGGGGACCGCGCCGCTCGTGATCACCAGCCAATGCCCGATCAAAGACTGGCACCGCCACATCGGCGATCCCACAATCGCCGATGCCATCTGTGATCGCTTGCTGCACACGGCCTATAAGATCGAACTGAAAGGCGAGTCGATTCGGCGAGCGAAACGGGAGCCGAATGCCGCCTCGTGACACTCTACGGATGACCGGAGAGGATTGCAGAAGAGCACCATATCGTTTACAGTACAGCCCGTTCCGCGTCGCTTCGCTCCGCGCTGTTCGAATTGCCCGGAACGCTGTTCGCTTTCAGCGAAATACGCAC
>JBMOQY010000013.1:0-156764 GCA_049322455.1 Verrucomicrobiota bacterium | reverse complement strand
AAGGTGATAGCTGCGTATGTGCAGGGACAGGGTGGAAAGGGGGAGTATCGTCAATTGCACAAGGGGCAGTTGGATTTCGAGCTGTCTTGATCAAATGCCCCGGAGCTTGCTCCGGGGATCTTTACTCACGACGGATTGTCCTTAGGGGTTGGGGGGAACAGAACGAGCAGCGGCAACGCCAGGCCGTGACCCAAAACAAAACCGAGGGGGAGGGCAGTCAAGCATCGAATCCCGTTGCCGACATCGAGATCGAGCGCCTTTTCCAGCGCCATCGACGCCAGGGTGGCGGCGACCGCGGCGACCGCGGCGCGCGGAGGGCTTTTCCCCCGTCCTCGCCGCAGGAGGAGCCAGAGCACCCCGAGCAGGATCGCCGCATAGAATCCCGTGCACCGGGCGCAGAGCAGCGGGGGATCCCACAGCCAGAGGAAGCTGCGCTCGGGCAGGCGGTGACAGAGAAAGGAGAGCATGAATGCGAGAAAGCCGGCGGTGCCGGATCCCGGGCAGGAGGAAAACGAACCTGGTGGCGGACGCCGAGGTTTTTCCATCCGCGGGTCCGGTCGCCAGCAGCGGGGGCTGCCGGGGGATTTCCGCGCCCGTTGCGCGGGCGATGTTCACATTTGACGGCGGGGGCGGGGAGCGTAGGGTCCCGGGCGACACCCTGCAGTGCTCGAGGTGCCCTGATACACGCTCTTTGCCTTTGTAATAATTTGGGAGCCATCAACAGCCGCAACGATGCCAGGCCGTAAACCGGAAGGCTGATGTGCGGCGGGCGGCGCCCACCTTAACCTAAAAAGGACATGAGCCTTTGGGCGTCACGGCACAGGCGGGGTGTCATTCTCTTTCCCATGAATCCGCTCTACTACTCTCTGCTCCACCTGTTCTCGCTGTTCGTGCTGACGGCGCACACCTTCATGGCGTTTGCCAACCCCGATCCCGCGAACCGGAAGCAGACGCTGATCATCACCGGCATCGCCAGCCTGCTGGTGCTCGTGAGCGGATTCGGCCTGCTGGCCAGGATCCACGCCAACCAGTTTTCCGGCTGGGTGATCGTGAAACTCGTGTGCTGGCTCCTGCTGTCGGGTCTCGCCGGCATCGTCTATCGTCGTCCCGACCTGCGCGGCAAGCTCGCCGCCGCCGCCCTGGGCCTGATCCTGGTGGCGCTTTTCATGGTCTATGTGGTGCGCAACACGGCAGCGTGACTGAAGGACCGATCTGCGGCCTGTGGGTGGACGACGAGGGCCGGGCCTGGGTTTGCACGGCGCAGCCCGACGGCTCGCGGCGGGAGAGCCGGGAATCCTTCCGGCCCTTCGCCTGGTTGTCCGCGCCCGTGTCCGCCGAAGGCATCGAATCCGAGGAGCTGAAGGGGGCGGGGCTCTTCCGGCACCTGATCCACGCCGATTCGCTTGCGCGCCTCGAGGCCTGCCTGAAGACTGCGCCCGCCGGCGCGCAGCGCGACGTGCTCAGGCCCTACGAAAGCCAGTGGCTCATCCAGCGCCGCGCCCGGCTTTACGGGGAGCTGCCCTTCTCGCAGCTCCGCCGCTGCCAGCTCGACATCGAGACCGCCGCGACGGAAACCGGCGCCTTCAGCGACGCCCGCAACCCGGGCGATCGCGTGCTCGCCATCGGCCTGCAATGCGGCGGCCGGCGCGAGCTGCTGACGCTCGGGGAGGAAAGCGACGCCGGGGAGAAACGCCTGCTGCTTGCCTTCAACGACCTGCTGCGCGAGCTCGACCCCGACGTCGTCGAGGGGCACAACCTCTTCAAGTTCGACCTCGACTACCTGCGTCAGCGCGCGAAGCGGCACAGGGTTCCCTGCGCCTGGGGGCGCTTCGGGCTCAACGCGGAGTTCCGCAACAGCCGCATGAAGGTGGCCGAGCGCTGGATCGACTTTCCGCGCTGCGACCTGCCCGGCCGCGCCGTGATCGACACCTGCCTGCTCGCCCAGGCCTACGACGTCACCACCCGCGAGATGACCGGCTACGGCCTGAAGGAGGTGGCGGTCTATTTCGGAATCACGCCCGAGTCGGGCGAGGGCCGCACCTACATCGCCGGCGCACAGATCCAGCACGCCTTCCGGGAAAACCGCGGGCAGTTCCTGGCCTACCTGGCCGACGACCTGCGCGAGACCAGGGGGCTCGCCGACGTGCTGCTGCCGACGTATTTCGAGCAGGCGCGGGCCTTCCCGATCCTCCTGCAGGAGGCGGCGCTGCGCGGCTCCGGCGGCAAGGTGGACCTGCTGCTACTCGAGGAATACTACCATGCGCGCGCCGCCTGCCCGGCGCCGCTGGGGGAGAGCGAAACCTTCGAGGGCGGCTTCACGCGCAGCTTCCACGAGGGCGTGTTCAGGCACGTGCTGCACTTCGACGTGGCCTCGCTCTACCCGAGCCTGCTGCTGGCCATGGGGCGCAACCCGCGCAGCGACACGCTCGGCGTCTTCATCCCGCTGCTGCGCCGGCTGCGCGAATACCGGCTGAGATACAAGCAGCTCGCCAAGTCGGCGCCCACCGCGGCCGAGCGGGACGAGGCCCAGGCGCGGCAGACCGCCTTCAAGATCCTCATCAACTCGTTCTACGGCTACCTCGGCTTCCCGGCGGCGCGCTTCGGCGACACCGAGCTCGCCGCCGAGGTCACGCGCCGCGGGCGCGAGCTGTTGCAGGCGCTGATCGCCGAGTTCGAGCGGCTCGGTTGCACCATCCTCGAAGCAGACACCGACGGCATCTACCTCTCGACCGAGAAGTATTTTGCGCAACCCGAGGAGCTGCTCGCCCAGGTGGGCCGGATCATGCCGCCGGGCATCGAGCTGGAGTTCGACGGCAGCTACGACGCCATGTTCTGCTACAAGGCCAAGAATTACGCGCTGGCCGCGGGCGGCGAGATCACCCTGCGCGGCTCGGCGCTGCGCTCGCGCGGCATCGAGCCCTTCCTCAAGCGGCTCGGCGACCGGCTCATCGCCCACGTGCTCGGCGTGTCACCCGCGTCCCCCGAGGCCGAGGTGGAGCGTCTGCGGCGCAGCATCGCCGACCGTTCGCATCCGGTGGCCGACCTCGCGAAGTCCGAGACCCTCAGCCAGAATCCCGAGGCCTACGAGCAATGGGTGGCCGGCGGCGGCAAGCCCCGGCGCGCGGCCGCCGAGGTCGCGTTGCGGATGAACCCGCGCCCGCGCATGGGCGAACGCGTGAGCTACTACATCGTCCCCAAGGCCCAGGGGCAGACGGCCGACTGGCAGCGGGCGCGTCCGCTGGCGGCCTACGATCCCGCCAAGACGCCCTACGATCCGGTCTATTATCTGGAAAAAATCGACGACTGGCTGGAACGATATGGACGTTTCATCGGAATCAAGCCACACACGGGCCAGCAGGAAATGAACCTCTGACGATGCGCACCCGGATTTGCCTCCATATTCTGCTGCTCACGCCGTTCCTCGTGTATTGGCCGACCGTGTTTCATGAATACGGCATGCGCTCGGACTACAGCCACCTGCGCGTGTCGCAGGAGGAGCCCGGCCGGCTGGTCAAGATCTACGCGTCCGAAGGCCGGCCGCTCTACGGGGCGATGCTGGAGACCGCCTACGCGGTCACGGGCGAGGTGGCGCGGCTCAAATGGCTGCGCCTGTGCGGCGTGCTGTTGCTCGCGCTGCTCGGCCTGGTGCTCTGGCGGCAGCTCTACCAATCGGGCTGGAACGAGGTGCAGGCGGCCGGTCTCGGCCTGGGCGTGCTGCTGCTGCCCTCCGCCCAAGTGCTCGCAAGCTGGGCCTCGGGCTGGCCGCAGGTGCTCGCCCTGCTGCTTGCGCTGGCGGGTTTCTCGGCCGTGGAGACCGAGATCGAGCGCGGCGGCCTCAAACGGGTGGTCGCGCTGCTCGGTGGCTGCATGATCTACGCGGTCGCCAGTCTGATCGCCCCTTCCAATGTCTTTTTCGCGCTCGTCCCGCTGGCGGGCGTCCTGCTGGCCCGGACCGGGCGAGAGCCGCTGGGCGATCTGGCCTGGAGCTCGATCCACCTCGGCGTCCTGCTGGCCGGCGTGCTGGCCGGCTGGGCTGCCGGTGAGGGGCTGCTGGCCGACGGCAGCCTGCTCGAGGCCAGCCGCCTGCAACTGGAGGGGAATCCCTTCACCAAGCTCGGCTGGTTCTTCGCCAATCCGCTGCCCAACGCCCTGGCGCTCTATGCCATCAACGACGATTTCCACACCGGTGCGTTGATCTACTGGGGCGCCGCCGCGCTGGTGGTCGCCCTGATCGCGCTGGCCTACCGCAAGGTCACGGCTTCCGGTGATGAGGGCGTGAAGCGCCGCTGGCGCTACTGCCTGGCGGCCCTCCCGCTGCTGGCCGCCGGCGTCGCTTTGGTTGCGGGCGAGCGGGCGAGCACCTATCGCGTGCTCTTCGCCGTCTGCGGGCTCGTCCTGGTCCTGGTGGTGTTTTCCTTCCGCGTGCTGATTCTCGGCGAAAAGGTCCGCCCGTGGCGTCATTATCCGGTCCTGGCCCTCATCTGGGGTGCCCTGGCCTATGCGGCCCATGACAACTCCTTCAGCCTGCTCGCCCAGCCCCAGGGGCGCGAGTGGGAGCTGGTCCGCAGCGCCGTGCTCCGGGCGGGGTTCAACCGGCCGGTGCGGGTCTTCATGATCACCCCGGGGGAGGAGGCGCGCTCGACCCGGCGCGTTTATGGCGACGAGTTCGGCTCGCTTTCGAGCGCCGATCCGCGGGTGGCGGAGGAAATGTTCAAGACCGCGCTGCGCGAGCGCTTCGGCGACCGTCTGCCCAAGGGCGGCAGCTACACCCTCGCGACGGGGACGAGCGAGCCGGCCGCCGGCACCTTTGATCTGCTCATCGACCTGCGCCGGTTGAAGGGCCACCGCGAGCAGTAATCTGCTGGCAGGGCGGCCCGGGAGCAGGTCGCGCCGCTACAACCGTCGGAGCAGACGCCAGGCCCAGATCGAGAATCCGATCGAGAGCAACGAGGTGAGGACGAAAACCGGCTGCCGCAGCAGCCCGGCGCCCTCCGCGAACAGCCGCGCGATATGCGCCGCCAGGATCAGCGCGAAGACGCCGCCCGTGGCGAGGATGTAGGGCTTCATTCTGTTGCGGAATCGCCGCCGCCGGCCATGTCACCCGGCGCGTTTTTTCTGCAGGAGATAGGTGGGCATCGGGGGGGAGTTCTTGATCTCGATGAGGCCCATGGGTTGGAAGTCGTATTTGGATTCGAGCAGTTTCTTCGTGACCTCGGAGACCTGCACGTGGCCGGGCTGGCCGTGGGATTCCATGCGGCTGGCGATGTTCACCGTGTCGCCCCACAGGTCGTAGGCGAACTTGCGCGTGCCGATGATGCCGGCGACGACCGGGCCGCTGTTCATGCCGACGCGGATGGCCCATTCGACGGAGTGGCGGCGGTTGAAGGCGCGCACCGCCTCGAGCAGCTCCAGGGCGGTCGCGGCGCACACCTCGGCGTGGTCGGCGCGGATCACGGGGATGCCGCTGACCATCATGTAGGCGTCGCCGATGGTCTTGATCTTCTCGACCTCGAACTGCTCGGCGATGCGGTCGAAGCTGGAGAACAGCTCGTTGAGGAGCTGGACGGTGCGCTGCGGCGACTGCTTGGCGGAGATGCGGGTGAAGCCGACGATGTCGGCGAAGAGCACCGTGGAATCGATGAAACTGTCCACGATCGTGCGGTGGCCGGCCTTGAGGCGCTCGGCGATGGTCTTGGGCAGGACGTTGAGCAGGAGGCGCTCGGACTTGGTGCGCTCGACCTGAAGCTGGGCGAGGTAGGCCTGCTCCTGGTCGCGCAGGCGCTTCTTTTCCAGAGACGCGGAGATGCGGGCGCGCAGGACTACGGGGTTGAAGGGCTTGGGCACGTAGTCCTCGGCGCCGGCCTCAATGCAGCGGACGGTGCTGTCCACATCGTCGAGGGCGGTGAGCATGATGACGGGGATGTGCTTGAGGCGCGGATCGGCCTTCATGAACTCGAGGGTCTGGAACCCGTCGAGGTCGGGCATGAGGATGTCGAGGAGGACGAGGTCGAAGCCGCCATCCTTGAGCTTGGCGAGGGCTTCGCGGCCGTTGGCGGCCTCGGCCACCTCGTAACCGAGCTTGTCGAGGCGGCGGACGAGCATGTCGCGGTTCATGTCGTCGTCGTCCACGGCGAGGATGCGCGCGGCGGGCGTGGGCTGGGTGGAAAGGCCGAAGTCCTCGGGTCCGACGGTGGCCCCGAGGAGAGGGCCGCCGAGCGGACCGCCTGGGCCAGGATGCTCGTCGGCGCCGGTCGGACCTCCGGTGCCGTGCTCGGTAAGGTCGGTGGGATCGGAGTTCTCGGCCAGGGTGAGCAGGTTTTGTGCGGCGCGGTGGATCTTTTCGAGATCCTTGGCGATGGCCGGCTGGCCGGCGGCCTGGGTCCGCACGATGCACTGGCCGGCGAGGGTGATGACACCGGTAAGAGGGAGGCGCAGATTTTCCCGGAGGGCGGGGAAATCCACGCGGCCGGCCTCGATTTTCCAGCCGGCAAGGGCGTCGTTGATGAGGGCGAGGAGTTCGCCGCCGCCGCTGTGGATGCGCTTGATCTCGTCGAGGAGCGCGGTGGCCCCGCTTTCCTCGGCGTTTTCCATCAGCAGCTCGCTGTAGCCGATGATCTGGTTGAGCGGGGTGCGGAGGGCGTGGCGCAGCTTGGACAGACCCTCGTGATCACGGGTCTTGAGCGCCTTCAGCAGCGGCGTGAGCGTGACCGGGGGCGCCGGTCCGTTCCCGGGACTGGGAGCGGCCTCGCTCATGCCTTGGGCGGGAACTTCTTGAGCAGTTCCTCGATCTTCACGAGCAGCCGGGGCAATTCGACCGGTTTGGTGTCGAAGTCGTCGCAACCGGCCTCCAGGGCCTTCTGGCGGTCGCTCTCCATGGCGTGGGCGGTCAGGGCGATGATCGGGATCTTCGCGGTGGCGGGGTCGGCCTTGACCTGTTTGGTGGCATCCCAGCCGTCCAGGACGGGCAGGGACATGTCCATGAGGATGAGGTCGGGCACCTCGGCCTTGGCCTTGGCGACACCTTCGCTGCCATCCATCGCGAGCGAGACGGTGTAGCCGCGCTTTTCGAGGCGACGGGAGAGCATGTCGCGGTTCATTTCATTGTCTTCAACGAGCAGGATCTTGGGCATGGGAGAGCGAGGTTGGGGGATCAACGGGTGACGGCGGGCGCGTTTCGGACGGCGGGACGGATGACGTTGAGCAGATCATCGCGGCTGAAGCGGCCTTTGAAAAGGATGCCGACCGTGCGTGGCGCGAGGTAGTCGCGCATGTCGGCGGTGAGGTCCATGGAGGTGACGATGACGACCGGGATCTTGCTCCACACGGGGTTCTTGCCGATGACCTCGAGGAGCTCGAAGCCGTTCATGCCGGCCATCTTGAGGTCGAGGATGATCATGGCGGGCGAGGCCTGCTTGAGGATGCGGAGGGCGGCGTTGCCGTTGATGGCGGCGCGGCAGTTCCAGCCCTCGCCGTCGAGCAGGCGGGTGAGGAGGGTGCGTGAGTCGGCGTCGTCCTCGACGAGCAGGATGTAGGAAGGCGGGAGCGGGGCGAGCTGGGCGGCGATCTCCGCCGTGAGCTGGTTGGCGTCCACCGGCTTGAAGAGCACGGCGGCGGCGCCAAGGGACATGGCCATCTCCAAGCCGCTGGCGCCGCTGAGGATGATGACCGGGATATCGGCGGTGGCGGGTTTGTGCTGGAGTTTGGTGAGCACGGTCCAGCCATCCATGCCCGGCATCATGAGATCGAGCACGATGAGCGCGGGCTGGATCTGGGCGGCGAGGTCGAGACCCTGCTGGCCGGAGGCGGCGGTGAAGACTTCGTAGCC
This sequence comes from Verrucomicrobiota bacterium, assembly GCA_049322455.1. Taxonomy (GTDB): domain Bacteria; phylum Verrucomicrobiota; class Verrucomicrobiia; order Opitutales; family Opitutaceae; genus Lacunisphaera. The sequence continues at coordinate 148,939 of JBMOQY010000013.1, read as the reverse complement.
GCTTTGGTCGAGAATCTCGGTGATGACGGTGCGGATGTCCTTGTCGTCGTCCACCACGAGGAGCTTCGGACGCTTCTGGTCGGGGAAGGGGGAGCGGGTGAGGCGCGGGCTGCTCTGGTTGACGATCTTGGGTTTCTTGGTCTCGACGCGGGCTGGCAGGCGGATGGTGAAGGTGGAGCCCACGCCGTGCGTGCTGGTGACGGTGATGTCGCCGTTCATCATCTGGGCGAACTGCTTCGAGATGGCGAGGCCCAGGCCGGTGCCGCCATACTTGCTGGTGGTGGAGGCGTCGGCCTGGCTGAAGGCCTGGAAGAGGCGGCCGAGCTGCTCCGGGGTCATGCCGATGCCGGTGTCGCTGACGGCGAGCTCGATGGCGTCCTCGTCGGGATGGCGCGTGGCCTTGAGGGTGATGGTGCCCTTTTCGGTGAACTTGCTGGCGTTGCTCAGCAGGTTGAGGAGCATCTGGCGCACCTTGGTGGCGTCGGCATGGATGGTGCCGATGCCGGGCGGGCAGTCGAGGGCGAGGGTGTTGCCCTTCTTGGCAATGAGGGGCTGGGCCGTGGCGATGACCTCGTTGACGATCTTGGCGAGGTCGAAGTCCTCGAGGTAGAGTTCCATCTTGCCGGCCTCGATCTTGGAGATGTCGAGCACGTCGTTGATGAGGCCGAGGAGGTGGCGGGCGGCGTTGAGGACCTTGTCGAGGTCCTCGGCGGTGCGGGTGTCGCCCTCGTCCACGGCGTCTTCGCGGAGGATTTCGCTGTAGCCGATGATGGCGTTGAGCGGGGTGCGGAGCTCGTGGCTCATCTTGGCGAGGAAGCTGGATTTGGCCTTGCTGGCCTCCTCGGCGTCCTTGACGGCCTTGGCGAGGAGTTTGGTGCGGTCCTCGACGCGGGCCTCGAGCGTGCGGTTGGCCTCCTCGAGCTGCTCCTTGGCGTTTTCCGCGGCAGTGCGGGCCTGCTCGATCTCGGCGGTCTTGGCCTCGATGGTGCCGAGCATGGCGTTGAAGGACTCGATGAGCTCGCCGATCTCGCCGCTCGCGGTGCTCTCGACCCGCTGGGAATAGTCGTGCGTGCGCCGCACCGAGGTGGACACCTGCGCCAGTTCGGTGACGGGCTGGGTGAACCGGCCGCCGAGGCGGAAGGCGACGGCGATGGCCAGGAGGGCCGCGCCGGCGAAGATGATGACGGAACCGCGCAGCAGGTTGCCGACGCGTTCGTCGTCGCCTTCGCTTTTTTCGGCCTTGAGGTAGAGCAGGCCGAGCAGCTTGCCATCGGCGGCGGTGATCTCGCTCCAGGTGACGTAGCGGTGGGTGTCGAAGAGGCGGGTGACGCCCTTGGGCGGGGGCGGGATGACCTCGTGGGCGCCTTGCCGGACGTAGCGGGCGAGGAGCTTGCCGTCGGGCGTGAACACCGCGGCGGCGGCGGTCTGGGTGTCCACACCGAGGGTGCCGAGCTGGAGGTCGGTGGCCTCGGGGGATTGCTCCAGCAACGGTGAGAGATTGCCGACCATCAGGTTGCGCGTGCGCTCAAGCCGTTCCTGAACCTCCAGTTTGATCTGGCGGTCCTCGGAAAGATACAGGCCGACAAACGCCAGTGACAGCGTCACCCCGCAGATCATCAGGATGAAGAGGGTGAGTTGCCAGCGGAACGAAAGGCTTTTCACGGGTGGAGAGGCGACTCGTTTCTAGGCTGTCGAATCCGGCGTAAAGTCAACGGGATAGCTCGTTTCAGGGACGCCGCTCGAAGTCGCTGTAAATCAACACCACGGTTTCGGTTTTGGGGAAAAGCAGGAAGCGTCCGCGGAAGCGGGAGGTTTGTGCCTGGGGCAGGCTGGGGGCGGTGCCTTCGGGCGGGGTGAAGGTGGCTTCCACAAGCAGCTCGTCCATGCGCACGGTCAGCACCGGGGAATAGGGGGACTTGAGTTCGAGCTGGTATTTGCCGACGTAAGCCGGCGCCTTGTGGACGAAAAGCCGGATTTGGAGGTGGCCCAGCATCTTGTCGGCGCCGGCGGCGACCTCGCGGAAATCCCCGATGAAGTCGGCCCACTCGGCATCATCGCGCACCAAGCGGAGGCTGCCCGGCTCGATGTCGGCTGCCTGGAAGTTGGCGCGGGCGCCGCCCGAGCCCGCCGGCCGCGAGCGGGTGTAGTTTTCCAGTTCGTCGGGCGTCGGGGCGCGGCCCAGCCATTCGACCAGCGTCCACTGCGCCCCGGGCGGACGCGCGGGGTCGAAGCGCTCAACCATGCGGACGTCGTTGCGGGTGGTGGCGAGCGTGTAGGCCCAGCCGGCGGGCGGGTCGGGGGAGAAGCGGGACAAGGCGGTGCGGAGATAGCCGGGCAGGGGATCGCCCAAGGCCGCGACCGGCACCGAGAACAGAATGAAGGCGTGCAACCACCACCGGAACCGGCCGGCGTCAAAGCCGGGGCGGGGGGACGCGGGAGATGAACCACTCGAACTTGCCATGAAAGGTCAGCGTGCCGGTGCGATCCTTGAGATCAATCAGGATCACGGCATTGGTCCGGCCGCGCGCCTCCAGCTCGGCGACGAGACCGTCGCGCGTGACATCGTCGGGCCGGCCGTAGGCGAGGAGGTCGCCGGTGGCGGGCCGGCGGTATTTCACCTCCACCCCGCGGACCACGGCGAAGACCTGACCGACGGCGGCGGCGAAGTGGCGTTGGAGGCACTCGGCGCTGGCCGCCTCGGCCAGGGAGAACTGGGCGGCGGCGTGCATCGTGCCGAGATGGTTGTGAACCAGCGGGGTGAAAGGCAGCTCCAGCAGATGCTCCGCACCCACCGGGGCGTCGCGCAGACCGAGGACCTGGTTGTAGGCAAGTTCGGTGGCTTTCAACGCCGCAACGCTCCGAAGGACGGCGCCGTTTGGCAACGCCGGATTCCCGGCCCAGGCGAAATCCTCCTAAGAAAATCGAAGTCCGTGCGTGGTCCTGGTTGGAGGCCACACCCATGAACACCCGACGTTACGGACTGCCGGTCGTCATCGCAGCGGGCCTGCACGGCGCGCTTTTTCTCATTCTGCCCGAACCCTCGATTGTGAACGCGGCACCGCCCGCTATCCAGGCAATCGATCGTCCGCCACTTCCTCCGGACCCGATCGAGATTCCACTCAACAGTGACGACACCGACGCGGCTGCATCGCCAGGCGGTCCACGTCCGTTGCCCTCGACCCCCGAGATGCCGCGGGTGGATGTGCGCGATGCGGATTTCACCGTAACGGTCGATGCTTCGGTGCCCCCCGTCGAGATCGATCGCGAAACAGACAGGATTCCCTCGCTTCCATTCAGTCCGGGCGATAGCCGCGATGGTGGTCCGGCGATTCCGCGAAACATCGTGGATTCCCGGATGCTCGATCGTGCGCCGCGCGCGGTTGCGCAGCCGTCGCCGGATTACCCAAGGGCGTTGCACAGCGACGGGGTCGGCGGATCGGTGACCGTCGAATTCGTCGTGGACACCACCGGCCGCGTCGTCACCGCTGAAGCGGTGAGGTGGACCCGGCGCGAATTTGCCGAGCCGGCGGTGCGTGCGGTTCTGCGCTGGCGGTTCGAGCCGGGCACGGTGGACGGTTGCAAAGTGCGGTTTCGCATGGCCGTTCCGATGGAGTTCAATCCGGACTGACCGGAAAGGCGCGCTCAGCCCGAGCGGGCATGGACGAGGCGGTTGACGCGCTCGACCAGCTCCTGCGGGCTGAACGGTTTGGTGAGATAGTCGAGGGCGCCGAGCTCGAGGCCGAGGTTGCGCGAGTCCGGCGAGGACCAGGCCGACACGATCACGATGGGAATCGTGGCGGTCAGCGGGTCGCGGCGGAGGATTTCGCACACGCCGAAGCCGTCGAGATCGGGCAGCATGAGGTCGAGCAGGATGATGTCGGGCCGGTGGGTGCGGACGGCGGCGATGGCCTCCCAGCCGGAGGCGGCGGTGGTCACATCATGGCCCGCCCGGACCAGGTGGTATTGCATCAGGTCGGTGAGCTCGGACTCATCATCCACGGCGAGAATCTTGGCGTGTTCGGGCATCCCGAGCAGCATGACCCGCCCCCGTGACAGGCGTGTGGTCGGCGGGTGACGATTGGGTGACGAATCCGTCGCGCGACGTTCCGCTCACCACTGGTGGTAGGCGGGGTGGCCCGGGCGCACGGCGACGAAAGTGCCGCGGCAGGTGGCGCGGACCTTGCCGGCGGAGACCAGCTCGGCCTCGACGACCGCACGGTCGGAGGCGCTTTCGACGACGCGTGCGATCAGCTCCACCGGTCCGTCAAGCGGGGTGGGGCGGAGCAGTTTCACCGCATAATCGGAGGTCACGGTGCAGCGGGGCCGGTCGAGGCGGTTGAGGTTCATGAGGTGCCAGGCGGCGGTCCAGTTGCCGTGGCAGTCGAGCAGGGTGCCGATGATGCCGCCGTTGAGCATGCCGGGAAAAGCCTGATGGCGCTCGTCGGGCTGCCAGCGGGCGACGACCGTGTCGGCGCGCACATGGCTGCGGAGGCGCAGGCCATGCGGGTTGGCCGGTCCGCAGCCGAAGCAGCGGCTGAGCGGGGCGAAGCGTTCTTGCAGGCTGGGCTCGGTCATGCGGGACAAAACGGGCGATATTCCGTCCGAAAGTGGCAACTTAGTAAGATTTTTAACTGGCACCCGTTGCGGCATGTGCCATTTTCAACCGGCAGATACATAAAATACCAATGGCGCGCAAGATAGCCTTCCTCAATTACAAAGGCGGTGTCGGCAAGACTTCGTTGATCGTCAATACGGCGGCCAGCCTCGCCAAACGTGGCATGAGGGTGCTGCTGATGGATTTCGATACGCAATCCAACGCGAGTATCTGGCTTCTGAAGCTCGACCGCTGGAACAAGATCAATTCCAACGGCGTCGGGTCCGTTTATTCCATCTTCGATCCCGGCAAGCAGCGCCTGAAGGACATCGTCATCAAGGACGTGGTGGAGGGGAAGGACGGCGAGAAGCTCCTGCCCGGCTTGGACCTCGTGCCGACGACGTTCAATCTGGTGGATCTCGAGGGCGAGTATAAGCCCGACCCGAAAAGACCCTCCTACGTGATCTTCCAGGAGCAGCTTGCGGAGATCGAGAGCAATTACGACTTCATCCTCTTCGATTGCCCGCCCAACGTGCTGCGCGCCTCGCAAAACGGCGTCTTCTGCGCGGGGGAGATCTACGTGCCGTCGAATCCCGATGCGCTCAGCCTCATCGGCTTCACGCTTCTCGTGGAGAAGCTCCTGCGCTTCCAACAGTCCTCGGCCAGCTTCCGCACCACCGCGATGGGGCCCGCCGCGCTGGTGTATGGCATCGTGTTCAACTCCATCAAGGCCAACACCGACATCGAGGTGCCGAAGATGCGCATGCAGCTCCGGCTGAACCAGTTCAAGACCCAGAAGCGCGGTTGCGCGCCGGCGGCGAAGATCTGCGCCACCCAGATCCGTGATGCGATGATCGTGCGCCGCGCCGTCACGCTCGGCCTGCCGGTGTTTCTGGTCGGCACCGAGGGCGCCGAGGCCGACAGCGTGGCCAACGATTACATGCGCCTTGCCACCGAGATCATCGAGAACGCGCCGCCCGAAGCCAAATAACCCCTCACCCCCGCCTCCGCCATGGCCAAGTACAACAGCACCGAATGGGATGATGTCCGCAAAAAGTTCCGCAATTCGATCATGGCCGACACTTCGCTCGTCAGTCTGGCCCAGAACCTCGACACGAAGGAATGGCCGCACAAGGGCGAGGATGAAAAGCCCTCGAAATACATCGATTTCAACTACGAGGAGCTGATGATGCTGCCCGAGATCGCGGGCAGCGCCGACCGCGCCGACCACCTGATCGGCATTCTCAAGGAGACCCTCGCCTTCGACGATCCGTTCGGCGACATGGTCGCGCAGGTCGAGGAGACCTCGGCCAAGGAGAACCCCATCCTCAAGACGCTCGCGCGTCTGGGCATCCCCGACAATTTTCCGCTCGTGCTCGCCAATTTCAGCGAAGGCACGCGCGTGGTCTGCGCCTCCGAAGGCATCAAGACCATCGGCGAGTTCGCCAACCTCGGCCAGCAGATGGCCACGCGGGTCGTGCTGGGCGGTGATTTCCGCCACGCCCTGAACGCCCTCACCCACGGCGACGAGGAGGGCATCGGCCAGTTCCTGCCCTATCGCAAAGGCTCCACCGGGCTGCACCTCGCCGAGGCCATCGGCCTCATCGCCGCCGGCCTGCCGCGCCCCGACCAGCTCGGCCTGGCCAAGGCCTACGGCGCCAAACTGCCGCCTGCCGACGCCTCCGCCGCACGCACGCTCACCAAGGACCAGATCGAGAAACACGAGGGGATGATGCGCGTGACGCTCACCACCGCCTTCGACTGGTTCAAGGACGACAAGCAGGCCTTGCTCAAGCACCTGGCCGACGGCGGCACCTACGAGCGCTACTTTGTCGTCATCAACGATCCCGCCCGCGAGGCCATCGCGGTGCGCCTCGCCAGCACGGCGCTGAAGGATCAGGTCAAAGCTTCGCCGGCCGCCGCGGCTGCGACCGAGGGCAAGAAGGGCGGATTCTTCTCCCGCCTTTTCGGCAAGGGGTGATCCCTTGTCCTGATTTGCAGTGAATCCCAACCAGCCACCGCCTCCCCCGGGAGCGCCTTTTCCGCCCGCGCCCGCCTTTCCGCCTCCGCCCGGGGCGGCCATGCCCGCCGCTCCCGCCGGCCCGGCTCCGGGCCCCGCGTTTCCGCCGCCCGGCGGCGCCAAGCTGCCGGTCCGGCCCGCGGGCGGCCTCAGGCCTCTCGTGCTGCCGCGCCGGGTGAACCCGCTCCAGCGGGCGCAGGAGGCCTCGCAGGCCACCGCCGCCGCCCGCAAATCCATCGACGCGATCATGTCGGCTTCCCGCGCCCCGTGGGGCGGCAAGACCGCGCTGAGCAGCACCCAGGTCGAGGAACTCGAAAAGGCGCTGCGGGCCCTCGAGGCGAAGGTCGGCGAACGCGAAATGGCCCTGGCCGACGCCGAAAACAAGCTCGCCGAGCGGGACCGCGCTCTGGCCGAAACCGAGGCCCTGTTGCAGGCCCGCGAGAAGGTCATCGACGCCATGCGCAAGGAGCAGGCGGCCGGACCGGGCGGCGCCGCCAATCCCGCCGAGATGGAGGCGCTCGGCAAGCTCAAGGAGGAGCTCGACCGCCAGGAAGCCTCCCTCAAGGAGCAGCGCCAGGCCCTGCAGGAGCGCGAGGAGTTCCTCAACCAGAGTGAAACCGCCCTCTTCGAGAAGATGCAGGCCCAGCAGGAGAAGGAGACCGAGCTCGAGCAGAAGGAGGAGGACCTCAAGCGCCTGGCCCGCCAGCTCGGCGTGCTCAAGGACGAGCCGAAGGAACCCATCGAAAAGGCCTGACACGGGAACCTCGGTCCGTTTCACCTTTCCAAGCTGATCACGTCCGCGCCCTCGCAACTTTGCCCATGATGCCACGCTCCCTGAAACCCGCCGCCCTCGTCCTCCTCGCCGCCCTGCCGGCCCTGCTCCCCGCCCAGGAAACGAGCGCCCGGGAGGACGAGCGCATGAACCAGCTTCTGCGCAACGACGGGCCCGAGTGGCGCGAGCCGCGCACCCGCGTGACCGTCGGCCTGCGCTTCCTCAGATCCGGCGGCACGGTGCGCTTCGGCAACCTCGGCGAGCGCATCCCCGCAACGATCGCCCCCGTCAGCGCGGGCGCCGCCGACCGCACCTACGACAACGGTGCGGTCTTCGCCGATGGCCTGCGCAACAATGAGAAGGACGCCAACGGCAACCAGGTGCCGCTTGCCGACGGGCGTTACACGATCACCAATTCCGACGGCAAGGTAGTCCAGGATCTGCTCGGCTACCAGGCGGGACGCACCCGCGACTGGAACGCGAAATACGAGGCGCAGAAGCAGCCGCATGCCGGCTACATCGGCTTCGACAGCTACACCGCCGTCTCGGAAGGCGGCGGCTTCAGCGAGGAGCAGGGCGCGACGGGCGGCCTCGAGCTCCAGCTTACCCGGGATCTCGGGCGGGTGGGGCGTCGTATGCACTGGGGCTTGGCGGCGGGCATCACCCTCAACGGCATCAACAGCAAGGCCGCCGGCACCGTGACGTCCACTTTGCGCACGCGGACCGACTATTACCAGGTCATCGGTTCGGTCACGCCGAGCCTGCCCTACGCCACCCCCAGCTTCACCTTCCTGTTCGACGGCGAGGGCAACGTGGTCAACGAGGCCGGCTACGAGACGACGGTGCCGCTCAACAGCACGCCCGACGCCGCGCTGAGCACGGTCACCGACCTGGCGGGCGGGGCGCAGGTGCGCGGCAACTGGCAGGTCAAGGGCGCCTACTTCATGGCGAAGGTCGGTCCGGCGCTGCGCTGGCAGATCACCGACCGCTTCGGCCTGAATGCGAGTGCCGGATTTGCCGGCGCCTACGCGGGCACGCGTTACACGGTGTTCGAAACCTTCACCATCCCCTCGATGTCCGACCTGGAGATCACCGTGGACGATCCCGCGGGCAGCACCGCCACCGAGTTCCTGACCGGCTACTACGCCGACCTCAGCCTCGAATGGCTGGCCAACGAGCGCACGGGTCTTTTCGGCGGCGTCACCGCCCAGCAGCTCGACAGCTACGACCAGACGCTCGGCGGGCGCACCGCCAAGATCGATCTCGGCAACACGGTCGGCATCCGCGGCGGCGTCAGCATCCGCTTCTGAAGCGGGCGGACTGCGCGGGGCAGGGCGCACTGCAGTTGTGGTCGGGGTGTCTAGCCCCTCCCGCATTTTACGGGCGCAGATCCGCGAGCACGTCCTCGATGTTCCGCAGCCGGTCCGCCGGGAACAGCGCGTTGATGCGGGTGATCACCTGCTGCACCAGGCCGTCGGGGCAGGAGGCCCCGCCGGTGATGAGCACGGTCTTGGCCGGGCCGCAATCCGACCACAGCGGCAGCATCTCCGTGTGGCCGGTCGAGCCGCGGCCGGCCGAGGGGAACACGTAGTGCATGATGCGGTCCGGCCCGAGGATGCTCTGCTCCGACTGGATGAAGAAGGCGCGCTTGCCGAGCTGCTGTTCACAGAGGCGGTAGAGCTGGTAGGTGTTGGAGCTGTTCTTGCCGCCGATGATGAAGGCGGCGTCAAGCGGCCCGGCCAGGGCCCGCTGCAGGGCGTCCTGGTTGACCTGGGTGGCGTAGCAGAGCGTGTCCTTGCGGCCCGCACCGCCGACGCGCTCCACCGCCGCGGCGGCCCCGTGTTTCGCGGCGAAGACGCCCTTGAAGTAGTCGATGATGGCCGCGGTTTCGTTCATCAGGAGCGTGGTCTGGTTGACGACGGCGATGCGCTCGAGATGCCGCGCGGGGTCGAAACCCGGGGTGTGCACGCCGGCGAAGCGCTTGAGGATGGCGGCGCGCCCGGCCTCGGAGGGCGCGGCGATGTAGTCGCCGAGCAGGCGCGCCTCGTCGAGGTTGCGGATGATGAGCGAGGGGGCGTGGCGGCGGGAGTTGGAGAAGGTGGCCTTGGTCTCCTCGTGCTCGCTCTTGCCGTGGATGATCACGGTGTAGCCCTCGCGGCCGAAGGCGCGCGCGGCCTTCCAGACCTTCTCCACCAGCATGCAGGTGGCGTCGTATTGGGCGACGCGCAGGCCCTTGCGCACGAGCTTCTTCTTGTCCTCGTCGGTCGCGCCGAAGGCCGGGATGATCACGACGTCGTCGCCCGTGAGCGTGTCCCAGAGCAGGCGCGGAGTCGCGCCGGGGACGGCGGCCAGCCCCTCGGTGGTGTAGGGCTCGCCCTTGTCGCTCTGCAGGTAGCGCAGCCCGCGGCGGAGCAGATCCTCGTTCACGAAGGGATTGTGGATGAGCTCGCTCAGCATGAACACGCGCCGGCCGGGGTTCTCCGCCAGCGTCTCGTAGGCGCGCTCGATGGCGTTCTTCACGCCCAGGCAGAAGCCGAAGTGGCTGGGGATGACGTAGCGCACGGCGCCGAAATCGAGCATCGCCGGGGCGCCGGCGGTGCGCTCGTGCGTGCGGGAGAGGGCCTTGATGGCCTCGCACAGGCGGCTCTGGTAGAGCGCGCGGGCCGCGTCGTCCTGCTGGTAGATCGTGCGGTTGCGGTCGCGCTCGACGCGGAACTTGTAGATGTAGTCGTTCTCGCCGAGGTGGAGGTAGGGGATCTCGATCAGGTGCGGCTCCAGGCCTGCCAGCACGGCACGCAATGAAGGCGCCAGCGATTCACCGCGCGCTTCCAACTGCTCGAGCGAATGGAAGCCCACCTCCCGGTCGGCGGGGTCCGCGGCCACCTGGCTGAAGAAAACGCGGCAGGAGAGGGTGCCGGCCGTGCAGGTGAAATACTCGGCGGGCGGGGTGTGCTCCGCGAAACAGCCCTGCAAGCGCGCGGTCGCCATCGCCTCGTCGGCGCCCACGAAGGCCAGGCCCAGCCGCGTGCCTGCCGCCCGCACGGCGAGCTGATTGCTGGCGTTGAAGGCGAGGATGACGACCTGGGCGGGGACGGACATTCCCACCACGGAACCACAACGCCGCGGAGCGTCAACCGCGCTCAAGCAGCGGGAGCGGCGCAGGGCAGGGGGGATGCCGGGCGCTGCACGAGCACGGGTTCCTGCACCTCGCCCAGCTCGGCGAAATTGGCCAGGCGCCTTATCATCATGCCGGTGAGGGTGCTGCCGGCGCGGATCAGGATGAGCCCTTCCCGGATCGTCAGGTCGGACACGACCACATCGCCCGGCGTGAGCTGGCGGATTTGGAGCGCCAGCACCGGGCGGTCCTTCGTGATGGCCGTGGCCATGAAGTCGGCCATGCAGCCGAAGCACTGCTCGAGGAGTACGGGATCATAGTGTCCCTTGCGGGAGCGCATGGCATCCAGCGCGCGGGTCTTCACCACGCCGTCGGCTTCGAGGTCGAGCCGGTCGTTCAGGATCTTGAGCAGGCGTGCCCCCAGCGGCAGGTGGTGCCCGGCGAGGCCGTCGTCGGGGAAGCCGCTGCCGTCGTAATGGGCGGCCTGGTACAGGATGTTGCGTGCCACTCCCTGAAAGCGTGGGATGCCGGCCAGCAGGTCGTGGCCGGCCTGCGGGGCGTGTCGGACGATGGCACGCTCCCGGGGCATCAGTTCGGCGCCGTTCGCCAGCTTGCGCAGGATGGGCGGCGGCACGATGGCGTAGCCGATGTTGCTCAGGGTGGCCGAGAGTTCGAGCTCCCAGGCTGGGCCGGCGCCGGTGGCGGCGATGATCCGGTGCATGGACTCGCGGAGCAGCTGCCCGCGGCCCAGTGCGTCGGACGCGACCATGCCGAGCACGTCGGTGAGCATGCGCACGCTGCCCGAGACGGTGCCCTCGAGCAGTTCGCGCTCGAGGCGTTGCAACTCATGTTGCTTCAGCGCGGCCTCGACGGCGCGGGTCAGCTCCTCCGGCGGACACGGTTTGTTGAGAAAGCGGAACACAGCGCCGCGGTTCACGGCGTCCACGGCCGTCTGTTGGTCGGCGTTGCCGGTGAGCATGAGGCGGACGCTGTCGGGCGAGGCGGCCTGGACGCGTTCGAGCAGCTCGATGCCGTTCATGCCGGGCATGTTCATGTCGGCGACCACGACGGCGTAGGGGCCGTCGCTTTGGATGAGGCGCAGCGCTTCCACGGCGCCCAGCGCCGTGTCGAAGACGAATTGCTTGCGAAGGTTGCGCTGGAAGGCGGCCAGCAGGTTGGGATCGTCGTCAACGAAGAGGATGCGGTCAGCCATGGGATTCAGCGGGGTTGGAAGGGGCCGGCGGCACGACCAGTGGCAGCCGCAGGCGGAAGGTGGTGCCGCGGCCCACCTCGGTGTCGAATTCGACGGCGCCGCCGTGCTGGGCGACGATGACGGCGTGAACGAGGGCCAGGCCCTGGCCGGTGCCCTTGCCGACCTCCTTGGTGGTGAAAAACGGCTCGAAGATCTTGCTGCGGTGCTCAGGCGCGATGCCGGTGCCCGTATCCTGCACCTCCACCACGACATGCCCGCCCTCCTGACGCGTGCGGATGGTAATTGTGCCCTTGGGGGCGCGGGTCTGCTTCAACGCGGTGCCGATGGCGTGGGACGCGTTGATGAGCAGGTTGAGGATGACCTGATTGAACGCGTCCACGATGCAGGGGACCTTGGGCAGATTCGAGTCCAGATCGGTGACAACGTCGGCGACGTATTTCCATTCGTGGCGCGACACCGCGACCGCCGTCTCGATGGCGTGGTTGAGGTCGGCTTGCGTGCGGTTGGCGTTCTGGGGGTGGGAGAATTCCTTCAGCGAACGGACGATCTTCGCGACGCGCTCCAAGCCCTCGAGACTCTGGGCCAGGGTGCGGGGGATTTCGCCGAGGTAGTAGTCGGTCTCGCATTTTTCCTCCGCGACCCGGGTGACAGCCGTGGCGGTCGCGAGCGAAGGATGGGCGGCGGCCTCCTCGCGGAGCCGGCGGAACGCGGCGATCGTTTGTTCGAGCTGTCGGAAGGCGTCGCCGAGGAAGTGGGCGTTGTCGGTGATGAACTGCGTGGGCGTATTGATCTCGTGGGCGATGCCGGCTGCCAGCCGGCCGATGAACTCCAGTCGTTGGGCCAGTTGCAGCTTGGTCTCCATCTCCCGGCGCGCTGCTTCGTCCTGCTTGTGCTCGGTGATGTCCCGGGAAATCCCGAAGGTGCCGACGATGCTGCCGTCGCGGTCGCACAGGGGGAATTTCGAGGTCGAGACCCAGGTCACGCGGCCGTCCGGCCAGGTTTCCTTTTCCTCGAGGTTGAGGACCGGTTCGCCGGTGCGGATGATCTGTTGCTCGGTGTCGTAGGCTGACTGGGCGTGGTCGATCGTGAAACGGTCGAAGTCGGTCAGGCCGATCAGCTTTGCCGGGTCGTCGCAACCGTCCTTGCGGGCCAAGGCGGCGCTCACGCGCAGGAAGCGGCTGTGCCGGTCCTTGAAGTAGATGGATTCCGGAACGGTTTCGAGCAGCGCGTGGAGCAGTTCGCGGTCCTGCAGGGCATGGGCGTCGTCTGGTCGGGCGCACAGTCGGACAGCGGTGAGGCAGAAACACGGTTCGGTTCCCTGGGCGGTGCCCGGATCGTGCAGGAGCACGATGCTGGCGGAGATCTCGCTGCCCCAGACGTCGCGGAGTTCGCATTGGCCGCTCCATTTGCCGAGCACCCGGCATTGGGGCAGGATGGTGTTGGTCAGCCGGTCGCTCCATTCCGGACCCACCAGGTCGGGCAGGGTGAGGTCTTCCAGGTTCCCTTTGCCCTGGGGATTGAGCCAGCGGGCGCCTTCGCGGTTCAGACTCTCCAGCGCCAGCGTGTGGGCGTTGAAGACGGCCATGAACATCGGCGCGTGTTCGCAGGCCAAGGCGAACACGGGCGGGCGATGGCTGGAAGCCAGCGCAAGACGGGACCCGTTGGGGAAGGGGGGCAACGTCGCGGAGTGCACGTGAGGAACGCGCTTGGGGAGCGCTACCCCTTGTATCGGCTCCGATTGGGCTGCACTTGAGGCTGGATCGCGAGGCCCCGCAATCCGGATGGATTGCCGTCGGAGGGGCTCTAAGCCCCGATGGTCACGGGGCCGTGTTCGGATCGGGGCGTAAAGCCCCTGCTACAGCTTGAGCGCGTCGGCGAGCTTGGCGGCGTCGCCGCCGCCGCCCTGGGCGTAGTCCGGTTTGCCGCCGCCCTTGCCGCCGAGCTTGCCGGCGAGGGTGGCGATGAGCTGGCCGGCGGCCTGACCGGCCTTGATGGCCTCGGGCGAGCAGTAGGCGACGAGCGCGACCTTGCCGTCGAAGAGGGCGCCGAGTTGCACGACTGCGCCGGCGCCGACCTTGTGCAGCACCTGGCTGCCGAGCGAGCGGAGGGCGTCCTGGTTCTCGGCTGTGACGACGGCGGAAACCCACTTCAGGCCGTCCTTGGCGACAGCCGTGGCGGCGAGTTCCCCGGCGAGGCCGGCGGAGGCCTTGGCCTCGAAGGCCTTCAGCTTCTTCTCAAGTTCTTTCTGGTGGTTTAGGAGGGACTCGAGCTTGGCGGCGACGTCGTTCACGCCGGCGTTGAGGCGGGCGTTGACGGCCTTGAGCGCGGCCTCCTCGTGGGCGACGAAGTCGTAGGCGGCCTGGCCGGCGACGGCCTCGATGCGGCGGGTGCCGGCGGCAATGGCCATCTCGGCGGTGATCTTGATGAGGCCGATCTCGGCGGTGGTGCCGACGTGAGTGCCGCCGCACAGCTCCTTGGAATAGCCGCCGATGTCCACGAGGCGGACGAACTTGCCGTATTTGTCGCCGAAGAAGGCGAGGACGTCGTCGGGCTTCTTGGCGTATTCGATCTCGCTGGAGACGACGCGGGCGTTCTCGAGCACCTTCTGGTTGATGAGCTGCTCGCACTCCTTGATCTGCGCCGGAGTGAGAGCCTCGAAGTGGGTGAAGTCGAAGCGCAGGCGCTCGGGCGTCTTGTGCGTGCCGAACTGGCGGACGTGCGTGCCGAGCATTTTGCGCAGCGCCCAGTGCACGAGGTGCGCGGCCGAGTGGTGGCGGGAGATGGCGAGCCGGCGCTGCAAATCAACCTGCAGCGTGGCGGCCGTGCCCACCGCGGGTAGGGCGAGTCCTCCGGACGAGCCGACCCTGTGCAGATGGCGGCCGGACTTGTCCTTGATGCAGTCCGTGATGTCGAACCTCACGCCGTCGAGCAGCGCGTGGCCGGTGTCGCCGACCTGGCCGCCCATCTCGGCGTAGAAGGGAGTCTGGTCGAACACGAGGAAGGTGTCCTTCTCGGTCTTCACGACGTCCACGAGCTTGGCGTGGATGACGTGGGCGGCGTCGATGCCGTAGCCGACGAACTTGGTCGCCTCGGCGGTGGCCTCGCCCTCCGTGGCGGCGAGGATGACATCCTTCTTCTGCGCCGCGCGCCCGCGCTCGCGCTGCTTCTCCATCTCGGCATTGAAACCATCCACATCGACGGTCAGGCCGCGCTCAGTGGCAAGGAGCTGGGTCATGTCGATGGGGAATCCGTAGGTGTCGTAGAGCTCGAAAGCATAGGTGCCCTTGAAAACCTTTCGGGGGTCAGATTCCATTTTCTTGAGGACTTCTGATGCGACGAGGTATTCTTCGAACTTTGCCAAACCCTTGTTCAGCGTCCTGCCGAAGGACTCCTCCTCCGCGCGGATGGCTTTCTCGACCATGACGCGCTGGGTCTTGAGTTCGGGGAAGACGTCGCCGAGGGACTGGACGACGGGGGCGACGAGGGCGGTGAAGTCGCCGGTCTTCAGGCCGAGGTTTTTCTGACCATACATGATGCCGCGGCGGAGGATGCGGCGGATGACGTAGTTGCGGCCCTCGTTGCCGGGGAGGATGCCGTCGGCAATGGCGCAGGACACGCAGCGGGCGTGGTCGGCGAGGACGCGGAACGAGACGTCCACCTGCTGCTGTTCGCTCAGGCCGGTGCGCTCGGTCGGGACGGTGCCGGCGTAGGTCCTGCCGGAGAGGGCGGCGATCTTGTCGAAGGTCGGCTGGAAGACATCGGCGCTGTAGTTGGACGGCTCGGCAGAGAAGTCCTTGAAGCCCTTCGTCGTGGCGTGGATGCCGGCGACGCGTTCGAAGCCCATGCCGGTGTCCACGTGCTTGGCGGCGAGCGGGGCGAAGGTGCCGTCGGCGTTCGCGTTGAACTGGATGAAGACGTGGTTCCAGATTTCGATGCAGCGCGGCGAGGAGCTGTTCACGAGCTTGCGGCCCTCGGCCTCGTTGTCGGAGGGCAGGAGGTTGAAGTGGATCTCGGAGCACGGGCCGCAGGGGCCGGTGTCGCCCATCATCCAGAAATTGTCCTTCTTGTTGCCGTGGACGATGTGGACGGCGGGGTCGAGGCCGGCGGCCTTGAAGATGCCGGCCCAGATGTCGTAGGCCTCCTGGTCGAAGTCGGCGGGGTCGCCCTTGGCCTTGTCGGGGGAATAGACGGTGGCGAAGAGGCGCTTCGGCGGGATGCCCCAGACCTTGGTGAGCAGCTCCCAGCCCCAGGTGAGCGACTCCTGCTTGAAGTAGTCGCCGAAGGACCAGTTGCCCAGCATCTCGAACATCGTGTGGTGGTAGGTGTCGAAGCCGACATCCTCGAGGTCGTTGTGCTTGCCGCCGGCGCGGATGCACTTCTGGGTGTCGGCCACGCGCTGCCACGGGGCGGCCTGGTCGCCGAGGAAGTAGGGCACGAACTGGTTCATGCCGGCGTTCGTGAACAGCAGGTTGGGGGCCGTCGGCATGAGCGACGACGACGGCACGATGGCGTGCTGCTTCGAGGCGAAGAAATCGAGGAACGACTGGCGGATCTGGGCGGAAGTCATTTCAGAAGACAGATGACGGAGGACAGAGGACAGCGAGGTGGGGGGCAAGGCGGGATTTGGCGGGCCGGCGTCGTCCGGAAAAGAGAGGGTTGGCGTCGGGAAAGGGGTGGTTTATCCACAAATCCAAGGAAATTTGGTCCCCGGCTGGTATCCTGCGGCCTTCAACCCACGCACCCCTGAAAACACCCGCGGCCTCCTTCCTGATCGCTCGGATTGCGAGCGCTTTGATGCTGCCTGCCGGTTGGGCTCTAAGCGGTCTCCCGCCAGGCGGTGGCTGCCAGGAGGGCGGCGGCCAGCCGGGCCAGCAACCATTTCCATCCGAGAGAGGTGAAGGTCGCAAGAAGTGAGCTGACCAAAATTCGCCTGGCAGGCCTGCCGCCGCGGTGCTCCACGCCGGCCGCCAGGGCGCGGCAAGCCACAGTTGGGTGTGATTTGACTGTTGCGGGAGGGAAAGCGGCCGATAGTCTGGTGGCGACCGCCTCACCAGCCCACGCTGGCGCACTCCCCCACCGGGCCTGAGTCTGCCACCCCATGCAGCCGGTCTATGTTCTGAACATTATCATGCTCTATGCAGCCTTCGGCTGCATGTTCCTGTTTGTGCACCGGCAGCATCCTGCGAGGTTTTCGCGGCTGTTGGCGAAAAGCTGGCTGCTCGAGGCGTTCCGAGCGTGCATCGTCCTGATGGAGCTGGAGCATCCGACGGGCGCGGTGAGCCACTGGCACAGCCTGTCGGACTGCCTGAATCTCCTGGCGACGTGGTGGCTGCTGGCCGGGTGCGCCGATCTGGCGGGAGTCCGGCTGCCGGCGCGCATGGGGCAGCTTTATCTGGGCGTCGGGGTGCCGGTGATCCTGGCGTTGCGCTATTTCGCGCCGGCATGGCTGGAAAGCGGGCTCGGGGTGACGCCGGCGCGCGCGGTGTTCCTGAGCGTGTTCCTCGAACTGGTGCTGATTTTCGCCTCGGTCTCGCTGGCCCGGCTGGGGGTGTTCGCCTGCCTCCTGAAGGTGTGGCGGGAGACGCGCCTGCCGGGCGCGATGCTGGCCATCGTGTTCAGCGTGCCCTACATCGCCTTCGCGCTCGCAGTGCCGGCGCAGTTCTACTTCGGATATTATCCGGATTGGATCTACCTGTCGTGGGCGGGCCGCGTGCTGGGGTTCTCGCTGGGCGTGGTGATGCTGCTGTTCGACCGCCAGTTGGCCGCGCAGCGCGAGCGCGAGCGCGCCTACCGGCGGATCGTGGAAACCTCGCACGACCTGATCTGGTCCGTGGATGCGCAGGGCCGCTGGACCTCGGTCAACCAGGCGGTGCGCGGCATCTACGGTTACGAGCCCGCGGAGATGCTGGGCCGGCCCTTCACGGATTTCGTCGCGCCGGAACAGGTGGCGGCCGACCGGGCGGCCTTTGAGAACATCAAGGCCGGGAAGCCGGTGTTCAACTTCGAGACCATCCACCGGCGCAAGGACGGCCGGCCCGTCAACCTCAGCTTCAATGCCGTCGTCCTGAGTGACGACACGGGCACCGTCCTCGGCGCCACCGGCACGGCACAGGACATCACGGAGCGGAAAAAAGCCGAGGACCGCGCCCGGCACCTGGCCAGTTTCCCCGAGCTGAACCCGAATCCCGTGCTGGAGTTTGTCGCCGATGGCACCATGGCCTACCGGAATCCCGCGGCCGATGCCATGGCCGCGAAAATGGGGCAGGAGCGGGTCGAGCAACTGCTGCCGCCCGACACCCCGGGCATCGTCAACCAGTGCCTCGCCACGGGGCAGCCGCGCCTGCGGCTGGTGACCACCCACGGCAAGACCACGCTCTCGTGGTCGTTCTACCCCATCGTGTCGCAGCGGGTCGTCCATTGCTACATCGGCGACATCACCGAGCGCACGCATCTGGAGGAGCAGTTGCGGCAGGCGCAGAAGATGGAAGCCATCGGACAACTGGCCGGCGGCGTCGCGCACGATTTCAACAACCTGCTCACCGCCATCATCGGCCACCTCGGCCTGCTGCAGGCGGACCGCAGGCTGCCGCCCGACGTGGCCGAGCCGCTCGCCGAGATTTCGCACGCAGCCGACCGCGCCGCCAAGCTCACCACCCAGTTGCTGGCCTTCAGCCGCCTGCAGGTGATCAACATCCGGCCGCTCGATCTGAACGAGGTGGTGACCCACCTGGCCAGGATGCTGCGCCGGCTGCTGGGCGAGGACATCGCCATGCACCTCGACCTGGCCCCGGAGCGGCTCTTCCTCAACGGCGACTCCAGCATGATTGATCAGGTGGTGATCAACCTCGCGGTCAACGCACGCGATGCCATGCCCGGCGGGGGCACGCTCCACCTCAGCACCGCCGGCGAGATTCGCGCAGCACCCCGGGAGGCCAATCCGACCGGCGAAGCGCGCGCCGGCAGCTTCGTGCGCCTCACCATCCGCGACACCGGCACCGGCATCCCGCCGGAAATTTTGCCGCGGATATTCGACCCGTTCTTCACGACCAAGGAGGTCGGCAAGGGCACGGGTCTGGGGCTGGCCACGGTCTTCGGCATCGTCCAACAGCATCAGGGCTGGATCGAGGTGGAGAGCGAGCCGGGGCGCGGCACGACTTTCCGGCTCTATCTTCCGCGGATGGCCGCCCCCGCCGAGCAGCCGGTCGCGGCGCGCCCCGCCGCGGCCGACCGCGGCCAAGGCGAGGTGATCCTGCTCGTGGAGGATGAAGCGTCGGTGCGCGAGATGGCCGCGCGCGCCCTGAAGAACAAGGGCTACCGGGTGCTGGCGGCGGCCAGCGGCCAGGCGGCGCTGGAACTCTGGGGTGCGCACCGGCACGAGACCGCACTGCTTTTCACCGACCTCATCATGCCGGGCGGCCTCACCGGGCTGCAGCTCTCCCGGCGGTTGCTCGCGGAGAAGCCCGGGCTGCGCGTGATCTTCACCAGCGGCTACAGCCGCGAGATCGCCGGCAAGGAGCTGGTCATGGACGACAGCGTGAACTACCTTGCGAAACCCTACGAGCTGGAGGAGCTCTTCCGCAGCGTGCGCCGGGCGCTCGACGGCCCGCCCACGCGCCACCCCTTCGTCGCCTGATCGCGCCTTTGGCGTTGCGCGCGCCACCGTCCGCTGGCGAAATCACAGGCCGTGAAAATCCATGTGCTGCCTTCCGGACCGATCCGGACCATCGGTTATCTGCTGACCGAGCCGAAACTCGGCGAGGCGGTGCTGGTGGACGCGCCGGGCGGCATCCTGAAGAGGATCGAGCCGCTCCTGGCGCGGGAGAACTGCCGGCTCGCCGAGCTGTGGCTGACCCATGGACACTGGGACCACATGCAGGACGCCGCCGTCGTGAAGCGCGCCACCGGCGCGTGCGTGCGCGCCCACCCCGCCGACCGGGAACTCATCGAAACCCCGGAGATCATGGAGGGCTTCATGGGCCAGCGGCTCGGCCTCGAGGGCGTGAAGGTGGACGCCTGGGTGGAAGGCGGCGACCGGCTGGCGGCGCTCGGCCGCGAATTCGAGGTGCGCCATGTGCCCGGCCACTGCCCGGGCAACGTCTTGTTCTACCAGCCTGAGGCGCGGATCGCGCTGGTGGGCGACGCCCTCTTCAACAGCGGCGTCGGCCGCTGGGACCTGCCGGGCGGCGATTACGGCCTGTTGGCGCGCTCCATCCGCGAGCAGATCTACACGCTGCCCGACGACACGGTCGTGCTGCCCGGCCACGGCGAGCAGACCACCGTCGGCGTGGAGAAGGAAACCAATCCCCACGTGGCGGCGACCATCCCATGAGTGACGGGCCGCACGCATCCCTCATGCGGCGGGCCATCGGCGTGGCCCGCCGCGGCTGGGGCGACACGCACCCCAATCCGCTGGTCGGCGCGCTCATCGTGGAGGACGGCGAGGTCGTGGCCGAAGGGCACCATGCCCGGGCGGGCGAGCCGCATGCCGAGATCAACGCGCTGCGCGCGCTGGGACGCCGCCCCAAACCCGGCGCCACGCTCTATGTCACGCTCGAGCCCTGCTGCACGCACGGGCGCACGCCGCCGTGCACCGACGCCATCGTGGACGCGGGGATCGCCCGCGTGGTGGCCGGGGCGACCGACCCCAATCCCGCGCACGCGGGCAAGGGCTTCGACCTGCTCCGTGCCGCCGGGGTCGAGGTGGTCGCGGGCGTGCTCGCCCGCGAGTGCGCGGACCTGAATCTGATCTTCAACCACTGGATGGCGACGGGCCGGCCGCTTTTCGCCGCCAAGTCGGGCGTGACCCTCGACGGCAAGGTGGCCACGCGCACGGGCGACTCCAAGTGGATCACCGGCGCGGAAGCCCGGGCCGACGGCCATGGGTGGCGGCGCTACTTTCCGGCGATCGCGGTCGGCGCCGGCACGGTGCGCGCCGACAACCCGCGCCTGACCGCGCGCATCGGGGGCACGGAGTGGTGCCCGTGGCGCTTTGTGTTCGACGGGCTGCTCCGCACCGTGACCGACAAGGCCATGCCCGGCGTCTATACCGACGAATTTCGCGACCGCACCATCGTGGTGACGACGCCCCACGGCGGGCTCGGCTATGTGCGCAAGCTGCACGCCATGGGTGTGAGGGCGTGGGTGCTGAATTCGAACACGCCGAAGGTGAACCTCCAGGATTTCCGGGCACGTTGCATCCAGGAAGGGATCACGGGCGTGTTCTTCGAGGGCGGGGCGCAGTTGCTGAGCGAACTGCTGCAGGCGCGCGAGCTCGATTACCTCTTCACCTATCACGCGCCGGTGCTGTTCGCCGACGACAAGGGCAAGGCCATCTTCCGCGGGTTGCGCACCGAGACGCTGGCCAACGCCATCCGCCTGGAACAGGTGCGGCACGAGGTGCATGGCGACGACACGCTGATGCGCGGCTTCGTGCGCTATCCCGAGAGGATGTTTGTGGACGAGGCCACCTTCAATCGGAAGGACTATGGCGTCTGAGCCCGAAAGCAGCGGGGCGAGGGCGCCCCGCCTCCAGGAGATCCATCTCGCATCGGGCAACCGTCACAAGGCGGCGGAATTCCAGCGCCTCGCCGACGAGTCGGGTCTGGCGCTGACCGTCGTCCCGGCCGACCCCATGCCGATGGTCGTCGAGGATGCCGGCACGTTCACGGGCAACGCGCGCAAGAAGGCGGCTGCGCTCCGGGCGGTGCTGCCGGCCGGCAGTTGGGTGCTGGCCGACGACAGCGGCGTGTGCGTGGACGCGCTTGGGGGGGCGCCGGGGGTGGAATCGGCCTATTTTGCCGGACCGCAGCACGACGCGGCGGCCAACCTGCGCAAACTCGCCGAGGTGATGCGCGGCGTGCCCGCCGGCCGGCGCGCGGCGCGGTTCGTCTGCGTGCTCGTGCTGCTGGGGCCGGCGGGCACGGAAGAGGTGTTCGAGGGGCGCTGCGAGGGCGTGCTCGCCCACGAGCCGCGGGGGGGCGGGGGCTTCGGCTACGATCCTTTGTTCATCCCGGAGGGCTGCGCCTGCACCTACGCGCAGTTGAGCGAGGCGGAGAAGAACCGGATCAGTCACCGCGGCCGGGCCTGGCAGAAGCTGGCGCAGTGGTGGCGACACCGGCAGGGTTAAAGACCCTGGATTTCCGTCTTCCGGGCGGTGAATTCGGACGAGGTGAGTTCACGGTAGGCGAGGCGCTGGGCGTTGAGCAGGATGGGCTCGAGCGGCACGTCGTGAGTCAAGATGTCGCGCAGACTTTGGTGCAGACCCCAGTAGCGACCGGCGCCGGAATAGATGCGGATGCTCCAGTATTCGGTCGCAACCTCGCTGTAGAACATCGAGACCATCGAGCCGCGGATGTAGAGGCCGGTGCCCGACCAGTTCTCGAGCAGGCGCGGATAGTTGTGCACACCTCCGCTGTGCTGATGGGTGTCGGTCTCGACAATGCCGGAGTTCAGACAGGCGGAGATCTCGGTGACCGTGGGGCTGAATTTGGTGGTGACGCTGGATCCCGAACCCGGGTAGTTGGTGCCCAGGTTGGGCATGAGAGAAGGGGTGACCGAATAGCTGGTACCGTCCACGGTGTTGCCAGAGCCGGGATTGGTGGTGGCCCAGTTGGTGCTGTAGTTGGTGCTGCGACAGCGTGCGCCGCTGAGGGAATCCGACCAGCCGGTGCTCTGGTAGTAGGTGGAACCGCTGTTCACAAAGACCGGTTGGGACAGGATGGTGACGGCATCCCCCATGACCGCGGCGAGTTTTTCGCTGGAGGTGTCGGGATAGCGTCCGCTGTAGCCGCCGGGATTGGTCGAGTCGGTGCTGGTGGAGTTGATCGAGCCATCGGCGTTGAAGTGACCGACGATATAGACGGCATCGTTGGTGCAGATGCTGAAGCCGGTCTTGCCAGTGGTTGTAAGGGTGGCGACCGGGCCGCGGCCGTTGAGGAGCCGGACGCCGGAATCAATGCGGTAGCGCACACCGGTGGAGGATTCCGTGAGAACCTCGGCATCGACCGAGTGGACGTAAACGGTGATGCCGTCATACCACGGGCCGGTGAAGCTGGCGGCGCCGGTGGCGAAGACGCTGGGATCGTCCTCGAGTGCGGCGGTGACGGAAGCGTAACCGGAGGGCGGGGTGCCGGCGCTCGGGGCGAAGTAGATGCGGAACGGATCGGGCAGCGTGCGGGTGATCACGTTCGTGGCGGCCGGGAAGGTGTTGAAGGAGGCACCGGTGCCATGGTCGAGTGTGGTGGTGGCGGCGCTGGCGTTGAGGATGTTGTTGTTCCAGTTGGTGGAGCTGGGCACGCCGACGTTGTAGCCCGTATTGCTCGTGGCGTCGGGCAGGACCGTGGCGGCGCTGGCGTTGGCATTGAGACTGCGGCTCACGGCCATCTTGAAACGGGCCATGTCGAAATCGATCTTGGCGACAGGCCTCGGACTGAAGGTTCCGCTGGGGCGGTTGAAGGGATAGCCGGTGCTGTTAGTGGCGCGGCGCAGGTCGTAGAAGTAGGAATCCGGGATCGTGGTGACGGAATTGGTCAGGACGGCCGCTGGCCCCACGCGATAACCGGTGTTCGGATAGGGGTCCACGGTGACCAAGGCATCGTCGGAGACCGGCGCGGTCAGACCCGTGGCCAGGGTGATGTTGCCGGCGGTAACGACGCCGGTGCCGGGGGTGGAGGAAACGAGATAGCGGCTGTCGCCGATCAGGACGGTGGTGCCTGGGCGGATGGTCCCGGTGTCGCCATCCAGGGCGATTCCCGTGGTGTCGGCACCGGCGCCGGCCGAATAGCCCCCCGCGTTATTGATGAAGAAGCGGCTGGCGGTGCCGATAAGGCCGCTGCTGGAGTCGATCGAGACCACAGCGTTGTCGGCCACCGCGGCGCGGAGGCCGGGTGCGGCGATGTAAATGGGGTAATCGGCGGTGGCGTTGGCCGGAGCGCTGACCGGGGTGCAGGTGACGAGATAGTTGTAGCCGCCGAGATTGATGGAGTTGCCTGGCCAGATAGTGCCGGTGGTGCCGTCGAGATTGAGCCCCGTGGCGCCGATGGCGTAACCGGCGCCGTTGTCGATGCGGAAGCTGGAACCGCCGGTGCCGACCTGCCCGTGGGGCGTGTTGACGGTGACTGTCGAGTTGTCCGCGAGGGCTTCCTGCAAGCCGGGGGCCGCGATGGTGAAGCTGCCGCCGGACAGGTCGGTAATCGCCAGGTAACGACGGGTGCCGAGGGTGACGACTTCGCCGGCGTGGATGCCGCCGGAACCGGTGTCCACGGCAATGGTCGTGGCTCCCAGCGCGTGGGCCCCGTTGAGCAGATAGCCCGAGCCCATGCCGTAATCCTGCTGGGGGAGGCGCAGCACCTGGTTGCTGCCAACCTCGGTGCTGAGCGTATAGCGGTTCGGCAGATAGTTGCGATACATGTAATCGTCGCTGCTGTCGCTGGGTGTGCCGTTGTTGTTGTAGCCGTAACTGGGCTGGCCGGGCAGGACGACCTCCTTGAGGGTGTGGGTGCCGTCGGTGTTGACCGTGTTCAGCCAACAGCGATAGGAACGCGGCAGCATGGTGACCGTGCTCTCGTCGGGCAGGATGCCGGTGCGGACCTCGTCGTCGGGATTGACGACGATGTAGAGACCGGTGTTGCGGGAAAACTTGGAGGCCTTGAGAGCCGCCGAGTCGCTGCTGGCGGCCGGTTCGATGGTGGTGCGGCCGTTGTTGTTATCGGTGTCCTCCACGCCGGGCAGTTGGAGCTCGGACACATTGTGCGCGCTGGTGCGCAGATTGCCGGCATAGGTGTTGGTCGCGAAGGTCTTGAAGTTGTCCAGCGAGGTCGTGGTGACGGAGGTGCCGCCATACTTGTGGTCGCGCCACACATTGCTGCTGTTCTTGATGTTGGTGACCGTGCCGCTGGGGTTCTGGAAATAGAGCGGACCGGTGCCGCCGGGTCCTGAGTCGGCGCTGCCGTATTCGTTGTAAATGGTGCCCTTGTAGCCGGTGTTGGCGAAGAATCCGCCGGTACAACTGACGCGGTCGGTGAACTGCACGGTGTTGCTGAAGCCGGTCTGGCAGCGGGCGATGAGGTTGCCGTTGGCGTGGATCGGGCCGCTGATCACCATGTTCGCGCCGGGGGAAACCTCGAGATCCTGGTTGTAGAAGATGGCGAACTGGAAGAGCGGCACCATGTTGATCTGCAGGGTTTGTTCCACGTAGGCCTTGACCGACCCCAGGGCTGTGTGGGTCATGGTTGCGCTGGCGATGATCGGGATGTTGCCCGTGCTGACCTGCAGGCCGTAGTTGGCGTCGGAAGTGTCGGTGATGAAGGCGAGATCGGTGACAGAGGCGATGCCGCCGTAAACCGAGACGTCCGAGGGGCCCGAAAAGGCGGTAGTGAGCACGTTGTCGGGCGGAAGGGCGAGGGCGTAGTCGCCGGCGAACTCCATCGGCGCGATCGAGCGGATGCGGCGGACCTTGGTGCTGACCTGCTCCGAGGCGTAGAGGGCGACGTTTTCCGCCATGGTTTTGGCGCGCAGGATGAGGCGGTTGCGTTCGTTGCCACGCCGCTCGGTCAGCGTGTAGGAGAGCATGCTGCCGGCGAGGAGGATCATCACGCTGGTGATGATCATCACTGTGATGAACGCGGAGCCGCGGCGGGAAGAGAGGCGGGAGGTGGCAGGGGTCATGGTGTTCAGCGGCGGGGGGAGATGGTGTAGTTGAAACTGCTGCTCGAGAGCAGGCCGTTGACGCTCGAGCCATTGATGAACTCGACATTGATCGAGATGAAGCCGTTCGTGACGCTGGCGGTGGGCGATTCCGAGGCGAAGATCGGGTAATAGCCCGAGTTGTCGCTTTTCTTCCGGCCCAGGCTGCGGGCGACCAGTTGCTTGGAACCGCTCAGCGACGGGTTGCTGTTGAGGTTGATCGCGTTCAGTTCGCTCGCGAGGTTGGAAACGGGGTGGCCGTTGCTGGTGCTTGCCGAGCCTTCACCCCAGTCGGCCGTTTCATAGTAGCGGATCGGCAGCTCGTCATCGAGGTCGGACGGGGCATCGCTGGTGCGATAATAGATGCGGATCTGGCGGATGTCGGTGGTGCGATACGTCGAGGTCTTGGTCACCAGCACGAGGCAGTCTCCGTGGGCCACCCATTTGTCGTAGTCTGCGTCGGTGTAGTCCTCGTTCTGGGCGAGCGCAGCCGGATCGGTCGTGAGATTCACGCTGCCGTCGAGCTTGGTGTAGTAGTCGAAGAGGTAGAAATAGGAGGCGTCGAGCGTCTCCTTCGAGATCTCGGCCATGAAGGAGCGCAGACTGGCGTTGGTGGCCAGGCGCTGGGTGTCCTTATACATGGTGCGAAGCCCGAAGAGGAAGGTGCTCATGCACATGCCCATGGCGATCGTGACGACCGACACGCTGATCAGCGCTTCGACGAGGGTGAAGCCGGCCGTGGCCGGGCGGCGCGGGAAGGAGGAGGGATTTTTCATTGTTCGTAGCGGGTGCGGAGGAAGACTTCCCGGTCGCGGATCGTGCGGGTGACACCGCCGTCCCGGTAGCTGTAGGTATAGACCACGGTGATTTTTTTGACCTCGGAGACGTCATCCGCGGTCTTGGGAATTTCATCGATCCACACCCAGAGGTTCAGATTGATTTCCTGCGAGGCCGTGCCGCTGACGGTCGAGAGAGGGATGGAGCCGATGTAATTGTCGATCGCTCCCACGCTGTCGGCGGTGGCATCCGCCGCCGGGGTCGTGGTGGGCGCGGCCGGCGTGGGATCGCTGCCGTCGGTGGGAGCCGTGGTATGCACGACCCGGAGCCATTTCACCGTGGACTGATTGATGCGCACCCGCACATATGGCGGGGTGAGGCCGTCGGGCTCGGAGGGATCGGTTTCGTAATTCGGCAGCAGCGTGGTGTAGTCGAGCTGCTTGATCTGCTCGATAATGCCGTAGACTAGGCTCGTCGCCGCCGCGTGCAGCACGCTCGATTCGGTCATGCGCCGCGATTGGAGGAAGGCACTGATGATGGACAGGCTAGAAACCGCCATGATCGTGAGCGCGACCATGGCTTCGACCAAGGTGAACCCGCCGCGGCCATGCGGACATGTGCGGGCGGCGGGTTTGCCGGGCAGGTGGACTTCGGCAGGGGTGGTGGGAGAGCTGGCGATCATTGCACCGCCAGTATAGCCCTATTCGAATGTAAATTATTACGGCCCTAAGTTACCCGAAAAAGCCTCTGGGCAGACTAGAGGCTAAAGCCTGGGCATTGGTCAGGCCCGTCAGGCGGTGGGTGGGTGCCCGGCCTCGACGTAGAGTGCGGCGGCCTGGGTGCGCCGCGTGATGTTCAGCTTGTTGAAGATCGTGGCCAGGTAGTTTTTCACGGTCTTTTCCGTCAGGCCGAGCTGGTCGCCGATCTCCTTGTTGGTGAGGCCGCTGGCGAGCAGGGCTACGACGCGGCGCTCCTGCGGGGAGAGCGCGGCGAGCTTGTCGGCGGCGGACTGCACCCCCTTGTTGCGCACGATGCTCAGCACCTGACCGGCCATTGTGGGGTCCAGCACGGAATCGCCCCGGGCGACGGTGCGCAAGGCGGCGGCCAGCGCGGAGCCCTCGTTTTCCTTGAGCAGGTAGCCGCGTGCGCCGGCATCGATCGCGTCGCGCATGTGGCGCGCGTTGCTGCTGGAGGTGAGGATGAGAATCGCGGTGGCCGGGCGGGCCTTCAGGTAGTCGCGACAGGCGAACAGACCGGATTTGTCGGGCAGGTTGAGGTCGAGCATCACCACGTCGGGCTTGAGCCGGACGAGCTGCTCCAGTCCCGCAGCCGCGTTGCCGGCCTCGCCGACGATGCTGATGTCAGCGTGGTCTTCCAACGCGCTGCGCAGACCGAGCCGGATGATCGGGCTGTCGTCCACCAACAGGACGCGGATCGTGGCGGGGGTGTTGCTCATGCGGTGAGGTGGGCGGCGGGCAGGGTGAGGATGACGCGGGTGCCTTTGCCGGGGGCGGATTCGATCTGCAGGTCGCCGCCGATGCTCTGAGCGCGGGCGCGCATGTTGTCGAGACCGTGTCCCTGGCGGCGCTCGGCGGCGAAGCCCACGCCGTCGTCCTGGACTGAGAGCGCGACGGTGTCGTCGCTGCGACCGGCGCGCAGGATGATCTGTCGCGCCTGTCCGTGGCGCAGGCTGTTGCTCACGGCCTCGCGCAGGATGTTCATGATTTCGGCGACCTGGCCCGGGGAGATCAGCTCGACGGCCTCGGGGTCGAGGCGCCGCTGGATGCGGACTTCGTCCTCGGGCGGCAGGGATCCGAGCATGCCCGCGAGGGCGGCGCCGAAGGATTGGCCGTTGACGCGGCCCGGCTCGAGGTCCTGCAGGTAGGCGCGCACCTCCTGGTTGAGCCGGCGCAGCTCGGCGAGGCACTGCTGCATGCGGTCGCTCATTTCCGGGCCGAGCGCGGATTTTTTCTGCACGCTTTCCAAGGTGAGGCAGACGGCGTAAAGGGTCTGGCAGATGTTGTCGTGCAATTCACGCCCGAGGCGCACGCGTTCGGCCAGCGACCGGTCGAGCAGGCTGCGGTTGACTTGCAGGTCCTGCTCGGCGCGGGCGCGGGCGGCGTGTTCCCGGGCCAGCGCCGCGGAGCGTTCGTGCGACAGGCGGGCCAGCTCCTCGAAGCCGGCGGCCTGCGCGCGGGCCGCCGCCCACGGCGAACGGGAGGCACCCTCGCCGGGCGGCCGCCGCGCCTCCAGCAGGGCCGCCAGCATGGGTACGAGCGCGAGCAGCAGCGCCAGCAGGATGATCACGGCCAGGATGCGCTGGTGCATCACCTGCGTGCGGATGAGCGCCGGCGCGGCAAAACTCACGCGCGCCTCCCAGCCGGGAACACGCGCGATCGTCTCCGTGAAGACCAGGTTGCCTGGAGGCGCGGCCGGTGCCGCGGGCGGCGCGGCCGTGCGGTAAAGCTCCACGGTGCCGCCGACCATCGCACCGAGTTCCTTCTGAAAATAGGCGTCCCAGCGTTCCGGCGGCAGGCCGCTCACGGCGATGATCCGCTCGAGGCGGCCGCGCTGCTCGTCCACGGCCAGGCGCTGCAACTGGCGGGTTTCGCGCACCAGCCACCATTGGAGGGTGAGCGCCGCCACCAGGAACAGCAGCAACAGCACCATGGCCAGACTGATGGAACGGGTGGGGAAGTGCATGGGGGATTGCCGGCAGCCTAGGCCGGGGGCGGCGGCCTCGTCAAAACCTTCGACAAAAGCCCGGGCGCGGCTACATCTTTTGACCCTTTTATGCAGCGTTTCTACATCACGACCGCCATCGACTATGTGAACGGCTCGCCCCACCTCGGCCATGCCTACGAGAAGGTGCTGACGGATGTCATCGCCCGGTTCCGGCGGCAGATGGGCGATTCGGTGCATTTCCTGACCGGCGTGGACGAGCACGGCCAGAAGGTCCAGGCCAGCGCCCGCCAGCGCGGCATCCCGCCCCAGCAGTTCTGCGACGAGGTCAGCGCCGAGTTCCGCGCCCTCCTGCCGCGCCTCACGATCACCAACGACGACTTCATCCGCACCACCGAGGAACGCCACAAGAAGGTCGTGCGCGCCGTCCTCCAGCAGCTCTTCGACCAGGGCGAAATCTACAAGGCCGAATACCGGGGCTTCTACTCGACCCGCCAGGAACAGTTCCTCCAGGACAAGGACCGCAACCCCGACGGCACCTGGCCCGAGATCTTCGGCGAGGTCACCGAGATCACCGAATCCAACTACTTCTTCAAACTGAAGCAGTATCAGGACTGGCTGGTGCGGTTCCTCACCGACAACCCCGGCTTCATCTTCCCGGCCTACCGCCAGAAGCAGGTGCTGGAGTTCCTCAAGGAACCGCTCAACGACCTCTGCATCTCGCGCCCGAAGGAGCGCCTCGAGTGGGGCATCCCGATGCCCTTCGACGAGGGTTACGTGACCTACGTGTGGTTCGACGCGCTGCTCAACTACTACTCGGCCGTGGTGGACCGGCCCGAGATCTGGCGCGAGGCGCACCACGTCATCGGCAAGGACATCCTCGTGCCGCCGCACGCCGTCTATTGGCCGATCATGCTCCACGCCGCCGGTCTGCCGCTGCCGCGGGGCATCATCGCGCACGGCTGGTGGCTGCAGCGCGGCGCGAAGATGTCCAAGAGCACGGGCAACGCGCTCAACCCGCTCGACCTCGTCACGGAGTTCGGCGCCGACGCCTTCCGCTACTTCCTCATCCGCGAGATGAACGTCGGTCAGGACAGCGACTTCACCCGCGAGCAGTTCCTCGTCCGCTACAACAGCGAACTCGCCAACAACCTCGGCAACCTTGTCAACCGCACGCTCAACATGACGACCCGCTTCGCCGGCGGCGTCATTCCCGCGGTGGAGGCCGGCGACGAGCTCGACGCCAGCCTGCGCGCGCTTTGGGACAAGACGCGCGACGACTTCATCCCGCTATGCGAAGGCCACCAGTTTCACACCGCGCTGGAGCGGGCGATGTTTTTTCTCACCGAGACCAACGCCTACATCGAGAAGCGCGCCCCGTGGAAGCTCGGCAAGTCCGCGGAGCCGAAGGACCGGGCGCTGCTGCGCACCTCGCTCGCCACGATGGCCGAGGCCCTGCGGCTCGCCGTCACCCTCATCCAGCACGTGATCCCGACCTCCGCCCAGAAGATCCACGCCGTGCTCGGCTACGAACCCGGCCCGGTCTGGCGCGACGAACTCGTGTGGGACGGCCGCCTCGCCGGCCGCAAGGTCGCCGAGTCGCTGGTGCTCTTCCCGCGGCCCGCGCCCCCGGCCGCACCGGCCAAGCCGGCCGCGAAGCCGTGAAGACCCCGCCGGTCAATCCGACCGGGAGCGCGACGCCGGCAGCGTTGCGCGACTTCCTCGCGCAGTGCGCCGCCGAGGCGCGCGCCACCGGCCGGCCGCAGCTCGTGAGCATCAGCATGACGGTGGACAACCTCGATCCGCTGGCCGTGCTCGAGTCGATCTTCGAGCCCCGGGAGCCGCATTTTTACACGGAGAATCCGGCCAGCGGTTTCGGCGTGGCCGGCGCGGAGGTGGCGCTGGAATTCGCCGCCCGCGGCCCGGATCGCTTCGCCGCCGCGCGGTCCTTCATCGCGGACGCGCTGGCGAATACCATCGCGGTCGGTCCGCTCGACGAACCCTTTGCCGGGCCGCATTTCTTCTTGGCGGCCGGTTTTGCGGACGAGGCTGCGGAAGGCGCGCCGTTCCCCGCGCTCCGGCTTTTCGTGCCGCGCTGGCAGGTGGCCCGCATGGGCGACAGCACCGTGGCCGTGGCCAACGTGCCGGTGGCCGCCGAGGCGCCGCTGGACAAGCTGACCGCGCGGATCTGGAAGGCCCACGGCAAGTTCGGCGCCTTCGACTACAGCCGCGCCCGCCGCGGGGACCGGCCCTCCGCCCCCCGGATGGCGGAGGAGATCGGCGGCGCCGGTTCCTACCAGCGCGCCGTGGCGCAGGCGCTGACGGAGATCGCCCGGGGCGACTACCGGAAGGTCGTGCTCGCCCGCGCGTTGAAATACACGACCGCCGAGCAGTTCCACCCGCTGGGGGTGCTCAACCACCTGCGGCGGCGCTACCCCGACTGCTACTCGTTCTCGATCGCCAACGGGCGCGGTCAGAGCTTCATCGGCGCCTCGCCCGAACGGCTCGTGCGCGTGGCCAACGGCCGCATGCACACCGCCGCGCTCGCCGGCTCGGCGCCGCGCGGTGAGTCGGCGAGCGAGGATGCGGCCTACGCCCAGGCGCTTCTGCACAGCGAAAAGGACCTGCGCGAGCACCGGCTGGTGTTCGATTCCATCGCTGGCCGGCTCGCGGGACTCGGCCTGAAACTCGAGCACGCGGCCGGACCGCGCCTGCTCGGCCTGGCCAACGTGCACCATCTCCACACGCCCATCAGCGCCGGGCTGCCGCCAGGCGTGCACATCCTCGACCTGGTGGCGCGGCTGCACCCGACGCCGGCCGTGGGCGGCACTCCGCAGGAACCGGCGCTCGCGGCCCTGCGGCGGCTGGAGGCGTTTCCGCGCGGGCTCTACGCCGGCCCGCAGGGCTGGGTGGATCACCGGGGCGGCGGCGAATTCTTCGTGGGCATCCGCTCTGCGCTGATCGACGGTCACACGGCGACCGCCTACGCCGGCGCCGGCATCGTGGCCGGCTCCGAGCCGGAGAAGGAATTTGCCGAGACCGAGCTGAAATTCAAGGCTCTCCTCGAGGCGCTCACGCAGTCATGAAACCGACCCCCGAAGACATCCTCGATTACCGCAACACGAACACCCTGTGGGGCAGCGTGCTCGTGGAGACGCTGGCTCGGCTCGGACTCCGGCAAGCGGTGATCTCACCGGGATCGCGCTCCGCCCCGCTGACCTTCGCGCTGGCGCGGCATTCCGGGATCGAGGCGATCCCGGTGCTCGACGAGCGCTCCGCCGCCTTCTTCGCGCTCGGCCTGGCCAAGCAGCACCGGCGTCCGGTGGCGCTGGTCTGCACGAGCGGCACCGCCGCGGCGAACTTTCTGCCGGCGGTGGTCGAGGCCCATGAGAGCGGTGTGCCGCTGCTGGTGCTGACGGCCGACCGTCCGCCCGAACTGCGCGACTGCCACTCGGGCCAGACCATCGACCAGGTGAAGCTCTACGGCGGTCATGTGAACTTCCACCACGAGCTGGCCGTGCCGCAGGCGACGCTGCCGATGCTGCGCTACCTGCGGCAGACGGTGGCGCACGCCTTCGCACGCACGCTGCTGCCCGCCGCCGGGCCGGTGCATCTGAACTGTCCGTTCCGGGACCCGTTGGTGCCCTTGCCTGACCAGGCAACGCTGCCGGCGCCGGCGGCCATGGGGAGATTTTTCGACGGACTGGCCGGCGTGCCCTCCCCCGGAATCCGGTCGCCTGCTCCGGCCTGGTCCGGGCGTCGCTGGCCGGAGCGCGGAGTGATCGTGGTCGGCCCGAACGAGGTCGTGGCGGGCGGGGCTTTCGCCGGGAACGTCGGGCGCCTTTCCCGGGCGCTCGGCTGGCCGGTGCTGGCCGACGTGCTGTCGCCCGTGCGCATGCGCGCACGGGCGGCCGGACACTTGGTCGTCCATTACGACACCCTGTTGCGCAATGAAAAGCTGGCGGCGGCACTCCGGCCGGCGCGGGTCATCTGCGTGGGCGGCTGGCCGACGAGCAAGATCCTGCGCGCCTGGCTGCAAGCCGCCGACCCCGAGGTCGTGCTGGTCACCGAGCGGGCAACCAACGAGGACGCGTTGCACCTGCGGACCAGCGTGGCGCGCGGCAACCTGGCGGAGTGGAGCCACGGTTTTTCCGGCCGACGCACCCTCCCGGCTTACGCCCGCGAGTGGCTCGCAGCCGATATGCGGGCCGGACGCGCACTGGCCGCGGCGCTCAAGTCGGCCCACGGGCTGCTGGAACCTGCATGGCCCGGCATCCTCGCGGCGCACCTCCCGGCGCGCACACCGTGTTTCATCGCCAGCTCGATGCCGGTGCGCGACGCCGAGTATTTCTGGCCGGCGGGCCGCCGCGGGCAGCGGATTTGTTTCAACCGCGGCGCCAACGGCATCGACGGCACGCTCTCGACGGCGCTCGGCCTCGCCCACGGCAACGCGCCGGCGGTGCTCGTGACCGGCGATCTGGCGCTGCTGCACGACACGAACGGCTTCCTCACGGTGCCGAAACTGCGGGGCAGTCTGACCATCGTGCTCATCAACAACAATGGCGGCGGCATCTTCGGGCATCTGCCGGTGGCGCAGTTCGAGCCGCCCTTCGAGGAGTTCTTCGCCACTCCGCAGCAGGTGGATTTCGCCAAACTCTGCGCGAGCTACGGCGTGGCGCACACGGTGGTGAAGAGCGCCGCCCAGCTCGCCCGTCTTGTGGCGAAGCTGCCCAAGCGCGGCGTGCGCGTGCTGGAACTGCGCACCGACCGGAAACGCGACGCGGCGTGGCGGAAACGGACGCTCGCGGAGGTCGCAGTGAAACTGTAGCAGCGGTCGGCGACCGCCGGACGGCGCTCACAGGGCGCCGTGACAACGCCCCGGCTCACGCCAGCGGGAGCGTGATCGTGAACGTCGTGCCGGCGCGCGAGGTCTTGAACTCGATCGAACCCTTGTGGGCCAGGACGACGGACCTGGCGATGGCCAGGCCGAGGCCGGTGCCGTTGGGCTTGCCGCGGCTGACGAAGGGCTCGAAGACGGATTGGCGGATTTCGCGCGGAATGCCGGGACCGTTGTCGGCCACCGTGATCACGCACTGGCGGCCCTCGCGGCGGGCGGAGATGACGATGCGCGCGCCCTTGCGACGAGCCAGCACCTCGCGGGCGTTGGTCACGAGGTTCTGCAACACGCGCTGGAAACGGTCGGGATCGAGGGAGAGCGCGAGCCGGGTGGGTTTGACGACGAGGCGGACACCCGCCCGGGCGCAGGCCTCGAGGTTGTCCTCCTGCATGTGGAGCAGCAGCTCCTGCAGGGGCGCCAGCCGGGGTTTGAGACGGGTCTCGCCCCGGGCGAAGTCGAGCACCTCCTCGACCATGCCGCCGAGGCGGTCCACCTGCCGGAGGATCATGGCGCAGAGGTCCTGGTTCGCGGGCGTGCGGCTGTGCTTCGCGATGAGCTCGGTCGCGAGCTTGATCGTGGAGAAGGGGCCGCGGAAGTCGTGGATCATGGCGTTGGCCATCTCGCCGACGAGGGTGATCTTCTCCTTGCGCACGGCCTCGCTCACGTAGCGCTCGTTGGCGGCACGGAGGTTGGCGCTGACTTGGCTGAAGAGGCGGAGCACGGTGTGCCAGGGGGATTCCGAGAGGACGGCCAGAAAGGGTCCGGCGGGCAGCCGGCCCAGCACCACGGGGCCGTCGGCGACGGCCGACGTGCTGCGCACGGAACCGTCGAGCACGCCGAGCTCGCCGAAGTAGTCGTCGGGGCCCTTCCACGCGATGGTCTGCCGGGTCCCGCCGGGCGACTTTTTGGTGAGCGCGACGCGGCCGGTGAGGACGAGGTAGAGGCAGTCCGAGGCGCTGCCCTCCTCGAAAATCACGGCCTCGTGCGGCAGGCGCACGAGGCGCACATGCTTCACCAGCCGCGCGCCCAGCGCCGCCGGGAAATGGCTGACGAAGGGATGGCTGCGAAGGGCGGTGTGCATGGGGGAAGAAAGGCCGAAAGGGGGAAGGACTGAAAGGCTGAAACGACACGCGCACCGCGCCTGCGGTTCACTCCTTCGGCCCATCAGCCCTTCGGCCGTTCGTTCAGAGCTGGATCGGCAGGCCGACCTCGATGATCTGCATCGGGGGCAGGCGGTAGTAGTCGCGCACGGGGCGCGCGTTGCGGCTGAGCAGCGCGTAGAGCCGCTTCTGCCAGTGCCAGAGCCGGGTGTCGCCGCCGGTGATGATCATCTCGCGGTTGAAATAATAGGTGGTTTCGGAAAGTTTCACGGGCACGCCGTTTTCGCGCACCCGCTCCATGAGGGCGGCGACGTCGGGCGATTCCATGTAGCCGTAGCGGCCGATCACGCGCCACACGCCGAGGCCCCGGCCGATCTCGCGCACCTCCAGGCGCTCGCTTTCGGGCACGGCCGGCACCTCCTCGGTGACGACACTCAGCAGGACGACGGTCTCGTGCAGGACCTTGTTGGCGCGGACGTGATGGAGCAGCACGAGCGGGGTGCCGGTGGGGAGGCCCGCCATGAAGACGGCGGTGCCGCGCACCCGCACGATGTGCTGCGAATTGGCGACGTTGCACAGCTCGTCCTCGGTGATCTCGTTGGCGTAGATGCGGCGGAAGATTTCCTCCTTGCCCTTCTTCCAGGTGAGCATGATGGCGAGCATGCCGAGGGCGACGAGCAGCGGGAACCAGCCGCCGTGGACGATCTTGTCGAGGTTGGAATAGAAGAGCGCGCCGTCGAACAGCAGGAAGAGCGCGGCCAGCAGCGCCGCACCCAGCAGCGGCCAGTGCCAGTGCCGGCGCATCACGCTGTAGAATGCGATGGAGGTGACGACCATCGTGCCGGTCACCGCGATGCCGTAGGCGGCGGCGAGGTTGTCGGAGGACTTGAAGGTGATGACCACCCAGATGGATCCGAAGGCGAGGGCGCCATTGACGAGCGGCAGGTAGATCTGGCCGGACTGGGCGGGGTTGGTGTAATTGACCTTCAGGCGCGGGAAGTAGCCGAGCTGGATGGCCTGGCGGGTGAGCGAGTAGGTGCCCGAGATCATGGCCTGGCTGGCGATGACGGCGGCCACGATGGACAGGATGGTGAGCAGCAGCCGCGCCGGACCCTCGGGCACAAGCGCGAAGAACGGACTGGTGGTGTCACCAGGGTGGGAGAGCGCCCAGGCGCCCTGGCCGAAATAGTTGAGCACGAGTCCGGGAAACGCGCCGAAATACCAGGCCCGGGCGATGTATTTGCGGCCGAAATGCCCCATGTCGGCGTAAAGCGCCTCGCCGCCGGTGATCACGAGCACAACCGCGCCAAGGATCGCCGTGGCATTGCCGGGATACGCGGCCAGCAGACGGAAGCCATGCAGGGGGTTGACGGCGGCATACACGGCCGGCGTCTGCACGATGTGCCACAGGCCGAGCCCGCCGAGCGTGAGGAACCAGACGACCATGGCCGGCCCGAAGATGCGCCCGATGGCCTTGGTGCCCTTGTATTGCACGACAAACAAGCCGCCCAGGATCACGCAGGCGATGAGCGGCACGTATTGGGCCAGATCGGGATTGAAACTCCCGAGACCCTCGGCGGCGCCCAGCACCGAAATGGCGGGGGTGATGACACCATCACCGTAGAGCAGGGCGGCGCCGAACAGGATGAGGATGGTGAGCCAGCCGGCGTTGCGGCCGCGCGCGCGCTCCCCGTGGCTCAGGGCCAGCAGGGCGAAGATGCCGCCCTCGCCGCGGTTGTCGGCGCGCATCACGAACAGGAGGTATTTGAACGTGACCTCGAAAATCAGCGCCCAAAAGACCAGGGAAAGGGCGCCCAAGATGCCGGCGCTGCGCTCGTCCGGCGGCAGAGCCTGCAGGCACTCGCGCAGGGCGTAAAGCGGGCTCGTGCCGATGTCGCCGAAGACCACTCCGAGGGCACCCATGGTCAGGCCGGCCTTGGCGGCCGTGGCATTGTCTGACGGGGGGGAACTCATGGTGAACGGGCGATTGTTGGCCTGCACGCCGCCACTCCAAGCAGTTTTACCCCCGGAGCCAAATGTTGCTTGACGGCGGTTGGTAAAAACCGGGTGTGCCCGCGAAAACGGTTGCCGCTCAAGGCTTTTCAGGCAGCCTGCGCGCATGGCCATTGCCTGGAAAACCGCCAAAACCTACTCAGACATCCTCTACCACAAGGCCGGGGGCATCGCCCGCATCACCATCAACCGGCCGGAGAAGCGCAACGCCTTTCGCCCGCAGACCGTGGCCGAGATGCACGACGCCCTGCTCGATGCCCGCGAGGATCAGAAAATCGGCGTGGTGTTGCTGACCGGCGCCGGCCCGGCCCAGGACGGCAAATACGCCTTCTGCGCCGGTGGCGACCAGTCGGTGCGCGGCCACGGCGGCTATCTCGACGCCGCCGGCGTGCCCCGGCTCAACATCCTCGACGTCCAGAAGCTCATCCGCTCGATGCCCAAGGTCGTCATCGCCCTCGTCGCCGGCTACGCCATCGGCGGCGGGCACGTGCTCCACGTGATCTGCGACCTCACCATCGCCGCCGACAACGCGATCTTCGGCCAGGTTGGCCCCAGGATGGGCAGCTTCGACGGCGGCTTCGGTTCCAGCTACCTCGCCCGGCTCGTCGGCCAGAAGAAGGCCCGCGAGATCTGGTTCCTCTGCCGCCAATACAACGCCGCCGAGGCGCTCGCCATGGGCCTCGTCAACAAGGTCGTGCCCGTCGCGCAACTCGAGGCCGAGGGCGTGGCCTGGGCGAAGGAAATTCTGGAACGCAGCCCGCTCGCGATCCGCTGTCTCAAGGCCGCCTTCAACGCCGAACTCGACGGCCAGAGCGGCATCCAGGAACTCGCCGGCAACGCCACCATGCTCTACTACATGACCGGGGAGGCAAAGGAGTTCAGCACCGCCCAGCGGGAGAAGCGCAAACCGAAGAGCGAAAATTTCCCCTGGCTGCCGTGATATTTGCAGAAAAATCCTGCTCCGGCATTGTGCGGATGCCTGGCGTTGGTTTCATGGCCGTGAAAATTTAAACGGGATGGATCAATCATGGCTCCAACCAGGCTTCTCAGACAGACCCTGTGGCTGGCCTGCCTGGGCGTTGTGTCGGTCCCGGTCATCCGAGGCGCACCGGGAGGGAGCAAGGCCACGCCAGCGCCCAGCCTGGCGAAAGACATCGTGCACGCCCGGGCGGCGTGGGAGGCGGATGCGGGGAAGGTCCGGGAACTCATCGGGCGGCTCAAGGAGTCCGCCGGGGCGCTGACCGGACTGGAGGACCGGATTTCGCGTCAGCGCGGTGAGATCGGGGACCTCGAAGTCAGGCGCGAGGCCGAACTCGAGGAGAAGCGCCGCGGCCAGTTTTGCAGCGGCTGCGGGAAAACCCGCACCGAGATCCTCGCGCAAGGCGATCGGTTTCCGCACCCGGGCCAGCACGAAAGGCCCGCCACGCCCGAGGAGCTCAAGGCGGTGGAGGAAAAATACGCCGCCCGCCTCGCCCCACTGCGCAAGCAACTGCAATCCATGCAGGAGGAACAGCTCCAACGGCAGCATATGCTCAACAATGCGAAGCACGCCTTCGACGTGCAGATTCCTCTGCTGCACCTGAACATCCGCAAGGAGCAGGATCTGCGCATCACCGCCTGGGGCTACGAAAAGGACGCTCTGGAGAGGGCGCTCACGGATCTTCAGGATCGCGTTGCCGCGGCAAAGGAGGCCGCCGGCGGCAAAGACGCAGACGCGGCCCGGTCGCACCAGACCGTTCTCCGCAATCTGCATAAGCAGTTCGTGGACACGCTGCGCCGCGCAGGCCGGGAGCACGCGGGGGCCGAGCACGACGCCGACACCTTCATGCGCGCCGCCAAGAATGCGCTCGCCGGACTCGCCGACCTCGCGGCGCCGCTGCCGAAGAAGTTCGGGCTGCCCGGCGGCTGGTTCATGGGACAGCAGATCACCAACACCGCTCGTCCCATATCCATCTATCTCAAACCGGTCGAAGGCTTCGCGGAACCGGTTTTGGAGGAGGCTGAGGCCGAGGCCGGCGCCGGCGCGTCCGGGACCGACGGGGCCGATGCCGGCAAAGACGACGCCTTGCCAGGAGGGAAATCCAAGCAATCAATGAAAGACTTCATGGAAGGGAAATGACCATGCGCCCCAAATCCTGGCTTTGCGTCCTCTCTGTTGCTGCGGGACTCGCGATCGCGCCTTGCGGTCTGCGGGCAGCCGATGCTGCGCAACCGTCCGGGCAGACGCCGCCGCCCGCCGCGGCCGGACCGACGTTCACGCCGTTGCTGGAACAGGGGAAGGACCTGCTGGAAAAGGGAGACTTGGCGGCGGCGGCGGCCCGGTTCAGGCAGGCGATTGCGGCGGACCCGGCGCATCACGCGGGTCATTTCCAACTGGCCGAGGTGCTCCATGCCCAGGGCGATTTCGCCGCCGCCGAGGAACACGCGAAGCTCGCGCTGGCGAAAGCCCCCGACGGAACGATCAAATGGGGAATCGAAGACCTGCTCGCCGTGCTCAGGATCAAGCGGGAATTCGTCGAGCTCATGGGACAGGGCAAGGCGCTGCTGGAGGGGAAGCGTCATGCCGAGGCATTGGCGCGCTTCAGAAGGGCCGAGGATCTGGCCGGCGGGGACATGGGGCCGTTCCAGGAATTGCTGATCGAAGCGCAGTTTTTCGCGGCGGTGGCGGCCTATCGCGACGACGATCTCGACACCGCGGAGAAGTATGCGCGGTTCGCGCTGAACAACGCCACGGAGTCTGCCCGGTTCGATTTCGGCGCCGACGCGGCCAGGCGGTTCCAGGAAGCCAGGGAGAAGGCCGGGCAGATGCTCGCAGTGATCGAGGATCGGAAGTATGAACGGGCGGAGGCCGCCGCCGAGGAGGCGTATCAGGCCGGTCTGCTGGCGAAAGCCGCCGAAGCCTATCACAACGCCTACCTCACGTCGCCCGCGCACGGTCGCGCCGGCCTGCGTGCGGCGGAGATTTACGCCGATTCCCTCAACCGGCTCTTTGATGCCGCGCTCCTGTGGCAGAAGATCGCCGCCTCGCGCGAGGATCCGGCGAGCATCGAGACGGCCCGCGCCGAGCTGGCCCGGCACGAACGCGATCTGGCCGGCCTGTTCGCCACCCGCCACGGGGAAGCGCAGAAGGCCGGGCAGCCCGCGGCCTATGAGCAGCTCATCGCCGCGTTTCCGGACAAGCTCGAGCCGCGCGTCGAGTTGGCGGCGCTTTACCTGGGCTGCGAGGACTACCCACGGGCCATCGCCCAGCTCGCCGCGGCGAACAAGCTGGGCCTCACCGCCCGCGAGATCTTGGCACGCCCGCTGACCTTCGGCGCGGCGCTCACGCACGCGCCGTTCCGGCGATTCATCGCCGATGCCTATGGCCCGGACACCGTGAAAACGATGGAAACGGAGTTCGAGCGTCTGCACGCCGAGCAAAGGGCACGAGAGCTGGCGAGGGAACTGCGGATCACGGTGGCGGAGCCGGATGCCGAAATCTGGATCAACGGCCAGTTCGAAGGCCGGAAGGAAGTGATCCTGAAGAACCGCCCGGCCGGTGACTACAAGATGGAGCTGCGACTCAAGGGCTACAAAACCTACAAAACGTCCGTGAGTCACCGGCCCGACCCGACGAACCCTCACGTAATGCACCGGTTCAGCTTCAAGGAACTCAGCGCAAAAACACTTCGCTGCACCAGGTGCGGCGGCAACGGCACAGTCGTCACCTCCAATCGCTGTTATACGTGCAAAGGGGAGGCGACCCGGCAGTGCGGTTGGTGCGAAGGCAAAGGACGCCGAACGGAGTATGAGCTGGGGCGTGCCAGGGTCCTCCGGTGTGAGAATTGCCAGGGGCGCGGCAGGGTGCCCTGCCCCGATCCGAATTGCACCAACGGGATCCAACGCATCACCACCACCTGCGACGGGTGCGGCGGCGGCGGCAAGGTCAGCAGCCTTGACCTCGTTCCACCGTCGTGACCTTCCCTTTGCGGCGGTCCCGCGCGCTTCTCCGCGGGAGGACCTGAGCCGGGGTCACCCGCTCGTGGCGTCGCTGGGGCTGGTCGCCCAGACGACGAGCCAGCCGCTTTCCTTGTCCACGAAGACCATGACGGAGGCGTCGGGATCGCCGGCTTCCACGTAGTCGGCGCCGGCGATGATCGAGGGGTCGTGCAGCGGCGGAGTGGGCGGGGCGATCTCCCCGGTTGCCGGGGGCTCGGGGGTGGTCGGTCGGGTGGTGAAAAACGCGAAGGCCAGGGCCGCGGCGGCGGCGAGCGGGGCGCCGAACCAGGCCACGGGAGCGAGCGGACGCTGCTTTTCGCGCCTCGTCGGTTCGTGCAGGCGGCCTTGCAGTTCGCGC
The DNA here is from genome assembly GCA_049322455.1 of Verrucomicrobiota bacterium. Classification (GTDB taxonomy): domain Bacteria; phylum Verrucomicrobiota; class Verrucomicrobiia; order Opitutales; family Opitutaceae; genus Lacunisphaera. The sequence goes on along the minus strand of JBMOQY010000013.1, from coordinate 107,737 downwards.
CAGGTTTCGTCGGCGTCGGGCGGTGCCACCGCGCCCACGCCGGTCTTGTAGGTGTCGAGCGCCGCCGTGAGGTCGGTGCGGAGCTTGCGGCAGGCCGGGCAGGCCGCGACGTGGTCCGAGAGGGCGGCGAGCTGGTCTATGGTCAGCACGCCGTCTCGTTCGGTCAGAATCAGGGATTCGCTGTCGCGGCAGTTCATGGGAAAGAGGGCGGATTATTTAACCACAAATGAACACGGATTGGCACAGATAAAGAGCAGTTCGGTATCCGTGTCCATCTGTGTAATTAATCTGTGGTTAGTAGGCCTTGAAATAGGTTCAGCGGCGGTAGTCGCGGTCGTAGCGGTCCCGGCGGTCGTAACCATAGTCGCGCCGGTCATGCCGGTCGTAGCGGTCATGGCGATTGTGGCGGTCGTAGGCGACCCACACGCGGTCGGTGCGGATCTCGTAGTGTCCGCTGACATAGTAGCGGTGGGTGTGGCCATGCCGGCGTTCGCTCACCCAGTAGCCGGGCACCCACACGCGCACCTCGACGCGTTTCCAATAGCCGTCGTCGCAGCGGTCGTGATCGTGATAACGGTGACTGGCGACCACCACGCGGGTGTCGTGGTCAAGGTCACTGAGCGCGGCGCCAAGAATGGCGCCTCCGATGAGGCCGCCGACGAAGGCTGCCTCGTTGTCGCCCGCGACGGCGGGCTTGGGGGTGAACGCCAAGGCGGTGGCGGTGGCGAGGCTGAGGGCAGTGGCTTTGATGTTCATGGTTGGTCCTCCAAAGGGTTGAATGGCGGTTCTGCCTTTGGGACGACCCTCACCGCGGGTTTATTCAATAGGGTTGGATAAGATCGTTACTGGCAGGATGCCAACGACATGCCATGCAGGGGCGCAACCTGCTGTGCCTACGGAATGGCGGACCAAGGTCCAACCCCTGCAGTCCGCTCTCCTATCAGGTCTCCACCCGCGGAATCGCGCTGATGAGCGCTTGAGTATAGGGATGCTGCGGGCGCTCGATGACGTCGAGGGCGGGGCCGAGTTCGACAATCCTGCCCTGATACATGACGGCGATGCGGTCGGAGATGTGTTTCACGACCGACAGGTCGTGGGCGATGAAGATCATCGTGAGGTGCATCTCGCGGACCAGGCGGGACAGGAGATTCAAAATCTGCGCCTGGATGGACACGTCGAGGGCGGAGACGGGCTCGTCGGCGATGACGGCCTTGGGCTCGAGCGCCAGGGCGCGCGCGATGGCGATGCGTTGGCGCTGGCCGCCGGAGAACTCGTGCGGGTATTTGCCCGCATAACGCGGGGCGAGCCCGACTTGCTCCATCAGGCGAGCGACGCGCGTGGCGACCTGGTCCTCCGGCACGATGCGGTGCACGCGCAGCGGCTCGGCCAGCGTGGCAAAGACGGTGAGCCGCGGGTTGAGCGAGGCAAAGGGATCCTGGAAGACCATTTGCAGGTCGCGGCGCGCGGCCCGGATATCGTCGGGCGCGCCCTGCGTGAGGTTCCTGCCGCCCAAGATGACGGCGCCCGCGGTGGGCGGCACCAGCTGCATGATGGTGCGGGCGAGCGTGGATTTGCCGCTGCCGGATTCGCCGACGAGGCCCAGAACCTCGCCCGGACGGATTTCGAGGTTCACATCGTCCACGGCCTTCACCGTGCCGGTCCGCTTCCTGAACACGAAGCCGGACTCGAGCGGGAAATGGGTTTTCAGCCCTTGCACACGGATCAGCGGCTCACCGGCGGGCGGAGGGGATGCGGGCGCGGTCGCCGCCGGCTCCTCGGCGGGCAGGGTGAAACGCGCGAGCAGCTCGGTCTCCGTGACGGGCTTGGAAAGGTCGGGCGGCATCCCCGGGATGGCGTAGAGTTCGCGGCCCTTGGGTTGGAGCGCCGGGATGCAGCGCTGGAGCGCTTTCGTGTAAGGATGCCGCGGATTCCTGAAGAGCGTGCGGGTGTCGGCCGACTCGACGATGCGGCCGGCATACATCACCTGCACGCGGTGGCAAAGACCGGAGACGACGGCGAGATCGTGGGTGACGAAGATCACCGCCAGGCCGGTCTGGCGCTGGAGTTTCCTCAGCAGTTCGAGGATCTGCGCCTGCACGGTGACGTCGAGGGCGGTGGTCGGCTCGTCGGCGATGAGGAGATCGGGCCTGGTGATGAGCGCCATGGCGATCATCACGCGCTGGCGCATGCCGCCGGAGAACTCATGCGGGTAGGCGTGGAGGCGCTCGGCGGCGTGGGGGATGCCGACGGATTCCAGCATGGCCAGGGCGCGGGCCAGGGCATCGGCTTTCGACACTTTTTCGTGGATCAGCAGGGGCTCGATGAGCTGCTCGGAAATCCGCAGGTAGGGATTCAGCGAGGTCATCGGGTCCTGGAAGATCATGGCGATGCGCCGGCCGCGGATGGCGCGGAGCTGCGCCGGCGGGCAGCGCAACAGGTCCGTGCCGTCGAACACCGCCGTGCCCCCCTCGATGCGGCCGGGCGGCTGGGGGATGAGGCCGAGCAGGGTGGCGCAGGTGACCGATTTGCCCGAGCCCGATTCGCCCACGATGCCGAGGATCTCGCCGCGCTCGACCGTGAAGCTCACTTCGTTGACGGCCCGATACACTCCCGAGCGGGTGTGAAAGCTGACGCTGAGTTTGCGGACGTCGAGGAGCGGCACGGCAATCAGCTAGGCGTTTGGGCGGATTTCAGCAACTCCGCGAATAGGTCCTCGTAGCGGCCGATCATGCGGCCGACCGAAAACCGGGCCGGCACGTCGGCCTGGCCGCGGGCGGCAACGGCCTCGATCTCGGGACCGCCGGCCAGCACGCGGCGCAAGGTGTCGGCCAGGGCGGCATCGTCGCCCGCCGGGAACAGCCAGCCGGTCCTTTCGTGTTGGATGATGTCGGACACGCCCGGGGCATCACTGCCAATGGCGGCACAGCCGGCGGTCATGTAGTCGATGAGCACGAGCGGCAGACCCTCGTAGCGGGTGGAGAGCACGGCGGCGCGGCAGCGGTGGTAGAGGGGAGCGGCGTCGGAGACGCGTCCGAGGAAATCGACGCGCGATTCCAGGCCGAGGGAGCGCACGAGGCGCTCGCACGCGCGGCGGTGCGAGGCCTTGCCGTCGCCGCCGAGCAACAGCCGGCCGGTCCAGCCGGTGTCGGCGAGCCGCTTTGCCGCGCGGATGAGCGTAGGCTGGTCCTTCTGCCGTGCGAATCGGGCCACCATGACGATGTCCTGTCCGCGGCCAGCGAAGGGCGGGGCGCCCACGCCGTAGCGCGACGGGTCGCCGCCGTTGTGGATGATTTCCAGACGGGAGCTGACGAGGCCGAGTTTGCGGACATGGTCGGCGACGCCTTGGGAAACGCATACCGTGGCGGTCGTGCGGGCCGTGAGCGGACGGGCCGCCCAGAGACGCCAGAAGGCGTAGCGCTCGCAGCTTTGCTCGACGTGGACGACCACGGGCACGCCCGCCGCGAAGGCGGCCTGGCGTCCCCAGATGTGTTCGCTGAAGCCGTGGGCGGCGAAGACCTGCGGCTTGAAGTCCGCAATCAGTGCACCGAGTTGCCGCCGGGTGGTCCACTTCGGCCAGTCGTCCACCCAGGCCGTGCGCAGGCCGGCGGCCTCGATCTGTTTCTGCATGGTGACGGGCAGGGCGACCTTCTTGCGCCGCATGACCAGCAGGGGTTCGTAGTTGCCGCTGAGCAGATGGCCGCAGGCGACGTCGAGTGCGACCTTGGTGGCGCCGGAGCCGCCGCCGGTGACGAAGTGGATGACGCGAGGCCTGGCGCTCATGGCTTCGGCAGATAGGGTTCCAGCGCGGCCTGCACCTCGCCGACGCCCACGCGGAGCAGCGGGCGCGGACCGGACACATCGGCGGGCCGCACGATGGTGTGCCTCGTGTCCCACGGGTGCCAGCGCCAGGGCTCGAGCGGGCCGTAAAGACCCACGACCGGCACGTGGAAGGAGGCGGCAATGTGAATGAAGCCGGTGTCGATTCCAAAGCAGAGCTGCATGCGGCGCATGAGCGAACCGGCTTCGCGGATGGAGAGGCGGGTGCTCCAGTCGTGGCAGTGCGGGCGCAGTTCCGCGGGCAGACCTTCGAGTATCCGCGCATAGTAGCCGGCGTTGCCGGGCGAGTCGCAGAAATGAACCTCGCAGTTGCGGTCGCGCAGCAGCCACGTGATGACCCCGACAAAGCGCTCCGGCGCCCAGTCCTTCAGGGCGAAGACCGACTTGGCGCAGACGAAGACGCGGAAGCGGCCGGTGTCGGCGAGAGCCGCTTCCACGCGCCGGTCGGTGGCCGGATCGGTCCAGTTCTCGTTGCGGGTGCTCGTGACCGGGATGCCGTCGGCGCGGAGGACGTCGAGGAAGCACTCGACCTCGTGCTTGTCGGGGTAGGGCGCGCTGCGCTGGAGCAGCCAGTCGCGGCCCTCGGTGGCGAAGCCGACGCGGTGCGGGATGCCGGCGAGCAGCGGCAGGATGGCGCTGGAGAACGAGCGGCGCAGGATGTAGCAGCGGTCGTAGCGGCGCGCGCGGAGGAAACGGGCCGCGCCGAGCAGGCTGGTGGGGAAGGGCGCGCTGCGTTTGCGCTCCCCCTTCAGGCGCGGGCCGTAGTAGAGCAGTTCGTTCTTGTAGGGACAAAGGGCGAGCGTGTCGCCCGAAACCGGCTCGGCGAGCACGTCGATCACGGCGTTGGGGAAGGCCTGGCGCAGGTTGCGCAACGCCGGGATGGCGAGGACGGTGTCGCCGATGAACCGGTAGCGGATCACCAGGATGCGCAGCGGACGCAGATCGGGCCAGGGCATGGTCAATACACCTCGGGGTGGCCCTCGCCACGGGCTTTGAAGCGCTTGTGGACCCAGAAATACTGCTCGGGGGCGAGACGGATGTTGTCCTCGATGAGGCGGTTGATGCGGATGGCGTCGGCGGAAAGGTCGCCGGTGGGATAGTTTTCCAACGGCGGATGGATGGTGAGCGTGTAGGAGCCGTCGGGTTCGCGGCGGGCAAAGTAGGGGACGACGGCGGCGCCGGTCATCCTGGCGATCTTGGCGGTGGCGGTGTTGGTGATGGCGGGTACGCCGAAGAATGGCAGGATCTCGGAGCCGGGCGTGCGCTTGCCCTGGTCGGGGGCATACCAGATGGCGTGGCCGGCGCGGAGGGCGCGGATCAGGCCCTTGAGGTCGTCGAAGTGGACCGCGACCGAGGCCACGCGCTCACGGTGGCGGCGCATGGGCACGGCGACGACCGGATTGTTGGGTTCGCGGTAAAGGCAGCCGACGGGCAGGCGCGAGGTGATATAGACACCGCAGATTTCGAGGGTGGTGAAATGGGCGGTCAGCAGGACGACGCCCTTGCCGGCGGCGAGGGCGCGCTCGAGGTGCTCGGTGCCGACCACGCGATGCGGCGGCAACTGGTCAAGCGGTTCCCACCAGCCGGCGGTCGTCTCGAACAGGCCGAAGGCCAGCGCCTCAAAATGCGCAAAGGCGAGCTTGCGGATCTCCTTCTCCGTTTTCTCCGGGAAGCAAAGCCGGAGATTCACCAGCACGACGTGGCGGCGGAGGCCGACGACGTGAAAGACGAACCAGGCCAGCGCCCGGGCGAGCCGGCGGCGCTCGGACCACGTGAGGAAACGGGCGCAGAGCCAGAAGAAACCGAGTCCGGCCCACATGGGCCAGTGCGACGGCAGCCAGAGGTCGGATTGCTCGCTGGCGCGGCTCATGCCTTGGTGGTCTGGCGGTAGAGCTGGGGGTTCAGCGCCGGATCATTATACATCTTGAACTGGAAATAGGCCGAGAACGTGCGGCGTCCGGCGGCGACGTCGGCGAAGAGCTCGGCCAGACAGGCGGTGAGGTCGTCACGCTGCCGGCGGATGCGGGCGAGCTTCTCGGCGCACCTGGCGCGGTGCTCCGCCGGGGCGTCGGGGCGGACCGTTTCCTCGTGCATGTGGTATTCCTTGAGGGCGAGGATGGAGAGGCGGTCGATGATCATGCCCGGGGTCTCGGAGTTGCGCGGGCAGCCGGACTCGCGGGGTTTGAGCGCGGCGACGAGGGCCCGGTCCATTTCCTCGGCGAAGTTGTTGCGCTCCTGGTTGAGGCGGTCGATGTCGCGCTTGGCCCGGTAAACCGCCTCGAAGCCGAGGTCGTCGCGGCGGGCGACGTCCTCCACATGCCAGAGGGAGAAGTTGCGGAGGTGGTTCTCCTCGACGAGACGCAGGAAGCCCTCCCCGCCGGCGGCGGGGGCGGCCTGGTGCCAGCGGGCGGTGAGCGCGGCCTGGCGGGCGGCGATTTCGGTGGCGGAAACCATGCAACGGGCAGCGTGTGCGGAGCACGCCCGCCTTGGCAAGCCCGCCGCGCGGACCGGCCGGGGCGCCTGCGGGATTTTCGCGCTGTCAATCCAGCGGGCGAGCGGCTAGGCACAGCCGCCATGGTCAATGTGATCTGCATGAAGTGGGGGACGAAATACGGCCCCGAATACGTGAACAAACTGCGCGCGATGCTCACCCGGCACCTGCGGCGGCCGCATCGCTTCATCTGTTTCACCGACGACGGCACGGGTGTCGGTCCGGGCGTGGAGATCAAGCCGCTGCCGGACATGCACCTGCCGCCCGACAAAGAGCGCGGCTGGCGCAAGCTCTCGACCTTCCAGGCGCCCTTCGGCGACCTGACCGGCCAGGTGCTGTTCCTCGATCTCGACCTCGTCATCACGGGCGACCTGGACTGTTTTTTCGACCATCCGGGCGAGTTTTGCATCATCCACGACTGGGCCAAACCGTGGCGCATCACCGGCAACTCGTCGGTCTATCGCTTCGAGGCGGGGGCGCATCCCGACATCCTGGATTACTTTCTGCGGAACATCGACCGGGTGAAAGCCGAGGTGCGCAACGAGCAGGAATATCTCACGCGCGAAATGCACCGGAAGGGCCTGCTGACCTACTGGCCGCAGGAGTGGTGCGTGAGCTTCAAGCACAGCTGCCTGCGCACCTTCCCGCTGAACTGGGTGCAGACCCCGCGGTTGCCCGCGGGCGCGAGGATCGTGGTCTTCCACGGCAACCCGAATCCTCCCGAGGCCGTCGTCGGCCATCACAAGAACCTCTACCGCCACGTGCGCCCGACGCCCTGGGTGGCCGAGCACTGGCGTTGAACGGCGCTGCCCGGGACCCGCCCCTGCGCAGCAACACGCCCGCGAACCGGACGTAAATCGGGGCAACTGTGTCATCCCCGGCCGGTTCGCGTTTGCCTTCGGAGGATTTGACCCAATCTTATGCCTCGGAACGCCGCGCCGACCACGCGGTCCACCAAGCCGCCATGCCTGAAATGCTCATCATCCTGACCTCGCCGCTGCGCGACATCGTGCACGGGTTGCAGGTGGCGGCCTCGATCAAGGCGCAGAAGCCCGAATGGCGCATTTCGTGGATCGTGCGGGACATCTTTTCGCCGCTGGTGCGCTCGTCGTCGGCCGTGGACCAGGTGTTCGTGTTCCAGCGGCACGAGGGTGCGCGCGGTTTCCTCCGCACGATGCGCGAGGTGCGCAAGCGCGAATTCGACCTCGTGTGCGACCTGCAGGGGCTGCTGCGCACCGGCCTGATGACGAAATGGGCGCGCGGCCGCCGCAAGATCGGCCGGCCCGACTCGCGCGAGGGCTCCGGTTTCTTCTACCAGGAAAGGGTCGGGTTCGCCGCGGGCGGACGCCAGGCGCACCTGCTCGAGCAGATGTTGCAGTTCTGCACGGCGGCGGGAGCGGAACCGCGGTTGACCGGATGGCTGCGATTCCGCGATCTCGAGCGTTTGAACCTCGGCTTCATGGAACCGCGCAAGGGGCTGCGGCCTATCCTGATTTTCCCCGACAGCGGGCAGGACAACAAGAAGTGGAACGGCTTCGGCCAGCTCACTTCGCTGCTCATCCGCGAGGGCGGCCGCAAGGTCGTCTGGGCGGGCAGCCATTACCTGCCGTGCCGCGAGTCGTTTCCCGAGGGCACCTTCGTCAACCTCACGGGCAACACGAGCCTGACCTCGCTGCCCGCGTTGCTGACCAAGGCCGACTGGGTGGTCTCCAACGACAGCGGCCCGATGCACCTCTCCGCGGCGATGGGACTCAAGACCATCGGCCTGTTCGGACCGACCGATCCGCGGCGCTTCGGGCCCTATCCGCTGAAGAGTCCGACCAACTACGCCATCCAGGCTCCGGTCGGTGAGCTGACGTTGCTGTCGGCCAAGGAAGTCTATTACCTGTTCAAGCGGATCGAAACCACCGTGCCCAAGGCGCTGGCGCGCCAGGCCCTGTCGGCGGTCTGAGGCTACGGGCGGGCGGCGTCCCGGTGCCGGAATACCCGGACCGTCAGCGGAGGATCGGACGGATAGAAAGCCTGCAGGTCAGGCAGCGTGGTCAGCGTCCACGGGTTGGAGTGGGACTGGCCGTTCTTGGTGAAGACGATGTCGGCGGCCACGTAGGTGCAGGAATGGAGCACCTCGCCGTCGGGGCGGCTCAGCAGCAGCAGGTCGCCCATGGCTGGAGCCTCCTTGATCTCGGTGTAGTCGCGGGTGAGCACGCGTTTCACCTGGAGGATGTCGTCGAAGCGTCCGTCGGGCGTCTCGTTGAAGAAGTTCATGGACGTCCAGTGGCAATCGGGGGCCAAGGACCGCGGGATGGCGGGCGAGGGGTAGGTGTAGAGCAGGCCGCGGGCAAAACGGGGCAGCAGGTGGACGACGTCGATGGTCATGCCGCCGGGATGCCGGGCGAGCGAATGGAGCAGCGGCTTCACATCCTTGCTGCGGCGGCCGGCTCCCCAATAGACCGCCATGGTGTCGAGATCGGAATCGGGGCGCACCCGGACCTTGAGCAGCAGGGTGGATTTGCGGGAGAGGGTCTTGACGAATTGCACGCGTTCGGCGGGGGAAGGCAGCAGCGGCAGCACGAGGGCGGGATCGGAGAAGAGCTGGGAGTTGCCGCGGCGATAGAGAAGGTTGCGGATCGCGGCGACCACCCCGTCGCGGAGGCCGGAGTCGGCGAACCACTCGTCCACCATCTCGGCCCGGAAGCGGAACGGCTCCTCCTGCAGCGGATTGCCGGGCAGGCGGGCCAGTGTGTTGTAGATCACCGCGCGCGCCTCCGGGCTGAGGCTGCGCACCAGCTCCTCGGGCGGATGGAGGATGATCGCCGTGGCGGTGGATTCCCGGAACTGCGGGTTGCGGAGCGTCTGGAGCTGACCGGGATCGAGCGAGGCCTCGCGCCACAATTGCTCCAGCCGCGCGTCGTCGAAGCCGGGGAAGGCCCAGCGGGTGGGGGCGGCGTGATAGTCGGCCGACAAGAATTCGTCGGGCGGCTCGATGACGATCCGGCTGTATTCCAGTTCACCCCAGGGGCCGGGAGCGCACCTGTAAACCTGCCCGAGCGGGGAAGGAGGGCCGTCGGTGCGGGCGGCCTGCAAGAACGCCGCAGCCAGAAGAATCCAGCCCGGCACGATGAGCAGACGACACCAAAAGCGTTGGAAAGGCGTGAGGTTGATAGCGGGCGGAAGATAGGAGCCGGACCGTCTTGGGCAAGCGGGCATTGGCCCCTGGTTCGCCGGAGAATTTTGTTTATTCCATCCGGTCGAGGCGTCACAAAGTGCCCTCCAATGCTCGATCCCAGACTTCTCCGCGACTCGCCCGAGACCGTCCGCGCCGCCATCGCCCGCAAGCATCTCGCGGTGGACCTCGATGCCGTGCTGGCGCTGGACGCCTCCTGGCGCGCCCAGCTCGCCGAGGTGGAGGCCCTGCGGGCAAAACAGAAGGCGGCCAACAACGAGATGGCCGCGCTGAAGAAGGGTTCGCCGGAGTTCCTCGCCAAGGTGCGGGAGATGAAGGCCGTGTCGGCCGAGGTGAAGGCCCGGGAGGAAGGGCTCAAGGCGACGGAGGAGAAATGGCACGCCGCCATGCTCACGCTGCCCAACATCCCGCATGCCACCGTGCCGGACGGCAAGACGCCCGAGCAGAACGTGGTCCACGCCACGCACGGCTCGGTGGAGGCGGTGTCGAAGGCTGCGATCCCGCACTGGGAAATCCCGGGCTTCGGCAACCTGGTGGATTTCGGCCGCGGCGCGAAGGTCACGGGCGCGGGCTTCCCGTTCTTCATCGGGGACGGCGCCCGACTCGTGCGCGCGCTGCTCCAGTTCTTCCTGGATGAGAACGGCAAGGCCGGCTACGTCGAGGTCAGCCCGCCGATCTTCGTGAACGCGGCCAGCGCGACGGCGACCGGCCAGCTCCCCGACAAGGAGGGGCAGATGTATGAGACGGCCGACAAGCTCTACGCGGTTCCGACCGCCGAGGTGCCGCTGACCAATTTCTTCCGCGACGAGATCGTGGAGCAGGACGTGCTGCCGATCTGCCGCTGCGCCTACACGCCCTGTTTCCGCCGCGAGGCGGGCAGCTACGGCAAGGACGTGCGCGGGCTGAACCGCGTGCACCAGTTCGACAAGGTCGAGCTGCTCAAGTGGGTGCACCCGTCGTCGAGTTACGACGAGCTGGAGAAGCTCCGCGCCGACGCCGAGCGCCTGCTCCGGAAACTGGAACTGCCGTATCGCGTGCTGCTGATGTGCGGCGGCGACCTCGGGTTCGCCCAGTCCAAGAAATATGATCTCGAGGTCTGGGCGGCCGGCCAGAAGCGCTGGCTGGAGGTGTCGAGCTGCTCGAACTTCGAGGCCTTCCAGGCCCGCCGTGCCCAGATCCGCTTCCGGAACAAGGAGACGGGCAAGCCGGAGTTGGTCCACACGCTCAACGGCTCCGGCCTCGCCGTGCCGCGCGTGCTTGCCGCGCTGCTCGAAAACAACCTGCAGGCCGACGGCCGGGTGAAGATTCCCGCCGCGCTCGTGCCCTATTTCGGCAAGGAATTCCTGGGTTTCAAGTGAGCGGCAAGGCACAGGCGGAGCGGGTGGGGGCGGCGCTGCCGAAATCCCGCCTGCATCCCGCGGTGCTGCGGCTGGCGGACAGCCGCCTGGCCCGCGGCCGCTGGGGCGTCGCTTTCTCGGGCGGGGCCGATTCGCTGGCGTTGCTGCTGGTGCTGCGGGCGCACTGGCCGGAGCAGAAACTGCTGGCGCTGCATTTCAACCACCGGCTGCGCGGACGCGCGGCGGCGGCGGATGCGCGTTTCTGCCAAACGGTCTGCCGCGCGCTCGGCGTGACCTGCGTGGCCGGCGAATGGCGCGGAACACACAAGGACGCCAGCGAAGCCGAAGCCCGGGCGGCGCGGCACGCCTTCTTCGCCCGCGAGATGAAGCGCCGGCGCATCCGGCTGCTCTGGCTGGCGCACCACCAGGACGACATCGCGGAGTCCATGCTCATGCGGCTCGCCCGCGGCAGCGGGGCCGCGGGTCTGGCCGCTCCGCGTCCGGTGCAGGAGTTCGCCGACGGAAGGCTTTACCTGCGACCGCTGCTCGCCTTGAAAAAGGCGGAAATCACGGCCGCCTTGAAGAGAGCCGGCGCGGTGTGGCGCGAGGACGAGTCGAATGCCGGGGACGACTATTTCCGCAACCGGGTTCGCCACAAGGTGCTGCCGGCCTGGCTCAAGGCGTCCGGTCGTGACGCCATGGCCGGTGCGGCTCTCACGCGGGAACTGCTGGAAGAGGACGATGTGGCGATTGCAGCCTGGTTGGAGCAACTCTCGCCGCTCAGGCGGGGAACACTGGATGTGGCGGCCTTGCGCGGCAAGCCCCGGGCGCTGGTGCGCCGCGCCTTGCACCAATGGTTGCTGGCGGTGCGCGCGAGGACCGATCTGTCCCGCCAAGGATTCGCGGTGTTGCTGGCGGCGGTGGAGCGCGGCGCCCCGACCCGCTTCAGCCTGGGACACGCCGGATTCGCCGTCATCCGCGGAGGCAAGCTTGTCTTCAGCAAAGGGTAGGGCGTTCCGATTCCGGGCAAAGTTTCAACCCCGCGCCGGTTGACTTATCCTGGAGGAACCTCCACCTTGCCCGACACTCTAACTTCTCATGTCCGATAACGATCACAACAAGAAGCGCCGCCCGCTCAAGAGCATGCCCCCCGACGGGTTTCCGTTCAAAACGGGCCTGATTTGGGTGCTCATCATCGGGGCGATCGTGGCTCTGTTCATGCTCAATCCGGCCAGAGGCCCGCAACCGGCGGTGCTGAACATCCAGCGCGTGGTCGAGTTGGCCCAGGAGGGCAAGATCGCCAGCGGGGCCATCCGCAGCGATGCCACCGGCGGTCGCGACTGGTCGGTGCTGACCGGCAGGACCGTGGAGCCCATCCTGCAGAACGCCTCGGGCGCCGCGACGGCGGAATTCACCGCCACGGGCCGGCTGACCGACACCAGTCTCGAGCAACTGCAGAAGACCAAGGTGTTCGTGGAAAAACCGGCGACCACCGCCATGACCCAGCTTCTCTACAACGTGCTGCCGTTCGTCGTGGTCATCGGGCTGCTCTATTTCCTTTTCGTCCGCCAGTTGAAGAGCGCGGGCAAAGGCGCCCTCAGCTTCGGCAAGAGCCGCGCCAAGATGCTCACGCGCGACAAGGACCGCATCACCTTCGCCGACGTCGCCGGCTGCGACGAGGCCAAAGAGGAGGTCAGCGAGGTCGTCGAGTTTCTCAAGGATCCGAAGAAATTCCAGAAGATCGGCGGCCGCATCCCGAAGGGCATCCTCATGGTCGGTCCCCCGGGCACGGGCAAGACCCTGCTCGCCAAGGCCATCGCTGGCGAGGCCGACGTGCCGTTCTTCTCCATCAGCGGCTCGGATTTCGTGGAGATGTTCGTCGGCGTCGGCGCCAGCCGCGTGCGCGACATGTTCGAGCAGGGCCGCAAGAACGCCCCCTGTCTCATCTTCATCGACGAGATCGACGCCGTCGGCCGGCAGCGCGGTGCGGGCCTTGGCGGCGGCAACGACGAGCGCGAGCAGACGCTGAACTCGCTCCTCGTCGAGATGGACGGTTTCGACACCCAGGAGGGCGTCATCATCATCGCCGCGACCAACCGGCCCGACGTGCTCGACAGCGCGCTGCTGCGCCCGGGCCGTTTCGACCGCCAGGTCTATATCGACCTGCCCGACATCATCGGGCGCGAGCAAATCCTCCGCGTGCACGCCCGCAAGATCGCGCTGTCCGACAACGTGGAACTCGCGGTCATCGCCCGCGGCACGCCCGGCCTGTCGGGCGCCGAGCTGGCCAACCTCCTCAACGAGGCGGCGCTGCTCGCCGCCCGCCGCAACAAGAAGAAGGTGGACATGGCGGACATCGACGAGGCCCGCGACAAGGTCCTGTGGGGACGCGAGCGCCGCCGTGTGATGGACGACGCCGAGAAACGGCTGGTCGCCTGGCACGAGGCCGGCCACGCCATCGTGCAGGCTGTGCTCGACGATGGCACGGTGCCGGTGCACAAGGTGACGATCATCCCGCGCGGCCAGAGCCTCGGCAGCACGACCTACCTGCCGACCAAGGACATTCTCACCCGTCCGAAGAAGAAGCTGCTCGATGAGATCGCCATGGCCATGGGCGGGCGCATCGCGGAGCAGTTGGTGACGGGCGACATCAGCAACGGCGCCTACGGCGACATCAAGCAGGCGACCCGCATCGCCCGGGCCATGGTGTGCGACTACGGCATGAGCGAACTCGGGCCGGTGGCGATGGGCGAGAACCAGGACACGGTCTTCCTCGGACGTGACATCACCCGTTCCCAGCACGTCAGCGAAGACACCGCCCGCAGGATCGACGCGGCGGTCTCCGAGATTCTCAACAGCCAATACAAGCGCGCGGAGCAGATCATCGCCGACCATCGCCCGGCGCTCGACAAGGTGGCGACCGCCCTTCTCGAGCACGAGACCATCGAAGGCAGACACGTCCTCGAGATTCTCAAGGAAGGCGAAATCAAGTCACCGGTCGTGGCGGTCAAGCCGCCCAAGCTGCCGCCCGCCGAAACCGCCAGGCCGGCCGGCAAGTCCGTGCCCGAGGCCTCCCCGGGTCCTGCCGGCGCGCCTGCGCCCAGTCCCGCCTGAGCACAAATCAAGTCTTGGATTCCAGTCCGGAGGCCGGCAGCATGCCGGCCTCTTTGCTTTATGAACATCTGCTGCATTGGCGCCGGTTATGTGGGCGGGCCGACCATGGCCATGATCGCCCTGAAATGCCCCGACATCACCGTGACGGTGGTGGACATGAACGCCGCCCGTATTGCGGCCTGGAACGGCGCCTCGCTGCCCATATTCGAACCGGGCCTCGACGAGGTCGTGCGGCAGGCCCGCGGCCGCAACCTGTTTTTCTCCACCGATGTGGCGGGTCAGATCCGGAAGGCCGATGTCATTTTCGTCGCGGTCAACACGCCCACGAAGACCTACGGCGTCGGGGCCGGCCGCGCCGCCGACCTGCGTTATGTGGAGTCGGTCGCCCGCACCATCGCCGAGCACGCCGACAGGGGGAAGATCATCGTGGAAAAGTCCACGATCCCCGTGAAGACGGCCGATGCCATCAAGACGATTCTCGCCTCCAACACCAAGGGGCTGAAGTTCCAGGTGCTCTCCAATCCCGAATTCCTCGCCGAGGGCACCGCGATCGGCGACTTGCTGACGCCCGACCGCGTGCTCATCGGCGGCGAGCGCACGCCCGAGGGCGAGAAGGCCTGCGAGCTTTTGGCCGGCGTCTATGCCCGCTGGGTGCCGCGCGACCGCATCATCACGACCAATCTCTGGTCCTCGGAACTCTCGAAGCTCGTGGCCAACGCCTTCCTGGCGCAGCGCATCTCCTCCATCAACTCGATCTCGGCCCTCTGCGAGGCGACCGGGGCCGACGTGGACGAGGTGGCCCGCGCCATCGGCAAGGACAGCCGCATCGGACCGAAATTCCTGAAGGCCTCCGTCGGTTTCGGCGGTTCCTGTTTCCAGAAGGACATCCTCAACCTGACCTACCTGTGCGAGAGCTTCGGTCTGTCCGAGGTGGCCGCCTACTGGAACGGCGTCGTGACCATGAACGACTGGCAGAAGCGCCGGTTCGCGGCGCGCATCGTGCGGGAGCTCTTCAACACCGTCGCCGACAAGAAAATCGCCGTGCTGGGCTTCGCCTTCAAGAAGGACACCAACGACACGCGCGAGTCCGCCGCCATCAACGTGTGCCGCGACCTGCTGGCCGAACATGCGCGGGTATGCGTCTATGATCCGAAGGTGCCCGCCGAGGAGATCCGGCGTGATGTGCTCGGTGGCGGCGGCGACAATCCGCTCCTGACCGTGGCGAAAGATGCCTACGAAGCCTGCGCCGGCGCCCATGCGGTCGCCATCGTGACGGAATGGGACGAGTTCAAGGCGCTCGACTACGCCCGGATCTATGCGGGGATGCCCAAGCCGGCCTTTCTCTTCGACGGCCGCAACATCGTGGATCTGGCCGCGCTGCGGAAGATCGGCTTCCAGGCCAGTGGCATCGGCAAGGGGTGACGGCCGAATGGTGCAGCAGGGGCTTTACGCCCCGGCCTGCTTGGGGGCCGCTGATTTCGCCTTCCGCCAGCGGCGGAAGCCGAGCAGCGCGCCCAGGGCGCCGACCAGCAGGGCGCCGTAGGCGGAGGGTTCGGGCACGGGGGTGATCTGGTTGTCGTAGGACTGCCACTTGGTGTCGTTGCCGGTGAACGAGGCGAACACCACCTGGTTCATTGGCGCCTGTCCGCGGGTCTCGAACACGGCGCCGCTCCAGTTCTGCGCGAAGAAGTAGTCGATGGCGTCGTTCCAATTGATGATGTTGACGGTGATGCCGGCAGCGATGGTGAGGTTCGTGACGCTGAGCGTCGAGGCGCCGCTGAAATCGAGCGTGATGTTGCCTGCTCCCACGAAGTTGAGGTTGGCGATGCTGAGGTCGGCATCGCTCAGCTTGAATGTCGTGCCGGCGAAAACATTGACGGTGCCGTTGAAGGCGTTGTCCACGTTGAAGGCCAGGGTGCCGGCGTTGACATTGATCGTGCCGGCGAAATCACCGGCCGCGGCGTTGACGTTGCTGTCGATGGTGAGGGTGCCGGTGCCGGCCTTGTTCAGGATGGCCGAGCTGGCGCCCGCCAGTGTGCCCGAGAAGCTGGTGCTGGAATCGTTGCCACCGACGGTGAGCTGGCCGGTGCCGAAGATGATTTTGCCGGAACCGGCGATGGAGCCGACCGTTTCGACGTTGTTGCTCAGATTCAGCCGTCCGTCGGAGCCGAGGGTGACGGCGGCGTTGTTGGCGATCTGATTGCTCTGCGACAGGAGCAGGGTCGCGCTATCGGCCGGGCCGACTCCGTCGCCGATGGCGACGGTCGTCGCCGAAGACAGGCCGCCGCCGCCCATGTTGAGGTTCAGGGTTCCCTCTTTCACCGTGGTGACGGTGTTGGCGGAATAGTCGCCTGCCAGGGTGGCGGTGCCGGTGCCGTCCTTGATGATGGTTCCGACATTGGAACCGAGAACGCTGTTGATGGCGATGTTGCCCGCGCCGCCGAGGCTGAGTTCGCGTCCGGCTGCATTGCCGTTGAGGATGCTGGCGCCGGCGCCGGCTGTGTTGGCGATGGTGAGGGAGGAGCCGCTGTCGGCATTGATGCGGCTGTTGCCGGCGAGGGTGATGAAGCCGTTGTAGGTGTTGCTTCCCGCGGTGTTGCGCAATTCGCCGGTGGTCGAGGTGCCGTCGCCGGAGAGGGTCAGGGATTCGTTGGCGATGGTGAGGGCGCCGTTGCTGCCGTCGAGCTGAAGCTGGGCGCCCGGGCCGACGACCGTGCCGTTGGCGGAGGTGGCGCTGCCCTGGCCGAGGGCCGCGCTGTTCCGGATCGCGAGCACGCCGCCCGTGATGTTGGTGACGCCGGCATAGGTGTTGGTGGCGGTGAGCAGGAGCGTGCCGGCTCCCGTCTTGGAGAGGCTGGTGGCCGAATTCCCGCCGGTGAACCCCACGCCGTTCTGCACGATGGAATCCACCCGGAGGTCGGTGGCGGCGGCACCGTCGGCAATGTTGAACGCGAAGGTATTGGAGGACATGCCGAGGTAGCCGCCGTCGATGACCGCGGTTTGGGCCGCCGCGGTCGTCGTGATCTGTCCGGTGATCGTCAACAGCGCGCCGTAACTGGGATTGCCGCCGTTGACGTGGCCGCCGCGCAGCGTGAGGTTGACCAGGGAATTGCTGCCACCGTTCATGCTGAACAGGCCGTCCTCGTAGATCGTCATGCTCGTGGTGGCCGTCGAGGCGCTCGAGGTGCCGATCATGTTGTTCACGGAGGCGGTGCCGGCGGCGAGTTGCCCCATCTGGAGCACCACACTGTCGGCGCTGCCGGGGGAGCTGCTGTTGCCGATGGTCACGCTCGTGCTGGAAATGATGGGGGCGTTGCCGCCGCCGTCGATGATCAGCTTGCCGCCGGCAACCTCGGTGG
The DNA here is from genome assembly GCA_049322455.1 of Verrucomicrobiota bacterium. Taxonomy (GTDB): domain Bacteria; phylum Verrucomicrobiota; class Verrucomicrobiia; order Opitutales; family Opitutaceae; genus Lacunisphaera. Next base: position 90,415 of record JBMOQY010000013.1, on the reverse strand, counting down.
CACCCGAGAAGGAGTTGGATGGGAAGGATACGATGGTGGCCGTGCCTGCGCCCGTTTTCCTGAGACCGCCGGTGCCGCTGATCGTGGTGTTGACGAGAATGTTGGTGGCGTCGAATTGGTCGTATGGCATTGTGGTGTCGGCGAGATTCACCGGCACGACGCCCGTGGTCGAGGTGGTATGCAGCGTAAGGGTGTTGCCGCCGAGGCTGATGGTGTCGTTATATAGGGCCCCGTCGCCGATGCGGAGGAGGTTGTCCGCCGCGCTGATCGTGGCGTTGCCGGACAGCGTGATGTTGCCGAGCCACTGGCTGGTCTGCCCGGTGGCCCCGGCGGCGTGCAAGGCGCCGGTGGAGGCGCTCACGCCGCTGCCGGCCAGGGTGAGCATGCCCGATTTGTCGATGGTTTCGGCATTGGTCGGATTCGTCAGGGTGATGGCATTGCCGCCGGCGAGGGAAAGCGTGGCGCCGGAGGCGACCGTGACCGCGCCGCTGGTTGCGCCCAAGGAGCCGGACCCTGCGGCGTGGAGGGTGCCGGCGCTGACCGTCGTGGTGCCGGTGTAGAGATTGTTGCCGCTGAGGGTGAGGGTGCCGTCGCCGGTCTTGGTCAGGGCGCCGTTGGTGGAGGTGCTGGCGCCCGAGATCGTCAGGTTGGCCGCGGCATTGGCGACCTCGATGGTGGCGGTCTTGCCGGTGTTGATGGTGAAGTTGCGGTCGGTGCTGTCCGTGGCGCCCGTGAAGCTCAGGGTGCCGCCGTCGAAGACGAGGTTGGCCGCGGCGTTGGTGGACTGGCCGAGGTGGCTGGCGACCCCGCCGTTGGCGACGTCGCTGATGGAGAGTGTGCCCGCCGACAGGGTGGTGGCGCCGGTGTAGCTGCCGTCGGCGCTGATTGTCAGCGTGCCGGAGCCGTCCTTGGTGAGCGAACCTGTGCCGGTGGCGATGCCGGCGGTGCTGATTGTGGTGTTGCCGGCACCGCCGATGGCAAGGTCGGTGTTGGTGCCGGAGACGCCACCGGTGAGGGTGAGGGTGTCGGCATCCGAGTTGAGGCGAACGCCCGTCGAGCCGAGAGTGATGGCGCCGGCATAGCTGTTGGCCCCGCTGACGTTGCGGAGAGCGCCGCCGGAAGCAACACCGGTGCCGTTCAAGGTGAGCGCTTCTGGGCCGACGGCGATGCCGCCTTGCAACTCGAGGGCGGCTCCGCCGGCTACGGCGATGCCGCCGGCGGTGGTGCCGGCGGCCGTGGCATGCTGGATGTTGAGCACGCCGGCGCTGACCGTCGTGGCGCCGGTATAGCTGCTGGCGCCGGTGAGGGTGAGTTTGCCGTCGCCGGTCTTGGTCAGGGCGCCGTTGGTGGAGGTGCTGGCGCCCGAGATCGTCAGGTTGGCCGCGGCATTGGCGACCTCGATGGTGGCGGTCTTGCCGGTGTTGATGGTGAAGTTGCGGTCGGTGCTGTCCGTGGCGCCCGTGAAGCTCAGGGTGCCGCCGTCGAAGACGAGGTTGGCCGCGGCGTTGGTGGACTGGCCGAGGTGGCTGGCGACCCCGCCGTTGGCGACGTCGCTGATGGAGAGTGTGCCCGCCGACAGGGTGGTGGCGCCGGTGTAGGAATTGGCACCGGAGAGCACCAAGGTGCCGGCTCCTTGTTTGCTGATGCCGAAGCTGGTGCCGGAGATGACGGACGAGATGGCGAGATCGCTGGTCGTGGCGGTGGAGTCTCCGATGGTGAAAGTCCGGTTCGCGCCGAGGCCGAGCGTGCCGCCGGAGATGGTGGCGCCGTCGGGATTGTTGGTGGCGTCGTAGGCGAGATTGCCGCCGAGGTTGAGGGTGCCGCTGGTCATGGTGACCGCGGCCGTCGTGCCGCTGGCGCCGCCGCCGAGATGGAGCTCGGAGATGGTTTCGGTGCGCGAATTGACGTTGAAGGTGCCGGCGTAAACCGTGACGGACGACGAGTTGGCGATGCGCTCGTTGTTGCCGAGGGTGAGCGTGCCGCCGCTGACGCCATTGAGTGAACCGATGGTGGTCGCGCCGGTATAGGCGTTGCTGCCGGAGAGGGTGAGTGTGCCTGCGCCGATCTTGGTGAGGCCGCCGGTGCTGGCAGCGGCGGCACCCGAGATCGTGAGATTGCCGGCGGCGTCGCTGATGTCGATCGTGGCCGTCTTGCCGGCGGTGATGGTGAAGTTGCGGTTGGTGCTGTCGAGGCCGTTGAGGGTGTGCCGCAGGGTGCCGCCGTCGAAGACGAGGTTGGCGGCGGCGTTGGAGGAGTTGCCGATGTTGCTGGCTGTGCCGCCGTTGGCGAGGTTGCTGACGGAAAGGACGCCCTCGCTGATCGTAGTGGCACCACCGTAGGTGTTGTTGCCGGAGAGCACCCAGGTGCCAGAACCGGACTTGGTGACCCGGCCGTTGTTGCTGGAGTCGGCGATGACCTCGGCAATGGTGTTCGCGGCAGTGCTGCTGCCGTTGAGGGTGAGCGTGAAGGCGGTGCCGATGTTGAAGGAGCCGAGATTGGTCGTGAAGTTGAGCGCGCCGGTGCCGTTCGAGGTGAAGGCTGTGTTGGCGCCGATGGCGATGCCCAGGTTGCTGCTGAAAGTCTGCGTGGAGTCGCCGTTGCTGACGATGCCCCCCGCGCCGATGGTCAATACTCTGGTTCCGGAGTTGCCGGTGAAAGTCCAGGCGCCGGTGCCGCTGGTGAATTCAAGTCCGCTGATGCTGCGGTTGCCTGTGAGCTGGGGGTGGAAAGAGGGTGTCGCGGCCTGGAAAGAGCCGATGTCGGTCGTGAGGTCGTTGGCTGGCGCCGTGCCTCCCACCCAATTGCCTCCCGTGCTGAAGGCGGTTCCGGTGTTTTCCCAAACGATGGTTGCCGCTCGCCCCAAGATCACGCCGCTCGCACACCACACGCCCAGCAGCGCGGCGAGCGCGAGGCGTGGCGAACGGGCAGAAAATGGCAACGATGCGGTCACGGGACGGGCAAGAGGCAGAAGAAAGGGCGATGGGGTGGTGGAAAAACCGCGTTGTGAAAAAAGGTAGTGCCGAGGATTGGGTGAATGCCGAGAAAGAGAAAATAGGCTCTCGGGCATTTTCTCAAGAGTATAGGTGAATTTACCTAGAATAGGCTTCCCTCGCTCCAGGCCGGAAAGCAAGATCGGTCTCGCATGGGGTGAAAGAGAGGAAGCGTCTCTTCTTTTTTGAGGGTGGTTAAGTGCACGATTTCCAGACATGCAATCTTCGGATAGCATTGGCCATCAAGTTTAAGCAATAAATCGAGAGCAGTGGTGACGTATTAGTGGCAAGTTCGCGAGAGAGATGAATTTCCCTCAAGGTAATCAGAGGGGCAGCGAAACTATCTAGGTAGAACTACCCAATAATTTATTGACCGGGTGTTTCGGGCCGTTTTAATGCAAATGGTTCGAGCCAATTTGTGCCCTAACTCTCACTCCGTCGCCATGAAATTTCTTTCCCGATTCTTCGCCGCAGTCGGCCTTATCTTGTTTCTGCCGGCGATGATCTCGGCCGCGACGGGCCCGGGCGGCAGCCCCTCAGCGGTGGTTTACAATCCTGAAACGAGAATCGTTCAGGGCAACCAGCCTTTCAGTGAGTCCTACGTTCTGACCATCACGTCTCCTTCACACCTCGCGGCCAACACGCCCGTGACGGTGATGCTGAATGTCAGCGTGCTCTCTAAGCCTTCCGCCGCGATCACCGATGCGGAGGCGCTCAGCTTCATTTCGCTCGGCGCGACTTCGCTGACTTTCAACAATCCTGGCGAGGCGCTGACCGTCGTCGTGACCGTTGCGGTTCCGCTCGGGAACTATGCGGGCGACTACGCTTACAGGATTCTGCCATCGGGATGGCCCGCCAATCCCGCCGGTCTCTCCGATAACGGCGCAACGATCAACGCCACGGCGAGCCCGCCCAACACGGTCGACAATGCAGCGCCGGCGGTCGTATTGCTCAGCCCGGCCGACGGCACGGTTTACACTTATCGCCCCGCCACCGGCCAGCCCGCCAGCGTGCCTGTTTCGTTCACCGCCACGGTCGGGGCCAACGGCATGCCGATTGACAGCATGCTGGCCACGCTGGGCGGCACCATGGTCAACCTCAGCACCACCGGTTTGACGACGCTCTCCGCCTCGGCCACGGGGTCGGTGGGACTGACGCAGCCTGGCCTTTACACCGTGGATGTTGCGGCGACCAACCGCAACGGCACCAGCCACGCCATGGCGGATATCACTGTGGTTGTCGAGGCGCCTCCGCCCACGATCACTCCCTCGTCGCCGGCAGCCGGTTCCACATACAGCTACACGCTTGGTGGCGCGGGAGCCTCGGTCCCGGTTTCGTTTTCGGCGGCCAGCATCTACGGGAACATCACTTCGCTGGCGGCCACACTCGATGGCACCCCCGTCACACTGAACCTCGGCGGGGTCGGCACTTCGACCACGGCGACCGCCAGCGCATCGCTGACGGTTGCCACGCCGGGAAGCCATAGTCTGGTTCTCACGGCCGCCAATGCCTACGGTGCGGCCACGCCCGTGACCATCCCGTTCACCGTCGAGAGCATCAACCCGGCGCCGACAGTCAGCCTCACGGCACCGGTCAACGGTGCGGTCTTCACGCGCGAATCCGGTGGTCCGGCCACCGTGGTCAACTACTCGTTCACCGGCGCGGCCACCTATGGCACGATCACGACGGTATCCGTCAAGGTGGACGGTGTGGCAGTGCCTGCCACGGTCGTCGGTTTGGGAACATCCGCAGTCACGGGAACGGGCGCCTTGAGCTACACCGCCGGCGGTTCGCACACCATCAACGTTTCCGTGACGAACAGCGGGGGCTCCGTGGCCTCGGCATCCGCCAGCTTCACGGTCAACGAAACCCCAACGCAAGTCTGCCGCGACCTGACTTGGCTGCCGCCGATTTCGCACAACCGGACGATTCGGGGCGGCTCCGAAATGCCCGTCAAGTTCACGCTGACCTGCCAGGGCAAGTTCGTGCGGGACACTTCCGTCGTCATCGCCATCTACGAGGTATTCGCCGATGGCTCGACGTCGCCTCCCACGCTTTATCCTTACGGTGGCGGCAGCCCGAATCCGCCAGATTACGCCATCACCGGCAGGCAATACCACCTGAACTTCGCCACGGCCAAGGGCCAGCATCACTACCGCATCGAGGTTTATGCCGCACTGAACGGTGCGCCGCAGTTCATCGGCTCCAAGGACCTGTTCACCAAGGGCAAGGGCCGGGGTGATGATCAGGCCGACGGGGAGGGTGATGACGACTGCCGGGATCACGATTGAGTCCCGCCAGTCTGGTTGCGAGGCTCCGCCGAAGGCGGGGCCTTTTGTTTACAGGAAGCTGGGGTTGCCGGTGGTGCCGGCTCAGATGCCCAAGGACGTGCGGTAATGCCGGGGCACGCGCTTGGTCACCGAGCAGAGCGTTTCCCAGGCGATCGTGTCGGCCCACTCGCTGAATTCGGCGATGGAAATTTCCGCGCCGTCCTGGCGCCCGACGAGCACGACCGGATCACCGCAAGTCACCTCGCCGGGCACGTCGGTGATGTCCACCATGGTCTGGTCCATGGTGATGCGGCCAAGCACCGGACAGCGGCGGCCGTGGATCAGCACCTGCGCACGTGAACTGCTGGTGCGGGCCAGCCCGTCGCCGTAGCCGGCAGTCAGCACGGCAACGCGGGAGGCGCGTGTCAGGCGGGCCGTGCGGCCGTAGCTTACGCCAGTGCCGGCGGGCAGTTGTTTCACCAGGCCGACACGGGTGTGGAAACTGAAAACGGGCTCGGTCCGGACGCGGGCGAGCATCGAATGCGGGTGCGGGAGGATGCCGAACTGCAGCAGGCCCACACGCACGGCGTTGAACACGCCGTCGCCCGGTGTCGTCTCCAGCCCGGCACTGTTGTCCGCGTGGATGAGGAGATTGGCGAAGTCCAGGCCCGGAAGGGCGGCCACCACGCCGAGGAAGAGCCGGCGCTGCTCCGCCGTGAAAACCGGATCCTCGTCGGCACTCGAGAAGTGCGTGAACACGCCCGCGAGCCGCAGGCCGGAGGCGGCGCGGATGTCGTCGTAGAGCGCGCGGGCGGCGGTGTGCCACACGCCGAGCCGCCCCATGCCGGTGTCGATCTTGAGGTGGACGGCAACCGGCTTGCCGGCGGCGCGGCCGACCGCGTCGAAGCGCCGCACCTCGTCGGCTGACGACACCGTCGCGGCGAGATCGAACCCGGCGAGGTAGCGGTCCTCGTCGGGCAGCACCGGGCTGAGCAGCAACACGGGCCAGTCGGCGCTGAGTTCGCGGATAGTCATCGCCTCGGCGATGTTGGCGACCGCGAAAAGATCGGCGCCGGCGTGCATCAGCCGGGCGGCGACCTGCGGAAGGCCGTGGCCGTAGGCGTCGGCCTTGACCACGGCGACGTATTTGATGCGCGGGGGCAGGGAAGCCCGGATAAGTTTCAGGTTGCGCTCGAGGGCGGCGAGATCGATCTCGACCCAGCAACGGCGCGGCAGTTGGGCGGAAACGCTCATGCGCGGGAAACCGAAGCCGCGCTGTGCGGCTGGGCGGGCCATTTCTTGTAGTCCGGAGCCTCGTGCTGGAACGCATCCGGCGCCGGCACCTCGCGGAAAATATCGCCCTGCAAGATTTCAGGGAAGATCCGGGCGAGATCGTAGCTCGTGGTCATCACCGGCCGCGGGAGTCTGGTCCAGGTGCGGAAATTCTCCGGCATCGCCAATTCGTGCGATGGCAGCTCGGGGGTGGAAATCCGTCGCAACGCCGGCAGGCGGCCGTCGTCCTTGACTTCTTGGCAATGCCAGGCGTCGCGCCGGGCATCGGCTATGACGCTGAAGCCCCGCCCGGGTTTTTGGCCCCACACATGGGTGCCCGCAACCGTCAGGCTTTGGTAGGCGTAAACCGGACGCGGCTTCAGGACGCACCACGTGCGCAGGGTCATTGCCACGGTGCGGACACCGAGCATCGAACCAGGCCCCTCACAATAGGCGAAGGCGCCGATGTCCTCGAGGCGCCAGCCCATCTGCGTCAACAAGCTCGAAGCGCCGGCGAAGATCGCTTTGCCGGCCTCATCGTCCGCCGCATGCCAGCGGAAGGCTTGCCCCTCGCGGAGGAGTCCCACCTGCACGCGGGTCGAGGCAGCGTCGAGCACGAGGATACGGCGGTGACTGGCAAGGAGTTGGGCGAGACTGGCCATCGGCAGCCCGAGCTTGGGTGGTGCCGGGCCAAAATCCAAGGTGGATTGCGCCGGGATTGTGCCGAAAGAGACCTTGACCGGTCCGGGCGTGAGCACTTACCTCGGCCTCTTTTCGCCGAGAAAACTCACCCGAAATTTACACCGTGAACGTTCAAATCACCGACATCAACGAGACCCGCAAGACGCTGACCGTCACCCTGGACAAGGGTGAGGTGGACGGCGAATACCAGAACCTGCTCGGCGAATACACCAAGCAGGTCAGCCTGCCCGGTTTTCGTCCTGGCAAGGCTCCCGCCGCCATGGTCGCCAAGCGCTTTGGCAAGGAACTGAAGGACGAGTTCAAGAGCAAGGTCATCGGCAAGGCCTATCGCGACGGTTTGGAGCAATCCAAGCTCGAGGTGCTTTCGCTGGTGGACGTCGAGGAAGGGGCGATCGAACCCGGCCTGTCCGCCGCCATCAAGCTTACGGTGGACGTGCGCCCCGAGATCAAGCTGCCCGAATACATCGGTCTCGAGACGCAGATCGAGCCCACCGAGCCCACCGACGCCGAGATCGATGCCGTGATCGAGGGTCTGCGCGCCGAGCGCGCCGATTTCAAGGTCGCCGAGCGTCCTGCGGCGAAGGGCGACTACGTCCGCTTCGGCTACACCGGCTCGCTCGACGGCAAGCCGCTCGACGAGATCGTCGGCGACAAGAAGCTTTACGCCGCCGCCCCGCAGACCTGGGAGGAAGTCGAGGGCGCCCACGAAGGTCTGCTGCCCGGCGTCTCGAAACAGCTCGCCGGCCTCAAGGCCGGCGACAAGAAGAGCGTGGAAGTCGCGTTCCCGGCTGATTTCGCTGCCGTGCCTGCGCTGGCCGGCAAGACCGTCGCCTACGCGATCGAAGTGCAGGAGATTCGCGAGCGGGTGCTCGCCCCCCTCGACGAGGCCTTCTTCAAGGCCAATCAGGTCGAAAACCTCGACGGCCTGAAGACCCAGATCCGCACGAGCCTCGCCGCGCGCAAGGACTACGCCAACCGCGCCGCGCAGCGCCGCCAGATCACCGACGCCCTCGCCGCCCGGGCGAGCTTCCCGGTGCCGGAGAGTCTCGTCGCCTCGGAGCGCGACGGCCTGCTCCGCCAGTTCATCGAGGAGAACCTCCGCAACGGCGTGCCGCAGGAGAAGATCGAGGAGAACAAGAGGGAGCTCTTCGAAAGCGCCACGAAGGCCGCGGCGACACGCGTGAAGGTCCGACTGCTGCTCGCCAAGATCGCCGAGACCGAGAAGCTTCAGATCGACGAGCAGGATTTCAACAACTGGGTCATGCGCGAGGCGATGCGCAGCGGCCAGCGCCCCGACAAGCTCATCAAGGATCTCGGCAAGGACCGCGACCAGCTCCGCGCCATCCAGCAGCAACTCACGTTCGACAAGGCCCTTGATTTCCTCGTCGCCAAGGCTACCGTCAGGACGGTCACCACCAAAGCATGAGCTACTACGTTCCCATCGTCCTTGAGAACACCGGCCGCGGCGAGCGGTCCATGGACATCTACAGCCGGCTCCTCAAGGACCGCATCATTTTCATCGGCACGCCGATCGACGACGGCGTGGCCAACGTGGTGATCGCACAGATGCTCTTCCTCCAGATGGAGGACCCGAAGAAGGACATCCACCTCTATATCAACTCGCCCGGCGGCGTCGTGACCGGGGGCATGGCCATCTACGACACGATGAACTTCCTGCAGTGCGACATCGTCACCTACTGCGTGGGCATGGCCGCCAGCATGAGCACGGTGCTGCTCGCCGCCGGCACGAAGGGCAAGCGTTTCGCCCTGCCCAACAGCCGCGTGATGATTCACCAGCCCTCGGGCGGCGCGGGCGGCCAGGCGGCCGACATCGCCATCCAGGCCCGGGAGATCCTCCGCTGGCGCAAGACGCTCAACGAGACCATCGCCAAGCACACCGGCAAGACCGCCGAGCAGGTGGAGAAGGATTCCGACCGCGACTACTACATGAGCGCCGAGGAGGCCAGGGCCTACGGCATCGTGGACCACGTCGTCACGTCCACGCGGGACGCGCAGAAGATCTCGCAAAGCGCTGCCTGAGTGCCCCTTGTCCCGCCGGCTCGCCCGGCGGAAAATCCCTCGACTAACGCCGACTTCGGCCGATATTAACCCGCAATGGCCAAATCCTCGCGCATGACCCTCTGCTCGTTCTGCGGCAAATCGCAGGCGGAAGTCCGCAAGATCATTGCGGGTCCCGGGGTCTATATCTGCGACTCCTGCGTCAACGTCTGCAAGACGATCATCGACCGCGAGGTGAAGGCTCCGGCCGCGCCCGAGGGCACCGCCGCCAAGCCGGCCTTCCGCCTGGTCAAGCCCGCGGAGATCAAGAAGGTGCTCGACGAGCACGTCATCGGCCAGGACCACGCCAAGAAAGTCCTCTCCGTCGCCGTCTACAACCACTACAAGCGGCTCAATTTCGACGCCAACCACGGCAACGCGGCCGATGCCGCCAGCCTGCCCGCCGAGTTCAGCGACGTCGAGGTCGAGAAGAGCAACATCCTGCTCGTCGGCCCGACCGGCTCCGGCAAGACCCTGCTCGCCCGCAGCCTCGCCCGCATCCTCGACGTGCCGTTCGCCATCTCCGACGCCACCACGCTCACCGAGGCCGGCTACGTCGGCGAGGACGTGGAGAACGTCGTGCTCCGCCTCCTGCAGGCCGCCAACTACGACGTGAAGAAGGCCGAGTGCGGCATCATCTACATCGACGAGATCGACAAGATCCGCCGCACCACCGAGAACGTCTCCATCACCCGCGACGTGTCGGGCGAGGGCGTGCAGCAGGCGCTGCTCAAGATTCTCGAGGGCACGGTGTGCAACGTCCCGCCGCAGGGCGGCCGCAAGCACCCGAACCAGGAATACATCCAGGTCAACACCTCGAACATTCTCTTCATCTGCGGCGGCGCGTTCGTCGGCCTCAACGAGGTCATCAAGAAGCGCCTCGGCCAGCGTTCGCTCGGCTTCCACATCAATGCCAAGGACCACGACCTCACGCCCGACGAGATGATGCGCGGCGTCGCGCCGGAGGACCTCATTCGCTTCGGCATGATTCCCGAGTTCATCGGCCGTCTGCCGGTCGTCTCGGTGCTCGACGAATTGAAGGTCGAGGATCTGGAGAAGGTCCTGCTCCGCACCAAGAACGCGATGGTGAAGCAGTATTCCAAGCTCTTCGCGATGGACGGCGTGCAGCTCAAGTTCACCCGCGACGCCATCGTGGCCATCGCCAGGAAGGCCATCGAGCTCAAGACGGGCGCCCGCGCGCTCCGCGCCATCCTCGAAAAGATCATGCTCGAGGTGATGTATGACCTGCCGGCGCGCGACGACATCAGCGAGGTCATCATTGACCAGGCCGTGGTCGAGGGGCGCAAGAAGCCGCAGCTCAAGCGGCCCGGCCGCACCGCCTCGAAGAACGCGGCGTAAGGAAGCAGGGCCGGTCGCCGACCGGTCCTACCAGTTGAAACTCTCGCCTTTGCCCAGCGACTTGGCGAAGGCGGCGAAGAGCTTCACGCAATCCTCGACGTCCTGCAGGTCCGCGATCTCGCTCGGCGTGTGCATGTAGCGGAGCGGGATGGAGACGAGGCCGCAGGCCACGCCGCCGCGGGCCATCTGGATGGCGCGGGCGTCGGTGCCGGTGGGCCGGGGGTCGGCCTCGATCTGGTAGGGAATCTTGAGCTTCTTCGCAACGGCGACAAGGCGGTCGAAAACCTTGGGGTTGATGTTCGGACCACGGCAGATGATCGGGCCGCCGCCGAGCTTGGTCTCGCCGAACTTGCGCTGGTCGCAGTCGGGATGATCGGTGGCGTGGCCGACATCCACGATAAGGGCGACGTGCGGGTCCACGGCAAAGGCCGAGGTCTGCGCGCCGCGCGTGCCGATTTCCTCCTGCGTGGTGGCGACGGAGACGACCTTGGCGTTGAGCTTCGACTTGTCCTTCGCGAGGCGGATGAGCGTTTCTCCCACGACATAGGCGCCGACCTTGTTGTCGAAGGCGCGGGCGGTGCCGATGCTGCCGTTGAGCAGCTCGAACTCGTGATCGTAGGTCGCCACGTCGCCAAGGGCCACGCGCTGGAGGGCTTCGGCCTTGGTCTTGGCGCCGATGTCGATCCAGATCTCGTGCTTCTTCGGCACCTTCTTGCGGTCTTCCTCGTCCATCAGGTGAATGGCCCGCTTGCCGGTCACGCCTTTCACGGCGCCGCGGGCGGTCTGGATGATGACCCGGCGGCCGGAGATGATGCTCAGGTCGTGGCCGCCGATGGTGTCGAAGTAGAGGAAGCCGTCCTTGTTGACGAAGGTGATGATGAGGCCGAGCTCGTCCATGTGGCCGGCCAGCATGAGGACGGGGCTGCCGTTGGGGTTGAGGCTGGCGAGGCGGTTGCCGAGGGCGTCGTCGGCGTAGGTGTCGGCGTGCGGCTTGACGTAGCGGTCATAGACGGCCTGGGCCTGGGCCTCGGCGCCGGAGGGCGACTTGGCCTTGAGCAGATCGGTGAGGAAAACGGGGGCTTGGAAATCGGACATGGTTGAAATCTAGGACTGGCACTGCCGCGGGCAAGCCCCGGGAGCCGGCCTACCTGATGCCGAGCAGGATTTCCGCGGTGGCCTCGGGCTGGCGCCACTGGGGGACGTGGTCGGCTTCCATGATGATCACCGGCCAGCCCCGGGCACGGGCGCGCTCGGAAGACGCGAAAAACGTGTCATCCTCGGGTTGCTTGCCGGGATCCACGGTGAGGATGTAGGTGGCCGGCACCTTGGCGGCGGCCGGGTTTTGCAGGCTGATGGCATCGGTGAAGGTTTTGAGCGGGTGCGGCACATCCTTGGGTGGGAGCTTGGCGGGCTTGACCCACGACGGGATGACGAAGCCGTCCTTGGTCATCCTCTCAAGGTCCCTCGGACCGGCCTGGCGGACGGTCATGAGGCTTTCGCCGTCCTCCGGCACGAAGGCGTCGAGATAGACGAGCCGGGCGATGCGGTCGGGGATGCGGTCGGCAACGCCGGTGATGACCATGCCACCGTAGCTGTGGCCAAGCAGGACGACATCATGCAGGTCCTCGAAGAGGATCAGGTTCACGATGTCGGTGATGTGGTCGTCGAGGCCGATGGACGGAGTGGCGAGATGATGGTGTTCCCCGAGACCGGGCAGGGTGGGGCGATAGACCTTCCAGCCCTGCGCCTCGAGGAGGGGGGCGACTTTCTTCATCTGCCAGCCGCCGGCCCAGGCGCCGTGGACGCTGACGAGGATGGGAGCGCGTTCGGCGGCGGCGGGCGGTTCGTTTGCCGACAGGGTCGCGAGACGCAGGGAGCAGAGGAGGGTGAAAAGCAGGCGGAGCTTCATGTGGCGCGAGGAGGAGTCAGTTGCGGGTGCGAGCGAAACGCGCGGCGGAGTATTTCTCGAACTCCTTGCCGGGGGCGGCGATCTCGAAGAGTTCGGTGAACGCGTCGTCGCTCACGCGCGTGTAGGTTTCGCGGGCGCGGAATCCGGCGGGGAGGTTCTCGGGCGCCACGCTGGCGCAGGCCACGGTGGAGCCGACGGCGGACACGGAATCGAGGACGTAGTGATTGACGAACCCCGCGAGATGGAACTGCCGCAGCACGAGTTTCATCCGGGCACGGTCGTAGCTGAAGAGGCTGCGGTCCTCGTGGTGCTCGCCCTTGGGGTTCCTTTCCTGCGGCGGGTGGTCGGTGGCGTTGCGCACCTCGATGAAGCGGTTGCCGAGCGTGAAAGCATACGCGCGCACCGAATTGCCCCGGCCCGGCTGGCCCTCCGGCGCGCCTTCCCGTTTCCCGAGGAGAAAGCGCACGGGCTTCCACGGATCTGGCTTCCCGGCGGCGACGGCCGGCTCCGCGGCGGACAGGGTGACGGCGCAGGCCAATCCGAAGAGCAGGGGAAGCCGGCGGGTTCTCACGCCGGGCAGGCTACCCGGCCAGGACTTCCGGTCAAGCGGCGGCACAGGCTATCTGCGCAAGCGGCGGCGGGCGGCGGCCGGTTCAGCTACAGGTCGCGGCCGCCATTTTTGAGCGGTGCGCTTTCTTCTCCGCGGCGCCGGCTGGTGCGGGCTGCGGTTTTGCCGCGGTGCGGTCATCCGTGGACGGCGGTTGTTTGGTCACGCCGATGAGGGCGAACAGTTCCCCGACGGCGTTCTGCACCTGAACGGACTGGTGGCGCAGTGTTTCGGCCGAGCGGGCGGCGTCGTCGGCCAGCACGGCACTGGACCGGGTGATGGTGTCGATTCCCGCCATGGCCCGGTTGAGTTCGCCGATGCCCGTGCTTTGCTCCCTGGAGGCAAGAGTGAGGTTTTCCGTCAACTGATCTACGGTGCGGGCGTGTCCGACGATCACCTTGAGGTCGCGGTTGACCTGGTTGCTCAGACTCAGGCCCCGCTCGGCTTTGGCGATGGAATCGGCGATCTTGCCGGCGGTCGCGCGCGCAGCAGCGGCGCTCCGCCTGGCGAGCTGGCGGACCTCGTCGGCCACCACGGCGAATCCCGCGCCGGCCTCGCCTGCCCGGGCGGCCTCGATGGCGGCGTTCAGGGCCAGCAGGTTGGTCTGGAAGGCGAGTTCATCGATGCTGGAGACGATCGCGCGAATCTGGGCGCCGGCCTGCGCGTTTTCTTCCATGGCGGAATTCAGCGCGTGCATGCTTTGCAGACCGGTTTCGCCGGCCTGGCGGGTCTGATTGGCCGCGGAGCGGCCGTGCTCGGCATCCGCTGCGGTCTGCCGGGTGGAATCGAGGATCTCCTGCAGCGAGGCGGTGCTTTGCTCCAACGCCGAAGCCTGCCGGGCGGCCCCGTCCGCAATGGTGCGGCTGACCTGGGCCATCTCCGAGGCGGTTGCCGCCGTGCGGGCCGCCTCGGTGTCGAGGCGGCGGGCGATCGTGATGATCCGGCGGTTGATGCTCCGGACGATGATCCAGGCGGCGCCGATGCCGGTGGCGATGGCGGCCGCACCGGTGGCGCCGACGAGCTGCTCGCCGCGTCGCTGGCCGCTGCGCAGATCGGACTCCACCTTGGCCTGAAACCGGGCGGTGGTGTGGCGGAGCCCGGCAAGAATCGCGGTGAAACGGGGGGCGGCCTGTCCCAGTTCCGCCACCAACGCGGTCCGTTCCTCCTGCAAGGCGATGATGCGGTTCATGGTGTCGCCGATGCCGAGAGCAAGGGCGGCCAGCTCGATCACGGCGGCTTTGCGCGCCAGCTCGGCCGGGGTGAGGGGAGGCGGTGGCTGCGGTTCCGCGGCATTGGGCGGAGCGGCGGGTTCGCTGGGCTCGGCCTCCTCGGGCTTCAGGTCTCCCAGCCGCGTGCCGAGCGTGGCGAGCGAAACACGGACGGCGGCCCGGTCATCCGGGTTGCCGATGACGAGGTAGGCGCGCAAATGGCTCATCGCCTCGAAATAGGCGCGTGTGGCGAGCGAGCCCTTGAAGGCCAGGCGCAGGTCGCCGCTGTCGCTTGCCTCGGCGGTGAGGGCATGCAACCCCTGGATCAATTTGTCGCCCAGCGGGTGCAACTCGGCGTCGAAAGCCCGGCGGAAAGCGCCGTGATTTTCGACCAACCGGCCGAAGGCGCGATCGTAGGAGGCCAAGGGGACGATCACCTGGTCAAAGGTCTTCTGCCAGGCATCACCGGTGTTGGCGGCCCGCGCGGTGGCAAGCTCGGCATCCAACGCAGTCTTCGCGTGTTTATAGTTTTCGACGCTGGCGGTTGAGCCTTTGGCGAGAAACTCGTTCACCTGTTGCGTCAGCACCAGCATGGCGTTCTCGATATTGGAGACGGTGTTGGTGTCGTGGACGCTGCCGGAGTATTCGCCCAAGTGCCGCCCGGTGCGCCAAAGCGCCAGGCGCGCGGTGCCGGCGATGAGCAGGCCCAGGAGCAGGACCAGCCCGAAGCCCAAGGTGATACCCTGGCCGACGGACAGGCGGCGATGGCGACGTTGCCCTTGGGCCGTCTGCATGGCGGGTTGAGAAGCAGTGGGAAAAGCAGCCAGGTTGGCGGACATGCGGCCCTACATCGGAGCGGCGCCGCAGGCCTTGAAGCAGCGCAGGTTACGTTTTTGTGTCTTCCGCAGTGCGGAAGGGCCCGCGACGGTGTCGCACGCCTATTTGACCTGCTCCAAAGGGAGTGCGTGAAGCTTCAGCTCCGGATTCTTTTCCTGAAAATACCGCGTGGTCCAATCATTGGGGAACAGGACGACGGGATGGCCGAATTTGTCGGTGCCGAAACTTACGCCGGTGGCGACAACCAGGCGGGTGAGGTCGAAGTCGCCCTTGGCGTTTTTCAGACTGTCGGGAATTTCGAGCCACCGGAGGACGGTCCACGGGGCGGGCGTGAGGCGCGACTCGGCCCCGTATTCGCTCTTCAGGCGCCATTGCACGACCTCGAATTGCAGCGGGCCGACCGCCGCGAGCAGCGTCGAACCGGACGGGGCGTTCCTGACGCTGAAGGACTGGACCACGCCCTCCTGCAGGAGTTGCTCAAGTCCGGCGCGGTATTTCTTCGCGTCGCCGGAATTCGGATTGGAAATGTAGGTGAAGACTTCCGACGGGAAGCGGGGGATCTCGTCGTAGGCGATCGAACGGTCGGTCGTGAGCGTGTCGCCGATGCCGAACGCATCGTGGCCGACGAGTCCGATGACGTCGCCCGGCCAGGCCTCGTCCACGGTTTCGCGTTCCTGACCGAAGAGTTTGTGCGAGGAGGAGAGCCGCACCTGCCGGCCCGTGCGCTGGTGCGTGACGACCATGTCGCGTTCGAACTTGCCGGAGCACACGCGGAGGAACGCGATGCGGTCGCGGTGTTTCGGGTCCATGTTGGCCTGGATCTTGAAGATGAAGCCCGAGAACTTCGGGTCGTCCACGGGCACGACGCGCCCGGTGGTCGGTGCGGGCGCGCCGGGTACGGCGATGCTGACTGATTTGCGCGGCGCGGGCGGGACGGAGTCCTTGAGAAATCCGTTCAGGAGGAGCTCGATGCCGAAGTTGTTCACGGCCGAGCCGAAATAGACGGGCGTCTGCCGGCCTTGCTGCACGGCGGCGAGGTCGAAGGGGTGCCCGGCGCCGTCGAGCATCTCGAGCTGCTCCTTCACGTCGCGATAGGTGTCGTCGTCGAGTTTCGCGCGGACGGCCGGATCGTCGAGGGAGGTGACGTTGACCGGCGCCTGGTAGGCGCCGCCGGGGACGCGCTCGAACAGGTGCACGGCACGGGTGCGGCGGTCGAACACGCCCTTGAAGGACGGGCCGTTGCCGAGAGGCCAGACGACGGGCGAGGATTGGAGGCCGAGGACGCTCTCCAGTTCGTCGAGCAGGTCGAGCGGATTGCGCGTCGGCCGGTCGCACTTGTTCATGAAAGTGAAGATCGGCACACCCCGGCGGCGGCAGACCTCGAAGAGCTTGCGGGTCTGGCTTTCCACGCCCTTGGCGGCGTCGATGACCATGAGTGCCGCATCGACTGCGGTGAGGACGCGGTAGGTGTCCTCGGAGAAGTCCTTGTGGCCGGGGGTGTCGAGCAGGTTGATCGCGCAGCCGGCGAAATCGAACTGCAGCACCGTGGATGAGATCGAGATGCCGCGCTGCTTTTCGAGTTCCATCCAGTCGGAGGCGGTGGCGCGCTGGTTCTTGCGATCCTTGACGGCGCCGGCGAGGTGGATGGCGTTGCCGTAGAGCAGGAACTTCTCGGTCAGCGTCGTCTTGCCCGCGTCGGGGTGCGAGATGATCGCGAAGGTGCGGCGGCGGGCGATTTCCTGGGCGGGCGACATGTCGGAGGACGGAAGGATGGAGGGCGACGGGCGGTTGAAGCGGAGAGTCGGGCAGGAAAGGGGGCGGCAGCCGGAAGGGGAAGCCTTTTCTCCGGCGGCAGCCGCTCAGCATACTAACAGTGTTGAAACCTTTCCGGGTTGCCGCTGTGCTCCGGGCCAACCCATCCACGTTCGTGCGCAGAGCGCTCAAAATCATCCTCGGTATCGTTGTCAGTCTGGTCGTTATCGCCGCGGGCCTCGGCCTTTGGCTGAGGGCGAAGAGCCAGGGCGCCCTGAAGAAAACCTATGCGGTCGCGGTCCGGCCGGTGACCGTCCCGACCGATGTGGCGGCCGTTGCCCGCGGCCGACACCTGGCGCAGACGCGCGGGTGCATTGACTGCCATGGAGCGGATCTGGCCGGCGCCAGGGTGATCGAGGATGGCGCCATGGGCCGTCTCTACGGCTCCAATCTCACGCCCGGCAAGGGCAGCAGCGTCGGCGGGTTCACCGACGAGGATTGGGTGCGCGCCATCCGGCATGGCGTGGGCAAGGACGGGCGCGGCCTGTTTGTCATGCCGTCGCTGGAATACGCGCATTTCACGGACGAGGATCTCGGCGCGCTCGTTGCCTTCCTCAGGACCCTGCCGCCGGTTGACCGGGAGCGCGGCGCGACGGCATACGGCCCGGTTTCGACAGTCCTGCTTGCCCTGTCCCCGGAAAAGATGATCGCGGCGGAGGCCTTGGTGCGGGCGCCGGTCACGGCGCCGGCGGCGATCGTGAAAGAGCCCACAGCCGATTATGGCCGTTACCTCGCCGCCAGCTGCATGGGCTGCCACGGTCCCAACTTCAGCGGCGGCAAGATCGAGATCGGGCCGCCCGACTGGCCGCTGGCGGCCAATCTGACGCCGCATCCGGACGGACGTCTTTCCAAGTGGTCCGAGCAGGATTTCATCACGGCGGTCCGCACCGCGAAGCGACCGGATGGCACGGAATTGAGCCCGGTGATGCCGCGCGGTTTTGCCGGCATGGATGACGTCGAGCTGAAGGCGCTCTGGGCCTTCTTCCAGACCCTCCCGCCGGCGGCGCAGGGCGTGCGCTGAGCAAAGCACACGCGGGGAGCCAAGGACCGTTCAGGAAATTCCACCCCTAACCCGAGCCGGCCCGTCCGCGGACCGGTGTTTTTCCGGGGCCGGCGGGTGCTGGCGCTATTTTGTTGTAAAGCAATGGCTGCAACGTGCCGATAGCAGGGCATGACCGCAGCCATGATTATACTACTTCTTGTCACGCTCAGCGGCGCGTTGCTGGCGGCCGTCAATCATGCCAAGGTATCCCGCTAGCGCGGCGTCGGGAACAGCCTCCATGAAAGACCCCGTCATCGAAAAGCTCAAAACCGATGCGGGGATCGTGATCACCGATCTCTGGCGGGCCCTGCGCCAGCAACCTCCGGTGGAGGACGACTGGATGCGCCCGCGGACCCAGCCGGCAGACTTGGCTGAATCCGAGTCCACCGATCCTGGGCAGAGCGGCTGCAGCCATTTCCGCACGAACTGACCCGGCCCATCCGGGTCTTTTTGCTTCCAAGCACCCGGCAACCCGGAAACAGTCCGGGCATGTCTGTCAGCCTGAAACTCAAGCCCAATGCCAACGCCCGCGTCCTCGCCGGCCACCCTTGGGTGTTCGCCAACGAGTGCGAGGCGCTGCTGCCCGCCGAGCACGACGGCGAAGTGGTCGAGTGCCGCGACCGGGCCGGCCGGCTGCTCGGCACGGGCATCTACAATTCGAAATCGCAGATCGTGTGGCGGCGGCTGAGCCGGGAGCGCGTGGCGCTGGACGAAGCGTATCTGCGCGGCGCGTTGCAGCGCGCACTGGCGCGGCGCGCGGACATGGGGGATTTCAAGCGGCTGGTCTGGAGCGAGGCGGACGACCTCCCGGGGATCGTGGCGGACCAGTTCGGCGGCGCCGTCGTGGTGCAGATCCAGACGCTGGCGATGGAGAAACGCAGCCAGGTGATCAGCGATCTGCTGGCGGGACTGACCGGCGCGCAGGAGATCGTCTTCCGCAACGACTCCAACCTGCGCCGGCTGGAGGGGTTGGCGGTGGACATCCACACCCGATCGGGCGCACCGTGGGCGCCGCGTTGGGTGGGCATCGACGGGCTGGACTACTGGCTCGATTTGCAGGGCGGGCAGAAGACGGGGTTCTATCTCGACCAACGGCGGCAGCATGCGGCGGTGGCGAAATACGCGGCCGGCCGTCGGGTGCTCGATGCGTTCTGCAACCAGGGCTCCTTTGCGCTGCACTGCGCCAGGGCCGGTGCGGCCGCCGTGCTCGGTCTCGACAGCGCGTTCGACGCCGTCGCGCAGGCGAAGAGGAACGCCGAGCGCAACGGCCTGAAGGCGGATTTCCAGGGCGTGAACGTGTTCGACTGGTTCACGGCCCGGCGCGACGACGCGCCGGCCTGGGATCTGATCATCCTCGATCCGCCGCCCTTTGCGAAATCGAAGTCCTCGCTCGCGGGCGCATTGCGCGGCTACAAGGAGCTCAATCTGCGCGCGATGAAGGCGCTTGCGCCCGGTGGCGTGCTCGCGACCTACACCTGTTCGCACCACATGCAGGACGCCCAGTTGCGGGAGGTCCTGGCCGGGGCGGCGGCCGATGCGAAGCGCCGCGTGCATGTGCTCGAGTTCTGCCACCAGCCGCCGGATCATCCGGTGCTGGTGACGATGCCGGAGAGCGAATACCTGCGGGGCTACATCCTGCGGGTGGAGTAGCTCCGGTCTCTGCGCGGACCCGGCTTGTCCGCGCGGTTTCCACTCCGGGCAGGTGGGCGAGGCCGGCCTGCAAACGGACTGCCAAGACATGGTCCGGTCGGAGACCGGGTTCCACCCCGCCAATCACCGCTGCGCGGCGGGGTCGTCGAGGTTGCGGCGGGTGAGACGGAGCTGCTCGATCTCGGCGTCCATCATCTTTCGCTCCGCGAGGGTGGCGGGACGTTTCATTGCTTCGAGGACCATGCGTTCCTGCTCCATGAGCATGACCCGGCTGGCGGCGACGGCGGAAAGGTGGTCGGCGGAGTTGCCGCCGAAAATGGCGGCGGCGCGGGCGAGCTTCCCGTTGTTGAGCGCCTTGTCGAGGTCGGTGGATTTGATCTTCTGTTTCTCGCGGGCAATCATCTTGTCGAGGCGCTTGAGTTCGCGATCGATTTCCTTGGCGCGCCGGGCGGTGACCTCGAGCTTGGGCAGGGCCATGACCGGCTCCTTGGAGGGGGGCGGTTTCGCCGCCTCGTCGGCGGGCAGCGGGCGGCCGGCGGCCAGCACCAGGGTGGCGAGCAGGAGGCGGGAGGTGAGCGTTTTCACGGGGGCAGGGTGCGACTGGTGGCGGAGCGAGGCAAGGAGATGTCCCTCGCCGGCGGAGGTATCGGAAAAGGGAAAAGGCCGGGCGCCTGGCGGCGCCCGGCCTTCCCTGGGTGTGTGCGTTCTTACGGAGCCGTGGGGTAGGCAGCTTCGCAAAGGGGCGCGGTTCAGAGCTGGCCGCCGTAGATCGCGGAGGCGCCGAGCTCCTCTTCGATGCGGAGGAGCTGGTTGTATTTCGCGATGCGGTCGGTGCGGGAGGCGGAGCCGGTCTTGATCTGGCCGGCGTTGGTGGCGACGGCGATGTCGGCGATGGTCACGTCCTCGGTCTCGCCCGAGCGGTGGGAGATGATGGTCGTGTATTTGTTCTTCTGGGCGAGCTCGATGGCGTCGAGGGTCTCGGTGAGGGAGCCGATCTGGTTGACCTTGACGAGGATCGAGTTGGCGGTGCCGGTCTCGATGCCTTTCTTGAGGAATTCGACGTTGGTGACGAAGAGGTCGTCGCCGACGAGCTGCACCTTGCCGCCGATGGCGTCGGTGAGCTTCTTCCAGGTGGTCCAGTCGCCCTCGGCGCAGCCGTCCTCGATGGAGACGATCGGGTATTTGGCGATGAGGTCCTTGTAGTAGGCGACGAACTGGTCGCCGGTGAAACTGCGGCCGTCGGATTTCTTGAAGACGTAGGTCTTTTTCTCCTTCACGTAGAACTCGGAGGAGGCGACGTCGAGGGCGAGGAAGATGTCCTTGCCGAGCTTGTAGCCGGCGCCCTTGACGGCCTCGGCGATGGCGTCGAGAGCGTCGGTGGTGGAGGCGAGGTTGGGGGCGAAGCCGCCTTCGTCGCCGACGGCGGTGGCGAGGCCCTTGGCCTTGAGCACCTTTTTGAGGGAGTGGAACACCTCGGCGCCGGCGCGGAGGGCCTCGGCGAAGGAGTTGAAGTTCTTCGGGACGATCATGAACTCCTGGAAGTCGATGGGCGCGTCGGAGTGGGCGCCGCCGTTCATGATGTTCATGAGCGGCACGGGCAGGACCTTCGCGTTGGGTCCGCCGAGGTATTTGTAGAGGGGGACGTTGAGGGCGGCGGCGGCGGCCTTGGCGGTGGCGAGGGAGACGCCGAGGATGGCGTTGGCGCCGAGCTTCGACTTGGTGGAGGTGCCGTCGAGTTTGAGCATGGTGCGGTCCACGCCGAGCTGGTCCTGCGCGTCGAAGCCGATCAGCGCGGGGGCGATTTTGGACTTCACGTTGGCGACGGCCTTGAGGGTGCCCTTGCCGAGGTAGCGGGCCTTGTCGCCGTCGCGCAGCTCGATGGCCTCGTGCTCGCCGGTGGAGGCGCCCGAGGGCACGGCGGCGCGGCCGAGGTGGCCGGAGGCGAGGCGGACATCAACCTCGATGGTGGGATTGCCGCGGGAGTCGATGATCTCGCGGGCGGTGATGGCAGTGATACTGGTGTTCATTCAGTGAAAAAGGGAGCGCGGATTGGAGGGGAAACCGGGTGCCGAGGCGAGCGGCAAAGCGGTTATCACACGTTTCGGCCAAAAAATGCGCAGGTCCGGGCGGGGGCGGACGGCGGGCGCTAGGTGTAGGGCGGGCGGGAGAAGCCGGTGCGGTAGAGAAATTTTTGAAGGGCGGTGGGCGGCTTGGGTCGGAACTCCTCGGGGAGCTGGTCGGCGTGGCCGTTGTGGATGGCGGCGCCGATCGGCGTGCCGCCCGTGTAGTTGCGGATGAGCAGTGTGGCGCGGTTGAGGAACTCGCGGGGCACGTCCTTGAGGTGGCCCTCGACGGCGGCGGCGTGGAGCGGGGTGTCGCCGAAGTCGTTGCGCGAGATGAGCAGGTCGAGGGTGAGGCGGTCGCGCGGGATCTGGCCGAGATTGCCCGACTCGGCGGCGGCATGGATGGGCGTGTGGCCCGACTTGCTGGCGAGCACGAGGTTGTCGTGGGTGAGGAACTCCGGCGGGATCTGGTCGAGATGGCCGGTGATGGCGGCGGCGTGCAGGCAGGTGTCGTGGTTGGCCGTCTTGAGCAGCAAGGTCTCGGCGGTGAGGAACTGGCGCGGGATCTGATCGAGGTGCCCGTTGAGCGCGGCGGTGTGCAGCACGGTCTCGCCGCTGATGTTGGGCGAGGTGAGCGTGGCGAGGGTGATGAAGTGGGCGGGGAAGCGGTCGAGCGTGCCGTTCTCGGCGGCTTCGTGGAGCAGCGTGTTGCCCGTGTCGGATTTGGTGAGCACGAGTTCGAGCGTGAGCAGGCCGGCCGGCAGTTGGTCGAGGTGTCCGGCGGCGGCGGCCAGGTGCAGCGGCGTGAGGCCGCTGTTGGAACGGGTGAGCAGGCAGTCGCGGGTGAGCAACGCGGCGGGGAAGCGGTCGAGCGTGCCCTCGCGGGCGGCGAGATGGAGCGGGGTGTAGCCGGCGTCGTTCTTTCCCAGCAGCAGCTCGGGGGTGAGCAGTTGCTGGGGGAGCTGGCCGAGATTGCCGTATTTGGCGGCGAGGTGGAGCGGGGTGTTGCCCGAGGCGTTGCGGGCGGTGAGGTTGTCGGCCGTGAAGAAATCCACGGGGAACTCCCCGAATCGGCCCTGGCGGGCGGCGGCGTGCAGGTCGGCTGTTTCCATGCCGGCCCAAGCAAAAAAAATCGCCGTGCCCGACGCAAGCAATCATCGGCCCGAGAGGGACATCGGGCGCGGATTCATTTGGGATTTGAGTTTGCCAAGCGGGCCGCCGTTCGCAGCATAAGGCACGCATGACAACGGAGAACAACCTACCGGAGGCCGCCAAGCCCGCCAAGGCCGCGGTTCTGCTGGTGGACGACGAGAAGCCCCTTCTGGACCTGTATGCCGAGGCCCTATCCCCCTACTTTGACGTGGCGGTGGCGACCAGCGCCAAGGAGGCGGGTTTCCTGCTCCACAAGCGCGCCTTCAAGGTCGTCGTGTCCGACCACCTCATGCCGGGCGGCAACGGCCTGAGCTTCCTGGTGGATGCGCGCGAGGAGTATCCCGAGATGCAGCGCGTGCTCGTGACCGGATACATGAAGCCGGAGATGCTGCTGCGCAGTGTGAACGAGGCTGCGCTTTACCGCTATCTGCTCAAACCCGTGTCGCTGCCCGAACTGGTGAAAACGGTGACCGAGGCGGCCAAACTGCACGACCAGATTGCGGCGGGGAAGGGCTGAAGGGTGCATGGCGGACGCCGGCAAACCATCGCGGCCGCTGCTCCTGCTGTTGGAGGATGAAACGACGCTGGCGGCGGCGTTGGTCGGCAATCTCGAGGCGGATTTCGAGATCGACGTGGCCGGCACCGCGGAGGAGGCGCGCCTGCTCCTGGCCTCCCGCGTCTATGATCTCATCCTCTCCGATCACATGCTGCCCGGCGAGGCGCAGGGACTGGATTTCCTGCTGGAGGCGTTGGAGCGTCAGCCGGCGGCGAAGCGCATCCTGATGACCGGTTATCTGAATCCTGACTTGCTCAGCCGCTGCGTCTCGGTGGCCCGGCTGAGCGCGTGCCTGCTCAAGCCCGTGGACCTGGCAAAACTCCGGTCCGTGCTGCAACAGGCGCTGGCCGGGTGAGCGGCGCGGCACCTGTCCGCAGCGGCGGAACCCGTGAGCGCTTCGCATGTGGCGAGACGAAAACCGCGCGACTCCCGCCACGGGTTGGGGAGCCTCCGGGCTAATCGTAGCGCCGGCGCAGGTTGCTCGGCAGCAGGCCGAGTTCTTCGCGGTATTTGGCGACGGTGCGGCGGGCGATCCTGAGCCCTTTTTCCTGCAGCAGGCCGACGATCTCCTGGTCGCTGCGCGGGGCGCCGGGATCCTCGCCGGCGATGATGTCGGCGATCATCTCCTTCACACTGGTGTTGGCCACGGACTCGCCGGCCTGCGACTGGTAGCCGGAAGTGAAGAAGAACTTCATCTCGAAGACGCCGTGCGGGGTCTTGATGTATTTGTTGGCCAAGGCGCGGCTGACCGTCGTCTCGTGCACGCCGATGATGTCGGCGATCTGGGTCATCGTGAGCGGTTTCAGCTTGGAGACGCCCTCCTCGAAGAACTCGTGCTGGTGCTTGAGGATCTCACGGGTGATGCGCTCGATGGTGCGCTGGCGCTGCTCGATGGCGTTGATGATGAACTTGCCCGAGCGGAGTTTCTCCCGGAGGTAGTCGCTCTCCTGTTTGGACAATTTGCCCTTGGCGATGAGGTCGCGGTAGGTGCTGCTCAGGCGCAGGCGGGGGATGTAGTCCTGGTTGAGGATCACCTGCCATTCGCCGTTGTCCTTCTCGACGGTGACGTCGGGCACGACCACGCGGTTGGCGTCCTCCGCATAGCGGCGGCCGGGGGCCGGGTCGAGCGCGCCGATGATCCCGATGGCCTCCTGGATGATCTCGGGGGCGAGTCCCATCTTGCGCGCCAGGTCGGGGATGCGGCGCCGCACGAGCAGCTCGAAATGGTCGCGCACGATGCGGGCGGCGACGGACTTGCCGCGACCCTGGTGGTTGAGCTGGATCAGCAGGCAGTCGCCGAGGTTCTCCGCGCCGATGCCGGGCGGGTCGAAGGTCTTGAGAAGCCTGGACGCCTCCTGGACGGTCGGCAGCGGCAGGCCGGCCAGCAGGGCGATGTCGGACAGACTGGCGGTCAGGTAGCCGCGGTCGTCGAGGCTGCCGATGAGGTAGCGCAGCGCCTCCAGGACCTGCGGCGGACAGTCGGCCAGCTCGGCCTGCTCCATGAGATGCTGCTGCAGGGAGGTCTCGGAGGTGAGCGAGTCGTAGAAATGCTGCCGGC
The DNA here is from genome assembly GCA_049322455.1 of Verrucomicrobiota bacterium. Classification (GTDB taxonomy): domain Bacteria; phylum Verrucomicrobiota; class Verrucomicrobiia; order Opitutales; family Opitutaceae; genus Lacunisphaera. The sequence goes on along the minus strand of JBMOQY010000013.1, from coordinate 65,370 downwards.
GCTCGTCCTCCTCGCCGGTGGTCTGCCGCACGCCGCCGGTGTCCGACATGTGGTCGCGCCAGTCCTGCCCGATGCGCTCGAGCATCTGCATGTCGCGGGAAAAGTCCATTTCCTCGCGCGGATCGTCGTCGGGCACGGCCTTCTCGTCGCCGCTGGTGGCGTTTTTCTCGAGGCTGACGTCGTCCATCGGCATCTCCTCGAGAGTGGGGTTGGCCTGGAGTTCCTCCTGGATGGTGGCGCGCAGATCGAGGGCGGCGACCTGCAGGATCTTGAGCGACTGCCGCATCTGCGGCGCGAGCATCAGCTGCTGCGTCTGCCGCTGCTGGAAACTCTGGTTGAGTCCTGGTCCGCTCATACGGTCGTGGGGAAAAACCCCGTTAAGCGCGGGCCTGGTTGGAGCGGGGCACTGAGGGGGTCGAGTCGGGTTTCTCGGGGGGGAAGATCTCGGCCAGATAGACGGCCAGCTTTTCGTTGGTGGGGCCGTAACGGTCGCTGTAAAGGTAGAGTTCGAGGTCGGTGAGCAGCTCGTAGGCGGACTGGTAGCGCTTGTCGCGGTCGCGTTGGAGGGTCCTTTGGATGATGGCCTCGAGCTTGGGATCGATGTCGGCCCGCAGCGTGGAGAACTTCGGCAGCGGCATCGTGAGGATGTTGCGTCGCGATTCGAGGCGGCTGGCGCCGCGGAAGATGTTCCGGCCGAGCAGGGTCTCGGTGAGCACGATGCCGAGCGAGAAGAGGTCGGAGCGGCCGTCGGTCACGGCGTAGCTGGCGCCCTCGGTGGAGAGATACTCGTCCTTGCCCGGAATCACCTTGCCTTCCTCGTTGTACATCAGGTCCAGCGCCTTCGCGATGCCGAAGTCGGTGAGCTTCACATCGCCTTCGATGGCGAGCATCACGTTCTTCGGATTGACGTCGCGGTGGACGATGCCGAGCAGGCGCCCGTCGGTGTCGCGTTTGTTGTGGGCGTAATTGAGGCCCCGGCAGACGCGCGAGGCGATGAACACGGCCATGTCCAGGGGCACCTGCCGGCCGAGCTCGTTGTGGCGCTCGATGAAATGCTCCAGATTCACCCCGCGCACAAATTCCATCGTCATGAAATATTGCCCGCCGATCTGCCCGAGATGATAGGTCTGGACGATGTTGGTGTGGATCAGGTCGGCCACGAGGCGGGCCTCGCCGATGAAGTTCTTCTGGAACTCGGGGATGCTCGAGTATTCCTCGCGGATCAGTTTGATGGCGACGATCTTGCGAAAATTGCCTGAGCCTTTCTGGACGGCTTCGTAAACCACTCCCATGCCGCCTTCGGCGAGCTTGCGGGTCAGATCATACTGCAGGTCGGAAAAGATGTTCTTGAGAGCTGACACGGCAGCAAGCATGTGCCGGGGCGGACCGGTGGCAAGAATTCAGAAGGAATATTGCACGATTCCTGCTCTGCGCTTGCGTTCGGGAGGGGAAGGGCAGGTTGACAGGCGGGGGTGCGGGCCTAGGTTGCGCCGCATGATCACGCTTACGTCACGGGCCGCCCGCCAGGTGCAGACCCTGCATGCCGCGCAGGGCGATGCGCAGAAAAAACTCCGCGTTTTCGTCGAGGGCGGCGGCTGCTCGGGCTTTCAATACGGCATGTCGTTCGATCTGGCGAAGCCCGACGACCGCGTTTTCGAGACCGAAGGCGTGCAGGTGCTGGTGGATCCCACGAGCCTCGCCTACCTGAGTGGCACGAGCATCGATTTCGACGACGGCCTGCAGGGCAAGGGCTTCGAGATCCGCAATCCCAATGCCCAGAGCACCTGCGGTTGCGGCAAGTCGTTCAATTGATGCGCGCGCCAGCCGCTTCCGCTGCGGCGGGAGCGGCCGCGTCATGCCGCCGCTTCGTGCAGCGCCACGATGCCGAAGGTCAGCGGCGTCGCGCGCACGGAGGCGAAACCGGCCTGGCGGATCTCGGCGCTCATCTCCTCGCGGCCGGGGAACTGCTCGATGGAGCCGCCGAGATATTCGTAGGCGGAGCGGTCGCCGGTGACGCTCCCTGCAACGACGGGCAGCAACAGTTTCAAATAAGCATAATAGAAAGGCCGGAACCACCAATGCGGCTGGGAGAATTCCAGCACGAAGAGCCGCCCTCCGGGCCGCAGCACACGGTGCATTTCGGTGAGGGCCTGGTGCCGGTCGGCCATGTTGCGCAGCCCGAAGGAGATGGTCAGCACATCAAACGACCGGTCGGGCAGGGGCAGGGCCATGCCGTCGCCTTGGCGGAATGTGATGCCGGCCCTGCGCGGGATGCCGGCGCGCTTTTTAACCGCCTCGTCCAGCATCGGTTGGCAAAAATCCATGCCGGTGATGCGCACCCCCGGAGGCAGCCCGTCGGCCAGGGCGAAGGCCACGTCGCCGCTGCCGGTGGCCAAGTCCAGAATGTCGGACGGGCGGGCATCGTGCACGGCCCGGACCAGCCGTTGCCGCCACTGGAAGTCCATGCCGCCACTGAGCAGGTGGTTGGCGAGGTCGTAACGCCCCGCGATGCGGGCAAACATGTTATTTACGGCCTTGGGATCGGGCATGGCAGCGGGCTACCCCTGCCGCGGCTTTGCGGTTGACGCAAGCACTGGGTGGTGAATTATTTGTGGCTCAAGAATCCACGGATTAATTTCAAACCCCCGCCAAGCCATGTCCACCAACCTGACCAAACGCGAAATCGTCCTGGAAATCTACGAGAAGACCGGGTTTCCGCAGAAACAAATCCAAGACACGGTGCAGATGACCCTTGATATTGTGATGGATGCGCTGGCCGCCGGCCGCAACGTCGAGCTCCGCAACTTCGGCGTGCTCGAGGTGCAGGTCCGCAAGGCCCGGGTGGGGCGCAACCCCAACAAGCCTGAGACCGAGGTCGTCATCCCGGAGCGCGCCGTGGTGAAGTTCAAGTCGGGCAAGATTTTGAAGCAGAAGATCAAGGCGCTGAGCCTCGAAAAACTGAAGGCCAATCCTCCTCCGCCCGCCACGGCGGACTGAGCGCCCGACACAGTCAGGCATGGCCGGCTTCCAGTCGCTTCCTGGCTTCCGGGATTTCTACCCGGAGGATTTCTCCCGTCGTCAGCACATTTTCCACGGCTGGCGTCGGGCGGCGGAAGCCTTTGGCTTCCAAGAATACGACGCGCCCGTGCTCGAGCCGCTGGAACTCTACACCACCAAGTCAGGCGACGAGATCGAGGGCCAGTTGTTCGCCTTCACCGACAAGGGTGGTCGCGCCGTTTCGCTGCGCCCGGAGATGACACCGACGGTCTGCCGCATGGTCGGGGCCAAGGCCGGCGCGCTCAAGCGGCCCATCAAGTGGTTCAGCATCGCGGAATTCTACCGCTACGAACGCGCGCAAAAGGGCCGGCTTCGCGCCTTCAACCAGTTCAACGCCGACATCTTCGGTGAGGCCGGCCCGGAGGCCGAGATCGAGCTCATTGCGCTGCTCATCCAGTGTCTCGCCGGCTTTGGCCTGACCAAGGATGATTTCTCCGTCCGGCTGAGCGATCGCGACCTGTGGTTCTTCTACCTGGAGGCGCTCGGCTTCAACGACGCGCAGGCCCGCGCCGTCCTCGGGGTCGTGGACCGCTACGAGAAGATGGGCGACGATGCCTTCAACGGCTACGCCGAGGCGCACGGTGCTCTTGCCGCCGACAAGAAGGAGCAGGTGCTTGCGTTTCTGAAAATCAAGAGCCTGTCCGGCCTGGAGGCCGCTTTGGCGCCCTTCAAGTCCGACAAGCTGACAGCGCGCCTCGCCGACTGGCGCAAGGTGCTCGACGGCGTCGGCGCGATGGGGTTGGCCGATTTCATCTCCGTGGACCTCGGCGTCGTGCGCGGGCTGGCTTACTACACTGGCTTCGTGTTCGAGGCCTTCGACCGGAAGGGCGATCTGCGCGCGCTGGCCGGGGGTGGACGCTACAACGACCTGATCAAGAAGCTGGGCTACACCGACCTGCCGGCCGTCGGCTTCGCCATCGGCGACGTGACGACCGGCCTGCTGCTTGCGCAGCGCGGACTGGCGCCGGTTCAGGCGAACTCGCCTGAAATCTACGCCGTCATCGGCGGCGAGACGGAGCGCCGAGCGGCTTTCGCCGACATCCATGCGCTGCGCACGGCGGGCATCCGGGTCGGCTACCCGTTCAAGGATCTCGCCTTCGGCAAGCAGTTCAAGGCCGCTGCCGAGTCCGGCGCGAAGCTGGCGCTCATCTACGGCGGTGACGAACTGGCCAAGGGTGTCGTCAAGCTCCGCAACCTGACCGACCGCAGCGAGCGCGAGGTGCCGCGCGCCGACGTGCTGGCGGCGGTGCGGGCGATGCTGCAAGCCAACCAAGCGAAGTAACCTGTCATCCTGCCTGTCCGCCGTAGCCTTGGCGAAGGCGGAAGCGACGGCCACGCGACACAACGGACGAGCGGGCGCACAATAGGTTGGATTCTTCGCTCCGCTCAGAATGACATGCCAAGGATGTCAGATGTTCTCTTAAGCCTCGGACGCATCCTGCTCCTGCTCGCCGGCGTGTATGTCGTGCTGGCGCTCGGCGCGCACCGCCTGTCGCTCAGCATGATTTTCCCGCGGCCGCCGGTGAAATATTCCCTCGGACCGGATTATGTCACGCTGACGACCCCCGACGGTGTGCGCTTGGCGGCGCGTTACTGGCCGAATCCGCAGGCGAAGCACACGCTGCTTTACCTGCACGGCAATTACGAGGAACTCGGCGGGCTCGGGGAATACATACCCGAATTCGTGAAGGCCGGTTACGCGGTCTTCGCCTTTGATTACCGCGGCTACGGGCACAGCGGCGGATCGCCCGATGAACCGACGCTCTATGCCGACACCCGGCTGGCCTACGACCACCTGCGCACGAAGCTGGGCGTGCCGGCCGACCGCATCGTGCTGTTCGGCTATTCGCTCGGCGGCGGTCCGGCGGTGGAGCTGGCGCTGACCCGGCCGGTGGCCGGTGTCGTGCTGCAAGGCGCGTTCGTCAGCGCCTACCGCGTGATGACACGCATCCCGTTTTTTCCCGGCGACAAGTTCGAGAGCCTGAAAAAGGTGCCGCAACTGCGTTGTCCGGTCATGGTCATCCACGGCACGGCGGACGGCACGGTCCCGTTCTGGCACGGGGTGAAACTCTACGAGGCGCTTCCGTCGGGCCGGAAGGCGAAGCTCTTTATCGAGGGCGGCCCCCACGGCGGCTTGGCGGATTTCGCGGGCCCGCGCTACTGGGAGGAACTGCGAAAGTTCACGGATGCGCTGTGAGCGGTGGGCGTCGGTTTTCATGCCGACGCCAGCCGCCGATGTGGTTGTCGGCGACCACCTACGCCAGATTCTCCGGTCCGAAGGCCGCGGGCAGCAGGGCGCGGACCGAGGTGTCGATGCGGTCGAGTCCGGCGCAGAAGCTGTGGACGCGGATCCTCGGGCCGAATTCGTGGATCACCTGCCGGCAGGCGCCGCACGGAGCGGTGGCCGTCCTGGTCGGCGTATAGACCACGACGCACTTGAATTTCCGCTCGCCCGCGGCGACCGCGCTGAAGATCGCCGTGCGTTCGGCGCAGTTGCCCAGGCCGTAGGAAGCGTTCTCCACGTTGCACCCGGCATAGACTTTCCCCGACGCCGCCAGCACCGCGGCGCCGACCCGGAACTTCGAATACGGGGCGTAAGCCCGCGCGGCGGCGTCCTTGGCGGCGGTCTTGAGTTTCTTCAACTGCGCGGGCGAGGGCATCTCAGAAGCCGAATTCCTGCTTCACTTCGGCGAATTTCTCAATGGCAAAGACAAGGTCCTCGCGGCTATGGGCGGCCGAGACCTGCGTGCGGATGCGGGCCTGCCCCTGCGGGACCACCGGAAAGAAGAAGCCGATGGCATAGATGCCCTTTTCCAGCAAGCGGGCCGAGACTTTCTGTGCCAGCACGGCGTCGCCCAGCATGATGGGCACGATCGGGTGGGTGCCGGGTTTGATGGTAAGGCCGGCCTTGGTCAGCCCTTCGCGGTAGAAGCGGGTGTTTTCGTGCAGTTTGTCGCGCAGGGCGGTGGAGGCGCTGAGGATTTCCAGGCACTTGATCGCCGCGGCAGCGATGGACGGCGGGATCGTGTTGGAGAACAGGTAGGGGCGGGAGCGCTGACGCAGGAGAGCGATGATCTCCTTGCGTCCGCTGGTGTAGCCGCCGCTGGCGCCGCCCAGGGCCTTGCCGAGCGTGCCGGTGAACACGTCCACCCGTCCCATCACGCCGCAATGCTCGTGCGTGCCGCGGCCGGTCGCCCCCATGAAGCCCGCGGCATGGCTGTCGTCCACCATCACGAGCGCTTGGTATTGGTCCGCCAGGTCGCAGAGGCCGCGCAGGTTCGCGATGGTGCCGTCCATCGAGAACACGCCGTCGGTGGCGATGAGCTTGAAGCGGGCCTTGGCGGCGTCGGCTTCCCGGAGTTTCGCCTCGAGGTCGGCGAGGTCGTTGTTCTTGTAGCGGTAACGCTGCGCCTTGCAGAGGCGGATGCCGTCGATGATGGAGGCGTGGTTCAGCTCGTCGGAAATCACCGCGTCCTCCGCGCCGAGCAGGGTCTCGAACAGGCCGCCGTTGGCGTCGAAGCACGAGGAGTAGAGGATGGTGTCGTCGGTGCCGAGGAAGCGCGACAGCGCGGCCTCGAGATCCTTGTGGATCTGCTGCGTGCCGCAGATGAAGCGCACCGAGGCGAGGCCGTAGCCCCAGCGGTCGAGGGAGGCGCGGGCGGCGGCGACCAGTTCGGGGTGATCGGCCAGCCCGAGGTAGTTGTTGGCGCAGAGGTTCAGCACCTTCTGACCGGTGGCGACGCCGATGCGGGCCGTCTGGGGTGTGGTGAGGACGCGTTCGCGCTTGGTCAGGCCGGCGGCGTCGATCGCGGAGAGGGTTTTGCGGACGTGTTCGGTGAAGGCGGAATTCATTTGGCCGGAGCGTGTAGCGGAGCCGGGCGGTCTGCAAGGCAACGTCTGGGAACCGAAACGGTTCCTTTGTAGATAAGGAACCATAACGGTTCCTAATTGACAAAAGAACCAAAAAGGTTCCCATGACGGCCATGAAATACCTGGTCCTGATCGGCGACATCGTGGGTTCCCGCGGGTTGTCCGCGCGGGCGCAGTTTCAGCGCCGGATGAAGGGCGTGTTGCAGGCGCTCAACGGCCGGCGCAAAACCCTCGCGTCGCCCTACACCCTGACGCTGGGGGACGAGTTCCAGGCGGTCTATCGGGATGCCGATGCGGCCTTCGCGGATGTGTTCGCCGTGCTGGCGGAGATCGCGCCGGTGCAGGCGCGCTTTGCGCTGGCGGTCGGTGAGATCGTGACGCCGGTCAATCCGACGCAGGCCATCGGCATGGACGGGCCGGCTTTTCATCGCGCCCGGGCCTTGCTGGAACAGCTCAAGGCCGGCCGCCGTCTGCTGGGTGTGGATGGCGGGGCGGGGGGGTGGACGTTGCCGGCGGCGGCGCTGGCGGTGCTTTCGGGGCAGTTGGCCGGGTGGCGGGAGAACCGCCTCAAACTCTTCGCACGCATCCTGGCCGGGGAACCGGCGGGCGAGCTGGCGAAACGCACCGGCATCACGCCGCGCGCGGTGAACAAGAACATCCGCGCCGCCGACCTTGACGAGTGGAAGCGCATCTTGGATGAAATCACCCGGCTCCTGAACGAGGAGCTGAAGTCCCGATGACGCCCGTCTTTCTCGCCTTCGCCAATCTCTGGCTGTTGACGCGGCTGGTCTGTCTGTTCCGGAACGAGCCGGCGAAGGGGCGGACCTGGCTGGCCAAGACGGCCGTGGAGCTGGCGGCGCTCGCCGTGCTCTATCCCTGCAACGGCGTCTGGCTGGGCATCGCGGCTTCGCTGCTCGCGCTGAATCTGCTGGGTTACCGGCTGGAGCAGGGGACCGCGCGGAAGGACTTTTCCCGTCTGCTGCTCGGTGTCGCGGGTCTCGCGGTGTGGAGCGTGTGGTTCTCCCCGCGCCTTGGGCTGGGTTTCCGGCCGGAACTGGCGACCTGGACGGAGCGTTTGGCGCAATGGACCGCGCTCGCCCCCCTGCAGAAGGTGTTGGGCGGCGTCCGGGTCCAGCTCGTGCTCTTCGGTCTGCTGCTCTCAGCCAACGAGGCCAACCTCGTGATCCGCACGGTCTTCGACTGGCTGGAGCTGAAGCCGCGCTCGCTGCCGGCGGGTGGCGGGGCCGTGGACGAGGGCGAATTCAACCGCGGCCGCGTGATCGGCATGCTCGAGCGGGTGCTGCTCTACGGCTTCGTGCTGCAGGCCCAGTATGGGGCCATCGGCTTCGTCCTGGCGGCGAAGGCGTTCACGCGCTCCAAGGCGCTCGATGACCGTCCGTTTGCCGAGTATGTCCTGATCGGCACGCTGTTGTCGGCCTGCCTGGCCCTGCTGACCGGCGGGGCCGTGAAGTGGCTGCTGCAGGCACGAGGATAAGGGCGGTGCGGGGCCCGGCTTTCCGCGGGCTGCGGCGCGCAGCGACACGCGCCTTCCGCAAAAACGGCTGGCAGCGGTCACTCCCAGCTCAGCACGATCTTGCCCGAGCGGCCGGAGCCCATGAGCTCGAAGCCCTGCGGGAACTCCGCGACCGGCAGGCGGTGCGTGATGACGGGCGTGATGTCCATGCCGCCGAGCACGAGCGCGGTCATCTTATACCAGGTCTCGAACATTTCGCGGCCGTAAATGCCCTTCAGATGGAGCATTTTGAACACGATCTTGTTCCAATCCACGGTGGCCTCGGCCGGATGCACGCCGAGCAGGGCGATGCGCCCGCCCATGACCATGTTGTCGATCATCTGGTTCAGGGCGGCGGGATTGCCCGACATCTCCAGTCCGATATCGAAGCCCTCGGTCATGCCGAGTTCGCGGTGCCAGACCTGGGACAGGTTCTCCTTCGCCACGTTGACGGCGCGGATGGGACCGAGCTTCTTGGCCAGCTCCAGCCGGGCGTCGTTGACGTCGGTGATGACGATGTGGCGGGCGCCGGCGTGCTGGGCGACGGCGATGGCCATGCAGCCGATCGGGCCGGCGCCGGTGATGAGCACATCCTCGCCGACCATGTCGAACGAGAGCGTGGTGTGCACGGCATTGCCCAGCGGGTCGAAGCACGCGACGACGTCGGTGTCCAGGCCGGCCGGGACCTTCCAGACGTTGGAGGCGGGGATGCAGACGTAGTCGGCGAAGGCGCCGTCGCGGTTCACGCCGACGCCGATGGTGTTGGGGCAGAGGTGGCGCCGGCCGGCGAGGCAGTTGCGGCAATGGCCGCACACGATGTGGCCCTCGCCGGTGACGAGCTGGCCCTTCGTGAAGCCGGTCACGCCGTCGCCGCAGTCTTCGACGGTGCCGACGTATTCGTGGCCGATGACGAGCGGCGGCTTGATGGTGCGGGCGGCCCAGGCATCCCACTTGTTGATGTGGACGTCGGTGCCGCAGATGGCGGTTTTGCGGATCCGGATGAGCACATCGTTGAGGCCGGGGCGGGGCACCGGCACCTCGGTCATGACGAGGCCGGGGCCGGCGGTTGGCTTCACGATGGCGCGCATTTTTCGGGACATGGGGTGTTTTGTGTGCGCGTGACGCTAGCGCCGGCGGCTGATGACACAACAGCGAAGGCGCGGCAGGGCCGGTCTTCGACCGGCCCTGCCGGGTGCGGCGGCGCTCATAGAGCGCCGCTACAGCGATGGTTTACAGCAGCCACAGCCGGGCGATGCCGAGGAAGAAGCCCATGCTGGCGACGTCGGTCGCCGTCGTGAGAAAGATGCTCGAGGCGGTCGCCGGGTCGGCGCCGAATTTCTTGAGGGTGAGCGGCACCATCACGCCCGACACGCCGCTGAGGAAGCAACTGCCCATCATGGCCAGGAACACGATCGTGCCGAGCTGGTAGGGCGACACCGCGGTCTGCTGCCAGCTCGCGTAGAAAAACATGCCGAGGCCCGCGGTGACGCCCACCATTGCGCCGTTGGCGAGGCCGAGGGCCGCCTCCTTGACGAGAAACTGGCTTTCCCGGCCGGCCTTCAACTCCCCGAGCGTGATGCCGCGCAGCGACACGGCCAGCGCCTGGCAGCCGGTGTTGCCCGACTGGCCGGCCAGCACGGGCAGGAACACCGCCAGCACCACGATCTGGTCGATGGTGTCCTCGAACAAGCCGACCACGCCCGCGGCGATGAAGGCGGTGAGCAGGTTGAACTGCAACCAAGGGTGGCGGAACTTCAGGCTGCGCAGCAACGGCGTGGTCACGCGTTCCTCGCGCTCGACACCCACCATCGCGCCGGGCTGTGCGCTGATCTCGATCGCCTGCTGCTCGAAAATGCGCGAGCCGCGCACGATGCCCAGCAACTGCCCCTGGTCGTCGCACACGGGGTAGGAGGGATAGTGCCGGTTGACGGTCTGGCGCATCGCCTCCATCAGCGGATATTCGGGCTTCAGGGCGAAGGGATCGCGCAGCATGAAGGTTTCGAGCGTCGCCTCCTCGGGCTGGAGCAGCAGGTCGCGCATGGTCACGACGCCCCGCAGGACGTTGTTCGCGTCCACGATGTAGCAGTAGGTGAACACACGCTTGGTGGCGAGTTCGCGCACCCGCTCGGTCGCCTCCGCGACGGTCAGGTGTCCGGGGAACACGGCGACCGGCGGCTCCATCAGCCGGCCGATGGTCTGTTCAGCGTAGGTTTCGGGGCGGAACGGGGCGGTGGAGTTTTGCATGGCGTGGACGGGGGAAAGTCAGGGCGTGTCGAGATGGCGCCAAAGATACCAACTGGCCACGGAGCGATACGGCTGCCAGCGGCGCGCGTGCCGGATGATCTGCGCGGGTGACGGATCGCGGCGCTTGCGATAAAGCTGTTTGAACGCGAGCCGGATCGCGAAATCCCCGGTCGGCATCACGTCGGGCCGGCCGAGATAAAAGATGAGCAGCATGTGCACGGTCCACGGCCCGATGCCGCGCACGGCGGTGAGGTGGGCGATGAGTTCGTCATCGTGCGTCTTCCGCGCGGCCGCCAGCGCGGGCACCGTGCCGTCGAGGCACTTGGCGGCGAGATCGCGCACGGCGAGCAGCTTGCCGCGCGAGAGGCCCGCGGCGCGCAGGGCCCCGTCGGTCGAGCGATCCAGGGCCTCCGGCACTGGGCCGCCGTGCCGGCCCAGTTCTGCCAGCACGCGTCCGTGGATCGTGGCGGCGGCCTTGCCGTGGAGTTGCTGGTAAACGATGGATTGCAGCAACGCCTCAAAGAGGCTGCGCGCGGGCTTCAGCTCCAGCGCGAACGGCCCGACCCGTTGGATGAGCGCCGCCATCACCGGATCGGCCGCCCGCAAGTGCGCGACGGCCTCGGCGGGGGAGAATTGAAAGCCGGATTTCATACGATCCATTGGCCACGGATTGCACGGATGGGCACGGATGAAGTCATTGGACGATATGCTTCCAATGTAACCGGGTGTGCTAGAAATTGATCAACAGGCCTAGGCGAAGCTTGGTGATGGCCAGATAGCCGATGATTTGGGCGATATGGGTGTCGTCGAATGCTGTGACGCATTTCGCGTCTACAATCACAGCATCTGCCACGATCAGGTCGGGAATCAACGTGTCGATGACCTTGCCGTCATAGATCACATCGAACTGCCTCTGCTGATCGGTTTTCATACCGGTCTTGCCAAGTTCATGGACCAATGCTCGCTCATACGTTTTCTCCCGAAGCCCTGGTTTGAGAGAATTATGGACTGTCGTTGCACAGCCAATGCTACGCTCACTGAGGTCCTGGGGTATCAGTTCATCAGTGCTCATCCGTGTAATCCCTGGCGAAAACTCATTCCGACAACAGTTCTGCGCCTTCCAGCGCGAGCAGGCGTGTCTTGGTGCGCACGCCGCCGGGGGCGGAGAAGCCCGTCATCTTGTCGCTGGCCGACACCACCCGGTGACAGGGCACGATGAGCGGCCAGGGATTCGTGGCGAGGGCCACGCCGACGGCACGCGCGGCCTCATTGCCGAGGGCCATCAGCTTCGCGATCTCGCCGTAGCTTTTCTTGCAGCCGGGCTTGATGTCCTGCGCGTGGCGATAGACAGCCTGCTGAAAATCGCTCACGCGCGACCAATCCAGCCGCACGTCGGCGAAATCCTGCAACTGGCCCCCGAGGTGCTGCTGGACGCGGCGGATGATCGCCTGCACCCAGTCGGGCGTCGGGCCGGGTTCGCCTTGGTGGCGCTCCTTGGCGGCGAGGTGCTGCTCAGTGAGCGCCTCGCTGGCCTCGGGCAGCTGAAAACCGGTCAGCCCGCTGTCGTTCCATGCCACCCCGCACGTGCCAAAGGCGGTCGGGAAGAGCAGGTGGGGCATGGGAACCAAGCTAGACGATGCGTCCATCCGGGCAAGCTCGCAGGCGCGGGCCGATTGGCCAAGGGCGCAAACCGGGCAGGAAAATCTCCGAAGCCATACACAGAGTTAGCCAAGGGAGCGAAGCCGAGGATTCGGTTCTCCATTGTCCGGACCTTTGCTTCCTTCGCTTGCTCTGGGTGAAAACGACTCCCCATTCGGCTGGCGTCGCGGCCCGGGGCGTGCTTTCGTCCGCGCTCACGTCCATGCCGACCAACCGGTTCTACAACGACTTTGACACGCAGTGCTGGAGCGCCAGCCGGAAGCCCGACTACCGCACGCCGTTCCAGATCGATCGCGACCGCATCATCCACGCGCACGCCTTTAGAAAGCTCCAGTCGAAGACCCAGGTGTTCCTGAGCGGCGAATACGATTTCTACCGCACCCGGCTCACGCACTCGATGGAGGTTGCGCAGATCGGCCGCTCCATCTGCGCCTGGCTGCTCAGCCGCGGCGACCCGCTGGCGGAGGACTTCTTCATTGATCCCGACCTCGTCGAGGCAAGCTGCCTGTCGCACGACATGGGGCACCCGCCCTTCGGCCACAGCGGCGAACGCACGCTGCAGGAGCTGATGAAGCGCCGCGGCGGCTTCGAGGGCAACGCCCAGACCCTGCACCTGCTCTGCGAGACCATCTACCAGAACGAGTCCGGCGTGAAGGGCATGCAGCCCACGCGCGCCCTGCTCGACGGCGTGCTCAAATACAAGAAGCTCTACACCGAGTTCGCCACGCCCCCGCTCAACCACTTCATCTACGACGGCCAGGCCGGCATCCGCGAGTGGGTCTTCGGCGGCGCGCGCATCCCCGGCCCGCTCATGCGCGGCGCGGCGCTCAACGACTTCAAGAGCGTCGAGTGCCAGATCATGGACTGGGCCGACGACGCGGCCTACTCGCTCAACGACATCGTGGACGGGGTGCGCGCGGGCTTCCTCACGGTCGAGCGCGTCGAGCGCTGGGCCGGCGGCGAGGCCATCGGTCCGCTGGAGCAGAAGCACCTCGATTCGCTCTTCGACGCCATCCGCCAGGACCGGCTCGAAAACGTGTTCTCCCAGAAGATCGGCGTCTTCATCCAGGCCTGCCGTCTCAAGGCGCACGACAACTTCATGGCCGCCCAGACCAACCGCTACAAATACGAGCTGGTCATAGAGGAGACCGCGCGCGGCGAGGCCAACTTCTTCAAGAAGATGGCCAACGACATCATCTTTGAGAGCCCGCAGCTCGAGCAGTTGGAGCACAAGGCGCGTGTCATCATCAACGCCCTCTTCAACGCCATCTGGGAAAACTACGCCGAGCGCAACGAGCGCGTCATCCGCATCCTCCCCGCCAACGTCAGCCGCCTGATCGAGGCCGAGAAGACCCAGGACGGCAAGGCCCGCCGCATCTGCGACTTCATCGCCGGCCAGACCGACGGCATGATTGTGCGCACCTACCGCAGACTTTTCGACCCGGAATTCGGCTCCTTTCGTGATCTAAGCTGATGAGCCGAGTGAATGGTCGAATCAGCCGTCGGCTGTTTGATCCGGACGAAGCGCGACAGCGCGGAGATGGTCGTGCCGTAGGCACGGCCCCGCAGGGGCGACCTGACCGGGTGCCCGCCGGGCAGGGCAGGGAGCAATTCGGCTCATTTCGCGATCTGAGCTGAGACAGGATTGGCCACAAAAAGCACAAAAAACGCAAAAGATGGGAGGCCCCGTGTCCTTGCGGGCCGGTCTGCTGGAGGGCCGGTCTCCGCACCGGCCGGGATCGGGTAAGTCGCCACGGATTGCACGGATGGGCACGGATGTAGGGCGGGATCTCCGACGGAGGCTTGGCGGAGATGGCGAAGCAATCCCGCCTTTTCAGACAACCTCCCGCGAATCACGCGGATTGACGCGAAACATTGATGCAGGAGCGGCTTTACACCGCGATGGGTCGGCCGGTTGACAAGGAATGATCCAGCTGCTTTCTTGGCCGCATGAAATTCACGGTGACAGTGGACCGCGATGAATCGGGAACTTGGGTCGTCGAATGCCCCGCGATTCCCGGTTGCGTGAGTCAGGGCAAAACCAAAACGGAGGCCCTCAAAAACATCGAGGAGGCCATTGAGCTTTGCCTTGAAGTCCGGGCCGAGCGGGGTCTGCCGCTGACCATCGAAACGAAGCAGGTGACGGTTGCCATCTGATGCCGCAGGTGCCCAAGTTGAGCGGGCGTGGAGTGGTCAAGGTGTTTGGCCGGGACGGATGGGCTCTCGCCCGGCAAAAGGGCAGTCACATGATTTTGGTGAAGGACGGACACTGGGCGACGCTGTCGGTGCCCGATCATCGGGAAGTTGCTCCCGGCACTCTGCGCAGCCTGATCCGCGCCAGCGGCCTGACGGTGGATGAGTTTGTCGAACTGGTCGGAAAATAGCCCTCTGCCAGTCATGAAAGCCACCGCCAAGAAAAGCCAGTCGCCCGCCGTGCTCGCCCGGCGTTACCTCAAACTTGTGGAATGGTCGGACAAGGACGCCTGTTTTGTGGGCAGCGCTCCGCCCATCATCGGTCCCTGCTGCCACGGCAAAACCGAAGCAGAAGTCATGGCCCAACTCACGACCATCGTGGAAGAGTGGGTCGAGGTCATGCAGTGCGAGGGCCACCCGCTCCCGTCCGGCACTGCCGGCAAGAAATATAGCGGCCAGTTCGTCGTGCGGGTGACGCCGGAACTGCACAAGAAAGCCTCGCTCAAGGCGCTGGCGCGTGGCGAAAGCCTGAATCAGTTCGTCGCAGCCGCGCTGTCTGAAACCTGAGCCGCATCTGCGACTTCATCGCCGGTCAGACCGATGGCATGTTCGTCCGCATATACCGGCGGTTGTTTGATTCTGAACCCGGCGGCTATGTTGTCGGCCGGGCTCCGGAAAACAGGGTGAGCGTTGATAGCCTTGTTTCGATGGGGACGTTTTGGTTCTTGTTCAGGGCTTTTTCGAGGCGTGCAGTAAGTGCCTTCAAAGGCGAGAGATCATATTGCTTTGCGACGTTTTCGTCAGTGGCTGCAAGTATGGCGATTCGTTGCAATGCCCAGAAATCGTTAACACAGGTTCTGAGCTCGTTCGCCTTCGGGATTTCTTGGGATACAGTCAGACCGTTACCGCCTTTGGTTTTCGGCTTACGCTTCAGGATTTCCGAACTGAAATGTGAGCTCCACACGTCCGGTTCACTCCAGTGCGAATGGCAGATTGAGTTCCTGTATTGCTCGGCACGGTTAAGCGCACGCAGGACACTTCTGACCAATTCTGTTTGATCTCTTTTGCCAGCGAACTGCCTTAGCAGCAAAGCAGCAAACAAGTCTGCCTTTTGGCCATAACTCATCGAGGCATTAATCATATCTGCGATTTCCGGAGAGTTTTGACCCAATTGCATGGCGACCGCTTTTGCTAGCTCGGCTTCCAGGTCGTTGAAGCTCATTACCAATCGTCCAATCCAGAGGGCAAGATTGTTTCGCTTTGTGCTAAGAATTTTGCGCCTTCGTTTCAGCGATTCTGAAACCAACCTCTCCAGCAGCTTTTCGGTGGACATGATTTTCCTTAATCGAGGTTTCTATCACAAAATCAGCTCCCAATAGCCGACGTCGATCCACTGGTTGAATTTCCAGCCGACTTCCCTGAAATGGCCGATTTTCTGGAAACCGAGCTTCTCATGCAGCGCGATGCTGGCGGGGTTGGGAATGGAGATGCCGCCGATGAGGGCGTGGTATTTCTGCGCGCGCAGGGCCTCGATCAGGGGCGTGTAGAGTTTCCGGCCGAGGCCGCGGCCGGTGGCGTCTTTGTCGAGATATACGGTCGTCTCGAGCGAGTAGCGGAACGAGCAGCGCGATTTCCACTTGCTGGCGTAGGTGTAGCCGAGCACACGGCCGTTTTCCTCCCACACGAACCAGGGGATGCCGGCGCCCTGCACCTCCCGGATGCGGGCGGTGATCTCGTCGGCCGACACGGCCTCCTCCTCGAAGGTCACGATGGTGTGCAGGACGTAGTGGTTGTAGATGGCCGCGATGGCGGCGGCATCGGCGGGCGTGGCGGCGCGGAGCATGGGGAGAAAAAGTGAAACCTGAGACTTGAGACCTGAAACCTGAGGATGAGAAATGGGGAGTGTGTGCCACGAATGAACACGAAGGGACACGTATGCCAAGACAGGGTTGAGCTACCGATGACACAGATGGGCACGGATTGGGGCGGGGCAGATGGACGAAGCCATCTGCTCAAGGCCTTTGTGGCTAAACTGGATTGGTCGAGTAATTGCAGCCCGGTGGCTATCTGGATTCTTCGCTTCGCTCTGAATGACAGGCGGGGGCGATTTCTGTGTGTTCCGTGGTGACTAATTCTGTCACTTCGCGGTCAGCGTGACTTCAGTGGGGACGAGACCGGGGGAGGTGGCGCGGAGGGTGATCGGACCGGCTTCGCCGGGCTTCGTGCGGACGACGACCAAGACGAGGCCGTTGAAGGCGGCGCGTTCCTTGGACTGGAACGACTCGAAGCTCGTCGGGTCGCCGTTGTCGGTGGCGACGATCTCGGCCGGGCCGCTGACCGCGAAGGCCACGCGGTTGGCTGCGCGCGGGGCGAGCACGCCGTTGGCGTCCTCGATGCGCACGGTGACGAACGACAGGTCCTTGCCGTCGGCGGCGAGTTCGGGGCGGTCGGGCATGAGCTTGAGGCGCGCGGCGGGACCGGCGGTGCGCTGGACGGCCTCGGCCCACTTGGCGCCGGCCTTGTAGGCAACGAGCCGCAGCTCGCCGGGGGCGTATTTCACGTCATCCCAGCGCAGGCGGTGTTCGCCCCGGGCGAGTTTCTTGCGGCCGAGGGACTGGCCGTTGAGGAAGAGTTCGGCCTCGTCGCCGGAGGTGTAGGCGTGGACGGGCGTGACCTGGCCGACGCGTTCCGGCCAGGTCCAGTGCGGGAGCAGGTGGGCCATGGGCAGGTCGGGGCGCCAGCGGGCCTGATACCAGTAATAGCGGTCCTTCGGGAAACCGGCGAGGTCCACGATGCCGAAGTAGGAGCTGCGCGACGGTGTGGGGATGCGGCCGAGGTCGGCGAGGAGTTTTTTCTGGCGCGCTTTCTCGGCGGGGTCGGAGAAGTTGAGGAGGTTGGTGAGGTCGGCGTTGTAGGGCGTGGGCTCGCCGAGGTAGTCGAAGCCGGTCCACACGAACTCGCCCGCGTAGCCCGGGACGGCATCGGCCGCCCGCCATTCCCAGTCGGGCGGGCTGGCCCAGGGCGCGGCGTAGAGGTCGTAGCTGCTGACCTGGAAGTCGGCGCGGCTGACGGGGTCGAGCTTGTCGTCGCTGATGGGGAAGAAATACACGCCGCGTGAGCTGAGCGCAGACGCGGTCTCGGCGCCGAAGAGCGGGACGGTCGGGCTGACCTGGCGGAAGCGGGCATACTCGTTGATGCGGTAGTTGTAGCCGATGGCATCGAGCACGTGCTGGAAGCCGTTGTAGCCGCTGCTCTCGCCGTTGAAGGCGCCGCTGACGGGGCGGGTGCGGTCCTCCTCGCGGACGATGCCGGCGAGGCGGGCGGCGAGCTTCCAGCCCTCCTGGCCGTCGGGGCCCCATTGTTCGATGACCTCGTTGCCGATGCTCCAAATGACGACGCTCGGGTGGTTGCGGTCGCGGCGCACGAGGGCGCGAAGGTCGGCCTCGTGCCAGTCGGGGAACTGGACGTGGTAGTCGTAGCGGTTCTTGCCCTTGCCCCAGCAGTCGAAGGCCTCGTCCATGACGAGGAAGCCCATGCGGTCGCACAGGTCGAGCAGCTCCGGCGCGGGCGGATTGTGGCTGGTGCGGATGGCGTTGCAGCCCATGGAGCGGAGAATCTCCAACTGACGCTCAAGGGCGCGGACGTTGATGGCAGTGCCGAGGGCGCCGAGGTCGTGGTGGTTGCACACGCCGCGGATCGGGACAACCTCGCCGTTGAGCAGGAAGCCGCGGTCGGCGTCGAACGCGATGCTGCGGATGCCGAAGGGCGTCTCGATGCGGTCCACGACGCGGCCGTCCTGGATGATGGTGGTGACGGCGACGTAGCGGTTGGGCTGCGCGACGCTCCAGAGTTTCGGCTGTTTCACGACGAGATTCAGCGTGGAGGAGGCCTGGCGGCCGGCGTCGATGCCGACGGTCACGGGCGAGCCGGTGGCGACCGGGGCGGCGGATTTCCTGTCGTCGGCGTTCAGCGTGAAGAGTTCCGTGTTGATGCTGAGGCTGGCCTTGGCGGCGGAGTCGTTGTCGGCGATGACCTGCACGCTCACGTGCGCGGCTTCCGGGGTGATCTTCGGCGTGGTGACAAAGGTGCCCCACTGGGCGATGTGGACGGGGCCGGTCTTGGTGAGCCAGACGTTGCGGTAGAGGCCGCCGCCCGGATACCAGCGCGAGGACTCGGTCGGGTTGTCGAGGCGGATGGCGAGGAGGTTCTTCTCGCCGGGCTTCACGAACGGCGTGAGGTCGAGCTGGTAGGAAGTATAGCCGTAGGGCCAGCCGCCGACGAAGTGGCCGTTGAGCCAGACGAGGGAGTGGGCCATGGCGCCGTCGATTTCGAGCACGAGACGGCGACCGGCGTCGCTCGCGGGCACGGCGAAGTGCTTGCGATACCACGCGACGCCCCACCACGGGAGCTTGCCGGTGTCGTTGGGGTATTCCTGCTTGAAGGGGCCCTCGATGCCGAAGTCGTGCGGGAGGTTCAGCTTGCGCCAGCCGCTGTCGTCGTAGGCGGCCTGCGTGTGGGTGAGGTCGCCGCCGAGATTGCCGCGCGGGCGCGCGGGCCGCGGGCCGGTCGGACCGAACAGGTCGGCGGCGGAGGCAAGGAGCCAGGGTTTGGCGCTGGCGTAGTCAAGCTGGCCGAGGACCCATTCGGCATCGGTGCGGCTGAAGAGCCAGCCGTCGTTGAAGGAGACGCGCTCGCGCGGCGGGGCGTCGGTGGCGGGGACGGAAGCGGGAATGGCGACAAGCAGAGCGGCAATGGCCAAGGTCGTGCGCATGGCAGGCAGGGGGATGCTCCAAGTCTGGTCGCCCGACGGAAATAGGCGAGAGCGGGGGCATGCCGCCTGCTGTCTTTTATTCCCTAGAAATTGCCTGGGCCGAAGGCATAGGGGCGGCGTGGATCGTATCGCCCGGGGTGGAACCCCGACCTCCGGGCGGGTCTGCCGGGCTGACGGGAACCAAAGAAGCCCGCCCGGAGGTCGGGCTTTTCCTTCTCTATTTCGGTCCCGGGGCCAGGTGGCCCTTGGCCACGGCGTCGTCGATCATCTTCACGGCGTATTCCCAGAGGGCGGTCGAGCCCTCGGCGACGTGGGCGTTGCGGGCGCGGACGCGGTCGTGCGTGACACCGTGCTTCTGCCAGGCGTGGCCGTGGGTGAGGCAGTTGAGCAGCATGGGATGGAACCGGTCGCAGGCGGCGGCAAACTTCGCCTCGGGCGTCTGGCGCGCCTCGAATTCGTCCCACAGCGCGCGGAACTCCGCGCACTGGTCCGGCGGCAGCAGGCCGAAGATACGGTCGGCGGCGCGCGCCTCGCGCTCATGCTGGTCGGCCATGTTTTTGGTGTCGTAGGCGAAGGTGTCGCCCGCGTCGATTTCCACGAGGTCGTGGATGAGCACCATCTTGAGGATGCGCAGCACGTCGAGCGGCTGGTGGTTGGAGTGCTCGGCGAGCACGACGACCATGAGGGCGAAATGCCAGGAATGCTCGGCGCTGTTCTCGGCGCGGCGGCTCTGGGTGAGGATGGTCTGGCGGAAGACCTCCTTCAGCTTGTCCACCTCGGTGATGAAGGCGATCTGGCGGCGGAGGCGCTCGGCGGGGGAGAGGGAAGTGGAGGGATTCACCACCAAGGCACAAAGACACGAAGGGTGGCTGGAGCAATGCGGGAAAAGCGAACGAACCCCGGCCTTCTACACCAGGATGCCAAAGGCCGCGGAGCAGGCACATGCGAATGCCGCTCCCTTGCGCTCTTGGCGACCTTGGTGTGGAAATTGTTCGGGTCAGGGTTTCAAATACGGTGCGAGCACGCGGGTCCAGATGGCGTAGCCGGCGCGGTTGAGATGAAGCTGATCCTCGACGAACAGCTCGGGCCGGGTGCCGCCGCTGGCGTCGAGCATCGGGGTGACGATGTCCACGAAGGTGCAGCGCGGGTCGGTGGCGCAGTCGGCCTCGATGAGCGCGTTGGCCTCGGCCATCAGGTCGTGGATGCGGACGCGCGACGGGGCGAGGTTGATCGAGAGGAAGATCAGCCGGGTTTCCGGCAGGGCCGCGTGCAGCTTGGTGCGGAAGGCCCGGAAGTCCGCAGCGACCGCCTCCGGGGACTTGCCGTTCCAAAGGTCGTTGGTGCCCGCGAAGAGCACCACGAGCCGCGGCCGGTAGGGCAGCACAATGCGGTCAATATAGTGCACGCAGTCGGCCAGCTCGGAGCCGCCGAAGCCGCGGTTGACCGTGGCGATGCCGGGAAAGTCCTCCGCCAGGGTCTTCCACAGCCGGATGGACGAGCTGCCCACGAACACCACGCCGCCTGCGGGCGGCGGGCTGGTGCGGTCGGCGGCGGTGAGGGCGTCAATTTCCTTGGCCCAGTTTTCGGGCGCCGCGGCCAGCGGGGGCACGACGAGCAGGGCGAGGAGGAGGACGAGACGGGACAGGGGACGGGGTGGCATGCCGGCCAGACAAACCAGGAACCCGCCGCGCGCAACCCGCGAACTGCCGCGCGGCGCTTGCGAAGTGGCGCCGCCGCGGTTTGCTCCAGGCATGCAAATCCCGCTCTGCGCCCTCCTCATGGCCCTCCTGCCCGCGGCGCTCGCCGCCTCCCCCTATCCGCCCACCCCCACGGTCCCCCAGACCGATGATTTCTTCGGCACGAAGGTGGCCGATCCCTACCGTTGGCTCGAGGACCTCGACTCGCCGCAGACGGCCGCCTGGGTCGGAGCCCAGAACAAGGTGACCTTCGAGTTTCTCTCGAAGCTCGGGCAGCGCGACGCCATCAAGCAGCGCCTGGCCGAGCTCTACAACTATCCGCGGCACGACCTGCCGTTCAAGGAGGGCGGGCGCTACTTCTACACCTACAACACCGGCCTGCTGAACCAGCCGCAGCTCATGATGAAGGACCGGCTCGACGGCGAAGCGCGGCTGCTGCTCGACCCCAATACGCTCGCGACGGACGGCACCGTGGCCCTCACGCAGTGGGACGTGTCGCCCGACGGCCGGTGGCTCGGCTACGGCGTGGCGGCGGCCGGCTCCGACTGGAACGAATACCGCGTGCGCGACACCGCCACGGCGCAGGACACGGGCGATGTGATCCGATGGGTCAAGTTCTCCTCGCTGGAATGGACGAAGGACAGCCGGGGTTTCTTCTACTCGCGCTATCCGGAGCCGCAGAAGACAGAGAACCAGGTGTTCAGCGCTCTGGCCAACCAGACGGTCTATTACCACCGGCTCGGCACGCCGCAGAGCGAAGACGTGAAGGTGTTTGCAACACCGGATTTCCCGCAGCGCGGGTGGGGGGCGGCGGTCACCGACGACGGACGCTACCTGCTGCTCTACGGCTCCGAGGGCACGGACACACGCAACCGGCTCTACTACGTGGATCTGAAGGACCCGATGGGTCCCGATCTCGGCGGGCCGGTGGTGAGACTGATCGACGTGCTCGAGGCCGAGTACACGGTGCTGGGCAGCCACGGCAGCGTGCTTTTCGTGCGCACCGACCTCGGCGCGCCCCGCAAGAAGATCATCGCAATCGACCTCGCCAATCCCGACCGCGCGAACTGGCGGACGCTCGTCCCGGAGGCGCCCGACGTGATCGAGTCATCGATCATCGCGGGCGACAAGTTTGTCGTGAACTACCTGCACGACGCGCACAGCCGGCTGGCCCTCTTCGGGCTCGACGGCACGCCCGCCGGCGGAATCGCGCTGCCCGGCATCGGCACGGTGGGCGCGAGCATCTACGTGCGCGACTCGGCCGGCCTCACTGGCGAGATGGGCGACGAGGAGTTGTTCATCAAGTTCACGTCGTTCATCCAGCCGGCGACCGCCTACCGGCACGACCTCGCCACCGGCGTCACCCGCGCGGTGGAGGAGCCGAAGGTCGCCTTCGACCCCGCGCTCTACGAGACGAAGCAGATATTCTACACCTCGAAGGACGGCACGCGCGTGCCGATGTTCATCACGCACCGCAAGGGCCTGAAGCTGGACGGCTCGCACCCGGCGCTGCTCTACGCCTACGGCGGCTTCGACATCTCGCTCACGCCCTCCTTCAACCCGAGCACGATCGCGTGGCTCGAGCTGGGCGGCGTCTACGCGCAACCCAACCTGCGCGGCGGCGGCGAATACGGCCGCGCGTGGCATCTCGCCGGCACCAAGGAGCGCAAGCAGAACGTGTTCGACGACTTCATCGCCGCCGCCGAGTGGCTCGTGGCCCACGGCTACACCGGCCACGACAAGCTGGTCGTGAGCGGCGGCTCCAACGGCGGGCTGCTCATCGGCGCGGTCGTCAACCAGCGGCCCGACCTTGCGCGCGTCGCCTTGCCGGCGGTCGGCGTGATGGACATGCTGCGCTTCCACAAATTCACCATCGGTTGGGCTTGGGCCAGCGACTACGGTTCGGCGGAGGATCCGGAGGGTTTCCAATACCTCTCAGCCTACTCGCCCGTGCACAACGTGAAACCTGGCGTGCAGTATCCGGCCGTGTTGGTGACGACGGCGGACCACGACGACCGGGTGCATCCCGGCCACTCGTTCAAATATGCCGCAGCCATGCAGGCGGCGAATCCCGACCCGAAGTTCCCGACCCTCATCCGCATCGACGTGAAAGCCGGCCACGGGCAGGGCAAGCCCATCGCCAAGCAGATCGAGGAGATCGCCGACAAGCTCGCCTTCGCCCTGCATTTCACCGGTACCGGCGCGAACTGAGGGATGGCACGGGCTTTACCCGTGCTTATCCACGCGGCTGCGACAACTAATGGCGCGCTCTTCGCAGGCGCGTCATAAGCGCCGCCGGCCGTCGCTCCGGCCGGTCTGCGAGGTTGCCTTTTGGGCGAGGGGTCTGCTTACCTGCCCTTTCCGATGAAAATCCTCGTTGCCGACAAGATCTCACCCAAGGGAGTCGCCTACCTGCGCGCGCAGAAGGGCTTTGAAGTGGTGGAGGCCTACGGCTCCTCTCCGGCCAGGGTGCTGGAACTGGTGAAGGACGTGCACGCGATCGCCGTCCGCTCGGAGACCAAAATCACCGCCGAGGTCATCGCCGCCGCCCCGCTGCTCAAGGTCGTGGGCCGCGCCGGCGTGGGCGTGGACAACGTGGACGTGGACGCCGCCACCGAGCGCGGCGTGATCGTGATGAACACGCCCTCGGGCAACACGATCGCCACCGCCGAGCTCACCTTCACCCACATCCTCTGCGGCGCCCGCCCGGTGCCGCAGGCCGCCGCCTCGATGCGCGAGGGCAAGTGGGACCGCAAGAGCTTCTCGGGCATCGAGCTTTTCCGGAAAACCCTCGGCATCGTCGGCCTCGGCCGCATCGGCACCGAGGTCGCCAAGCGCGCCCAGGCCTTCGGCATGACCGTCATCGCCTACGATCCCTACCTCGCGCCCAGCCGGGCCAAGGCCATGCAGATCGAGGCCGTCTCGCTCGACGAGCTGCTGGCCAAGGCGGACTACATCACGGTCCACATGCCGCTGACCGAGCAGACCAGATACATGATCGACGAGGCCGCGCTGGCGAAGTGCAGGAAGGGCGTGCGGCTCTTCAACTGCGCCCGCGGCGGCATCATCAAGGAATCGGCCCTCGTCGCCGCGCTGAAGTCCGGCCATGTGGCCGCGGCCGGCCTCGACGTGTTCGAGGACGAGCCGCTCGCCGCCGACCACGAGCTGCGCAAGCTGCCCAACGTCACCCTCACGCCGCACCTCGGCGCCTCGACCGCCGAGGCGCAGGACGCCGTGGGCGTGGAGGTGGCCGAGCAGATCGCCGACGTGCTGGCCGGCGGCATCATCCGCAACGCCGTCAACATGCCCTCGCTCGACGCCGCGACGCTCAAGATCATCGGGCCCTACCTCGAGCTCGGCACCCGCCTCGGCACGCTCGTGCAGCAGCTCGCCACCGACCGCGTCGAGAAGCTCCGCATCACCTACTGGGGCAAGATCGCCGAGCTCGACGCCAACCCGGTCACCCGCGCCGTGCAGCGCGGCTTCCTCAGCCGCATCAGCAGCGAGAGCCTCAACTACATCAACGCGCCCGTCGTGCTCGAGCGCCTCGGCATTCAGGCCGAGGTCGTGAAGTCCAACGCCGAGACCGACTACACCGAACTCATGCAGGTCGAGGCGATCACGGCGGGCGGGCAGGTCTTCAGCGCCACCGGCACGCTGCTCGGCAAGTCCGGCAGCCCGCGGCTGGTGTCCCTCAACGGCCGCGAGGTCGAGGCCGAGCCGAAGGGCGTACTCCTCGTCTATGAGAACCATGACGAGCCGGGCATCATCGGCATGGTCGGCACGCTGCTGGGCCGCGAAAAGGTGAACATCGCCGCCATGTCGTTGGGCCGCAACAACGCCGGCGGCACCGCACTCTGCGTGCTCAACCTCGACAGCGCGCCCTCCGAGGCGGCGGTTAAGGAGTTGACCAGCCATCGGGCCATCAAGCAGGCTCAGGTGGTCAACCTCTGATGCCAATCGCCGGGCTCCTCGTCTCCACCTTCGTCGGATACCTGCTCGGGTCACTGCCTTTCGGCTATCTCGTGGCCCGGGCGCACGGCGTTGACATCTTCAAGGAGGGCAGCGGCAACCCCGGCGCGACGAACGTCAAGCGCGTGCTCGGGGAGAAATTCGGCGCCCGGGGCAAGCGCGCCGGCAACCTCGTGTTCGCGCTCGACGCCCTGAAGGGCGCCCTCGCGGCCGGCTGGGCGCTGTTCGCGCGCACGGGCACCACCGTCAGCTACGACTTCGAGGGCTGGGCCGGGCTCGCCGGCACCGTGCAGATCGCCGGCGAGGACTGGCGGCTGGTCGGGCTGGCCGGCGTGGTCGGCGCGGTGCTGGGGCACTCGTTTTCGCTGTTCACCAAGTTCAAGGGCGGCAAGGGCGTGGCCACCGCCGCCGGCGGCGTGCTCGTGCTCGTGCCCGTGTCCTGCCTGTTGGGTGCGCTCGTCTGGGTGGTGACCTTCTACGCCACGCGCTACGTGTCGTTGGGTTCGATCCTGGCTGCGGTGGTCGTGCCCGCGGCCAGCTGGGTGCGCGGCAACCCGCCGGCCATCAGCCTCGTCGTCTCCGCGCTCGGCCTGTTCGTCATCATCCGTCACCGCGAGAACATCAAACGCCTGCTCGCCGGCACGGAGAACAAATTCGCCCGCAAACCGCCGTTGCCAGGCGCCTAGGGAGACGTTCACCCCGCATCCGACCATGAGCGACGTGCCGACAGGTCCGGCAACGGGGGAAACCCAGGTGCTGCTCAATCAGGCGGTCCTGCACCTGAGCCCGGATCTGCGGGTGAGCCAGCTCTCGCCCGAGCGGGTGGCGCTGAAGCACCGGCCGGCGGCGGTCAGCCTCGTGGTGGCGCCCGCGCAATGGCGGCTCCTGCAGGAGTTCAAGGGCGGGCGCACGGTCGCGGCGGTGCTGTGCCAGCTCATCTCGGATCAGCATGATCCTTCGCTGCGCGAACTCTACGAACTGGTCGTCAAGGCGGCGCGCGCCGGTGTGCTGCAATGCGCCGAATACCCCGGGCCGGCGCCGGCCACGCCGGTCCGCTGGCCCTTCCGCCTGGGCGGCACCGTAATCCGCTGGCTGACCGCGGTTGCGGCGGTTGCGGCCGTGCTCGGCGTCGTGTTGCATCCCCTCCGGTGGCCGGAGCAGCCGCTCTGGCTGGTCGCGGGGTGGCTGGCGGTGTGTGCGGCGGCCAGCCTGGGCACGCTGCTGGCGGCCTCCGTGGTGCGGGCGTCCAAGGGCGAGGTCTATGCGCTGCGCCTGGAGTGGAAGACGCTGCTGCCGCGGCTGGAGGCCGGGCTGGATGACGCGCGGCTCGGCGGGCGCGCGGTCGAGGTCAACACGGCCCTGGCGCGGCTGCTGCCGCACCTCGCGCTGCTGGCCGCGACCGCGTGGCGCTTCACGGAATTGCAGCCGTCCCTGGCCATCGGCGTGCTGGTCGTGCTCTGCCCGCTGTGGGGTTCGCCGCTGCAAAGCCTGCTGGGTGCGCTCTATCGCGACCCGCGACTGGCGACGACCTACGATTTGGTCTTTGCGCGCGACAGACTGTTCCGCCTGCTGAGCCGGACGCGCCAACAGCTCGACGATGGCAAGTTCCTGCTGGCCTGCGCCGGCGCCACGGTCGGCTGGCTCGCGCTGGTCTTCCTGCTCGCCTGTGTCGCTCTGCAAGCCGGAGTCACGGAGGTGCTGACCGAGATGCGCGTCGCGGGCGCGGCGCACCGCACGGCGCTGGCGGGCGCCACGCTGGCGGGGCTGGCCGTGCTCGGCGTGGCCGGCTTCGTGGGTTGGTCCGCCGGGCGGCACCTGCTGGCCCGCTGGCGGGAACGACAGGAGCGCCAGCTCCGCCCGGCGGCGGTGCTCGTGTCGCCCCGGACGATCGGCGAATGGCTCGGTCGCACGGTGCTCTTCCGCGATCTGCCGCCCGCGGAACTCGCGGCGGTGGCCGCGGCGGTGAAACCGGAGGAACACAAGCGCGGCAGCTACGTCGTGCGCGAGGGCGAACCCGGCGACCGGCTCTACGTGGTGCTCTCGGGCCGCCTCGAGGTGCGCCGCGATTACGCCCCCGGCCGTTCCGAACCCGTGGCCGAGATGGGCGAGGGCGACGTGTTCGGCGAGATCTCCCTGCTGCAAGGCGGGCCGCGCACCCGTTCGATCCGCAGCCTGGAGCGCAGCGTGCTCCTCGCACTGAACAAGGCCGATTTCGAGCGGCTGGTGCTCTCGCGAATCTCGCGGCAGGCGGTGGAGGATGCCGTGCAAAAGGTGGGGTTCCTCCAGCACATCCGGCTGACCCGCAACTGGAGCCAAGCCACGCTCGCCGCCTTTGCCGGCCGCGCGAAGCTCCACGAGGCGACCGAAGGCTCGGTGATCCTGGAAGAGGGCAAGCCGAACCACTGGTTCTTCGTGCTGCACCGCGGCGAGGTGGCCGTGCGGGTGAAGGGCCGCGAGGTGCGCCGCCTGAAGCCCGGGGACAGCTTCGGCGAACTGAGCCTGCTGGGCGCCGGCACCGCCACCGCCACGGTGACCGTCACCAGCAAGCTGGCCAGCCTCCTGACGATCGCGGCGCGCGATTTTCTCGACTTCGTCTCCCATGACTTTGCGGTCGGGCTTTCTTGGGAGGACACGCGCAAACCGCGGAAGGAGAAGAAAAAGTCCTGAGACGGCGCCGCCGCGGACCTGGAACCGGGCTGCTTCGAGGTGTGCAAATAGGATTTGGTCAAGTGGTTACGCTGACGATATGACGCGAGGTGCCCACTCCCGCCTTGCCAAGGCGCGCCCCGTCACGCCATGTAGTCGGGTTTACGACAATGGCTCTCATCGTCCAGAAATACGGCGGCACCTCGGTCGGCGACATCGACCGCATCCGGAACGTCGCCCAGCGCATCAAGAAGTCCCGCGACGAGGGACACAGCCTCGTGGTCGTCGTCTCGGCTCGCTCCGGCGTCACCAACGAGCTCATCGCCAAAGCCAAGGCTATCACCGACCGGCCCGACACGCGCGAGATGGACATGCTGCTGGCCATCGGCGAGCAGGAGACCATCGCGCTCACGGCCATGGCGCTGCACGCCATCGGCATCCCGGCCGTTTCCTACACCGGCGCGCAGGCCGGCATCTTCACCGACGAGGTCTTCACCAAGGCCAAGATCAAGAAGATCCTTCCCAAGCCGATCCAGAAGGACCTCAAGGACGGGAAAGTCGTCATCGTGGCCGGCTTCCAGGGCATCAATGAGCATGGCCAGATCACCACGCTCGGCCGCGGCGGCTCCGACCTCACCGCCATCGCCCTCGCCGCCGCGCTCAAGGCCGACGTCTGTCAGATCTACACCGACGTGGACGGCGTCTATACCGCCGACCCGCGCGTCGTGAAGGACGCGAAGAAGCTCGCGGAGATCAGCTACGACGAGATGCTCGAGCTCGCCAGCCTCGGCTCGAAGGTCATGCAGTCGCGCTCCGTCGAGTTCGCCAAGAAATACGGCGTCGTGTTCGAGGTCCGCAGCAGCTTCAACCACAACCCAGGAACCATCGTGAAAGAAGAAGTCGCCTACATGGAGAAGGTCGTCGTCCGCGGCGTCGCCGCCGACAAGGACCAGGCCAAGGTCGCCATCACCAACGTGCCCGACAAGCCCGCCACCGCGGCCACCATCTTCAAGGCGCTGGCCGACGCCAACATCAACGTGGACATGATTGTGCAGAACACGAGCCACACGGCCGGCCTCGCGGACCTCACCTTCACAGTCCAGCGCGACGACGCCCAGAACGCCGTGCGCGTGCTCCCCGCGGTGCTCAAACAGCTCGGCGGCGGCGAGGTGAAGGCCTTCGACAACATCGCCAAGCTCTCCGTGGTCGGCGTCGGCATGCGCACGCACGCCGGTGTGGCCGCCACCCTCTTCGCCGCGCTCGGCGAGAAGGGCGTGAACATCCAGCTCATCACCACCTCGGAGATCAAGATCACCGTCGCGGTTGACCGCGCCAAGGCCGACGAGGCCGTGCGCGCCGCCCACGCGGCGTTCGGGTTGGAGAAGTGACGCGGCTCAATCGTTCCCGTTCTCCTTCTCCGGATATCAATCCCGGCATTGCCTTGAGCGAGAAAGAGAACGATTAAGAGAGCGATGAAATACGTCTCCACCCGCGGTCAGACCGACCCCGTCTCCTTCGGCGAAGCCGTCGCCATCGGCCTGGCGCCGGACGGGGGCCTGTTCCTGCCGGAGAGCCTGCCCGACATCTCGCCCCGGCTCGCGGCGTGGAAAAACCTGAGCTACGCCGAGCTCTGCCTGGAACTCCTGTCGCTGTTCGCCACCGATATTCCGCGCGAGGTGCTGGAGAGGCTCATCCACCGTTCCTACGGGGCCTTCACGCACCCCGAGATCGCCCCGTTGCGCAAGCTCGACGACCGGCTCTACGTGCTCGAGCTCTTCCACGGGCCGACGCTCGCGTTCAAGGATTTCGCGCTGCAGTTCCTCGGCAACCTCTACGGCTGGCAGTGCGCGCAGGCCGGCAAGGGCATCAACGTGCTCGGCGCCACCTCGGGCGACACCGGGGCCGCAGCCATCCACGGCCTGCTCGGCAAGCCCCGCACCGCCATCTTCATCCTCTATCCCGAGGGCCGCGTCTCGCCTCTCCAGGAGCGGCAGATGACCTGCACCGGGGCGGCCAACGTCCACGCCATCGCCATCGACGGAAGCTTCGACGACGCCCAGCGCGTGCTGAAGGACATCTTCGCGTTCAAGAACTTCGTCGCCCAGCACCGGCTCTCGGCGGTGAACTCCATCAACATCGCCCGGGTGCTCGCGCAATCGGTGTATTACCTCCATGCGTGGCTGCGGCTGCCCGAGGCCGAGCGCGGCAACGTCGAGTTCGTCGTGCCGACGGGCAATTTCGGCAACGTCTTCGCCGGCTGGCTGCTCCAGCAGATGGGCGTGCCGGTCATGGGCTACAAGGTCGCGACGAACCGCAACGACATCCTGCACCGCCTGTTCACGACCGCCGAATACCGCAGCGGCGAGGTGCATCCGAGTCTCGCACCCTCGATGGACATCCAGGTCGCGTCGAACTTCGAACGCTTCCTCTACTACGCGCTCGACGAGAATCCGACGCGCGTCTGCAACGTCATGGCCCAGATCAAGGCCACCGGCTCCTACCGGTTCGACCTGCTCAACCGGTCCATCTTCAGCTCGTCCTCGGCCAGCGACCACGAGATCACGGGGCTCATCCGGCGCGTGCAGGAGCGTTACCGCTATCTCGTGGACCCGCACACGGCCTGCGCCTTCAAGGATCTCAATCCGCAGCGGGTGAGTGTCGTGCTTTCGACCGCCCATCCGGCGAAGTTCCCCAAGGCCATCCGCGACGCCGTCGGCCTCGAGCCGACCTCGCCGATCCTCGAGGTGCTGAAGACCCGCCCGGTGGTGAAGCACCGACTGCCCGCGGACGTCGCCGCCATCAAGGCTTTCATCACCGAACGGGCGGTGTGAGCTTCGCAGGATCTCCGGAGGGGCGGACCTTGGTCCGCCTTCCTGGGCGCGGCAAGCTTGCCCGCCTCCGGCGGCGCCAAAGGCGGCCAGGGCTGCGTCCCTGCGGAGAGGCCGTGCGGTTTTGCTACAGCAGCGGCGCCAGCAGCCGCGCGATTTCCTCGCCGAGGGCGGGGAAACCGCGCCGGGCGGGCCGGCGCTCCGGCATGGGCCGGCAGTGGGCGAAGACTTCCGCCATCCAGGCGCGCACCGCGGAGGCTTCGGCGGCGGAGTAGGTGACGAGGCCGATCTCGAAGTTCACGAAGAGGCTGCGCAGGTCCATGTTGGCCGAGCCGAAGAGCGCGGTCTCGCCATCCACGAAGAGGAGCTTGGCGTGGTTCATGCCGGACTGGTAGAGCAGGACCTTCACGCCGGCCTTCTGCAGCTCGCGCAGGTGGTGACGGCGGGCGAGGTCGGTGATCGGGTGGTTGGACCTGGCCGGCACCACGATGCGCACGTCGAGCCCGGCGCGCGCCTGCACCATGAGCGAGCGCTGCAGCACCTCGTCGGGGATGAAATAGGGCGTGACGATCCACACGCTGCGCTGGGCCTGCTGGACGAGCGAAAGGATGCCCTCGTAGAGCGGGTCGCCGGCGACGTCGGGGCCGCTGGCCACCACCTGCAGGTCGGCGGAGCCGGCCGGCGCGGGCCAGTCGGCCGGCAGCTCCTTCTGCAGGGTCTCCAGGGGCTGACCGCTGGCGAAGGACCAGTCGGCGAGAAACACCTCCTCCACCTGCCGCACGGCCGGTCCCTCGATGAGGGCGTCGAGGTCGCGCCAGCGCCGGCGGTGCGGGGCCGGCCCCATGTATTCGATGGCGAGGTTGCGTCCGCCGACGGCGGCGTGGCGGTGATCGATGACCGCGATCTTGCGGTGGTTGCGGAGATTGGCCGAGCCGCGGGTCTGGAGCGGCATGACGGGCATGAATTTCACGACCTCGCCGCCGGCCTCGCGGATGGGGTCGCAGAAGCGGCCGCTGGTGCGGAAGCAGCCCAGCGCATCGAGCAGCAGGCGCACCTTCACCCCCTCGCGGGCGCGCTCGGCGAGGAGCTTCACGATGCGCCGCCCGACGGCGTCGCGGCCGAGGATGAAGGTCATGATATGGATGCTTTCCCGCGCCTCGCGGAGACCCTGTTCGAGCGCCGCGAAGGATTCCTCGCCGCTGGTGAGGAAGCGCACGCGGTTGCCGCCGATGGGCGGGCAGGCGCCGTCGCGGGTGAAGACGCGCGAGGCGAAGCCGGCGTTTTCGGGCACGGTGACGTTGCCGGGAGACACCGGGCAGAGGCGCGCCTTGCGCTCGGCGAGCTTGCGGATCTTGCGGCCGCCGAAAAGCAGGTAGAGCGGCACGCCGACGTAGGGCACGAAGGCGATGGCGAAGAGCCAGGCGAAGGTGTTGCCCGGCTGCTTGCGCTCGCTCATGAGCCGGGCGATGGCGAAGACGGCCAGCAGGAAGCCGGCGACGGTCAGCAGGTGGGGCACCAAGGCGTTGGTAAACGGGTGCTCCATGACCGCGGAGAATGTCTGCCTGAGTGCTTCCATCAGGCGCTTACACTCTCAGCGATTGGCCCGATGGCAAGCGGCGGATGGGCGCGTAAATTGGTGGTGGAAGGTGGATTCGAACCACCGAAGGACGATGTCCAACTGATTTACAGTCAGTCGCGTTTGGCCACTTCGCTATTCCACCGACGCAATAGGAGGGGCGAAAGAAGGGGACTTTCCGGCCTTTGCCAAGAGGTTTTTTGCGTTTGTGGGCGCGCCGTCAGAGCACCCCGGTTTCGCGGAAGCTGTAGAAGCCGCGGCCGCAGGGATCGGCGCCGGCCTGGCCGATGATCACGTGGTCCAGCAACTGGATGTCGAGGGCCCGGGCGGCTTCGCGCAACTGCCGGGTGACCGCCACGTCGGGGCCGCTGGGCGAAGGGTCGCCGCTGGGGTGGTTGTGGACGCAGACGACCGAGGTGGCGCCGTGGTGCACGGCTTCGCGGAAGACCTCGCGCGGGTGGGCCAGGCTGCTGGTGGCGGTGCCGGAGGTGAGCTCGACCTGCCGGATGAGCCGGTTTTTGCGGTTCAGGCAGAGCACCCAGAACTTCTCGACACTCAGACCGGTGACGAGGGGGCGGAAGTGGGTGTAAACCAGCTCCGGCCGGTTCAAGAGCGGATTTTCACCCTGGTCGGCGCTGAGCACGCGCCGGGCGATTTCCATGACCGTGATGAGTTGCAGGGCCTTCACCCGGCCGATGCCCTTGACGCGGCGGAAGTCGGCCTCGCGCCAACGGGTGAGCCCGGCCAGCGAGCCGGCCTCGGCGATGAGCTGGCGGCTGATGCTGACGACGCTCTGGCCCTTCTGGCCGCTGCGCAAGAGCATGGCCAGCAGCTCGGCGTCGCTCAGGGCGCCGGCGCCGTGTTTTTCCAGACGCTCCTGCGGACGTTCGCCGACGGCGAGATCCTTGACGCGCGGGGCCGGGCAGGCGGGGAAATCGGTGCTCATGGGCCGGGGTGCTGCACCCGCTGGCCCGCGGGCTCGCACTCAGAAGTGCTTCACGTAGGCGTTGCGTCGGAGCTTTTCGAGCCAGCGCTCGGTGGCGCGGCGGGAGCCCTGCTGCACGAGGGTGCGCTCGATGTCGGGCCGCACCTCGTCGATGGGCAGGGTGCCGGCGTATTTGCGGTCCTCGACGTAGAAAAGGAAGGCGCCTTCGGGCGTGACGAGCGGTTCGCTGCGTTCGCCCTTCTTGAGGTTGAAGATGACGTCGCTGAATTCCTTGCGGAGGTCGGAACGCCGCTGCCAGCCCCAGTCGCCGCCCTTGCTCTTGCGGGCGTCGTTGCTGTATTTGCGGGCGAGGTCGCCGAAGTCGGCGCCGGCGTCGAGTTCGGCCACGACGGCGGCGGCCTTGGCACGGAGGGTCTCGTCGGTGTCCTCGGGGGTGCGGGCGATCTGGATGAGGCGCAATTGGACGCTGTCTTCCTGGTAGAAACGCTCCTTGTTCTCGTTGTAGAACTCCTCGATGCGCACCGGGCTGACCGTGCTGCCCGACTTGGACTGCTGCTGGCGCATGTAATTGTAGATCATGTCCTCCTCGATCTCCTTGCGATATTCCTTCTGCGAGATGCCGCGGGAGCGGAGGTAGGCGAGGTATTTGCTGCGGTCGTTTTCGAACTGGGTGATGATCGTCTCGGCGAGCTGGTTGTCGATGTAGCTGGCGGGCACGCGGCGTTTCTCGTCCTTGTAGAACTCTTTCACGATCAGGACGCGATCGATGAGGTTCTGGATGACGTCGTTCTGCAGGGCCTCGAGCTGCTCGTTGAATTCCTGCTCGTTCCGGGCCCGCTTCTGGAGGTCGGCGATGTAGGGGCCGATTTCCCGCCGGACATCGTCCACCGTGATGACCTTGTCCTCGGCGATGGCCACGATGCCGTTGGCGTAGCGGAGGTTGAGGTTGTCGGAAGGGGGGTGGGCCTGCTGGGCTTGCACGACTCCGACCACGCTGGCGGCAAGGGTCAGGATCGAGATGCGGAAGCGTCGGTAACTCATCGTGGAGCAGGAAGATTGTGCAGAAAGGTGATGATTTCTTTCAACCTTGCAAGGGGGGTGGGTGCGGTCAAGCGGGGAAAGCGGCTGCTGAGCTGGATGAAGTCGTCGTGGCGCCCGGAGTTGCGCAGGCACTTCAGCCGGTTGCCGTCGGTTTCGACGGACAGGATGCCCTTTTGTTCCGCGCGCACACGGATTTCGGTGACCAGCAACAGGGCGCGCACGGGTTCGCCGAAACGGCCGAAACGGTCGCGCAGCTCCTGCTCCAGTTCCTTCACCTGCTTGGGCGTCTCCGCCAGGGCCAGCCGCCGGTAAAAATCGATGCGCAGGCGGGTTTCCGCGATATAGGCAGCGGGCAGGCGGGCCTGGATGCGCGTGATCTCGCCCTCGATCCGCTCGGCCAGCCGCAGCGCGCGGAAGGAGCCCGTGACCTCCGGGCGCGGCGCCTCGGTCTCCGCGCCCTCGCCGACGAACACGAAGTCGAGCTTCACGCTGGCGCGGACCTGCGCAGCCGTCTTCTCGCCCTTCAACCGGGCCACGCTCTGGCGGAGCAACTGGCAGTAGAGCTCGAAGCCCACGCCGACGATGTGGCCGCTCTGCTCGGCGCCGAGGAGGTTGCCCGCGCCGCGCAGCTCGAGGTCGCGCATGGCGATGCGGAAGCCGGCGCCGAGCTGGTTGTGCTGGCGGATGGCACTGAGGCGCTGCCGGGCCAGGTCGAGCACGCGCGCGTGCCGGTGGAGGAGAAGGTAGGCGTAGGCCTGGTGCTTGAAACGGCCCACGCGCCCGCGGAGCTGGTAGAGCTGCGACAGGCCGAACCGGTCCGCGCCCTCGATGATGAGGGTGTTGCAGTTCGGGATGTCGAGGCCGCTCTCGATGATGGTCGTGCACACGAGCACCTGGTATCGGCCGGCGACGAACTCGGTCATCACGCGCTCCAGGCCGTCGGAGCCCATCCGGCCGTGGCCGACGCCGATCGTCACGCTCGGCAGCAGCTCGCGCAGGCGCGCCGCGACGAGATCGATCGTCTGCACCCGGTTGTGCAGGTAGAACACCTGGCCGCCGCGCCGCAGTTCGTGGCGGACGGCCTCGACCACGAGTTTCTCGTCGTAGCTCTTGACGATGGTCTGGATGGGCAGGCGGTTGGTCGGGGCGGTCTCGATGGTGCTGAGGTCGCGCGCGCCGGTGAGGGCGAGGTAGAGCGTGCGCGGGATCGGCGTGGCGCTCATCGAGAGCATGTCCACGTGGGCGCGCCAGCGCTTGAAGACCTCCTTGTGTTTCACGCCGAAGCGCTGCTCCTCGTCCACGATCACGAGGCCGAGGTCCTTGAACTTCACGTCGGCCTGCACGAGCCGGTGCGTGCCGATGAGGATGTCCACCTTGCCGGCGGCGAGGGCGGCGAGGATGCCCTCCTGTTCCTTGCGGGTGCGGAAGCGGCTGAGCATCTCCACGGCGACCGGGTAGCCGGCCAGGCGCTCACGGAAGCTGTTCAGGTGCTGCTGCGCGAGCACGGTGGTGGGCACGAGCACGGCGACCTGCTTGCCACCCATGACGGCCTTGAACGCGGCGCGGAGCGCGACCTCGGTTTTGCCGAAGCCCACGTCGCCGCACACCAGCCGGTCCATCGGGCGCGTGCGCTCCATGTCGGCCTTCACGTCCGCGATGGCCTTCAGCTGGTCGGGCGTCTCGGTGAAGGGAAACGCGGCCTCGAACTCGCGCTGCCACGCGTTGTCCCCGGCGAACGCGTGGCCGGGCTGCGCCTCGCGCTTCGCCTGGATGGCGAGGAGTTCGGCGGCGAGGTCGAGCGTGGCGCGCTCGGCGGCCTGCCGGGCCTTTTCCCAACGACCCGAGCCGATGCGCCCGAGCTGCGGCCGGGCCTTGGACAGGCCGACGTAGCGGCTGATCAGGTGCGATTCCTGCAACGGGACGTGCAGGGTGACGTGGTCGTCGAATTCGAGCGAAATCACCTCCCGCATGCCGTCGGCGGTTTCGAGCTTCGTCAGCCCGCGGTATTGGGCGATGCCGTGCTGGAGGTGGACGACGAAGTCACCCTCGACCAGCTCGGAGAAGTCCAGCAACTGGTCCACGGCCGATTGCGTGGCGACGGCGCGCCTGGACGCGGCGCGCCGCTGCCGCCGCCGGCCGAAGATCTCGGTCTCGGAGACGACAATCAGGCCCTTGGGGCCTTCGGCCGCACCGCGGTGCGTGATTTTGAATCCCTCGCCCAACGCGCCGCGCAGGAAACGGGGTTGCAGGGCGCGCAGAACCTTGTCGTTCTCCAGCAGTTCGCGGACGCGCTGTTCCTCGCCGTCCTTGGAGACGACGAAGTCCACCGCGTAACCTTCGCGCTGCCACTCCAGCACCTTCTCCAGGAATTGCCGGCGCGCTTCGTCCTCGGCCTGCAGGCGCTCGTGGGCCAGTTGGCGCTGCTCCGGGCAGGAGCGGTGGTGGGAGAGGGATTCGGTGTTCCAGGTCGCCTCCTCGGCGGCGTCGTCGAACAACGCGCTCGCCAGGTCGAGATCGCTTAGGCCGAACAGCCGGGCGGATGACGACGCGAGCTTTTGCAGGAACGGGGGGGCGCGGCCTTCGGACAAATCGAACAGCTCTTCCACAGCCTTGGGCTCGAGGATGGCCGTGTGCGTCGCGGGGCTCAGGTGATCGAGCAAGGTGGAGCCGGATCCGCCCGTGTGCAGCGGCATCGTTCCGGCGTGCTGGCTGGCCGGTGCTTGTCCGAGCCGGCCGCTCGGCAAAGGCGCGGCGGTGAGGATGATGCGCTCCACCGGGGCGCCCGAGCGCTGCGTCACCGGGTCGAGCTCCTTGATCTCCTCCAGGGTGTCGCCGAAGAAATCCAGCCGATAGGGCTGGCGGGCGGTGATGGGATAGACGTCCACGATGCCGCCGCGCACCGCATATTGGCCCGGCGCTTCGCACACCGCCTCGCTGTCGTAGTCGTAGGTGCGCAGCAATTCGAGCAGTGCCTGGAACGGACGCGTTTCGCCGCGGCGCAGGGTGGTTTCCCGCTCGGCGAAATCGGCCGGCGCGGGCACGGGCTGGAGAAGCGCGGCTGGGGTGGTGAGGATGAGCAGATCGGAGGCCGGACGGAGGCGGCGCAGGCGGCTGAGCACGGCGAGGCGGTCGCTGGCGGCGTTGAAGGCCTCGCGCATCCCGCGGTGGTCGGGCTGCGTTTCAGGGAAGACCAGGATGTCGGGGCCGGCGGTGACCGCCGCGCGCAGGAACAACGCGATGTCCTCGGCGAGGGTGTCGGAGTGCGCCGGTTCCTCGTGGATCACAAGCCAGACCGGGGCGGGGTGCGTGCGGTGCAGTTCCGCCAGGGCAAAGGGGTGCGCTGCCGGACAAATTCCGGTGAGCTTGATGCGCGGACTGGAGGGCGGGGGGATGGAACCCATCGCGGGAACGCGCTACGAAGGGCATTTCGGCCCAAAGCGCAATACCCCGCTGTTGCGCGCCGTGCGCGCCGCGGCAGATCAATCCCGTGCGTTGTTCAACGTGGCCAGGGCCACGCGCGCGGCGGCCTCCTCGGCGGTCTTCTTG
The DNA here is from genome assembly GCA_049322455.1 of Verrucomicrobiota bacterium. GTDB lineage: Bacteria > Verrucomicrobiota > Verrucomicrobiia > Opitutales > Opitutaceae > Lacunisphaera. The sequence goes on along the minus strand of JBMOQY010000013.1, from coordinate 27,811 downwards.
GAGGAGCCGCTGCCGGTGCCGATCTTGTTGCCGTTGAGGAAAACCTCGACCTCGTAAATCCGGGCATGGCGCGGACCGGTGGTGGCGCTGACGGTGTAGGTCAGGGCGTGGTTGCCGTGTTCGGGCTGGATCAGCTCCTGCAGGCGGCCCTTGGGATTCTCCGCATCCTCGGAGACCGCGAGCCGCTCGCCGAGCGGACCATACCAGGACAGGACGAGGCGGCGCACGGTGGCGAGATCGCTGTCGAGATAGACGGCCCCGACGAGCGCCTCGAAGGCGTCCTCGAGGGTCGAGGCGCGGTTGCGGCCGCCGGAATCCTCCTCGCTTTTGTTCAGCCGCAGGCAGGCATCGAGGCCGAGATCGCGGGCCATCTGCGTGAGGAACCCGCCCTTGGAAAGCACGGCGCGGCGGCGACTGAGGGCGCCCTCGCGTTCGGCGGGAAATTCGCGGTAGAGCGCGTCGGTGAGGATGAACTGGAGCACGGAGTCGCCGAGGAACTCGAGCCGCTGGTTGTGCGGCCCGGCCTGCGGATCGTCCTGCAGATAGGAGCTGTGGGTCAGGGCCGCGAGCAGCAGGGCGGGTTCGCGGAACTCGTAGCCGAGTCGCTTCTGGAGGGCGGTGATCTTGGCGGAGCCGGACATCGCTCAGGAGCTCGCGCTCGAATACTGGCGCAGGCCACGGTGAAAAATGGCGACCGACACGCCGAGCCAGAAGGCGGCCACGCCGACCAGCCAGAGTGTCTGGCCCGGTTCGACGCCGTGAATCAAGGTGCGTGCCGGCACGTTGGTCACGACGACGACCGGCAGCGCATAGACGAAGACGACCGCGGCGAGGCCCTTGAGCGCCTCGCGCGGCAGGCGGGAGAACTCGTTGAGCCCGAAATAGCCGTGCTCGATGCCGTGCGCGCTCCGCATCCAGAAGACGAGCGAGACGAAGAACAGCAGCGTCGCGTAGTGGATCGCCAGCCCGCACAGGATGAAGAGGGCATAGACGGCGATCTGCGCCCAGGAGGGGTCGAGGTTGAGCTGGTGCGCTGCATAGAGGATGACGCCCAGGGCCACCGGCAGGTTGGCGAGTCCGTCGAGGTCGATCTTGCGGGTCGAGACCATGAACAGCAGCCAGCCCGGTTGCGCCATGAAGAAATCGAAGTGGCCGGAGCGGACGTTGCGCCCCATCTCGAACAGGTTGGTCCAGAAAAAGCCCATCAGGAGCCGCTGGATGAGCATCGAGGTGCCGACGATGAGCGTCATCTCCCACGGGCCCCAGCCGGCGATGGCGTCGGTGTGCCGGTAGATGACGGCGATGAGCAGCAGGTTCACGCCCATCCAGAACAGCTCCACGAGCGACCACATGAGAAAGTCGGCGCGGAACATCATCGTCCGCACAAGCGAGTAGCGGGCGGAGGCGAGCCAGAGGCGGAGGTAGTGGCCGGGGGTGTTCATGGCATCAGCCGCCCACGGCGGTGTGGCGGCGCAGGCCGCGGGTCCAGAGCAGGTGGGCGATGGTGAGCAGGATGAGCACCCAGCCGAGCTGGATGCCGAGTCCGCGCAGCGCGAAGGCCGGGTCGGTGATGCGCCCGGTCAGCAACGCCGCCGGGAAATACATCTGGTAGTAGTAGGGCAGCCAGACCGAGATGTCGTAGAGCCACTGCGGAAACAGGTCCAGGGGGAAGAACGAGCCGCCGAGCACGGTCTCGACCGCCAGCGACAGGATGATGAACGACTGAATCTCGAGGAACCAGAATGTCAGCAGGCCGAAACAGTAGGCGATGGTAAACTGGATGAGCATGGACATCACCAGCGCCGGCGCGGCGAAGGCGTGGTGCCAGCCGAGGGGAGGGAGGTCGAGCTGGTGCCAGAACAGGGGCGCTGCGAGCAGAATGGGCACCATTCCGAGGCAGCCCGCCACGAACCGGGCCGAGAGGAAGATGCTGAAGCGGTAGAGGTAGTAGTTCACCGGCTTGAGCAGGAACTGGTTGATCAGGCCGTTGCGGATCTCCTCCGAGACCTCGTAGTCCTCGTTCATCGCGCTGATGAAGAACTGCAGCACGAGCAGACAGACGAAATACGTCAGCGTCTGCCGCAGGTCGAAGCCGCCGATGTCCGTCCGGCCCGCGAAGGCCGCGCCCCACAGGATGAAGACGAAGGTGAGATGCACGAGCGAGAAGCTGGCCCGCACGGCGAAGTTCCACCGGTAAACCAGGTTGCTCTGGAGGCCGACGGCGAAGACGGAGCGGTATTTGGCGAGGAGGGCGAGCATTTCAGCGATGGACCACGGAACACACGGAAAACACGGAAAGACGGAACTGGCAAACCGGAGTTGTGCGCATGCGCGACCCACAAGCAAACCGCAGGGGCGGATCTTGGTCCGCCCCTGCGAAAATTCCGGGCATACGCTCACTCCGCCGCACGCAGCGCGAAGCGGTCGATCACTTCCTTGGCCAGGTCGCGGTAGGCCTTGGCGCCCGGACCGTGGGCGTCGTAGGCAAAGATGGGTTTGCCGAAGCTCGGGGCCTCGCTGAGGCGCACGGTGCGCGGGATGAGCGTCTGGAAGATCTTGTCGGGCAGGTGCTGCTTCACCTCGTCCACGACCTGTTTGGCCAGGTTGGTGCGGTTGTCGAACATCGTCATGATGATGCCGCCGATGTCCAGGGCGGGGCTGACGCCGGCCTGCTTGAGGCGCTCGACGACCTTGAGGATCTGGCCGAGGCCTTCGAGGGCCATGTATTCGCACTGGAGGGCGATGAGCAGATGGTCGGCGGCGGCGAGGGAGTTCATCGAGAGCATGCCGAGGGCGGGCGGGCAGTCGATGATGATGGCGCGGTAGCCGTTGGAGTTGCGCAGCGGCTCGAGCACCGAGCGCAGGCGCACGAGGTAGTTGGGCTGCTGGGCCAGCTCGATCTCGATGGCGGCGAGATCCTGCTCGGACGGGATGAGCGCCAGGTGCGGCCAGGCGGTGGGTGTGAGCATCTCGAAGGCGCTGCCCTCGCCGTGGAGCGGGCGGTAGAGGCTTTTGCCCTCCTGCTTTTCGACCCCGAGGGCGCTGGTGGCGTTGGCCTGCGGGTCGAGGTCCACCACGAGGGTGTGGATCTTGCGCTCGGCGAGGGCCGCCGCGAGGTTGACGGCGGTGGTGGTCTTGCCGACGCCGCCCTTCTGGTTGGCGATGGTGAAAACGGTGCAGCCCATGCTGCGATTAATCGGGAACGCAGGCGGCGAGTCTAGCGCGAATTGGCCCACATGGAAACAGACCTCTTTAACCACAGATGAACACGGATGGACGCAGATGCTGACGGTGCCGGCGAAGGCATGGGGTGGGCGGGGAAGTGCTGTCGGGGCGGGCCCAAGGTTTGGGCAATCACATATGCGGCAGGTTTCGGGCGATGGAAGACCACGGATGCCATGCGTGGGAGAAGCTGCTCCAGCGGGGGCAGAGGACCGGCTGCTTTGCCTCAATCGGCGTGAATCTGTGGCCATCTGTGGTTAAAAATGACTTGGAAACAGGCTTCGTATTTCAGTTCTTGCGGAACCCGAAAATTTGACCCAAGTTCCGCGCTCGTTTGGTCCGGTGCGGTAGCCAAGTGGTAAGGCCGAGCTCTGCAAAAGCTCTATTCGGCGGTTCGATTCCGCCCCGCACCTCCACTTTCTAACCACTCTGAGAAAGCAGTGGTTGCGAATCCCGGTGGTGCCAAAAGGTGGAAACGGACACCAAAACGGACACCAAATTTTCCACTCCTGGAGAACTTGGGCTAACGGGAACTAACCCGCCCGCTGCCCGCTAACCCTGCGGCTCCGTTTCAGACTATCGTCGTGGTTGCGCTACCAACCATGAAAGCCGATACCGGCTCACCCGCCGCGGCAGTCGCGGAGACACGTTCTACTGCAAGGACACGACCACTGGTCACCGTGTCAGCCTCAAGTCCTCCGACGCCGAGGAGGCCCAGCGCATCGTCAACGCCAAGAACGAGGCGGAGCGCCAGCCCATGCTGAATCTCCAGCTCGCCAAGGTCTACCTTCTCGGCAGCGACAGCGCTATCGCCAAGCGCACCTGGTGGGACGCCATCCTTGCGCTCACGGAAACCAAATTCGGCACCAACAAGGATCGATGGTTCACCGCCCTGTGGTCGCGCCCGATCATCGAGACGAAGGGCGAAGAACTGCTGGCTGCTTTGCGCGCCGGCAGCGTCTCCACCAACAACCACCTGCGCCGGCTGCATAATTTCTGCGTGGACATGAACTGGCTGCCGTGGCCGCTCATTCCCAAGCGCCAGTGGCCCGCGATCCGGCACAAGGAGCGCCGCGCCATCACCTGGGACGAGCACCGCCGGATCGTGGAGCGCGAGGGCAACCTTGAGCGGAAAGCATTCTACCAGCTCGCCTGGTATCTCGGAGCATCCCAAGGAGACTTGGCAACCTCCACGCCGAGGACGTGGACTGGACGAGCCACACCATCACCTACGTCTGCATGAAGACGAAATGGCGCGAAACCCAGACCCCGCCCCAGATCAAGTTCGGCCAGAGTGTGGCGGAGATACTCAACGGGCTGCCCAAAGCCGGGCCGCTGTTCCCTTATCTGAAGTCGGTGGATTCGCGGTGCCGCGCGAATGAATTCCGGGAGCGATGTCGCGGGCTGGGCATTACCGGTGTAAGTTTGCACAGCTACCGCTACGCATGGGCCGAGCGGGCCAAGACCGCCGGCTACACCGAGCGCTTCGCCCAGCTCGCCCTCGGCCACAACAGCAAGGCCGTGCACCGCGCCTACGCGCGGAAAGCCCAGGTCACCGCCATGAAAATACTTCCGCCTTGCCTTTGTCCGCCAGTGGCGTATGGGTCTCTAGTGGAGTTCAAGCGCTTCCGCCTCTTTGAAAAGTCCTGTGCCGGCTTGTTCAGCGAACACGATGTGTTCGAGCTTGAGCTGGCGCTGATGGCTGATCCGGAGGCCGGCGACTTGATCCCCGGGACCAAGGGTCTCCGCAAACTTCGCCGGCCGCTCACGGGCCGGGGAAAGCGCGGCGGCGCCGGGTCATCTACTATCACGTCGTTTCCGACCACCAAATCCTGCTCCTTTACGCCTACGCCAAGAACCAACAGGGCGACCTGACGCCCATGCAGGCCAAACAGCTCGCCCAACTCGTCCGCGAAGAATTCCCATGAAAGCCGCCGCCTTCCACGAACTGCTCGAAAGCGTCCGCGACGCCGGTGCCTACCTCAAAGGCAACCGCAAGGCCGTCGCCCGCACCGACCGCATCTCCCCGCCATCCGTCGCCGCCATCCGCGCCAAGCTCAAGCTGAGCCAGGCGCAGTTCGCCCGGGCCTTCGGCATCAGCCTCGACACCCTGCAAAACTGGGAGCAAGGCCGCCGCCAGCCCACGGGCCCGGCGAAGGTGCTTCTCCGGGTCGCAGAACGCCATCCCGAGGCCGTGCTGGAAGCCGTGCGTAAGGTCGATCCCTGGCAGCCATGAACTCCGCCGCGTGGAATTTCGCGCGTTTGCCGAAGACCTACGCCGGCCTCGTCGCCCTACACATGCCGCGTCCGATCCACGACAAGGTGGCCTACGACAACGCCGTGGAAGTCGTGCGCGCGCTCGCCGGTCACAAGCTGAACCGTGACCAGGACGACTATCTCGCCCTCATGGCCAAGCTCGTGGAGGACTACGAAAGCGAGAACGTCGCCGAGCCAAAGCCGGTCAAGGGCATCGAGGCCCTGAAGTTCCTGCTGGAGGAAAACAGTCTCACCGCCGCCGACCTGGGCGAAATCATCGGGGTCAACCGCTCCATCGCCTACCGCATCCTCAAGGGGGCCCGAAACCTCACCGCGGATCATGTCAAAAAACTCGCTGCCCGCTTCGCCGTGAGCGCCGATCTCTTCCTCGCCTGATGGGCTGTCGCGGGTGGAGCGACTTGTCCCCAAGGCGCTTTCCGGGTCATGCCGGCAGGCTAAACTCCATCGGCTGACCGATCTCCACCCGCGGGCGGGCGGCTTTGTGCTGGTTCTTCGCCCGCCAGTGCTGGCTCACCGCATTCGTCATCTTTGCCAACCAGGTCCGGTCCTTGGTGAGTTCCAGAATGTCCACGGCAGCGAAATACTTCACGCTGTTCGGTTGCGGCGTCCCCAGCGGCTTGATCAGCCGAGCAACGACCAGCACCGGCACGTCATGCGGCTGGCAGTTCAGCACCCACGCCGTCTGCTCCGCTGTCAGCCGCGCCGGCAATTGTCCGAGGAGAGTCAGGAAGCGCTGTTGGTCGTCCCGCATGGATTCAGTTGAAACCACTTCAGCCGCACCAACAACGTGCCGGGCCCCACGAAATCGCGGTAGTTGCTCTCCCCTAAAATCGGTAGTCCGTTCCGTAATTCGGTCGTCCGATGCGACGAAGCGCGGGGCAGGTTGGCGAACGGCCTGTGGCACTTGTTTTTCTCCAGACGCAATACCCTAATAAACATGCGGCTGTTCCGGGTTCGCGGTCGCGAAACCACGGCCTGGCGTCACAGCGGCTTCTCCTCCTCGTCCGCCTCGGTTTTCAGTTCGTGGAGCGGGGGGACGTGGCGGAGGGAGGGGGCCAGCCAGGCGACGACGCCGGCGACGGCGATCGTGCCGAGGCCGCCCATGCCCGCGGCCACGACCGGGCCGAACAGCGCGGCGCTCAGGCCGGCGCGCAGGGCCGAGATCTCGTTGGAGGAGCCGATGAAGAGCTGGTTCACGGCGGTCACGCGCCCGCGCAGCGAATCCGGGGTCGTGATCTGCACGAGCGAGTGCCGCACCACGACGCTGTAGTTGTCGAACGATCCGCTGAGGAACAGCGCCACCAGGGAGAGCCAGAAGGAGGTGGAGAGGCCGAACACCGTCAGCGCGGCGCCGAAGCCGGCCACCGACCAGAGCATGAGGATGCCCGGGCGGTGCGCCGAGGGCCGGTGGGCCGTGAACACAGCCATGGCGATGGCGCCGGCCGCCGGGGCGGCGCGCAGCCAGCCGAGTCCGGCGGGTCCCACGTGCAGGATCTTGTCGGCGTAGATCGGCAGCAGGGCGGTGACGCCGCCGAGGATGACCGCGAAGAGGTCGAGCGACATGGCCGCGAGGATGTTGGGGTTGCGCCACATGAAGTTGACGCCGGCCAGCATGCCCTGGCGCGGGGCGCCCGCCGGCCGCGGCGCTGCGGCCGGATGCACGCCGAGCAGCATCGTCACGAAGATGCCGCCGGCCGCCACGTCGAGCAGATACACGGTCGAGTAGTTGGTGAAGGCCACGACCAGGCCGCCCAGCGCCGGTCCCAGCACGGTGGAGAGCTCGAAGGAGCTGGAGGTCCACGTGACGGCGTTGCTCAGGGCGGACTGGGGCACGAGCAGCGGCACGAAGGCGCCGCGCGAGGGTCCGGCGAGCACGCGCAGACAGGCCTGCACGAACAGGATCAGGTAGGTGAGCGGCAGCGCGGGGTTGTCGAAATGCAGCGTGGCGGGATCGGCCTGGCGCTCGAACACCAGCGCGATGGCGCGCAACAGGCCGTTGGCGTGCTCGAGCGGCGCGAACCGCGGAATCGCGGCGTGGTAATGGGTGATGAGCACCAGTGCCAGGGAGAGCGCCGTGGACACGATGGTCGTGCGCATGATCATCCGGCGGCGGTCGAGCCGGTCGGCGAGGGCGCCGGCCGGCAGCACGAGCGCGAACAGCGGCACCACGTTGGCCAGCCCGACCAGACCGAGCGCGGTCGCCGAGTTCGTCCACTGGTAGATCTGCCAGGCGGCGGCGACGTTGAAGGCCTGCCGGCCGACGTTGGCGAGGAAGTTGCCGATCAGGAAACGCCGGTAGCCCGTGTGGCGCAGCGCGGCGTAGGGATCGTGATGCGTCGTCTCAGCCATACGCGGGATTGCAGCCTACGGATTCAAGCCAAGGGAGTATGGCCGCAAAAAGGCGCAAAAATGGCCGAAACCGCAGCCGCAGACATCTCGCGCGCCGACAGGCGCCTTGCGAGTTGCGCCGGTCGTCGGGTTTGCGTGCCTTTTCGTGGCAAAACTCACCGGGGAAGCGCTCATCCCGCGAAGAAGGGATTGTGTTGCTTCTCCTGCTTGAGCGTGGTCAGCGGGCCGTGGCCGCAGGCGAAGACGGTGTCCTGGGGTAGCTTGAAGAGCTTCTGCCGGTTGTTGCGGAGCTGCGCCTCGTAGGCGGTGGTGCTGCCGCCCATGGAACTGGCGAACAGCGAGTCGCCGACGATGGCCAGCGGCCGGGCGAGGCCGGTGACGTAGTAGGAGGTCTGGCCGGGTGAGTGCCCCCAGGTGAAGAGGGTCTTGATGGCGATCTCGCCGAGGTGAAAGTGGGCGTTTTCCTGGAAAGTGCGCGCGCCGGGGTGCGGGGCGGGCTCCAGTTCGCTGGCCCAGATCTCGGCGCCGGTGGCGGCCAGGCGCGGCAGCTCGGCGATGTGGTCCTCGTGGGTGTGGGTGAGGAAGATGCAGCGCAAGGTGAGGCCTTCGGCGGTGAGCGTGTCGAGCAGGCCGCGCGCGTCGGTGCCGGTGTCGAAGGCGGCGGCGAGGCGGGTTTTCACATCCCACACGAGGTAGGAGTTCACGGTGAGTTCCCCGTGCGGCGTGTTGAACATGGCGAAGCCGCGGGGAAAAAGCGGCTGCTCGGGATACCACTCCTTGCGGGCGAGGGCGAGGAGGCTGTTGCGTCCCAGACCGAGGGCGGTGGCGATGGCGCGCAACGGCTGCTCGCGGATTTCGCCGGCTTTGATCGCCTGCAATTCGGCGGGGCTGATGCCGGCCTTTTCGGTCAGGGCGGCGTCGGTGAGCCGGCGGCCGCGCTGGGCCTTGCCGATCACATCGGTGAAATTGTCCTCCAGGGGAATCCGTGGCATCCGGCCAGCCAATCACCCCGGCCCGGGTTCGCAAGATTGGGTTCTGGAAGCCTCAGGCGCGCCGGAGCGTGGCCGCATAGAAGCCGTCCGTATTCCTGGTGCCGGGCAGCAGTGTGGTGCCGAGGCCGTCGAAGGTGCCGCCATGGGTGTCGGCGGCGGGCAGGGGCTGGAATTCGGGATGCGTTTTCAGGAAAGCGGCGACGACGTCCTGGTTTTCGTGGTGGCTGAGGGAACAGGTGGCGTAGATGAGCAGACCGCCGGGTTTGACCCGCGGGGCTTGGGCGGTGAGGATTTCGAGCTGGGTCTTCGCGAACGAGGCGATGCTCGCGGGCTTCACATGCCACTTGAGGTGTGGCTGGCGCCGCCAGGTGCCCGAGCCGGAGCAGGGGGCGTCAACCAGCACGCCGTCGTAGGCGGAACCGGGAGTGCCCGTAACCCGAACATTGGTCAGGCGGGCGCGCCGGACGCGGTCGCGCAACTCGTCGAGGATTTCCAGTCGGATGTCGGCGGCGTCCACATGGCCGGCGTCGCCGAGCAGGCGGGCGAGCTGGAGGGTCTTGCCGCCGGCGCCGGCGCAGGCGTCGAGCCAGTGTCCGCCGGACGGGATCGGGGCCGTGGCGAGGACGAGCTGCGAGCCGAGGTCCTGGATTTCCAGAAAGCCGCGGCGGTAGGCGTCGGTGTTGGCCACCTCGGCGTTGGGCGGCAGGCAGAGGGCGTCGGGGAAGTCCGCGGCCGTTTCCCAGGCCCACTGTTTCGCCCGGAACTCGTCGAGGACGATGCTCCGGTCGTTGCATTGGAGACGGACCCAGACGTTGGCGCGGGTGTTGAGGGCGTCGAGGTGGGGCGGCGCGAAAGCGGCGGGGCAGTGCTCGGCAAACCACTGCGGAAGCAAAGCCTCCGGAGGAGAGCTGAGACCTGGAACGCGGGACCCGAGGATGGCGAACTTCGCGGCCAGCGATTCGGGCACGGCCGGCCAGTCGGCGCAGTGGGCGGCGCGGTAGTGGGCGGTGGCCTTCAGTTCCGGGGCGAGCCAGGCGACGACCTTGGCGGCGAGGCCGGGGGCGGAGTCCAGCAGCGGGTCGCACCAGGGCAGGAACCGCAGCCAGGTGTAGATGAGCTCGCGGTAGAGCTTGCGGTCGCGGGAGCCGATGGCGCGCTGGCGGGCGAGGAGCTCCTTGATGCGCCGGGGCAGGGCGCTGTCGCGCCGCACATGCGGACGCAATTCCGCCACGAAGGCGAGGAACAGGCGCTGCTGGTTGGCGGCGATGGCGGCGGGATTCATGCGGAAGGAATAACCACGGACGGAGGCTTGGCGGAGATGACGAAGCAATACACGGAATATCCGGAAGCCAAGGCAGGGATGGCCGCAAAAAGGCACAAGAATCCGCGGGCGAATGCGATTTTCAAGGCGCCGATCGGCGCGCGGGAGATTCCCGCCGGCAAGCCGGATGATCCTGCGCCCCTTTGTGGCCAAGCAGTCTGCTCAGAATTTCAGCAGGTCGATCTCGATGTTAAGGGAGAAGGCGCTTTCGCGGCGGGGGCCGTCGAAGAAGGAGACCTCGTATTTCACGGCCCAAGTCTGGCCGAGGCGCTGCCAGAGGCCGTAGCTCTGCTCGTTGAAGCGGCGGTTGCGGGCGTCGTAGCGCCAGAGGGCGGCGACGTCGAAGGCCTCGTTGAGCCGGCGGCGGTATTCGAGGAGGTATTCGTCGTAGTTGCCGCGCAGGTAGTGCGTGGCGAGGTGGAGCGACCACCACTCCTGGTCCACGAGGGCGAGTCCGGCGTTGAGTTCCTGCAGTTGCGGGGCATGCAGGTCGTGGCGGTGGAAGACCTCGAAGCGCAGCCATGGCGCCGGCATCAGGGCCAGCTCGGTGTAGAGGTCGGAGAGCCGGTGCGCGCCGGGGGCGGGGGCGAAGTCGTAGTCGGCGGAGAAGCTGAGCGCGGCGAGATTGCGCGAACCGGATTGCCCGTCGCGGGTCTGGAGCGTGTTGGCGAGGGTGAGGCGCGCGGTGTTGACAGCGGCGAGATCGTCGAGAAAGCGCGAGTCGGCGATCGAGAGCGGCTGGAGGTAGGTGGAAAACGCGCGGCGGTCGATCGGCGGGATCCAGGCGCGGCCGCGGGCGGCCGCGGGCGCGTAGCGGTAGGAGAGCCGCGGCTCGACGAGATGGCGGAGGCCGTCGAGCTCCCAGATTTCGTTTTGGAGATCGAAGGTGCGGCTGGCGAGCAAGCGGGCGTCGAAGCCGACCTCGCCGATGCTTCGGGTGTAACGGTTCCGGCCGCCCCGGGCGTCGGTATAATAGGTCACGCGGCCGCCGGCGACCGGCGTGAACGTGAACCACGGCGCCGGGGTCCAGGGGCGCTCGAGGCCGTAGTACGCGTCGTAGCGCGTCGTGCGCAGGGCGGGATCGGCGCCGAAGGCGTCGGTTTCGAGCACGGCGGCGCTGGCGCTGAAGCGTTCGTAGAACCCGAGCGGCAACGCGAGGGGCATCACGTCGAGACGGATCTCGGGCAGCCGCTCCTGCACACGGTGGTAGCGGTTGGGGTGGAAGCGGGCGAAGGCCCCCAGCGACCAGTTGTCGGCGGTGTAGGCGGCCTCGAGGAAGGAGTCGGGCTGCTGCACGCGGTTGAACTCCTTGTTGCGGAAGTCACGGAAGACCTCCGAGTCGCTCCAGTAGCTGAAGGTGCCGTCCAGGGTGAGATGCTCGCCGAGGGTCTGGCGGTGCTCCCAGGAGAACAGCTTGCGATCGCGCGGCACGGGGTTGCCGAGGATATCGGTGCGCCGGTCGCCGCTGTCGTTGATGTAGCCGGATTTGAAGAATCCGTCCACATCCGAGCCGTCTTCGGCGCGATGGTAGCTGCCGGAGGGGCCGGCCATGACGCCGCGCGAGGAGTAGAGGCCGAGGTCGGCGCCGAGCCGGACGCCCCGGGCGACGGGCAGGTGAAGGCCGAACTCGCCGAAGACACCGAGACGACCGCGGTAGCCGCCGTGGGCGCGGATGGAGGAGATGAAATCGGCGTCGAGCGCCTGCTCGAACCTGGGCAGCCGGATGAGATGTCCGCCAAACAGCCCGATCCCCAGGCCCTCGGCACGCACGATGCGGTCCTTGGCGTAGATGAGCCGGGTGGCGGTGACGGACGGTGTGTAGGCGGCGTTTTCCCGGAAAAAGACCGTGGCGTTGGTGAAGACCAGCTCGTCGAACGTGCCCTCGACGGTCTCGCCCGACACATAGACGGGGAACTGGCCGACGCGGAGGTTTCGGGCGGTGATGCGCCCCGTCTCCGTGTTGTAGCCGCCCTCGTCGGCCACGAGCCGGCGCACGCCGGAGGTGATGACGAGGTGGCCGCGCGCCGTAGCGGTGCGGGTGGCGGAGTTGAAGCGGATTTCGTCGGCGGTCAGGACCGCGGAGCCGATCACCAGGCGGGCGTCGCCGGTGACGACGGCCTCCTGGGTTGCGGCGTCGTAGGTGAAGTTCCTGCCGGTGAGATCCGGTTGGGTGGCTTGGGCGGGTGCCGTCGTGGCGGAAAGAAGCAGGGCCGCCCCGAGGGCGGCGAGATGGCGGACGGCACGGGCAGACGGCATGAAAGTGAAGTGGCGGGCGGCGCCGACCGGCGCAACGAGATTTACGGGAAGCCCAAAGAAGAACTTAACCACAGATACACACAGATGGACACAACTGGCAGGTTCTGGTTCTGTGGATTTATCCGTGCCGATCTGTGTGCATCTGTGGTTGCCAAAAAAAGTTGCCGCACCTTTCGGCTAGACGCGGAAGCGGGGCGGGGCAGAGTGGAGATTCTTCGCCGTGATCATCCCGGAACCAGAGCTCAAGGCCTTCCTGCACAACCATCAGGCCAATCCTCACGGATGGCTCGGCATGCACCCCGCGAAGGTGAAGCGCAAATCCGGGGTGGTCGTGCGCGCCTTCCGCCGCAACGCCGCGAAGTGCTCCGTGGTCGAGCTCGATGCGCCCGGCCAGCCCTCCTGGCCGATGGACAGGCTGGCCGAAGAGGGCTTCTTCGAGGTGTTCATCCCGGGCAAGAAGCTCTTCCGCCACCAGCTCCGTTACGAGACGCCGTGGGGCGACATCCATCAGGTTTACAACGCCTACTCGTTCCTGCCGACGCTGTCGGAGCAGGATCTCTACCTGTTCAACGAGGGCAACGAGCACCGCATCTACGACAAGCTCGGCGCGCATCCCCGGATGCTCGGCGACGTGCCGGGCACGGCGTTCGCCGTGTGGGCGCCGGCCGCCTCGCGCGTGTCGCTCGTGGGCAATTTCAACGGATGGGACCCGCGCTACCACCCGATGCGGCCGCTTGGCGCCTCGGGCGTGTGGGAGCTCTTCGTGCCCGACGTGGGCGAGGGCGAGCTCTACAAGTTCGCCATCTGGGACCGGCACGGCCACATGCGCCTGAAGACCGACCCCTACGGCACCCGCTTCGAGGGCCCGCCCAACAACGCCGCCATCGTCCACAGTCCGCGCCACCACACCTGGGGCGACGGCGACTGGCTGACACGCCGCGCCGCGCAGGCCGGCAATCCCGACCGGCCGATGTCCATCTACGAGGTGCATCTCGGCTCGTGGAAGCGCAACCTCGCCGAGGCCGGCCGCAGCCACACCTACCGCGAACTGGCGCCCATGCTGGCCGACTACGTCGCGGACATGGGTTTCACGCACATCGAGGTGATGCCGGTGGCGGAATTTCCGTTCCCCGGCTCGTGGGGCTACCAGGTCACGGGCTACTTCGCGCCGACGCACCGCTGGGGCACGCCGGAGGATTTCCAGTTCTTCGTGGACCACCTGCACCAGCGCGGCATCGGCGTGATCGTGGACTGGGTGCCGGCGCACTTTCCGCGCGACGCCTTCGCGCTGGCCGAGTTCGACGGCACGCACCTCTACGAGCACGCCGACCCGCGGCTCGGCGCGCACCAGGACTGGGGCACGCTGATCTTCAACTACGGCCGGCACGAGGTGCGCTGCTTCCTCGTGGCCAGCGCGCTGTCCTGGCTCGACCGCTACCACATCGACGGCCTGCGCGTGGACGCCGTCGCGTCGATGCTCTACCTCGACTACTCGCGCAAGGACGGCGAGTGGATTCCCAACCGCCACGGCGGCCGCGAGAACCTCGAGGCCATCGCCTTCCTCCGGCAGGTGAACGACCTCGTGCACCACTATTACCCCGGCGCGATCACCATCGCCGAGGAGTCCACCGCCTTCGCCAAGGTCAGCCACCCGACCGCCGAGGGCGGCCTCGGCTTCGACTACAAGTGGAACATGGGGCTGATGCACGACACGTTGCTCTACTTCCAGAAGGATCCCGTCCACCGCAAATGGTCGCACGACAAGCTGACCTTCGGGATGATCTACCAGTATTCGGAGCGGTTCATCACGGTGTATTCGCACGACGAGGTCGTGCACCTGAAGGCCTCGATGCTGGGCAAGATGGGGGCCGGCACGCTCGCCGACAAGGCGGCCAACCTGCGCGCGCTCTACGGCTTCGTGTGGATGTATCCGGGCAAGAAACTGCTCTTCATGGGCGGCGAGTTCGGCCAGCGCTCCGAGTGGAACTACGACATCGGCCTCGAGTGGCACTTGCTCCAGCACCCCGAGCACGAGGGGATCCGCGTCCTGGTGCGCGACCTCAACCGTCTCTACGCGGGCGAGCCGGCGCTGAGCACCACCGACTACCGGCCAGAGAGCTTCCGCTGGGTGAACGCCAACGACGGCGACCACAGCACGATCAGTTTCCTGCGCCTTGATCCCGCGGGCCGCAGCGCCTGGCTCGTGGTCGGCAATTTCACGCCCGTCACGCGCACGCGCTTCCACGTGGGCGTGCCGCACCGCGGCTACTGGCGCGAGGTGCTGAACACCAACTCCAGCTACTACGGCGGCGCGGGCTTCGGCAACCACGGCGGCCGGCCGGCCTCGACGATCCCGGCCGACGGGTTCGAGCAATCGCTGAGCCTCACGCTGCCCGGCCTGTCGGTGCTGGTGTTCAAGTGGTCGGCGGACGCGCCAGTGTGAGGGGCTGGTAGCAGGGCGGGGCCGCTGCCCCCGCCTTTGTCCGACCAGCACCAGGGTGACGCGGCGGGGTTCGGAGCCCCGCCCTGCAGGCGCCTTCGCACCGCAGCATTGACCGGGACGCGCCGCCGGGCACCATGGCTTCGCATGAATCCTCCCCGGCCGCTTCTCATCGCCTGCGCGTTGCTGCTGCCGTTGACCGCCGGCGCCGCCGAGAAGGAGAAGCCCGCCAAGGCGGACAAGCCCAAGATCACCGCGCTGGAGCGCGCCCAGGGCTGGAAGCTCCTTTTCGACGGCGAATCGCTCAGCGACTGGCGCGGCTACGGCCGGAACAAGGTGCCGCCCAACTGGACGGTGGCCGACGGCTGGCTCACGACGAGCGGCGGCCCGGCGTTGGTGTCGGAGGAGGAATACAGGGATTTCGAACTGCTCTTCGACTGGAAGGCCGGGGAGGGCGGCGTATGCGCGGTCTGGCTGCGCGCGGGCGAGGACGGCGCCGAGCCCGAAGGCTCGGGTCTGCTGCTCGAACTGGCCGGCGGCGCCGGGATCGGCGGCAACGGCGGGCTCACGGAGCTCTGGCGCAAGGTCACCCCGCAGCCGGGATTGTGGCACCGCGCCAAGGTCACCGTCTATGGCAACCAGGTGGAGCACTGGATCGACGGCGAGCGGGTGCTGACCTACACGATCGATTCGCCCGACTGGCGCGCCGCGGTGGCGAAGAGCCGCTTTGCCGGCGTGCGCGATTACGGCGTCCACCGCGAAGGCCGCATCGTGCTCGCGGGCCGCGCCGCGGCCTTCCGGAACATCAAGATCAAGCCGCTGTAGGCGGCAGGGCGGGGGCTCCGAACCCCGCCGTGGAGCGGGAAAGACGGGCTTTGGAAATCCCGCCCTGCATCACCGCGGCGGCTCGACCGAGACGTTCAGCTTTTCGAGCGTGAGGCCGAGCTGGCGGTCGTATTCGGCGAGGGCCTTGTGATAGTCGGACATGGCGGCGGCCTCGCGGACCTCGGCGATGGACAGGATTTCCTGCTGCTGGGCGACGAAGAACGTGCTGCTCTGGCCGACGCGCAGGCGCTTCACCTCGGCGTCGAGCGTGGCCTGGGCCAGTTCGCGCGCCTGCCGGTCGGCCTGGATGCGCTTCTGGGCGGTCTCGATCTGGCCGGCGGCGTTGCCGACCTGCACGACGATGGCCTGTTCGAGCTGTTCGAGCTGGGTGGCGGCCTGGCGCTGGGAAAGCTTGGCGGCGCGGTAACGGCCGCGCTCGGTGGTGAAGGTCAGGGGCACGGACACGACGACGCCCCAGCTGTAGCTGCGGTAATCCCTGTCCTGCACCAGGCGGCGGCTGGCACTGCGGTCGGGGTCGAGGCCGTTGTAGCCGTAGCTGCCGACGAGGTCCACGCGCGGCAGGAGCTGGTTGCGCTGGAGGCGGGCGTTGAGGTCGCTGCGGTGGAGGGAAAGTTTCGCCTGCTGGTAGTCGGGCCGTTTGTCCAGGGCGGTGCGGAAGTCGGCGGCGGGATCCACGACGACGATCGGCGCGGGCGGGGGCGGTTCGAGGGCGAGGCGGCGGTCGAGCAGGCCGGTGGTCTTGTCGTCGGAGATGAGCTGCTTGAGGAAGTTTTCGGCGTCGCGCACCTGGCGCTCGGCGGAGAGGACGGTCTCCTCGCGGCTGGCCACGCGCGCGCGGGCGGCGGTGACGTCGTATTCCGACATCGAGCCGACCTTGTAGCGCCTTTCGTTTTCGGAGAGAAGCTGGGCGGCGAGGTCGCGCGAGCGCGTCGCGCTGCGCAGGAAGGCATGGGCGAAATTGAGGTCGTGGTAGGCGAAGGTCACGCGCGTGATCGTGTCCATCACCGCCTGTTTGAGCTGCCACTCGCTGATGGCGCGGTTGGTGCGGGCGATGCGGATGGCGGCGAGCGTCGGGCCGAAGCCGAAGTCGCGCAGGAGCGGCTGGGTGCCCGAGACGCCGGCGAAGGAGTCGAAGGTGTCGGCGTAGTTGTTGAAGGTGCCGCGGGCGTTGGTAGTGGTGGCGCCGAGGCGGTAGGTGAGACCCCACGGGAGGAGTCCGCTCACGCCCACGTCGTAGGCGTCGGTTTCGTCGCGGGTGGTGTTCCGCAGGCCGGTAGTGGAATCGAACGTGAGCAGCGGATTGCGGTTGCCGGCTTTGGTGTAGGAACCGCTGAGCACGGGATCGAATTTCCCGAGCGACTCGGTCACGCGGGCAGCGGCGATGGCGGCGTCGTAGCCCTCGACCTTGATCGAGAAGTTCTTGTCGAGGGCGAGTTCGATGGCGCGGGCCAGGGACAACGGCTCGGCGTCGGTTGGTGCGACATCGGCGGCGCCGACGGCCGCGGCGCCGAAGCTAAGAGCGAAGGCAAAAGGAAGGCTCCGGAATTTGGGCATCGGGGATGGGGATGGCCTCACTTTGCAACCCGTGTGCCAGCGGCATGCCTAAACGCAACCCGCAGCAGGCAAGCATCTTGGAAAAGCGCGCCTTCCGGTCATACCTGCCTGCTTCCTCGCGTGCGGGATCAGGCCTTCCCGATTTTGGGAATCCGTTGTCCGTCGCTCAGAGCTTCCGCATCAACACCAGGGCGAAAGGGCGGACCTCGACGGTCATGACGCCGGCCACGACAGCGGGGTCGCTTTCGGCGAAGGCCTTGGCGGCATCGGCGTTGTCGGCCTCGAAGACGACGAGGCCGAAGGTCTTGTCGCCCGGCTCGAGTGTGCGACCCACAACGATGGCCTGGCCGGCCTCGGTTGCGGCCTTGAGGTGGCGGAAATGGCGGCCGACGGCCTCCTCGTCGGCGTTGGTCCAGCCCTCGTCCCTGTGCAGGCGCTCGACGAGCCGGAGGATGTAGATGAAACGCGGCTTCTGGGCCGGAGCGGGGTCGTCGGCGCGCAGCGCCGGCAGGGCGGCGGTCAGGAGCAGGGCAAGCAGCAGGAACAGGCGGCGAGGTGGGCGCGGGGTCATGGAGCGAGCCAAAACGGGCGCGCTGGACAGCTCAATCGCAATTCCAAGGCGGGACACGCCTGTGACCGGTCCATCGCCTGTGGCACGGGTCCGGTCGGAGATCGGCCCTACTTCGTCCACAGCCGCGCGGCGGCGTAGAGAAGGAACACGGCGAAGGCCCGCTTGGCGTAGAGGGCCGGAATCTTCTGGATGAAGAGCGAGCCGAGCACGGCCCCGATCACGCCGGCAACGGCGCAGGCCCAGAAGACGTTCCAGTTGATCTTGCCGAGGCTGAAATTCGCCGCGCTGCCGGCCAGCGAGATCGGGATGATGAGCGCCAGCGACGTGCCGACGGCGACGTGATAGTCGGTTTTGAAGGCCAGCATGAGGACCGGCACGATGATGATGCCGCCGCCGATGCCGAAGCAGCCGCTGGCGAAGCCCGCGACGAGGCCGAGCAGGATATAGCCCAAGGTCGGATTCATGGGGTGGAAGCTGGCGAGAGTGGCCAGCGGGGGCAAGACGCAGCGTGTCGTTTGTGGGCGGGGGGTCTCCGAACCCCGCCGTGCGGCATCCGCAGATGCCGCCCTCCAGGTCACCTCGACGACGTTTCTCGACTCACGCCACCATCATCCCGTCGGCGAGGCGGATGATGCGGGTGCCGTAGGTGGCGTTCTCGGCGGAGTGGGTGACCTGGATGATGGTTGTGCCCTCGCTGTTCAATTTCTTGAAGAGCGCCATGATCTCGCGGCCTTGATCGGAGTGGAGGTTGCCGGTGGGCTCGTCGGCGAGGATGAGCGAGGGCTTGGCCACGAGCGCGCGGGCCACGCCCACGAGCTGCTGCTGGCCGCCGGAAAGCTGGTTGGGATAGAGATCCTTTTTGCCGACGATGGCGAAGCGGTCGAGGATGTCGCACACGACGGACTCGCGCTCCTTTTTGGGGATGTCGCGATAGGAGAGGGGAATCTCCAGGTTTTCATAGACCGTGAGGTCGTCGAGCAGGTGGTAGCTCTGGAACACGAAGCCGATGTGCCTTTTCTGCAGCTCGAAACGCTTCTTCTTGTCGAGCTTGTGGACGGGCTGGCCCAGCAGGTCGAATTCGCCGTTCCACGCGCTGTCGTGCAGGCCGAGGATGTGCAACAGGGTGGACTTGCCCGAGCCGGACGGCCCCATGATGGACACGAACTCACCCTCGTTGATCGTGAGGTTGATGTTGCGGAGGGCGTAGAAGACGCCGCCCTTGAGGGGATAGATTTTCTCGACGTTGCGGAGGGAGATCATGGGAGAAGCGGAATGGTTTAACCACGAATGGACACTAATGAACACAAATTTCCCGGAATCGGTCTCAGGAATTCGTGTCTAATCGTGTTCATCCGTGGTTGGCTGCTCAATCCGGGTTATCCGGCCGTTTTCGTGGGTCCAGCGGTGGAGGGCCGGCGCGTCGCCCTGCTTCAGTTGTCTGAACAGGACGGGCGCGTCCCGCTTCTGGAGCATGAGCTCCGACACGCCGCCGGCGTCGCAGTTGAAGAGCCTCGCGTAGCCCTTGAATATCCTCGCATTGCCGATGATGCGGGAACAATCCTGCCGTGGCGGTCTGCGAGCGCCGTCGGCGGCAGACTGTGCCTCCAGCACGAGGAACGAATACGGCAGGGCCCGCAGATCGATGCCGGCCCGCTGGCCGAATTTCACCCAGCCGGAGTCGGCGTAGAGCCCGGCCGGCGGCGACGCGAAGAAATGGCACCAGTGCCGCTCGTTGCCCGCCGCCAGCACGCCGCAGGCCGACTGGTGCGGACACGGGGCGACGGCGCGGAACCGCCCGCGCAACTGCTCGCGCCAGCCTCCGAGCTGCCGGCTGGACTCGTGGGTGCCGGGTTCGACCCAAAGGATGGCCTGCGCCCGGGCGCAGAGCCCGGCCAGTTCGGCCCGGGCTGTGTCGTTGAGTTCGTTCACGACATGACTCACGACCAGCAGACCGATGGGTGCGTCGCCGCGCAGATCGCGGACCGAGGCACGCTCGACCGGCAGCCCGGGGAAGGCTTTGCGGCCGTGGTGCTCGGCGTAGTCGAGCGCGAGGGAAGAATGATCGTGCACGAGCAGGCTCGAGAAATTGGCCGCCCCGAAAAATTGCACGACCCGCCGGCCGGCGACGCCGCTGCCGCAGCCCCAGTCGAGGACGGTGGCCCCGGGCGGTGGCGTCCAGCCACGGGGTTTCAACTCGCGCAGCACGGCGTCCCACTTCCAGCCGATGCGCTCGCCGTAGGTGAAATCGTAGCACTCGAGGTCGGTGATCGTGTGCCAGTAGGGCCCGGCGGTCTTGTCGCCGGACAGGAACGTTTCCCGGAGGCGGTCGAGCACCTCCCAGTCGAGGGACTCCCAAGTCATAGCATGCGAACCACCAAACCGGGGAAACCACCGATTAACACAGATGCACACAGATTGCCCGCCGGAGTGATGTCCGGTCCATTCCCCCCTCTGTGTCTATCTGTGTCCATCTGTGGGTCAAAAACTGAACCCCAGCTGCCGGGCGAGGGCCTGGGTGGTGATGCCGTAGAAGGCGGCGAGGTCGCGGATCCGGGCGGCGGTGGCGTCGTCGCGGGCGAGGCCGGGACGCTTGGTGGCGGCGATCATGAGGTTCTTGGCAGTGTGCTCGGTGGAGATGAACTCGAAGACCTTGGTCTCATAGCCGGCCCATTCGAGCAGCAGGGCGCGGAGCGCGTCGGTCACGAATTCGGCGTGGCGCTCCTGCCAGATGCCGTGGCGCAGCGCCGGGGCGAGGACGGGCGCGGCGCGCAGTTGCGGACGCAGCTCCTTCTGGCAGCAGGGCGCAACGACGATCAGGGCGGTGCCGGCCTTGATGCCGCGGGCGAGCGCGTCGTCGGTGGCCGTGTCGCAGGCATGCAGGGCGATGAGCACGTCGGGGTCGGGCAATTCGGCGTCCTGGATGGTGCCGGCGATGAAGGAGAGCTTGGGCCGCCCGGTTTCGCGGGCGAGGCGGTTGCAGCGGGCGACGAGTTCGGGCCGGGCCTCCACGCCGCAGACGCGGGCGGAGCGCTTCAGCACGAGGTCGAAGTAGTCGTGGGTGGCGAAGGTCAGGTAGCCCTTGCCGCAACCCATGTCGGTGATCTCGACCGGCCGGTCGTCGGGCAGTGCGGCGCTCTCGACGAGATGGCTCAGGATTTCGGTGAACTTGTGGATCTGCCGGTGCTTGTCGGCCATGCCCTCGCGGACGACGCCCGCGGGGTTGGTGACGCCCAGCGCCTGGAGCCAGTCCTGCGCCCCGGCCGGGAGCAGACGCAGCTTGGGGCGGTCGTGGGCGGTGTCGGGGAACGGCGCGGCCGAGCGCCCGAGGTGCAGGCGCGGCTCGCCCTTCCTGTTGAACTCGAGCTGCACGCCCTGCGCGGTCGTGGCGAGATGCGCGCTGTGAAACTGCGCGCCGATGAGCCGCGTGATCTCGCGGACGGCCTCGGCGGGCGGGAGGTTTTTGGTGATGTCGCGCGTGTCGTGGCGGAACACAAAGGAGAGATGCGGACCGGCCTTGAGCGTGACGGGGCGGATGAGGATCCTCTGGAGCGTGGGATCGCCGCCGCGGGGCTTGCCGAGCGTCAGCCGGGCGAACGTGCCGTCGCGCACGCTGGCTTCGAGCAGCGCGGCGAAGTCTTCTTGGGGCGTGACGGTCATCGCCGCTTAAGAGACAGCGCCGGGAAATAATAGTCAACCGGCTCCCGGCGCCACCACCGGCCGGTGCGGGCCTTCTCCTCCGGCGTGGTGAACCGGTATTCGAAAAGCACCGCCCGGACGTGGCGGGGCGGCCGGTCGGGGAAGGGGTTGTCGCCCAGCAAGGCCGTGACCGCCGGCGTGCCGCGGAGCAGGTGCACGCAGAGGTTGTGAACCCAAGGCTCGCGCCGAGGGTGGGCGAGCGCGGCAAACCACAACTGCCAGTCGAGCCGCGGCTGGTGCGGGGCCACGAAAGCGGGGCGGCGGGCGAGATCGCCCGGCTTCCATTTGAAACCATAGGGCTTCCACTCGCGGCCGTCGTCGCTGCCCTCGAGGATGATCTCCGGGCGGGTCTGCGTCACCACCCGGAACAGGCCGTAGCTGTTGACGCTGCGCGCGGCCGATACAGTGCGATACACCTCCAGATACCAGTCCGGCCAGCGGACGCCGGTGAACAGCGACGGCGCTGTGGTCCACAGCGAGGCGGGGAACAGCACGGCGGCCACACCGAGCAGGACCGGACGCGGCAGCGTCCGTGCGGTTTCGGTCGTCGCAGGCTTCAGCCGCAACCAACGCGCCCACCAGCCGTCATCCAGAAAGAGCAGGCACAGCGCCGCGGTGAGGAGGTTGAAGAAGGTGTAGTTGCCGGTGAGCGCGATGAGCGCCTGGAGTGCGATTTGCGCCAACGCCGCCGGATGGCGGAGCCAGCGCGGGCCGAAGAGCAGGCCGGGGCCGGCCAGCTCGACGGCAAACATCGCGGCGCACGACAGACGGTGGAACCAGACCGGCATCTGGTGCAGCCACCAGCCGATCCAGGTCGGCAGCGGCTGGGTCTCGTAATGGAAGGTGAGGGCGGTGAGGTTGCGCCATGTCTCGTCCCCGCTCGTGAGCTTCACCAGGCCCGACATGAACATGAGCCGGAACAACAGCCACCAGAGCAGCCAGCGGGCGAGACGCGGCGGCTCGGGACGGCCGCGCACTCTCAGGCCCCACGGGGAGAGCAGGATTGCCAGCAGGCCGGTTTCGAGCAGCAGCGTGTCCCATTGGAAGTTGAGGAAATCCTGTCCCGCCGGCGCCAGCGAGAGATAGCAAAGCCAGAGCAGGGCGAGGCAGACCGGCGGCAGGATGCGCAGGAACAACACGACAGACAGCGCCAGTCCCGTCGCGCAGAGCACATGCAGAAACCACCCCGCGCCGAAAACCCAGCAGAGCGTGGGCACGCGCCACCAGCGCGCCGCGCCGAATTGCTGCCGCACCGCATCGAGGTAATCCTGCGCGGGGAGCAGCCCCTCCGGCCCGACCAGCCCGCGCCACTGCCACCAGAACGAGGCGAACGCCGTGAAATACACGACCGCCAGCGTGCGCAGGAAGAGATCCGCGGCCGTGGAAAAGCCGGGGCGGGAGTCCGCAGGACACGGAAGGGAGGCAGTGTTGCCAGCGGTGCCGGCCATTGTTCCGAGCATAACGAAACCCCGGACAAGGCGAGCCCCTGATGCGGCCGGGCTCAGCCTTCCTTCAGCTTGCGGAGGGCCTCGAGGGCGCGGGTGAAATTCGGGTCGGCGGCGACGGCGGTCTCGTAGGCGGATTGGGCGCCGGGTTTGTCGCCGAGCTTCTCGAGGATGTTGCCGATGAAGGTGTGGGCGCGGGCGTCGGTCTCGCGGCCGGGGCGGGTGACCAATTCGCGGAGCGCGGCGAGCCCGCGGTCGAGGCGCTCGCCCGACTGGGCGGCGAGGCGGCCGATCTGGAAGAGGGCGTCGGGGTCGCCGGGCTGCTCGCGCAGCACCTCGTCGTAGAGCGCAAAGGCGTCGGCGTATTTCTTCTCGGCGGCATAAAGCGTGGCGTAGGCGGCGCGACCGCGACGGGCGTCGAGTTTTTTGATCGCCTCCGCCTGGGCGTAGGCCTGGTCCATGCCGCCGCCGACGAGGCCCGGGGCCTGCCGGCAATACTCCATCAGGCTCCAGCGGGCGTTGATGTTCGCCGGGTCGAGTTCGAGCGCCCGGTCGTAGGCGGCCTTGCATTTTTTGGCGAAACCGAGCTTGCCGAACAATCCGGCTTTCATGGCGGCGAATCCGTAGGCGTGTCCGAGTTGGAGTTGGCAACTGCTGCTGTTTGGCTGGAGCCGGGCGGCCGTTTCGTAGGCGGCCACCGCCGCGTCGGCGTTCCGCAGGGCCAGGTGCGCCTGACCGAGGGCCTGCCAGGCATCGGCGTCGCCGGGGTCGGTCGCGGTGGCCAGCTCGAGCAGGCCGCGGGCCTCGTTCCACTGGCGTTGCCTGAAGAGTTCGGTGATGCGGTCGCGGAGCGCCGGGTCGGCCGCGAAGGCCGGCAGGACGCTCAGGGCGAGGAGAAGCAGGCGTGGGAGCATCGCTTTTAGAACCATGGCGACCGGGTTTGTTTCCGGATTATTCGCGGGCGAGCGGCCCGAGGCGGGTGAGGACTCCGTCGGGGTTGGGGAAGGCGGCGCCGATTTCCGGGTGGGCCAGGCAGAAGGCGGTGATTTCCGGCGCCTCCATGATGAAAAAGGCGGTGGACAGGGCGTCGGACACGGCGGCGTTGGGCGCGAGTGCCCAGACACGGCGGGTGCGCGCGGCCGGCCGGCCGGTGCGCGGGTCGATGAGGTGGGCGCCCTTCACCGCGATGCCGGAGCCGCTGAGCGCGGCATCCTGCAACGGGATCGTGCGGTAGGCCGCGTCCTCGCCCAGGCCGACATGCCAGCCGGCTTCGCCCTCGGGTGCGGCGAGCGCGAGGGCGGTGCTGCCGCCGCTCTGGAGCAGGGCGGAAGTCGCCTCCCAGTCGCGCAGCGTGGCGGCGAGGCGGTCGAGGGCGTAACCCTTGCCGACGGCGCCGAGGTCGAGATGCAGGCGCGCGGCGTGCGAGGTGAGCGTGTGCGCCGCGGGATCGAGCGCATAGAGCGGGCTGTCGGGCCCGGCGCCGGCGGCGGGCACGGAGGCATAGGCCGGATCGAAGGCACGGCCGGTGGCGGCGGAAACCTCGGCGGCCACGAGCAGGCATTGCAGGGCGTCCTCACCGATGGCGATGGTTTCTCCGGGGGCCAGCCGGTTGGCGCGGGCGATGTCGCTCGACTCGACATAGCGGCTCAACTCGGATTCGAGCCGGTCGAGTTCGCGGAAGGCCGCGGCCGCGGCCTTCCGCGCATAGGCGGGATCCTGGCCGGCGATGAAGATCCCGAAGGTCGTGGCCATGGCCTCGTGCGCGAAGTGGGCGGGTTTCATGGGGGAGAGGAACAGTCGGACTTAACCACAGATGGACACGGATGAAATAGAGACCAGATCGGTTGAGCATTTGAACGTTCACCGCCGCCACCAATCTGTGTTCATCTGTGGTTGTTTTTTTTCGGGAAGCGGCGGCGGAGTTCGCCGCGCAGGCGCAGCAGGGCAAGGGCGGGCTTCAGCCAGAGGACCAGGAAGCCGTATTTCGAGACGCCGTGCCGGCGGGGGTGGTGCCGGACGGGAAGCTCGCCGACCTTGAAGCCGGCGGCGACGGCGATGGCGGGGATGAAGGATTGCAGCAATTCAAAGGGGAAAAGCGCGTCGCGGACCTTGCGCCGCATGACGCGCAACTGGCAGCCGGCGTCGTGCACGCCGTCGGCAAGGATACGGCGACGCACGGCATTGGCGAAGCGCGACATCGCGCGACGCAGCGCCGAGTCGTGCCGGTCCACGCGCCAGCCGCAGGCGAGGTCGCATTGGCCGGATTCGACCAGATCGAGCAGGACGGGGAAATCGCGCGGGTCGTTCTGGCCGTCGCCGTCGAGGGTGAGGAGCAGGTCGCCGCGCGCGACATTCAGTCCGGCCAGCAAGGCGGCGGCCTGTCCGGCATGCGGGCGGGTGAGGACTCCGCAGCGCGGCCAGCGCTTGCGCGCCTCGGCCGCCTCCGCCGGCGTGGCATCGGTGCTGCCGTCGTCCACGAGGATGATCTCGAAGGCCCGGCCGCGCGCGGTGAGCACCTCCACGCAGGCCTCCACAAGCGGCAGGATGTTGCCGGCCTCGTTGTAGAGCGGGATGATCAGGGAGAGATAGGGGATCATGGCTGCCGCTTGAAGACCACCAGCGTGAAGCCGGGACGCAGACCGACGAAGCCGGTCTCGTAGTTTCCGTGCAGGCGGGACCGCACCTGCTCGGCGAGGCCGGCGGAGGCGATCACGAGGGCGCCGTCGCAATCGTCCGGCACCGAGGTCCAGTAGCCGACCTGCGACAGGCCGCGCAGATACCAGGGCAGCGGCCAGATTTCCTCGCTGATGATGCGCACGGTCCGGCCTTCCGTCTGCGCAGCGACCGCCAGCGGACGCAGTTTCAGGACATCGGGCGACGTGTGCACGTAGGCATAGGGGTTGCGCTCGTCGGCGGAACGCAGGAAGGACGTGAGCCGGACCTGTTCCCCCTGGAACAGGACAACCAGCACGGCGAGCGCGATAGCCACGAAGCGGCGGCCCGGATAGAGTGAGAGGCCGCCGGCGGCGAGCACAGCCAGGCCGGGCACGAGGTGGATCGCGTGCCAAGGCGTCTTATAGGGAATGATGGACAGCACCAGGCCCACAACCGCGACATACGCGGCGGCGGCGCGCAGCAGCCGCGGTGCGCCGGGGCGAAGTGCCAGGACCAGGCCAAGAATGGCAACGAGGGAAAAGAGGAGTTGCTGCGTGGTTACCCCGCCCGCGCGGTGCCAGCCGAAGAGCGTGAAGTAATACCACCAGGGTTTCTCGTGTCCGGTGGTTCCGGAGAGGCGGCTGAAGGACGCGGAGTAAGTGGAGAAGGCGTCCGCAAGGCCTGGGAGGTGCGCTCCGAAGGAGGAGTAGAAAAGCGCGGCGATGAAGAGGGCGGCCAGCAGCGCGGCTCCGATGTCGCAGCCGATCCGCGTGGAGGCGGGGCGCGGCGGGCGGGCAAAGGCCAGGCCGGCAAGTGCCACGACGAGGAACAACGGGGCGGCGGCCTTGGTGGCTTGCATGAGTCCGGCGCAGATTCCGGCGCCGATCGCCCAGCCGAGGCGCCCGCCGCGCCACCAGTGTGCCGTGCAGAAGATGGCGCCGAGGGTGAAAGCGAGCAACAGTGTCTCCTGGACGAAATAGCGGCTGTAATAGACGGCTGGCGGCGAGACGGCAAGGAAGGCGGCCGCGGCCAGGGCGGGCCAGCGTCCGAGGGAGAGCGCCAGACCGCAGAGCAACAGGACCGCGGCCGTGCCCGCAAGGGCGGGCACGAGGCGGACGGTGGTCTCGGTCAATCCGGCGAGGGTGCGTTCACCGCGCAGCCACGCGACCGGCAGCACAGCGTAGTAGAGGGTGGGGCCATGGTGGTCGGCCGGGTCGAAGGAGTAGCCGCGGCCTTCGAGGAGCTGGCCGGCCTTGCAAGCCTGATTGGCCTCGTCGGCATGCATCGGCCGCCGGTCGAGATTCCAGGTGCGCAGGCCGAGGGCGCAGGCGGCGACGAGCGCGACAGGGAGCCAGCGTTGCAGGACGGGCGGCATGGGGGCGGCAGCACTCAACGCGACAGCGGGGGCGGTGGCAATCCCGGGCGTGCGCAAGGCACGCCCTTACAAAGAGGGGCGTAACGGTTGTAGGGGCCCGGCTTGGCCGCGCCCGTGTTGAACCAAACGATGATCCCGTGGAATGCTCGGGCCGAAGAGCCACGGAGCGATTGCCTGGCGGTCGTGTTTCAGTGCCCGGTGCGACGTGTTTTGTCGCTTTCGTCGGTGTGCGGCGCGAGCCATGGTTATCGACGCCGGTGCCATCGCGGCCATGCATGGCGTATTGCGGCTCTGGCATGAAGAGAGGGGGCGCGATTTTGGCGGCGACGGTCATGTCGGATCATGTGCATGTTCTGTTCACCCTGGGCGACCGGCTCGATGTCGGCAGATGCATGGCGCGCTGGAAGGTGATCGGAAGAAAGTCGGCAAACTATGAGGGCGCTTGGCCACGTGATTTCTGGGAGCACGCATCCGGGAGACGGCACTGTGCGAAGAGTATGCGTTGTGCATCCATCTCAATCCCCACCGCGCCGGCCTGCTCCGAGAACGGCCGCTTGGCCAGGATGGCGGGCACCGGGGCCGGCAAGAGCTTGGTTCCCCGGCATGCCGGGGCCTTGTGGCGAGCCACCCGAGGAATGGATCAAGTGGCCGGACGAAAGAGTTGCGGGGTTGGAAACGGAAGAGCGAGTAAAGATCCCCGGAGCAAGCTCCGGGGCATTTGATCAAGACAGCTCGAAATCCAACTGCCCCTTGTGCAATTGACGATACTCCCCCTTTCCACCCTGTCCCTGCACATACGCAGCTATCACCTT
>JBMOQY010000012.1:0-25220 GCA_049322455.1 Verrucomicrobiota bacterium | reverse complement strand
AGCGTCTTCTCCGCCGTCAAACGCAAGGCCCGCGGCTTCCGCACCACCGAGAACCTTATCACCATGCTTTACTTCACCGCCGGGCACCTCGACCTACCCGCTACCCATTGAAAACAGCGAGGAACCCCATTTCTTTTCGACGCGCGACCAAGACTCCCAAGATGAGGAATGCGCCTACAAGATAGGCGTCGATGAAGATGGGCCAGCCACTCAGACGCTCTGGCCATGAGCCCCAAAGCACCGCTCTGCCTGCTTGGAGCAGCGAAATCGCCACTCCAAACGTGAAGGCCATACGTCGATAGAGCATCTTCGGTCTTTCTTTGCCTAAACAGTGTTATTGTGCCGCACTCGAAAGCTGCACTGGAAAGTGGTTCATCACGGCATATCTGTTCGTAACCTGTTCGGATTCAAGACCGCAGATATTGGGTGCGGCTTTTTGCGGATGGAGCAGGCGCCGGCAAAAGCCGCACTCGAGGCCGGCCGCCGGCTCAAGCGTAGCTCGTGTAGGCGTCGCGGATGCAGGTGGTGACGCGGTCCACGGTCTCGGAGCCGGCCTTGAGCAGCGAGACGCCGAGGTCCACGCAGCGCGCGGCGATCGCGGCCTTCTCGTCGTTCGCCAGGGAGCCCTTGCCCTGGAACCAGGCGAACAGGTTGTGGCCTTCCTGGATGGCCTGCTGATCGGTCACGACGGACCGCCGGTATTGCAAAAGCGCCTCGCTGTAGGCGATGCACTTGCCGCTGACGATAGCCTTGGGGGTTTGCTCTGCCATAAAGGTTGGGAATTCAGGTTAAGCACTGATGAGGACGCATGCAGTTAGAACCACAGATGGACACAAATGAGCACAGATGCCCGGAGCGTGGAAGCCATACTTGGAAAAACACCGGATCACAAAATGGCTCCGCTTCCAGGTCCTGAGCCTTTGTCATCCGTGTGCATCGGTGTTTATCTGTGGTTGAGCTGCATTGTTCCGGCGGATTTTTCCCGCCGGGAAATTTTTGCCGTCCGAAAAGAGACGAGAGGAGGCGTGGTTCGTTTTCGATAACCGGCTCCGGGAAATAAAATTTCTTGTCCTTGGCCGCCAGCGAGTTGCGCTGGGCGGAGGAGGAGCGGGCGCGGGTCTTGCAGCGGGCGGGCCGCTCCCTCCTTTCTTTATGCGCGTCCTGATTCTTACCGGTTCACCGGCCTACGCCCGAGATTCCCTGCAACTCTTCGCTGAGCAAATCGTGGCCGGCCCCGACTGGCCCGACGCGCAAACCCTCGACGGCTGCTGGCTGTCGCTGCGCACCCCCGCTGGCGAATACGACCTCGCCGAACTCCTGGCCAAGATTCCGACCTACCAGCGTCCCGACGCGTTGGTCTGCCTCGTGGATGCGCGCTGGCGCAACCAGCCGCGCAACCTCCGCAGCTTCGCGGGCACCAAAATCCTCGTCCTCTCCGACCGCGCCGACGAGGAGCCGGCCATGGCCGACCTTTTCACCTACGTGGGCCGCGAGGCCTTCGACCGGGTGATGTTCCTGAAGGATCAGGCGCAACTCGTCCGGTTTCTCACCGGAGCCGTCCCCGGCCTCCCCGCCGGTCTCCACGACGCCAGCCGATGCAACGAAGCGCTTCCGCCTGCCGAGCAGGCCCGGGCCGTCTGAACCCGCCGCTCCCGGCAGCGCTTCCCGTTTCCACCGCCAGTTTCACCCGCCAACCGTCCCAGCCGCCCGTTTATGCGCATTCTTTTCCTGACCGGTTCCCCCGCCCGTTACATGGCTCCGCCGCAACTGGCCGCCGAACAGATCGTGGCCGGTCCGGACTGGGCCGACGCCCGGAGCCCGGAGGGCCGGTGCCTCTCCCTGCGCACACCGGCCGGCGATTACGACCTCGCTGCGATCCTGGACAAAGTCCCCGGCGAGCAGCGCCCCGAGGCCATCGTGAGCCTCGTGGATGCGAGCTGGCGCAACCTGCCCCGCAACCTCGCCGCCTTCCGCGGTCCGCGCGTGCTGCTCATGGCGGACACCCACCATCTGGATTCGCCGCTCCTCGGCATGATGCGCTACCTCATGGCGGAGCCGTATGACCGCGTGGTGCTGCTCTACGACCGCCACCACGCGCCGTTCTTCCGCGCCGCTGGCTTCGCGAATCTCTTCTGGTTTCCCGGCCTCACGTTTCCGCACGACGACGCGACCGTGCGCGCCGCACGCCGGACGGACGCGACGCGCCAGGCGCAGGTCGCCTTTGTCGGGCAAACGGGCAAGCACCACCCGCGGCGCGCGCGCCTGCTCGCAGCGCTCGCGGCCGCCCGCCTGCCGGTGGCCGCCCGGCCGTTGCCGCAGCGCGAGGCGCTCGGCCACTACGGTGCGTCGCTGCTCGGATTCAACGCCAGCCTCAACGGGGATCTCAACCTGCGCGTCTTTGAGATCCTCGCGGCCGGCGCCGCGCTGATCACCGACCGCCTGGCTCCGGAGGCGGGCTTGGCGCGGCTCCTTCCCGCCGACGCCGGGCCGGCGGCCTACGGCAGCGCGGCCGAACTGGTCGAGCACACCCGCCATCTGCTCGCGCATCCCGACGAAGCGCGTGCAATGGGCGCGGCGGGCGCCCGCTGGTTCGACGGATTCTTCAACGAGCAGGCGCGCCGCGCGATGTTTCAGCGCCTGCTGTCCGACGGCGTGGCACCGGAGCCCTTTGCGTTCGAGCCGGCGGAGGTTACGCGCGTGTTTTTCGGCGGCGACACCGACCGCCTGTTGCAAACCGCGCTGGCCTACGAGCAGGTGCAGGAGCTGCATCGCACGCAGGAGGCGGTGCGCGTTGCGCCCGGTGCGGGGGTGCCCCCCGACGTGCGCGCCTTGCTCGGCACCCTGCCGCGCGTCGAATTCGTGTCTGCCGCGGAGGGCGAGCCGGATGTCGCCGTGTGTGGCTGCGCCGACGTCCTCCATGGTCCGGCGCCGCGCGCGGCGAACGTGTGGTGCTGGGACGCGCCGCCAGAACGCGACGCCGGGCTGCACACGCGGCTCGAAGGGTGGGGTTTCCGCGCGCCGGGCGAGGATGTCGCCTTCTACCGCCGCGCCGCCCTGCCGCCGCCCGCGCTGCCCGCCGCATCCACGCGCTCCTGGCCGGTGCGCCGCAAGATCTACATCACCTTCGGCGGCGAGGTTTACGACGGCACCACGGCCCTGCAGCTGCTGCTCGCCCCGAGATTCGGCGCCGATGAGGTCAGGGTTTACGACGACCACTGGCTCATGCACGAGCACCGGGAGTTCGTCGCCCAGAACCGCTGGCTGTGGGAGCACCACCACCAGCGCGGTTTCGGCTGGTATGCCTGGAAGCCGTTCCTGCTCCTCGACGCGCTGAGCCGGGCCGAGCCGGGCGATGTGGTGCTTTTCACCGACGCCGACACCTTCCCCATCGACGATTTTTCCATGCTCTACGAGCGGTGCGCGCGTGATGGCGGCATCATGCTGTTCAAGGCGGGCGGCAACGTCCGCCAGCGCTTCACCCAAGGGCAGTGGTGCAAGCGCGACTGCTTCATCGTCATGGGGCAGGATGAGGAGCGCTACCGCACCGCGGAGGCGGGGGTGGCGCGCTTCATGTTGTTCCAGAAGGGGCCGTGGCGCCCCCAGCAGTTCCTGATGGAGTGGCTCACGTATTGCGTGAACCCCCGTGCGACGACCTTCGACCCGAGCGTGCTCGGCGACGAGCCGGCCGGCTTCGTCGAGCACCGCACCGAGCAGGCCATCATGACCAACCTCGCGCACAAATACGGACTGCGGCTCTACCGCGAGGCCTGCGAGCTGGGCAACGCCTTCCCCGAGGATCAGGAACTCTACCCGCAGCTATTCTCCCAGATGAACCCCTGGGGCAACAAGACGGCGCCGTGTGTCGGCAGCCGTTTCCGCAACATCCGCCACGTCGCCTGAATCCCCCGTTTCCCCGCCTTCGCCATGCAATGCTCCTACACGCACCCGCCCTTCCGGGCCGCGCTTGCCGGCCGGACGCTCCGGACGATGCTCGAGATCGGTTCGCTCCACGGGCTCGACGCCCTCGAGGTCCTGAAAACCTACCGGCTCGACCGCGTCATCACCATCGAGTGCAACCCGGAGTGCATCGAGATCTGCCGGAAGAATTTCGCGGCGCACCCCAATGTCACCCTCGTGCCGGTTGCCGCCTGGCATGAGGATGGCACGATCCCCTTTTACCGCGTGACCGAGTCGGTGGATTGGAACGGAAAACCCACGCACAACATCGGCGCATCCTCGTGCTTCGAGACCAACGGGACGTGGCCGTTCGAGAAATACACGCAGGAGAGAATCGAAGTGCCCGCCCGCCGGCTTGACGGCGTGCTCGACGGGCTCGGCGCGCCCGTGATCGACCTGATCTGCATGGATGCGCAGGGCGCCGAGCTCTACGCGCTCCAAGGGCTCGGCAAATACCTCGACGGCGTGCAGGCCATCATCACCGAGCTCGAGATCAAGCCGATGTATCACGGGCAGACGCTGTTCGACGACGTGTGCCGGTTTCTGCAGCGCCACGGCTTCCGGCTCGCGGCGCAGAACCGTTGGGCGAAGACCGCGGGCGACTTTCTCTTTCTGCGGGAGGGCGTGCCCGCCGGGTCCGAACCTGACACCAGCGCCGCCGGGCCGGCGCGGTTCACGCCCGAAGACCTCGCGCGGGCGTGCTCGGTCGCGCAGCGGCAGGCTGCGCGCGGGCGCGCGGCCGCGGCGCAGACGATCCTCGACGCGGTGCTCGGGCAGGATGCGCACTGCTTCCCCGCGCATGTGTTGCGCGGCCATCTGGCGGAGCGGGCCCGCGACTTCGCCGGCGCGGTCGCGTCCTACGAGCGCGCCATCGCCATCAATCCGGGCCATGCGCTGCCGTTCACGCGCCGGGCGCTCATCAAGCTGCGCTTGGCGCTGGGCGATCCGCCGCGCGCGCGCGCGCGCGACGCCGCCCAGCCCTTCGTCATGATGGCCAGCCTCGGCGCCAACGGCCGGTTCGGCAACCAGCTTCTGCAATACGGGCTGCTGCACCTCTATGCCGCGAAGGCCGGGGCGCAGGTGCTCGCGCCCGACTGGATCGGCCGCGACCTGTTCGGACTCGCCGATCCGACGATCGGCGACGCGACACCGGTCGCGAACCTCGACGAGGCCGCGGTGCTGGCCGCCCTTGCCGGCGGCGGGGCCGCGGCGGCGAACGTGAATCTCGGCGGCTATTTCTGCGGCGACACGAGCGTCTGGGCCGCCGGCCGGGCGGGGTTTGCGCGCTGCTTCCGGCCGGTCGGGAAGGTAAAGGCGGCAGCCGAGGCGGCGCTGCGCCGGCTCGTGCCGGACGGCCGGAGGCTGGTCGCGTTGCACGTGCGGCGCGGGGATTACGGCACCGGCCGTTTCTGGCTCGCGCCGAGCGCGTGGTATCGCGACTGGCTGGCGCGCCATCGCGCCGAAATGGGCGATGCCGTGGTTTACCTCGCGAGCGACGATCCTGCGGTGGCGGCGGAGTTCGCCGAGTGGCCGGTGGTCACGGCGGCGCAGCTCGGCGCGCCGATCCCGGGCGCGGAGTTCTTCCTTGATCACTGGGTGCTGCGGCACGCGGACTGGCTGGCGACCTCAAACAGCACGTTTTCAGTGACGGCGGCGTTGCTGAACGAGCAGGGCGCCCGCTGCTACCGGCCCGACCGCGCGACAAACGGACTGCGCGCCTTCGATCCGTGGGCCGAACCGGTGCTGCTCGCCTGAGCCGCGGGAGGAGGCATGGGCGATCGCTGCATCCGCGTCTGCTATTTCAACCAATGGGCCGGCGAATTGGAGTCCGTCGCCGACTACCTCGCCCGCGTGCCGACGCTGAATCTCCGGCCGCTGGTGGCACGGGCGGACGATGACGACCTGCTGCGCAAGGCGCGGCTGGACTGCGACTGGTATGCGGCCAACGCCCGCTGTTTCGCGGCGCTGCGGCACGACAAGCTCTCTTTTCTACCGGCCTGGATCACCGGCAAGGCCGGTGTGCTCGACCTGGCCAGGGCCCCGCGCGATCCGGGTGAGGAGCGGTGGCTTATCACGATGGCGCACCAGCCTCAGCACCTCGGCGAGCTGGCCGGCAAGGTCTTCGCGCTGCTCGCGCGCGCGGGTGTGCGGCACCTCTTCTACGCCTTCGACGAGGCCAGCCGCTTCATGCCGTGCTTCAACGACATCGCCCCGCACCTCGACGTGCTCATCCATGACGAAGCGCCGCTGGCACCGGAGGGCCGCGCTCGGCTGCGGCCCGGGTGCCGCACGCGGCACCGGAGCTGGGTGGCCAACTTTGCGCCCGGCGAAACGGCCTTCAACGCGGCGCCGGAGGAGCGGATCTATTTCCTCGGTTCACAGCTGGGCCTGACGCCGCACCGGCAGCGGCAGCTGGCATTCCTGCGGCGGAGGTTCAAGGACCGTTTCGTGGCCAGCCACGACCACAGCACGCCGGTGGAGGCGAGGCGCGAGCTCAACCGCTACAAGGTGGGCTTCTGCCCGGAGGGGCGGAAGTTCGCCACGCCGGCCATGAGCGCGTGCCACACCGACCGGCCGTTCTGGTCGGGTTGTCTCGGCATGGTGCCCGTGAGCGAGAATTCCCGGGCCGGCGGCCGGCTCGAGGAGCTGCATGCGGCGGGCCTGATCGTGCGCTACGACCACGGCGACCTGGAGTCGCTGGCCGGGGCCTGCGAGCGCGCCCTGGCCATGAGCAACGCCGAGCGCCGCCTGATCTTCGACCACTTCAACGCCCACGAGACCGTCGGCGCGGTGGTGGCGGCGGCGATCGCCGCCGCGTGAGGGGCCGCGGGGAGCCTTCGCGAAGCGCACGCTTTTCCGGGCTCTCGGCATGGATCAGCTCGCGGGATTAAAGATCACGCGCAAGAGAGCGGGCACGCTTGTGACCGGCGGAGTTCCCGCGCAAAAAACCCCCGGGCGGGAGCCCCGGGGGTTTCTTGCGGCTAGAGCCGGCGCCGCGGTCGTCCGCCGGTGGTGTTCCGCCGCCCAGACCGGCCGCCCTTGCGGGCGGCCGGCGTGGTTGGGCGAATCAGAACAACCACTGACTGGAGACCGTTTAGCCGATGAGGCGGAGGGCGACCTGCGCGCTCTGGTTGGCCTGGGCCAGCATGGCGGTGCCGGACTGGACCAGGATGTTCCAGCGGGCGAGCTGGGTGCTCTCGGACGCCACGTCCACATCGGTGATGCGGCTGTTGGCGGCCTCGAGGTTGGCCTTGTTGATCGTCAGCACCTCGGAGGCGAAGCCCAGGCGGCTCTGCTCGGCGCCGTTCTCGGCGCGCATCGTGGCGACGTTCTGGATCGCATCGGTGATGTTCGTGAGCGTGATGTCACCCAGGTCGGCGACCGTGGTCGCGGTCAGGGTGCCCACGCCTGCGGCGGTGCCGGCCAGGTCGCGACCGTTGAGGGTCACAGTCTGGGAACCGTCCTCGGACACGGCGGTGGTGAGGTCGCTCGAGCCGAACAGGGCGACGCCGTTGAACTCCTCGCTGGTGAGCGAGGACAGCTCCGACTTGAGGGCGGTGAACTCGGAATCATAGTTCGCGAGGTCGTTCGCATTCTTGGTCGGGTCGCTGTAGAGCGTCTTCAGCTCGCTCATGCGGTCGAGGACCTTGCCGACGACCTTGAGCACGCCGTCCTGGGACTGCAGGAAGGAAACGGAGTTGCCGATGTTGCTGGCGGCGGCGCCGGAGCGCTTGGCCGCGGCGGACAGCTTCATCGACACCGCGAGACCACCCGCGTCATCGGCCGGGTTGACGATTTTCGTGCCACTCGAGAGCCGGTTGAGGCTCTTCTGGAGGTTGGCATTCGAGGCGGACAGGTTGTTGGCAGCAACCGTGGCCGCGTAGTTGGTATTAATCACGACTGACATGGTATCTATCCTTGATGGGTGCGACCTTCCGTCGTCGCCACGGACCGGGGGGAGCGGCGCCGGTCACGCCGTTCGAGGCAATGGCCTCAAAGGGACGGCGCGGGTGTGCGCGCCGATGGGGAAAGAACATACAGACAACCGCACTTGTTGCGGCGGTGGGCGGGCAATCACTCCCATCCACCGCGGAGGCCGACCTGGGCGGCGGGACCGGCAATCACTCCGGTCCCGCGCGCAAGGCCGGGTCTTACTGGAGGAGACGGAGGGCCGTCTGCGCGCTCTGGTTGGCCTGGGCGAGCATGGCCGTGCCGGACTGGACAAGGACGTTCCAGCGGGCGAGCTGGGTGCTCTCCGCGGCCACGTCCACATCGATGATGCGGCTGTTGGCGGCCTCGAGGTTGGCCTTGTTGACCGTGAGCACCTCGGCGGCGAAACCCAGGCGGCTCTGCTCGGCGCCGTTGGTGGCGCGGAACGTGGCGACGTCCTGGATCGCGTCGGTGATGTTGGTCAGGGTGATGTCGGCGAGCGAGGTGACCGTGGTGGCGACCAGGGCGCCCACGCCGTCGGCGGTGGAGCCCAGATCCTTGCTGCTGATGCTGACGGTCGAGGCGCCGTCTTCGGAGACCGGCACGCTGAGCGCGGTCGTGCCGAAGAGTCCGACGCCGTTGAAGGTCTCGTCGGTGAGCGAGGAGAGCTCCGCCTGAAGGGCGACGAATTCCGAGTCGTAGTTGGCCTTGTCCGTGGTGTTCTTGGTCGGGTCGCTGTAGAGGGTGAGCAGCTCACCCATGCGCTCGAGCACCTTGCCGGTGACCTTCAGCACGCCGTCCTGCGATTGCAGGAAGGAGACCGAGTTGCCGATGTTGCTCGCGGCGGCGCCGGAGCGCTTGGCGGCAGCGGACAGTTTCATGGACACGGCGAGGCCGCCGGCATCGTCGGCGGGGTTGACGATTTTCGAGCCGCTGGACAAACGGTTCATGCTCCGCTGGAGCATGGAGTTCGAGGCGGCGAGGTTGTTCGCTGCGACGGTCGCGGCGAAGTTGGTGTTGATGACGACTGACATGGTATCTTCCTTGATTTTTGAGTTGCGACGTCCGTGTCGCATTCGGCTCTGGAGTAGCGGCTCCTGAGCGGTCCGGCCTTGGTTCTGATTCGCGGCACGCCAGATAACGGCGCGGGTCCGGGAAATATTTAGGAAGTTGGCACGGATTTATTTTTTCGGGCCTGTTTGGGGCGCCGCGCCGCGCCGCCGGATTTCGCTCGGCGGCGGGGCGGCGCGGCGGGGCGGTTTCCGGTCCCGAAAATCGCCCCGGCCGGCTAAACTTTTCCCCGGGATGACCGATGAAGGTGTGGGGCAGTGTCCCCGCTCCCACCACACCCACCATGGCAGGTCTGCAACTCTCAGGACTCGCGTCCGGCCTCGACTGGAAAACCCTCGTGGACCAGTTGATGGAGCTGGAGCGCGCGCCCATCACGCGCATGGAGCGCGAGCAAACGGTCAACACCCAGCGCTCCAACGCGTTGAAGGACCTGAACACCCGGCTCTCTTCGCTGCAGACCGCTGCGCAGACGCTCAAGGACGCCTCCCTTTTCTCCGCCCGCACCGTCAGTTCGGCCACCGCGAATTCCTCCTGGACCCTGAGCGCCTCGGCCGGCGCGGCCATCGGCACCTACGCCATCAACGTCACGCAGCTCGCCACCAAGGCGAGCCGGCAAGGCGCCGCCGACATCACCTCCGGTCTCAACGCCACCGCCGATGTCTCCGCTCTCACCCTCGCCACGATGCGCACGGCCACGGCTCCGACCGCCGGCGTGCTCACCGTCAACGGCGCGCAGGTCACGGTCGCGACCACCGACACGTTGCAGAACGTGTTCGACGCCATCTCGACTGCCACGGGCGGCGATGTGACCGGTGCTTACGATCCCGTGACGGACAAGATCACGTTCACGAAAGGCACGGCCGGGGAGATCATCCTGGGAGCGCCCAACGACACCAGCAACCTTTTCGCGGTGCTCAAGCTCGCCAACAACGGCACCGGCACGATCACCAGCACCGGCACGCTCGGCGCCGCCAGCACCGGCAATCCGCTCACCGGTGCCGGCCTGCGCGCCGCCATCACCGCCGTGGATGGCTCGGGCAACGGCAGCTTCACCATCAACGGCACGAGCATCTCCTACAACGTCAACACCGACTCCCTCAGCACCGTCCTCAAGCGCATCAACGCCTCCGGCGCCGGTGTGACCGCCACCTACGACGCCGCCGCCGACCGCGTGTCCCTCGTCAACAACGTCACCGGCGATCTCGGCATGACGGTCAGCGAGAGCGCCGGCGGCCTCCTCGGTGCGCTCGGCCTGACCGGCGGCTACACGACGGTCCGCGGCAAGAACGCCGAATTCACCGTGGACGGCGGCGACACCATCGTCAGCACCAGCAACACCCTTGCCGCCTCCGCGCACGGCATCACGGGCCTTTCCGTCACGGTGGACAGCCTGACGTCGCAGAGCATCACTGTCGAAGCCGACACGGCGAAGATGCGCGAGAAGATCGACGCCTTCATCACAGCCTACAACGCCGTCGGCCTCTACATCGACGAGAAGACGAAGATCACGACCAGCAACGGCAAGGTCACGGCCGCCGTGCTCAGCAGCAACCGCGAGGTGCAGGCCTGGCAGCGTGACCTGCGCAACCTCGCCTTCGACGCCATCGCGGGCCTCAGCGGCACCATCGATCGCCTCGAGGACCTGGGCATCGGCTTGGACCGCGACGGCCAGCTCTCGGTGGGGGACGCCGCCAAGCTGACTGCGGCGCTCACGGACACGCCCACCGACGTCGAGAGCTTCTTCACCACCGCCGCCACCGGTTTCGCCGCGAGGTTCGACACGCTGCTTGGCTCCCTGATCGATTCGGGTGATGCCTCGCAGGAGAACCTGGCCGGCGCCAACGCCGATCTCGACCGCCAGATCGCGGACCTCGAGCGCCGGTTGGAGCAACAGCGCCAGATTCTCACCAGCAGCTTCATCGCGATGGAGACGGCGCAGGCCCAGATCCAGCAGCAGAGCACGGCGCTCGCCAACGCGTTCGGCACCGGCTCCTCCTCCAAATGACCGCCCGCCATCCGTTCCTCCCGGTCACACTGGCGGCGCTGGCCCTCGCGGTGCTCACCGGCTGCCACACGCCGGCACACCTGCTGGGCACACTGGCGGAGGAGAGGGAAATGCCCTACCGGCCGGTCAATCACCGCGGCGACGCGCGCCTGCCCGACGACCTGCACCGGGTGGCCGTGCTGCCGGTGCACGGCGGGGCACTGGCGCCCACGGAATCCGCCGAGGCGCTCGACGGCGTGCTGGCGGCCGCCTTGCAAAGGCAGCAGCGTTTCGAGATCGTCACCGTCTCCCGCGAGGAATGCCGCCGCCTGTTCGGCGCCGCCGATTTCTCCTCCGTGGCGGCCTTGCCGCACGGTTTCCTCGACAAGCTGGCCGCCCGCTACGCGGCGGATGCCGTGCTTTTCACCGACCTCACGGTTTACCGCCCCTACCAGCCGCTCGCGCTCGGGTTCCGCGCCAAGCTCGCGACCACGCGCGACGTGCGCCTGGTGTGGGCCTTCGACGAGGTCTTTTCCGCCGAGGATCCGCGCCTGCGCCGCAGCCTGCGCCTGCGCCAGCGCACCGCCGAGCCGGCCGCGCTGGTGGATCCGGCGCCGGCGGTGCTCCAGAGTCCCCGGCGTTTCGGCACCGTGGCCGCCGACCTCATGTTCGGCACCCTGCCACCCCGCTGAGCGCTGAGAGGCGGGGCGGATGTAAAAGCCGCACGGGCGGTTTGCCCCTTTCTCCCTAAAGTCCTTCGCCCAAACGACGATATTTAAGGCAACTCCAACGGCGTTCCCTGTAACCAACAGTCAGAGGCTGACCGTGTTCATCACAACGAAAGCCCATGATCAATTCCGCGTCTTCATCCGACCGAGTCCTCCGCCCTGAGGGCGTGGTCCTCCATGCCAAAACGCCGCCCACCGGCGGTTCCCCCACCGACCGGTTTTCCCCCGAGAACACCGCGGCGCTCAAGTCCGCGCTCCAAGGCCAGCCCGAGGTCCGCCCCGAGGTCGTCGCCCGCGCCCGTGCGCTGGCCGCCGATCCCGCGTGGCCGTCCCCGGAGATCCTCCGCGCGGTCGGCGCCGCGATCCTCGCTTCGCCCGATCCCCTCGACCAGGCCGACTGAAAACCATGTATGCCCAGGATTACGCGCGGACCTACCGCGCCAATTCGATCCTCACCGCCAGCCCCGGCCAGCTCGTCCTGTTGCTCTTCGACGCCGCGCTGAACTCGCTCGCCATCGCCCGCAAGGCCTGCGACGAGGCCCCGGCCGACCCCCGGAAATTCGAGGTGGTCAACGCCCAGATCGTGAAGGCGCAGAAGATCATCGCCGAACTCCAGGGCACGCTGAACCTCGAGGCCGGCGGCGAGTTCGCCCGCACGATGTATCGGCTCTACGACTATTACGACCGCCGCCTGCTCGAGGCCAACCTGCGCAAGCAGTCGGCCCCCATCGCCGAGGTCGAGCGGTTGCTCGGCGAGGTGCGCAACGCTTGGTCGGAGATGCTCCGGCAGCAGGAGACCGCCGCCCCCGCGCCGGCCCTGCATCACGTCGCCTGATCCCGTGGAAACGCCCCTCCAGAAGGCCCGGCGCCTGCTCACCGCCCTCGAGGAACTCTCCGCGCGGGAGACGATCCTCATCCGCACGATGGAATTCGTCGAGGCGGTCGCCCTGCAGGAGCGCGCCGCGCCGCTGGTCGAGGCGCTCTGCGCCCTGGCGGGCGACCCCGAGGCGGCCGCCCTGCGCCCCCGCGTGGCGTCGCTGCTCGGACGTTGCGGACAGAACTACCACTTCCTCGACACGCAGCTCGCGCGCCTGCACGGGGAACTGCAGCGGGTGACCGAGGCCCGCGGCCGCCTGCGGCGCGTGGCTCCGGCCTACAAGACGGCGTCGCCGGCCGCCGAATCGCAGCTCAACACAGCCGCGTGAGGCCTCGCTGCGCAGGGCGGACCGCGGGCCGCCCCTGCCAAGATGCACGGCGTGCGCCTCAGCCCACGGCCACGGCGGCCGCCTCGGGTTCCTCGACGGCGAGCGAGACCACGACGGGCGCACCGGCCATCCATTTGGCGGCGAGCCGGCGCGCCTCGGTCTTCCAGTCGCAGCCCGGTTTGGCAAAAATCGAGTGCAGGACGGTCTGTTCCGCCCCGGCCCAGCTGAGCTGCGCTTTCAAGCAGGGCGTGCCGTCGGCCAGCTTGTAGCTCTGCAGCAGCACCGCGCCGCGCGGTTTCACCGTCCGGTCCGGGCGGGCGACGTCCAGTTGCAGGCGGGCGAGCCCGTTGCGGTAATTGACCGTCCGGCTGGCCTGCCACTCGCCGTCCTCGGGGGAGGGCTCGTCGGCCCGGAGGGCCCGTTCAAAATCGGAGAGGAACGAAAGCAGGCGGGTATGCATGGCGGCGGGTGAAAATGACTCTGCGCCCCTTGGCCATCGGCCGCCCGGCGCAGGAATTTAGCGAAAAAATCTGTGAGGAAGCGGAAAAGGCGTTGAACCGCGCTCCGCCTTGGCCTAGTTCTGGCAGCCCACCGAAGCTGCCCTGCCATGCCGTTCGAGAAAGTCCTCATCGTGGAAGACGAACCGGTCGTGCGGAATCTCCTCCAGGAGATCTTCACCCGCCGCAAATTCTCCGTATCCCTCGCCGAGACCCTGGCGCAGGCGGAGGCGGCCACGCTCCGGGAGTCCTTCGATCTCGTGATGCTCGACATCCGCCTGCCCGATGGCGACGGCCACAACTTCCTCGAGCGCCTCGCCACGCTGCCCGAGCACCCGCTGGTGGTGATGGTCACCGGCTACGGCACCATCGAGTCGGCCGTGGCCTGCATGCGCGCCGGCGCCTTC
This sequence comes from Verrucomicrobiota bacterium, assembly GCA_049322455.1. Lineage (GTDB taxonomy): Bacteria > Verrucomicrobiota > Verrucomicrobiia > Opitutales > Opitutaceae > Lacunisphaera. Next base: position 11,441 of record JBMOQY010000012.1, on the reverse strand, counting down.
GACTACCTGGTGAAGCCCTTCCGGCCCTCGCAGATCGACATCCTGATCAAGCGCGGCCAGTCCTTCCGCCAGCTCGAACAGGTCAACCAGCTCCTCAGCGACGACCAGGAGGATGCGCTCATCGTGGGCCGCAGCCCGACGATGTCCCGCCTGCGCCAGCTCATCGAGCGGGTGGCGCCGACCGACGCCACCGTGCTCATCACCGGCGAGAACGGCACCGGCAAGGAGATGGTCGCCCGCGAGCTCTACCGCCGCAGCCCGCGTCGCGCGCAGCCCTTCATCAAGGTCAACTGCGCCGCCATTTCCGAGAACCTCATCGAAAGCGAGTTTTTCGGCCACGAGAAAGGCGCCTTCACGGGCGCCACCGACCGCCGCGCCGGCCGCTTCGAGCTGGCCCACCAGGGCACGCTGCTGCTCGACGAGGTCAGCGAGATCCCCGCCTCCCTCCAGGCCAAGCTCCTGCGCGTGCTCCAGGAGCGCGAGTTCGAGCGCGTGGGCGGCAGCCGCACCATCAAGGTCAACGTGCGCATCATCGCCACGTCGAACCGCGACATGCTCGCCTGCATCGAGAAGGGCACGTTCCGGCAGGACCTCTACTACCGGCTCAACGTCTTTCCCGTCCACGTGCCTCCGCTGCGGGAACGGCCCGAGGACATCATGATGCTCGCCGGGCACTTCCTGGCGCGCTGCAGCCGCCGCTTCGGCACAAAGGTCGCGGGCTTCTCGCCCACGGCGGAGGCCGCGATGCTGGCCTACCGCTGGCCGGGCAACGTGCGCGAATTGCAGAACACCATCGAGCGCGCCGTGATCCTCTCCGAGCCCAACCGGCCCGTGTCGGCCGCGGCCCTCGGCCTGCCCACGGTCGGCGGCCTCGCCTCGGGCGAATCGCTGCTGACCGCCGAACCCTTCGACTTCGAGCAGGTGACGGACCCCGCGGCCGGCGCCGCCGTGGCCGCCGCCCCCCCGGTGGTCCGCCCCATCGCCGAGATGGAGAAGCAGGCCATCAAGGCCGCCCTCCTTCAGACCGGCGGCAACCGCACCAAGGCCGCCGACCTGCTCGGCATCAGCATCCGCACGCTGCGCAACAAATTGCAGGAATACCGCGCCGGGGGCGACCCCGACCTCGCGGGCACCGGCACCGACGACGAATAGTGGCTCATTTCAACCTGTCATAGCGCGGAGGCCCGGAACCGGGCCGGCCGCGCAGTCCCGGCTTGCTGGATCGCCGCGCCCGGCCGCGCCGCGCGCGCGATGACAGGACTGGTTTTTGAAGTGAACCGCGAGGCAGCCCGCCGGGTCGAAAAAAGGCGCGGGTTCGCGCCTAAAGTCCCGGACGGGCAGGCCGATAAACGGTGAGCGAATCATCGCTGCCCCGCGTCCACCATGCCTGCCGCCACTCAAGACATTCCCGAAACGCTCATCCGTGACAACATCACCCGTGCGGTCTGCGACGTTTTCAAGACGATGCTCCACCGCGGCGTCCAACTGAGGGAGGTCTGCGTTTCCGGCAACCCCGAGGAATGCCCCCCGGGTCTGCGCGACGAGGTCCTCGCCGCCGAGCCGCAGGTCGTCGGCACCGTCGGCTTCCTCGGCGACGTCAACGGTCTGATCTACCTCTACTTCGAGGGCGGTTTCGCCAAGCACTGCACCTGCCACCTCCTCGGCATGGAACCCGCCGAGGTCGACGACGCGGGCGACGAGGTCATCAACGACGCCATCGGCGAAATCACCAACATGACCGTCGGCAGCTTCAAGAACGGTCTCAGCGACCGCGGCTACCCCTGCAAGCTCACCATCCCCTCCATCCTGCGCGGCGCCAACTTCTGCATCGAGCCCATCAGCGACTCGCAGCGCTTCATCTACGCCTTCGATTGCGAGGGCGAGCGCCTCGTGGCCGACATTCTTCTCAAGGTCGGGGACCTGGGCGACTAATTTCCAAATCCTGTCCCACCCATGCGCAACAAGATCCTGACCGTTGATGATTCCAAGACCGTCCGCATCATCGTGCGGAAGACTTTCAAGAGCTACGACTGCGAGATCCTCGAGGCCGGCAACGGCGTGGAGGGCCTCGCCCTCGCGGCCAAGGCCATGCCCGACCTCATCCTCCTCGACGTGACCATGCCGGTCATGGACGGCGTCGAGATGCTCACCAAGCTCAAGGCTGATCCCCAGCTCAAGGGCATCCCCGTGATGATGCTCACCGCCGAGGGCGGCCGCGACCACGTGCTCAAGAGCGCCAAGATCGGCGTGCGCGACTACATCGTGAAACCCTTCGAGGAGGACGTCCTCATCGAGAAGGCCGGCCGCATCATCGACCTCAAGCCGCTCACCGACGGCCCGGCCAAGGCCCGCTCGCTCACCGACCCGGCCACCATCCTCGTCGTCGAGGACAAGCCCGCCATCGTCCAGCAGATCCAGGACGGCCTGAAGCACACGCCGTGGAAGATCATCGGCGCCGCCACCCAGGGCGAGGCCATCGACTTCTGCAGCAAGACGCCGCCCGACCTCGCCATCCTCAGCCTCTCGCTGCCCGAGGAGTCGGCCTTCGCGCTCTTCCGCCTCATGCGCACCAACGTGAAGACGAAATACATGCCCGTCTTCGGCCTCGTCGTGAAGACCGAGACCGGCACGCTGCAGCAGGCGCAGCAGGTCGGCTTCACCACGGTCATCACCAAGCCGATCGACCCGTCGGACCTCGAGTCGCGCATCGCCAAGGCGATGAACCTCGACACCTCGACGCGTTATTTCAACGTCCAGGACGGCTTCTTCCATTTCCGGATGCCGGAGAACTGCACGCCCGCCGCGCTGGCCGAGATCGCCACCTACCTGAAGCCCAAGCTCACCGAGGCGGTGGATGCCGGCCACAACCGCGCCATCATCAACTGCCAGGCGCTGAAGTCGCTCCACATGGGCGTCATCAAGCAGCTCGTCGCCGCCATGCAGCTCTGCAAGGAGACCGGCGTGAACTTCGCCCTGGTGGGCAACGCGCAGCTGACGTCCGAGTGCAAGGGCTTCGAGGAGACGCGGGCTTGGCAGTTCCACGAGACGATCGACGAGGCCAGGGCGAGCTTCGCCAAGGGCGCGCCCGCCGCGGCGGCCCCCGCGCTCGCCACGGCCTGAGCCGGCGAAGGATCTTCCTGCGTTTTCGAAATCTGAGCCGGGGCGCCCTCGCCCCGGTCGTCCCCCTCACCGTCGCATGCAGCGGTGCAGGGCGGCGGCCAGTTCCTCGGTGGTCGGCGGTTTGGCGACAATCTCCCGCACGCCGAGTTCGCGGAGTTTCTGCTGCTTGCCGGGCTCGATGAAGCCGGAGAGCAGCAGCACCGGCAGATCCGGGTTGCGGGAGAGGATCTGCCGCGCCAGTTCGTCGCCGGGCAGGCCGGGCATGGCCAGATCGGTCACCAGCGCGTCGAACCCGTTGGCGTAGAACAGGGCGATCGCCTGGAACGGATCCTGGCAGCAGGTCGGCCGGTAGCCGAGGCGCTCGATGATGCGGGTGATCACCGCGCCGCTCATCGGCTCGTCATCCACCACCAGCACGGTCTCGCCGGCGCCGCGGGGCAGTTCGCCGGGAGCGGTGGACACCGGCGCCATGACGGCGGTGCCGGTCTGGGCCGGCAGGAGGACCTCGAAGAGGGCGCCCCGACCCGGGGCGCTCTCCACCCGGATGATGCCGCCGTGGTCGGCCACCACGCTGTGCACCACCGCGAGACCGAGCCCCGTGCCCTTGCCGGCCTCCTTGGTGGTGAAGAAGGGCTCGAAGATGCGTTCGAGGGTGGCGGCATCCATGCCCCGGCCGTTGTCGCGCACGGTCAGCGCCACGTGTGCGCCGGCGTGCAGGGGCGGGTGCCGGGCCGCGAATTCCGCCGACACGCTCCGGGGAGCCAGGCCGACCTCGATCACCCCGCCGGTCTCGGGCAGCGCGTGCCACGCATTGGTGCAGAGGTTGAGGATGACCTGGTGCAACTGGCTGCCGTCGGCCAGCACGGGCGGACAGGCCGGGTCGATGGCGTGCTCGATGCGGACCATGGCGGGCAGCGTCGAGCGGAGCAGGCCGAGCGACTCCATCAGCACGAGCTGCAGTTTCACCGGCACGCGCGTGCTCTCGGTCTTGCGGCTGAAGGTCAGGATCTGCTGCACGAGGTCGCGGGCCCGCGCACCGGAGCGGAGGATGCCCTGCAGGGAGGCCGCGACGGGATGGTCGCGGGGCAGGTCTTCGAGCGCCAGTTGGGTGTGGCCGAGGATGCCCGTGAGGATGTTGTTGAAATCGTGGGCGATGCCGCCCGCCAGCGTGCCGAGCGACTCCATCTTCTGGGCCTGGCGCAGGGCCGCCTCGCTCTGGCGCAGGGCTGCCTCGGTCTGCTTCTGGGCGGTGATGTCGATGACGGAGCTGAGCAGGCAGGGCCGGCCGCCGAGCGTGATGACGGAGGCGCTGTAGAGCACGTTGATGATCGCGCCGCTCTTGGTGCGCATGCGCGTGTCGATGCCGTGCAGCTTGCCCTCGGCCTGGAGCCGGCCAAGATAATGCGCCCGGTCGGCGGGGTCGGCCCAGATGTCGAGTTCGGCGGTGGTCTTGCCGAGCGCCTCCTCGCGGGTGTAGCCGAACACCGTTCCGCAGGCCTTGTTGGCCTCGATGATCCGGCCATCGGGGAAGGTGAGCAGGATCAGCGGGATGGGGCTCTCGTCGAACACGCCCTTGAACCGCGCCTCGCTTTCGCGGAGGGCGGCATGCCCGGCCTTCGCGGTGCGGACCGCGTCCTCGTAATCATCGGCGTTGTGCAGCACGAGCGCGGCCAGTTGGGCCAGCAACAGGCCCTTTTCCCGGTCCTCGTGGCTGAAGGCGTGGCCGGGTCTGTCCCGCCGGAAGCTCAGCACACCGAGGCAACGCGGACCGTGCAGGATCGGAAACACGGCCACGGCTCCGAAACGGACCTCGTGAGAGCCCCGCGAGCCTTCGGGGACGGCTTCGTCGTTGTCCGCGATCACCGGTTCGCGACTGTCCATGGCCCGCCAGGAGCGCGCCGCTTCTTCCCGGCCGGCGCGATGGCCGTCCGTGGTGCGGGCGCTGCCGCCATAGGCGTGCGTCACGAGCTGGTCGCCCTCGGCCAGTGCGACTTCAACCCGGGCGGCCTCGAGCAACTCGGCCGCGCGGCCGGCCAGGGCCTCGAGGATCTCCGCCTTGGCCCGGCGTTGGAGCAGGGCGAGGGCGGTCTGGTTGAGGGCCTGGAGAAACCCGATCTGTCGCGAGGCAGCCAGCTCGGTCGTTTTGCGCCGCGTGATGTCGATGTTGGTGCCGATCAGGCGGGTCGCCCGTCCCCGGGTGTCGCGGTGGGTCACCCGCCCGCGACTGTGGACCCAGAGCCATTCGCCGTGGTGGTCGCGCACCCGGTATTCCTCGCTGTATTCTCCCGTGCGGCCGGTCAGGCAGGCGAGGGTGGCGCGGGAGGCGCGGTGGCGGTCGTCCGGATGCAGGCGGGCGAAAAGGTCCCGGATCGGCTGGGTGGTTTCCTGGGTGGGCTCGCCGAGCATGCGCGCCCAATTGGCATCGAGCGTGACCAGGCCGGTGGCCACGTCGTAGTCCCAGATGCTGGTGAGCGTGGCGTCGAGGGCGAGCGCCAGCGCCTCGTCGCGCCGGCGGGGGAAATCGCCGGGGAGGGTGGGGGGGGTGGCCGGCGGGCGCGGGGGAACCTCGGGCGGGCTCATGGGTTGGAAAACGTGACCGCCGGTCCGGACCCTGTCGAGTCGCGGTCCAAGGGGCGGGGGGCGACTGGTTTCCCCGGCCAACCGGCCTCAGCTCGCGGCCTGGGCGATCTGCTGCACGGCGTCGGGCGCGACCACCCGGTCGATGTCGAGGAGGGTTTTCACCTGGCCCTTCACCTTCGCCAGGCCGAGCAGGTAGGAGGTGTCGATCACGCAGCCGAATTCCGGCGTGGGCTCGATCTCCTGGTCGGTGAGGGTCACGACCTCCTCCACGCAGTCCACGATCAGGCCCATCTGGATGTTCTGGCCGCTGGCGGGACGGACCTGCACGACGACGATGCAGGTGCGCTCGGTGAAGCCGGCCTCGAGGCCGAACTTCACCCGCAGGTCCACGATCGGGATCACACGGCCGCGGAGGTTGATGACGCCCTTCACGTAGGGCGGCAGTTGCGGCACCGGCGTGATCTTCAGCATCCGGATGATCTCGCGGACCTTGAGGACGGCGATGCCGTAGGCCTCGTTGGCAAGACCGACAGTGAGGTACTTGCCGGCGTGGCGTGCGGCGTTGGTGACGGGGGCGGTCGGAGTGCTCATGAAAGGCGGGCATTGCCCGCACGTTTCTTATCGGCCCGCCGGTCCCGCCATTGAGCCCGAACTGCGCCCGGACTCGCCTTTTACCTTAAGCCACCCCCGCGCCCCGCCGATATTGGCCCGTAACCACACCTCCCTGGGTTCAATGCCTAAGTCACCCGAGAAATACGCGGCGTTGGAAAACGCCGTCAACCGCCTCGCCTCCGAGTCGGTCCTGGCCAGCGTCGGCCGCGACGACGGCCTGGTGCCGGCTTACAGCCTCGTCGGGGAACTGTGCGAACTTTGCTCCGGCCGGGCGGCGCTGCACGGGCCGCTGGCCGCGCTGCTGGCCGAACTCGAGAAGAGCCTCGACAACGCCCAGCCTTTCACGGAGCCGCTGCTCAAGCGCCTGCGCGAAACTGTCGAGTGGCTGGGGCCGGCCATCGAGGCCGTCCGCAGCGATGCCGTCGTGCCGCCCGCCCCGGGCGCATCCGCCGGCGGGGCGGCTCCGGCGCCGGAGGCCCCCGCCGCCAGGTCCGCGAAGAGCGACGTGCTCATGACCTTCGACCTGGGCGAGAACCAGGAGCTGCTCACCGAATTTCACGCCGAGGTGGTGGATCACCTCCAGCAGATCGAGGCCGCGCTCCTCCTGCTCGACCAGGAGCCCGACAACCCCGAAGCCCTCAATTCCATCTTCCGCTCGTTCCACACCATCAAGGGCAACGCCGGCTTCCTCGGCCTCGTGCCCATGCACACGCTCGCCCATGAGGTGGAATCGCTGCTCGACCTCGCCCGCAACCGCAAGCTGCGGCTGACCTCGGTCATCATCACCGAGATTCTGCGCAGCCGCGACGCCCTGCAGGCCCTTATCCAGCAGGTCGGCGCCGCCCTCGAAAAGGGCCGGTTGCCGGAGGAAATCATCCCCGTCAGTCACCTGATCTCGGCCGTCAAGCGACTGGCCGTGCCCGACACCGTGGCTGCACCGGTGTCCACGGCTGCGGTGGAGGCCCCGGCTCCAGCGCCCGCCGCGGAGCCCGAGGTGCCTGCGCCCGCTGCGCCCGTGCCCGCGCCGGCTCCCGTCGCCGTGGAGACGGCCCCGCCGGCCGCCCCGGTCGCTGCTCCGGCGGCCCCCCCGGCGCCCGCGCCCGCGGCCAAGACCGCCGCTGCCCTCGAGAAGTCCGCCTCGTCCGGCCAGACCGTCCGTGTCAACACCGAGAAGCTCGATTCGCTGATGGACGTCGTCGGCGAGCTTGTGATCGTGCAGAGCCAGATCATGGAATCGGCCCGCGACCTCGGCGTCGCCGGCGGCTCGCCACTCCAGCGCAACGTCGCCCAGCTCACCCGTCTGACCAAGGAGCTGCAGAACACCGCCATGGCGCTGCGCATGATCCCGATCAAACCCACCTTCCAGAAGATGGAGCGCCTCGCCCGCGACCTCGCTCGCAGTTGCGTCAAGAAGGTCGCCTTTGCCACCTCCGGCGAGGACACCGAACTCGACCGCACCGTCGTCGAGGAGATCGCCGACCCGCTCGTCCACATGGTGCGCAACGCCATGGACCACGGCCTCGAGCCGCCCGAGGACCGCGTGGCTGCCGGCAAGCCCGAGACCGGCAACGTCCACCTCAGCGCCTACCACCAGGGCAGCAACATCGTCATCGAGCTGCGCGACGATGGTCGCGGCATCAATCCCGAGAAGATTTTCAAAAAGGCGGTCGAGAAGGGCATCGTCGCCCCCAACGCCTCCCTCAGCCGCGAGGAGATCTACGCGCTCATCTTCGCCCCCGGCTTCTCCACCGCCGAGAAGGTCACGGCCGTCTCCGGCCGCGGCGTCGGCATGGACGTGGTGAAGCGCAACATCGAGAAGCTGCGCGGCAAGATCGAGATCACCTCCGAGGTCGGCAAGGGCTCCGTTTTCAAGATCAAGCTGCCGCTCACCATGGCGATCATCGACGGCCTCGTCGTGCGCGTCGGCCAGGACAAGTTCATCCTGCCCGCCACCTCCGTGCAGATGGCGCTGCGCCCCGCGCAGGAGACCATCTCCACCATCCAGGGCACGGGCGAGGTCATGGAGCTGCGCGGTCGCATCCTGCCGCTGCACCGCCTGCACCGCCGCTTCAACATCGCCGCCGACACCGAGAAACCCTGGGAGGGCATCGTCGTCATCATCGAGCACTCCGGCCGCACCTCCGCGCTGCTGGTGGACGAGATGATCAGCAAGCAGGAGGTCGTCATCAAGAGCCTCGGCTCCTTCATGCAGGGCCTGCCCGGCGTGTCGGGCGGCGCCATCCTCGGCGACGGCAACATCGCCCTCATCCTCGACCCGGGCTCCATCCTCCAGGCCGCCTGAGCGCCGCGATCCCATGAGTGCGCCCTTGCCCCCGACCCTCGACAAGGTCTGCGAAGCCGCCCTCCGGCTGCCCTGCGCGCCTTCGCTGCTGCCGCGGCTGTCGCTGGCGCTCCAGAGCGACTCGAGCTCGTCGCAGGACATCGAGCGCCTCATCTCCCTCGATCCCTCGCTCGCCGCCTCGACCTTGCGCCTGGCCAACTCCGCGGCGCTCGGCCGCGGCAACGTGACGACCGTCGAGGAGGCCGTGTTCCGGCTCGGGGCCAGGGAGATCTACCGCCTCGCCGCGCTTGCGCTCGTCGGCCGCTGGGAGAGCGGCATCAAGGCCGGCCTGCGCTGGTCGCCCGGCGATTTCAGCCGCCACGCGCTCTGCACCGCCATCGCCGCCGAGGTGCTCGCCGGCATCACGGAGCGGCTCGAGCCGCAGCTCGCCTACACCGCCGGCCTCGTCTGCGACATGGGCAAGCTCGCCCTCGCGCACGGTTGCCATGAGTTTTATCCCGCCGTGCGCGTTTGCGCGGAACAGACGAAGTGCACCTGGGAGCAGGCCGAGCGCACCGTGCTCGGCTACCACCACGCCGACGCCGGCTCGCGCCTGCTGCGCGCCTGGAATTTCCCGCCGCTTTTCGTGCAGGCGGTCGAGCATCAGTTCGCCCCGATGAGCGCGCCGGCCGCGGTGCTGCCGCTGCTCGCGCACCTGCACGCCGCCAAATATCTGGCCACCTCGATGGGCCCCGGCGTGATGGAGGAGGGGTTCCTCACCGCCGTCCACGGCGGGTTCCTCACCGAGTGGGGCTTCACCACCGAGATTCTCGACTCGGCCATGCCCATCGTGCTGGAAAAGGCCGCCGCCCGCCTCGGCGACAAGCTCAACACCGGCGCAATCTCGCTGTGAGGTGGAGCCGGGCCGCCCCGGGCCCGCGGTCGTAGGGGCGGACCTTCGTCCGCCTTTTGGTTCAACCGCTGATGTCGCTTCGCCGGTTCACCGCCCGCAAGGTCGCAGCCTCCTTAACTCGTTCTCGTAATCGTTCTCCTTCTCGTTCTCTCGCCTGAAAAGAACGAGAACGATTTTACCCCTCCGCGCCCAAGGCGCCCTATGTGTGAGGCCGGTTGCTCCGCCTCACCCCAGCGCCACCTGCCGCTTGCCGGTGGGGGTGACGAGGTTCACGCCGCCGCTGCCCAGCTCGAGGTGCACCGTCCGGTTGAAGTTGCCGCCGGTATCGGCCTGGATGATGCGCAGGGCGTTGGCATTGATGAAGTTCATCGTGGCGCGCGTGTTGCGCTCACCGATCTTGAAGGGATCCTGGCCGGCGATGACGCTGGCCCCGCCTGCCACGAAGAGCCGGAGGCGCGACCGTTCCGCCTTCAGGCCGAGCAGGGCCTTGAAAAAGAGCGGCAGACCCGTGTCGGCGAACATGGCCGGCTGGATGGCGGCCTTCTGCGGCGAAACCGAGGCCTCCGGCAGCATGAGGTGGAGGATGCCGCCGCACTTCGCGCCGGGGTCGTAGGCGATCACGCCGATGCACGAACCGAGGGCGTAGGTGCTGAGGACGGTGCTGACGTTGTTCGACACCGCCATGTCGCCCACGCCGACGACGACGCGCTGGGCGAAGAGGGAGGCGATGGTGGGGGAACCGCTCATGGCTGGCGCGCCCGCGCACCCTGCGCGCTGGCTCCGGCAGGTGAATGGGAATGGAAAGGCATGTTTTCCGGCGCGAAACGCCGCTATTTCCCAAGTCGTCGCGTCTTCACCAAACTTTAGCCTCATCCTCAGACTGAAACCTGGAGCTGGGCAGCCTGCCCTGCGAAGCTTGGCCGAAGAAGGGTCCTCGTCCCGCTCTTTTCGTCCCGTAGGGGCCGACATTCATCCTGAACCCCGCAATTAAACCGGGTCACAGAGATCACCGAGCGGGACACAGAGTTCGCGGGGAGCGTGTTGCGAGCTCGCTGATGGGTATCGAGCCGTTCATTTCGCAGGTGAAGACAGCAGTCCCGGAAGATTCAGCCGAATCTCTGTGCTGCTCCGGTTTGTCTCAGTGCGTTCTGTGTCAAATTGTGTTTGTTGAGTTCCTGCACGCTAAATCCCCGCCTGCCCGTGCCGATGTCAGGGGGCGGCAGGTCTCATTTTGGTTTGGTGTGTGTGGGGAAGGCCCGCCGGTCACCGGCGGGCTTTCCTTTGCCGGGCAGGATCAGAAGGGTCAGGCAGCATGTAAGGCGTCCAGTGTAGCACACGCGCTACCGGACGCCTTTCATGCTGCCTGCCCCCATATGTTTTCCCCCAATCCAATGTTCTGTTCTCGCGCCGATAGGAAAGCTGGGTGGGGTCATGGAGCACGAGGATCGTGCCGGCCGCTCCACTGAAGCGTTCCCGGGTGCAGCGAAAGTGACCGGCCAGGATGTCGGCCTCCGTGACACGGTCATTGGCGAAGAAACGGTAGGCGGCCTTCGTGTTGCCCCAGCCCTGGCACGCCAGCGGCGCGCTCTCCGCCGTGCCGTCGGCAAACCGATCGAGCATTCGCCCAAGGCGTTTCCCCAGCCGTTCGTCAGGGAACGCACCACATTCCAGTTCCTGTTGAATCAAGCTGTCAGCGTCGCTGGCAGCCGCCATGGAGGATTTCGCATGCGGGGATGTCGTCATGCCCGCACTATATCATGCCAAGCCACTGCTCCGGGTCGCGCGCGGGCCCTGCAGATTTGTGGCAATTGAACCCGGATTCCGTGATTGGAAGTGCATCGTTCCGTTCGAAGATAGGATTCGTCAAGTTGTTGGGTGATGAAGACCAAGACTTGCGAAGTGGACGGAACGATGCGGCATCAATTTCGTCGTTTG
>JBMOQY010000011.1:0-164000 GCA_049322455.1 Verrucomicrobiota bacterium | reverse complement strand
ACACACCAAGTGATACATCAGCACAGAGACGTTGTGCGGCTTGTGGATATACCGACTCTCCATCCCTCATCTTCCCAACCATCCAAGCCGGAGCAAGCTCCGGGGTATTAGACCCAAAGGGAATAAATCCCTGCTGGCCTCCTTGTTCAGTCTCATCGTCATCGCTTTTTGGGGTCTGGCCTGCGCCACGCCGCCCCCGCCGGCGCCGAAGGCCCCCACCACGTTCACCCGCACCATGGAACCCACGTGGGCCAGCATTGAGGTCCGCCCGGAGCTGGGGTATGAAAATGCCTGGAATTCCGTCGTGGACCTCCTCGCCCGGCGTTTCGATCTGGAGGTCATCTCCAAGGACAACGGTTATGTCCGCACGAATTGGCTCTACACCTGGACCGGCGTCATGAGCGAGAACTACCGGGTCCGCGTGACGATCAAATTCTCCCCGGATCACTCCAAGGTCGAGGTCAAGTCCGAGGCACAGTTCCACGGCCTGGAAGGCTGGATTCTCGGCACCGACGAAGCGCTGCTGCAGACGCTCAAGACCGACATCATGGGCACGGTCGGGCGCTCGACCCGCTGATCCGTCCCCTTCTTTCCCGTCCCCCTGTGGCCCGGCCGCTGGAGGATTTTTTCCCGGCCTGACCGGCCTCACTCCGTGCCCGCCGGGCTCAGGTGTTCGAGGATGATCTTCTGGATCTGGTCGAGGAAGGTGTAGGCGGCGAAGGGCAGGCGGATCTCGGCCGGGATCAGGTCCACCGGCGCGTCCTCGTCCTCCAGGATTTCGGGCGAAACCTCGCCGAGCCAGCGCGTGAGGATGCGGATGCGCAGCGCGGAGCAGGCGCGCAGCAGGGAATCGCAGTTCCCCGAATCGATGGCGATGGCCCCGTCGGCGAAGAAATCCGAGTCGAACAGGCCGAGCAGCTCCCGCACGTCGCTGTTCTGCGCGGCCATCAGGTCCTGCGTCCAGGTCTCGTTGAATTCCGCGTCGTGGTCCGGAAAGGTCGCCTTGACGGCGAGGGTGTCGCGCAGGTCGTCGGCCGCGAGCTTGATCACGTCGAGCAGCGGCGCCACGGCACTGATGTTGAGCCTGATCTCGACCTGCTTCACGGGTCAGGGAGCCTCCTCCGGCTGGATGATCGCCGTGAGGTGCCACTGTTGGAGCGCGAACATGTGCGCCTCGGCCTGCTCGCGCGTGCCCGTCCACACCACCGACCGGCCGCTCTCGTGCACCTCGAGCATGTGCCGGCGGGCGCGCTCCTCGGCGAAGCCGAAGACCCGGCGCAGCACCATCACCAAGTAGGACATGCGGTTGACCGGGTCGTTGAGCACCACCACGCGCCACATTCCGGCCAGTTGGGGTTGCGGCGCCGCGACGGGCGCCGGCAGGCGGCGGGGCGTGGATTCGGCGGCGACGATCATGCGTGGGCGGCTTGCCGGACGGCGTCGGCGACGGCGCGTTCCGCCTCGGCGACCGGAACCTTACGGACCTCCCTGGCTTTCCGCCACTTCAATTCAAAGATGCCCTCCTTGAGGCCCTTGCCGCCCACGGTGAGGCGCAGCGGGAGGCCGAGGAGGTCGGCGTCCTTGAATTTCACGCCCGGGCGCTCGGCGCGATCGTCCACGAGCACATCGGCCCCGGCGGCTTCGGCGGCGGCGGCGAGCCGGGCGCCGAGGTCCTTCGCGGCGGCGTCCTGCGGGTCGAGGTTGACGATGAGCACCTGCCAAGGGGCGACCTGCCAGGGCCAGATGATGCCGTCGGCGTCGTTGCTCTGCTCGATGACGGCCTGCAGCGTGCGGCTGATGCCGATGCCGTAGCAGCCCATGACCATCGGGTGGCTCTGCTTCTGGTCGTCGGTATAGACGGCGCCGAACTTCTCGGAGTATTTCGTGCCGAGCTTGAAGACGTGGCCGACCTCGATGGCGCGGTCGATTTTGAGCGGGGCGCCGCACTTCGGGCAAGGTTCGCCGGCGCGCACGGTGCGGAAGTCGCCCCATTGCGTGATCTGGAGGTCGCGGGCGACGTTGACGTTGCGCAGATGGAAGCCGTCCTTGTTGGCGCCGGTCGTGCCGTTGCCGACGAGGCGGACGGCGTGGTCGGCGAAGATGCCGGCGAGCGCGCCGGGGTTCTTGATCGTGCCCTTGACGGTGCCGAGGCTTCCGGGCTTCGCGCCCATGATGGGTTCGATCTCCTCGGGCGTGGCCGGCCGCCAGAGCTGGAAGCCGAGCACGCCAAGCTTGGCCTCCTCAAGATCGTCGCAACCGCGCAGCACGACGAGGAAAGGCTTGCCGTCGCCGACATAGACGAGGGTCTTGAACTGTTTGTCGGCGGCGACGTTGTGGGGCGCGGCGGCCAGCGCGGCGATGGTGACGATGCCGGGTGTGGCAAACTCCTCGAGCGCACCCACGGGTGCGGCGTCGGCGAGGTCCTGCGGCACGATGCCGCTGGTGGCCTTCTCGCGGTTGGCGCTGTAGCCGCTCTGCTCGCAATAGACGATGTCGTCGTCGCCGACCGGGGCCGGGACCATGAACTCATGGGAGAAGCTGCCGCCCATCACACCGGTGTCGGCCTCGACGGGGATCGTCTTGAGGCCGCAACGGGAGAAGAACGCGGTGTAGGCATCCTTCATCCTGTTGTAGCTCGCGATGGCGGCGGCGTCGTCCACGTCGAAGCTGTAGGCGTCCTTCATCACGAACTCGCGGGCGCGCATCAGGCCGTAGCGCGGGCGGATCTCGTTGCGGAACTTGGTGCCGATCTGGTAGAAGTTCTTGGGCAGGTCGCGGTAGCTCGTGATCTCGGTCTTCACGAGGGGCGTGATGATCTCCTCGTGGGTCGGCCCGAGGACGAACTCGGGCTCCTTGGCGCGGCCCTTGCCGGCGCCGGCGTGGTCCACGCGATACATGATCTCGCGCGCGGCGGCCCAGCGGGGACCCCCGACCCAGTTCTCCGCGGGATGGATGAAGGGCATGGCCAGCTCGATGGCGCCGGCGCGGTCCATCTCCTCGCGGCAGATCTGGCTGATCTTCTGCATGACGCGCAGACCGGCGGGCAGATAGGTGTAGAGGCCGCCGCCGAGCTTGCGGACCAGGCCGGCCCGGAGCAGGAGCTTGTGCGAGGCGATCTCCGCGTCGGCGGGGCTTTCCTTGAGCGTGGGAATGTAAGTCTGCGACCAATACTTCATGAAGCCGGCACGAGAACAGCCCGGCCGGGGCGGCGCAAATGTATTTGCTCCCCGGCGCTCCACCCCGCGATAACAGCCGAAAATGACCGCCCAGCCCGGCAAACCCTCGCAGAAACCCTGGCCGATGAAGTGGATTGTCGTGTCCATTCTGGTCTTCGTGGCGGGCTACACGGCGGTGAACTTCTGGTTCCGCAAGCCCGGGCGCGGCTACCGCCCGTATCAGGACGCCCAGGATCGCGCCACCACCGCCCGGCTGCTGGCCGCCGGCTGGTCGAAGTTCCCCCTCGACACCCGCCGTCCGGTGGAAAAACCGACGGTGGCCGACACCCCGGCCGCCATCACCCGCGGCAACGTCGGGCTGGGGCTCGACTTTTCCCCCCATTTTGCCGAACAGCCCAGGCTCGTTGCCTCCATCGACCGCGTCACCGCCCCCGCCGCCGTCGCACACGGCGCGGATTACAGCTTCTATTTCACCGCCAGCCTCGCCGACTTGAAGGGCCAGGTCGGCGACCTCACGCTCTACCGCCGCGGCAACGAGTTCATCCTCGTGCCGGTTGTCGAGCGCCTGCCCGGCCAGCAGCTCATGAGCCGTTGGAACGACTCCACCTACGCCGCCACCTTCGCCACCGCCAACCTGCCCCCCGGCCGCTACACCGCCCGCATCGTCGCCCGCGGCCCCGCCGCGACGTGGAGCTTCACGGTGAAGTGAGCGGGCTCCGGAGGGCCAGTCTGCGACCGGACCCGCTTCTGCCGCCCTCGCGCGGCTTGACGCGCCGGCCCGGATGCCCGATTAACGCTCCCCACAGATGAGCAGCAACGGCTCCGCCCTCAAACCCACCGACCTGCGCGGCATCCTCAAGTATGTGCCCCGCTTCCAGGGGCAGATTTTCATCATCGCACTCGACGGCTCCATCGTCGCCGACGACAACTTCGACAACGTGATCACCGACGTCGCCGTGCTCCGCTCGCTCGGCATCAAGGTCGTGCTCGTGCACGGCATCGGCCAGCAGATCGCCGAGCTGGCCAAGCTGCGCAACATCGCCATCACCGACTCCGCCGGCACGGGCGTGACCGACGCCGCCACGCTCGACCTGGCCATCCGCGCCTCCTCGCGGGTCACCCACCTCGTGATCGAAGGCCTCACCGCCAACGGGCTGAAGGCCGCCCTTACCAACGCCGTCCGTGCCATGCCGCTTGGCATCCTCCGCGGGGTGGACCACCAGTTCACCGGCCGGGTGGACCGCATCGACCGCGACTTCATCCAGCAGCTCATCGCCTCCGGCGTCGTGCCCGTGGTCAACCCCATCGGCTTCGACCGCGACGGCAAACCCCTGCGCATCAACTCCGACCTCCTCGCCGCCGAGCTGGCCGAGGCCCTCCAGGCCACCAAGGTCGTCTATTTCTCCCCCTGCCGCGGCCTCGAGATCGACGGCAAGCTCCAGCACGACATCTCCGTGGACCGGCTCCGCAAGGTGCTCGACGAAAGGCCGGACTCCATCAACGAGGCCATGCGCAGCAAGGCCGCGCACGCCGTCAAGGCCATCGAGACCGGCACGCCCCGCATCCACCTGCTCGACGGCCGCGAACTCGACGGCCTGCTCGCCGAGGTCTTCTCCAACGAGGGCGTCGGCACGCTCATCTACGGCAACGAATACCAGCAGATCCGCAAGGCCACCAGGCGCGACGTCCGCGCCATCCACAACCTCACCCGCTCCGGCATGAAGCGCGAAGAGCTGCTCCCGCGCTCGCAGCAGGCCATCGAGAAGGCCATCGACGAGTTCTACGTCTTCGAGATCGACGAGAACATCACCGCCTGCATCTCGCTCAAGGTCTTCCCCGACCAGCCCGCCCTCGCCGAGATCGGCGCGCTCTATGTGATGCCGTTCTACCACAACCGCGGCATCGGCCAGAAGATGGTGGAGTTCGCCTGCCTGCAGGCCGCCGAGCGCGGCGCCAAGGCCGTGCTCGCCCTCTCCACCCAGGCCTACAGCTTCTTCACCTCCGTGTGCGGCTTCGACGACGCCGACAAGGACGTGCTCCCGCCCTCCCGCCTCAAGGCCTACGAGGAGAGCGGCCGGAACTCGAAGATCATGATCAAGCGCCTGTAGGTCCGGCCGGAGTCCGGTCCTGACCATGCTGCTGTCGCAGCGGCCGGTCGCAGACCGGCCCTACTTCAACTCCACGATCACCTGGATCTCGGCGGTCGAGCCCTTGGGCAGGCCGGCGGCGGCCACCGCCGCGCGGGCGTGCCTGCCGGCGTCGCCGTAGAGTTTGCCGAAGAGCTCCGACGCGCCGTTGATCACGGCGGGGCTGTCGGCGAAGCCGCTCACGGCGTTCACGAAACCGGTCACGAGCACGAACTGCTTCACGCTGTCGAGGCTGCCGGTGGCGGCCTTGATGTTGGCGAGCGTGTTGAGGGCGCAGACCTTGGCGGCCTCATAGCCGCTCTGCACGGTCTGTTCCTTGCCGACCTGACCGACGTGAGTCATCTGCCCGTCGAGCGAGCTGATGGTGCCGGCGAGATACAGCAGGTTGCCCGTGCGCACCCAGGGCACGTAGCTGCCCGCGACGGCGGGCGGACTGGGGAGTTTGAGGCCGAGTTCGGCGAGTTTGGCTTCGATGCTCATGTTAAAAGACGTGTTTGAACCACAGATTAACACAGATGCACCCAGATAAAATCCGGGCCCCTGTCGTCCGGTTCGGTCAATCCATGCCCATCCGTGTCCATCTGTGGTTAAGGTTTTTCTGATTTGGGGAGAAAGTCGAAGGTCGCGACGTCGGCGACGGTCACGGGCTTGTCGAGGACGCCGACTTCCTGGAGCAGGGCGATCTGCTTTTGCAGGCGCGCGGCGGTGAGCTGGCCGGCGAACTCGCCCTTGGCCGGGTCACCGGAGACCAGCTTGTAGTCGTTCATGGCCTGGATGCTGTAGGCGAAAAACTCGGACGACAGGTCGCTGCGCTTGGCGGCGAGCAGGGCGTTGGCGGGCGCGGGGTCGCCGGTCAGATAGTCCACCCAGCCGCGCACGCTGGCGCGCACGAACTTCGCCACCAAGTCGGGATGCTTCGCCAGGAATTCGTTGCCGGCGAACATCACGCGGTAGGGCTCGTAGGTGTCGCTGGCAATGAGCAGCGCCCCGACCTTCGCCCCGCGCTGGCGGGCGAAAAACGGCTCGTTGGTCACGAAGCACTGCTGGACCAGGGTCCGGTCGTTCATGAACCGGGCGAGATCGCCCACCAGCGGCATCTGGTTGAACTGGATGCCGAGTTTCTTCCGCAGCACGTCGAGCCAGGTGGAAACCGAGCCCGCCATGAGCGTGCGCCCCTGCAGGTCGCGCAGGTCGCGCAGCGGGTTCTCTTCATGAAACATGATGCCCTGCGGGTCGCGTTGCATCTCGGCGGCGACCATCTTGATCGGCAGGCCGCGGGCCGCGGCCACGATCACGTCGTCGCCGTTGGTCATCCCGAGTTCCGCCGCCCCCATGGCCACCTGCTGCTTCACCTGGGCGTTGGGCCCGCCGGGAAGAATCTCCACGTCGAGCCCTTCGGCCGCGTAAAAGCCCTTCGCGAGCGCCTGATAGTAGCCGCCGTGCTCCGGCTGCGGATACCAGTCGGTCTGGAACTTGATCTTCACCAGCCCGGAGGCAGCCGGCGGCTCCGCCGCCTTTTTGCCGCAGCCGGCCACGAGCATGACTACCGGGAGAATCAGGAAGAGGCGTGGAAGGGAATGTTTCATCTCAGGACAGAGAGATAACCACGAACCACACGAAATACACGAAAAGTTTTCGCCGCGTGCCTGGAGGACCGAGCTCTGCCGATCCTTTCCCTGTATTCCGTGGTGACGCCCCTCAGTGGTCGTCGCGTTCGAAGGAGTCGTGCCACTTGTTCAGCACGGCCCAGTTCAACAGCGCGACGGCCGCCACGAAGACGAAACCGAGCAGACAGCTTGCGAGCGCCGTGGCGAAGAGCGCCGGGATCTTGATCTGGGAGTTGTAGCTGTAAACCAGATAGCCGAGGCCGCCGGAGCCGCCCGACGTGTTGCCGACCATGTATTCGCCGAAGATCGCGCCGATCGGCGCCAGCGTCGCGGCGATGCGCAGGCCGGTGAGGTAATACGGCATCGCCGTGGGCACGCGCAGGTAGAGCATCTCCTGCCAGCGCGTGGCGTTGGCCATGCGGAAGAGCGCGACGTGGTTCAGGTCGGCGGAGATCAGGCCCTGCGTCGTGTTGGCCACGACCGGGAAGAAACTGATGAGCCACGTGATGGTGATGATGCCGGGCTGACCCGGCCCGG
The DNA here is from genome assembly GCA_049322455.1 of Verrucomicrobiota bacterium. Taxonomy (GTDB): domain Bacteria; phylum Verrucomicrobiota; class Verrucomicrobiia; order Opitutales; family Opitutaceae; genus Lacunisphaera. The sequence continues at coordinate 156,533 of JBMOQY010000011.1, read as the reverse complement.
CCCAGAGCACGATGATGGGCGTCAGCACGATCACCGGCGTCATCTGCAGGACGAGCAACCACGGGTAGAGACCGGCCCGCAGAGCGCGGGAGATGCCCAGCAACAGCGCCAGAACCAGGCTCGACCCCGCGGCGAGGAGGAAGCCCGCGAGCGCCCCGAGCGTCGTGCTGCCGGCCGCGTGCAGCAGCCGGGCCCGCTCCCGCCAGGCCGCCTCGAGGATTTCTCCCGGCGTGGGCAGGATCCAGCTCTGGAGGCCGCTGAGATGCCGCACGGCATACCAGGCCGCCACAAAGAGCGCGCCGCTGATGGCGGGCAGCAGCCAGACCCAGATGGCGGGGAGCTTCTTCATGCGCGCACCCTCCTGCGGACACCTGGGCTTGTCATACATGGCGCTGTAGGGCGGGGTCGCTGACACCGCCTTGGCGGGATTGGGCGATCCCGCCCTACAGTAACCCAATGCCGGATCATTCTCATCATACGGAGACCTCCACCTGGTGCAGCAGGCGCGAGACCTCGGTCACCTTCGCTTGGAATTCGGGACTCTCGCGCAACTCTGCGGCGCGCGGATACGGGAAGTCCACCGGCACCTCGGCGTGGACACGCCCGGGGTGCGCCGCCATCACGACGATGCGGTTGGACAGGAACACCGCCTCGCTCACCGAGTGCGTGACGAACAGCGCCGTGAACGCCAGCTTGTCGCGCAGTTGCAGCAGCTCCTCGTTGAGCCGGTTGCGGGTCATCTCGTCGAGCGCGCCGAAGGGTTCGTCGAGCAGCAGCAGTCGCGGCGAAAGCGTCAGCGCCCGCGCGATGGACACGCGCATCCGCATGCCGCCCGAAAGCTGCCGGGGGTAGTAGCCGGCACATTTCTCCAGCCCCACGCGCAGGAGCATCGCGGCGGCGCGGTCGCGACGCTCGGCCGCGGGCATGCCGCGCAGGCGCAGCGGCAGCTCGGCGTTGCCTTGCGCGGTCAGCCACGGTAGCAGCGTGGCATCCTGAAAGATGAAGGCCTGCCGGTCGCGGGCCAGTTTCGGTTTGGTGCCCAGCACCTCCAAGGCGCCCTCGGTGACCGGATTGAGGCCGGAAACCAGCTTGAGCACGGTGGATTTGCCGCAGCCGCTCGGCCCGATGAGCGTGAGGAAATCGCCCGCCGCCACGCTCAGGTCGAGGCCGTCCAGCACCAAGGGGCCGCCGCCGTAGCGTTTTTTGAGGGCAGTGAGTTTGACGATGGGACCGTCGGCCGCCATAGAGGTCTTCCGAATGGACACAAACGCCCCGAAAACGCCAGACCCTTTGCCGCTGGCAGCGTGGCAGTCCCTGTCGCCGGCCTCGGCCGCCCGGGAAGTCCATGCGCGCATCGCCGCCCTGCCCGAGCCGCTGCGCAAAGCCGCGGTTGCGTGGCTGAAGCCGGAAGCCGAGCTGGCGCGCGAGCTTTCGGAAGGAGCGGCTTTACGCCGCGATACAGCCGACACCCCATCGGGGCATAAGGCCCCTCCTACAGTTCCACCCCTTTGCGGCGTCCCCTACCTCCTCAAGGACCTCTTCGACCTCGCCGGGGTGCCGACGCGCGCCGGTTCGACCTTTCTGGACAAGGTCCGTTCCACCCCGGAGCAGGACAGCCGCATTGTCCGACGCCTCGGCGAACTCGGCGCGGTTTGCGCGGGGAAGACGCACCTGGTGGAGTTCGCTTCCGGCCTGACAGGTGAAAACCCGCACTACGGCGACTGTCCGCACCCGCGTTTCCCCGACCGGCTCTCCGGCGGTTCGAGCAGCGGCTCTGCGGCCTTGGTCGCGGCCGGCGTGGCGCCGCTGTCCATCGGCACCGATACAGGCGGCTCGGTGCGCGTGCCGGCGGCGTGGTGCGGCCTCCACGGCTTCCGGCTCACGCCCGGCGACGAATTCATCCGCGACGCCTTCCCGCTCGCGCCGACGATGGACACCGTCGGCTGGTTCACGGCGAACGCCGCCGACATGCTGACAGTGTGGCAGGCGGTATTGCCTTCATGGCGGCGGGACCATCAGTCCCGCAAATTCACGGCCCAAACCCGCGGGACTGATGGTCCCGCCGCCACCGCGAAATCCGCCCCCCGCGGCTGCTATCTTAACGCCCGCAAGCTTGTGCCCGGCATGGACCCCGCCGTCGCCACGGCCGGTGACTACGCGGCCGCCAGTCTGTCCGCTCATGCCGATCCCGTGACCGAGGCCTCGCTCGTGCTTTCGTGGCACCATGCCATGGAAGCCTACATCCGCATCGGCATGAGCGAGGCCCACGCCGTCCACCGCGCCTGGCTCGCTCCCTACCACGAGCACTACGACCCGGTGGTCTGGCGGCGCTTCACCGACGCCGGAAAATTCCCTCCGGAAGACATTGCGCGTGCGCGCGAACGCCTGACGGAAATCCGCTCGGTCTGGCGCGACTTCTTCCGTGCCTACGACTTCCTCGTCCTGCCTGCCGTGCCCTGCGCAGCTCCGATCAAGACCGAGGCCACATTGGAACTGCGCCGCAACATCCTCGCGCTCACGGCTCCGGCCAGTCTCGGCGGCCTGCCGGTGCTGACGATTCCCGTGCCGTTGCCCTCCGGACTGACCGCCGGATTGCAGGTCATCCTGCCCTCCGCCGACAGCCCGGTCGTGCCGTGGCTGTTGGGCCGGTAGGGCCGGGAATGTGCTGCCGTCCTCGCGGCGGAGCGGGCCGCTCCGCCCTACCTCAATCCCAGCAGCGTGGCCGCATTGATCCGGAAGATGGACTCTTCCGCGCCGGCGGCCTTCGCCTCCTCCACCAGACCGGTGAAGCCGTGCCCGGCACCGGTCTTCGGGTAGAGCACCAGCGGATAATCGGAGCCGAAGAGCACGCGCCCCAGCGGTCCCTTCTGCCAAACCTCGGGTCCGTAAAGCAGCGGCGACGCGGCGGTGTCGAACCACACGTTGCGCAGACCGGCCGCCGCCTCGCTCCAGGCCAGTCCGCCGCCCCAGTGCGCGAGGATGAAATTGGTCTGCGGGAAATCGCGCGCCATGGCCACGAAGTCCGCCAGGGGCGTCTCGCTGCGTCCCGGATACGGCTTCGAATCCGGGTCCGTGACGTGCAGGTTGACCGGCAGGTCCAGTTCGCCGGCGAGTGCCAGGATTTTCCGCCAGACCGGATCGCCCAACGGCACGCGCTGCGCATGGGGCGACAGTTCCCCCAGCCCGCTGAACCCAGTGTCCTTGGCCCGCCGCACCTCGTCGAGCGCCGCCTCCCCGGCGCCGGGATGCACCGTAGCGAAGGCGGCGAACCGTGTCGGATACGCCTGCAGGCACGAGGCGTAGAATTTGTTGTGCTCCACGCAGGTCGCGTGGTGCTCCCAATACCAGCCCAGCAACACGGCGCGGCGGATGTTCACCGCGTTCATGTCGTAGAGCAACTGCGCCACGGTCGGGAACGCCTGCACCGGCTTGCCGTCCTTGCGGCGCCGCGTGCAGAGCGCGGCCCAGTGGGTCTCGCCGCGTTCCGCCGCCCAGCCCGCCGGATCGCGGTTCACCGCGAGGGGGTAAAGGTGGACGTGGGCGTCGATGATCTCCACGCCCCAGCCTCGCCCGGTGGCGGCAACCGGGCAAGCCGGGAAGCGCGGACGACCGCCGCGGGTTTCATGCCCGACGGCGAAGCGGTTCAGAACTTGTATTTCAGGGTCAGCTCGGCGCGGAGGGGCAGCTCGGCCACGATGGACTCGTTGCCATAGACGGCATTGGGCGCGCCCCAGTTTTCCTCGTCCGTGGCGTTCAGCACCGCGAGCCGGACCTCGTATTGCTGCGTGCTGTAGAAGCCGGTGAGGTCGAGGGTGTATTGGCTGGGGATGACCAGCGTGCCGGCGACGTTGTTGAGGATGTCGCTGGTCCACACGAGGCCGGCGGTGACGCCGAAGCCGTTGTCCCACCGGTAGGTCAGGAGCGAGCTGATCAGGTTTTCCGGCACGCCTTGGCGGCGGAATTCACTGCCCGAAAGGATGAAGAACCGCTGGAGGGGCGAGACGAGCGAGGTGTTGCCCACGTCGAACTCCGGCTGGTTGACCGTCGAGTCGAGGAACGAGTAGCCGAAGGTGAAATAGAAGTTCCGGTTGGGCTGGTAGTTCAGCTCAAACTCCACGCCGGTGGTCTCGTAGGTGCGCAGCGTGCGGTCCTGCTGCAACGCCTGGCGGTCCTGTTGGAAGACGGCGAGGCTGACGAAGCCCTTGCCGCCGAGGTAGGTCTTTTTCACGCCCGCCTCATACAGGTTGGACTCGTTGCGCAGGCTGCCCGCGGCGAAGGTGGCGCCGCCGCCGGTGGTGAGGCCGCCGCCGTTGCCGGTCGCGCCCACGGGATTCTGGCTGTAGTTGTAGGTGGCATACCAGCTCAGCCCCTCGTTGACCTTGTAATGGAGGCTCAGGTTGCCGTTGGGCAGGCCGACGGTGGTCTTGTCGGCGATTTTCCGGGGGCCGATGATGCTGTTCACCCACTCGCTCTTGAAGTCGATCTTCAGCAGGTCCACGCGGCCGCCGAAGAGCACCGAGAAGCGGTCGTTCACCTTCCAGTCGTGTTGGTAGAAGGGCGCGAGGCTCGCGACCTTGGAGACGCCCGAGTCGCCGTTGTCGGGCGTGTAGTAGCGTCCGGAATGGCCGGGGACGGGAATCTGGGTGAACGGGTTGGGGCTGTTCACGGAGTTGAAGTAGTTGATGAAATTCAGGTCGCGGGTGAGATCCCAGACGCCGGCGGGCTCGTTGAAGAAATCGTTGTAGGCCTCGACGAACTGGTAGCGCAGGGCGACGCCGGTGTTGATGTCGTGGCGGTCGCCGTTGAAGCGGAACTCGGTGCGGTTCTCCAGGCTCCAGCTCGGGTCGATGATCTCGGAATAGGAGTAGCTCGAGAGCGTGTTGCGGTTCACGTAGCGGAAGAACGTGTTGTTGGCGACCTCCAGGCCGGGGTTCGGCCGGCGGGTGTAGATGAGCTGGGCGTTGTAACTGATGCCCTCGGAGTCGTCGCCCGGACGCAGCAGGCGGCGGCTGCGGTCGAGCACGACCTCGGGCCCGGGGGCGATCCGGTTGACCGCGGGAAAGCCGGACACGACCCAGCGGGAGTTCTGCGGATCCGACTGCGGCGCCGGGGTGCCGGCCACCACGTTGATGTTGCCGAAGTCGATCGGCGTGCCGGTCGCGTCCACGTAACCGGTCACCGGCGAGATGGCGAAGTTCGGCGCCGGGTTGTTGTTGATGCCGGTCTGGTAGAGCCCGTGGTCGATCAGCCGCTGGGTGACGCGGTTGATGCCGAAGTTCTCGGTGTAATCGGCCAGGAACACCTCGTTGTTGAAGAACCACTCGCTCGCGGAGTCGGGCCGGTGGGTGTAGGCGAAATACAGCGCCTGGGTGCGCTTCTTGGCGTCGTCGAAGAATCCCTTCGAGTGCTCGCCGGCGTAGCTGACGCGCCAGGCGCTCTTGGCGTTGACCGGCCTGTTGTAGTCGTAAGTCCAGCGGTAGATGTCGAAGATGCCAGCGGTCACGGAGAGCGAGCCCTCGGTGCGGGAGAAATTCGGCCGTTTGGTCACCAGGTCGGCATAGCCGCCGACATACTGGGAGGAGCCGTGGATCACGCTGGCCGGACCCTTGACGATGTTCACGGACTCCACCGAGTTGAAGTTGATCGGCAGGCCGTTGCCGTTGCTGGAAAGGCCGATGCGCATGCCGTTCTGGAACATGTCGCCGATCTGGGCGCGGATGTCGGGCGTGCTGGGGGCGCCGAAGTTCGTGCGCGTGTAGGAGCTGGCGGTGAGCTTGGTGAAGTCGCGCACATCCTGCACGCTGATCGCGGTGAGCTGCTCGCGGGAGAAGATGGTGACGTTGCGCGGCGTGTCGATGATGCTGCGCTCCATGCCGTAAACCGAATTGAACGGCTTGCCCTGCGGGAGCACGAGCTCCTCCATCGGGACGCCGTTGACCTCGAACTTCTCGAGTTCGAGGACTTCATCGTCGGTCTTGACGGGAATGGTGGCGGGGGCGGCCGTCTGGGCGGGCAGGCCGGCGGTCAGCAACAGGGCGGCTAGGCACGTTGCGACGAGCGTGGATATGGAGTTTTTGGGGTGCATGGCGTGGTGTGGCTCCCGAAGGGATATCGGTTGAACCGACTCCTAGAACGCCATGCAGGCCCAGGCAATCCCTTAACCGCAATCATGCAGGAACATGCCGCACCAAGTAGGAGGACTATTGAAAAGATGACCCCGGAAATCCGTAATTATACGTTACCCATTTCCGTGCGGCGCGGGCCGCATGATGTTCGACAGCAACGCCGGCTGTTACGCAAGGCGGGGGTCAGAGACCACGCCCGGCCATCACTTCACCCGTTCGACGCGCACCGTCCAGCCCCCGCCGGACGACAGGCCGTGTTTTTCAGAAAAACTGCCCTTGTTGAGCGCGAAGCTGACGTTGAGCAGGCTGTTCAGGTAAAGCAGGTGCGCGCCCTCGGGCACGTCGCCGAAAGTGCGCGCGTAGGGCATGACGCCCCGCCACACTTCCTTGCCGTCGTGCTGGATGCTGACAGCGAACTTCTCGCCAAACTTCGGCGCGGGCGTGAGCGCCTCGAAGAGCGTGTCGGGAATGTTGGTCCACACGTTGCCGTAGTGGAAATCAATCAGCGGAATCGTGCCAAGGAGCGCGTCGCCGTCGCGCCTGGGCCTCTGATAAGGCAACGTGACGACTTTCGGTTCGAGCAATGGGCCGACCTGCTCGTAGGCGATGACGCCGGAGGCCAGGCGGGCGCCGACGTAGGCATAGATGTCGCGTCCGTGGAAGGTGTAGCTTTTCTCCGAGCCGGCGCGACGGTTGACCGACTCGTCCACCCGCCGCACGGCGGCGATGCCGAGTTCCTCAGCCACGAAGGTCCAGGTGCCGTTGTCGGGACCGACGAAATAGTGGCCGCTCTTGGTCTGCAGGACGATGGACGCGCGCTCGGTGCCGACGCCTGGGTCCACGACGGAGACAAAGACGGTGCCGGCCGGCCAATAGACCACGCTCTGTTTCAGGCGGTAGGCGGCTTCCCAGATGTCGTAGGGCGTGTTCTCGTGACTGAGGTCGAAGATCGGCAAAGCCGGCGACACGCCGAAGGCCACACCCTTCATGGCGGCGACGGCGCCGTCCTTGGTGCCGAAGTCGGTCTGGAGGACGAGGGCGCCCGCGGAGAGCCGGCCGGCGGCGAGGAGGAACAGAACGAGGGCGAGCGGTTTCATGGTGCGTGGATGCGTCCGCAGCGGGTCATTCTGAGCGAAGCATAGAATCCAGAACGCCGACGGACATGTCACTGGATTCTTCGCTGCGGTCTGAAAGACTGGCAAACAAGATCATGCTGGCTTCACAAAAAGGGCCGCCCGTGGGAACGGGCGGCCCTTCGCTCCATGGCCGTTAGGTTGGAAGCTTAGAAGCTGTATTTGGCGGTGAACTGCACCTGGGTGCCGGGGAGAGCCAGGATAGAGCCGTTGCCATAGACGGCGTTCGGCGGCGACCAGTTCTCCTCGTCGGTGACGTTCAGCACCTGGACGCGGAAGTCCCAGTCCTTGTATTTGTAGGACGCCGCGGCATCCACCGTGTATTGGAACGGAATGACGAGCGTGCCGGCGGTGTTGTTGTTCATCTCGCCCGTCATGACCGCATTGGCCGTGAAGGTAGGCCGCTGTCGAACGAATAGGAGAACAGCGCATTGAACAGGTGTTCGGGCAGGCCGGGAACCTTGGTCATGGTGCCGATCGGCACGGTCGCGCCGACGGAGTTGCCCGGAGGCAGCTCGGTGACGCCGCCGAAGAGGCCGTATTGGAAGCCGGCCGAGGCCTCGGCGTCGATGAACGAATAGGACAGCGTGGCGTAGATGTGCTTGTTCGGCTGGTAGTTCATCTCCGCCTCGAAGCCCTTGTATTTATACTGCTGGACAACGGTGGAGCTGGTGCTCTTGGCCGTGCGCTTCTGATCATAGACCGCGAAGTTGAGGAAGAGCGTGTTGCCCTTGAGGGCGTATTTGGTGCCGAGTTCGAACAGCTCGCTGGGCTGCTGGAACAGCTCCTTGTCGAGGGCGGTGCCGGCCGCATCCCAACCCGTGATGCCGCCGCCATTGCCGACCGCGCCCGAAGTGTTCTTCGACTTGTTGTAAGTGAAATAGACGCTCGAGGTCGTGGTGGGCTTGTAGATGACCGAGGCGTTGAAGTTGGGCAGCGTCACGTCGATCCCGGCCTCCTGGAAGGGAGGCAGGAGCGGCTCGCGAACCTCGGCCTTGAAGAAATCCACGCGACCGCCGGCCACGAGGCTCCACTTGTCGCCCGGGTCCCAGGTGCCTTGGACGAAGGGTCCGATGGTCGTGCCCTTGGAGTCGTTGGTGTCGCCGTTGAACAGGCCGGGCATGGCGAAACGGCCGGGCCAGCCGGGCACCGGGAAGCCGGCGCCGCCGTTCACGAAGGCCGCGGAGTTATAGACGTTGATGTAGTTGACGTCCTTGGTGATGTCCCAGGCGTTGGCGGGCTCGAAGAAGTAATCGTCGTAGGCCTTTGTGCGCTGGTAGCGGAGATCGAGGCCGGTGATGACCTGGGCCTTGGGCAGCTTGAAGATGAAGTCCGTGCGGTTTTCCAAGAAGTAGGAGGGATCGATGATCTCGCTGTAATAGTAGGTGGAGATGGTGTCGCGCGCGGTGTGGCTGAAGAAGGACGTGTTTTTGATGGTCAGCTCGGCCGAGACCTTGACGGTCTGGATGGCCTGGATATTGAACTCCTCCCCGTAGGAGTCGTTGCTCGGGCGCAGGAGGCGGAGGTGGCGGTTGATGGGCACCTCGGGGCCCCAGGCGATGGTGTTGCCGCCGGCGATGATGTGGTAGGAGTTCTGCGGATCGGAGGGGGCGCCGGCCGAGCCGTGGTTCACATTGATGCCAGTGGTGTAGAGGCCGTTGTCGATCAGGTTCTGGGTGACGCGGTTGAGGCCCCAGTTCTCCGTATAGTTGGCGAAGAACATCTGGCTGTTGACGAACAGCTCGTAGTTGGGGTTGGGCCGCCAGGTCATCGCGCCGTAGAACGAGTGGGTCTTTTTGAAGCCGTTCTTGTAGTAGCTGTCGCTGTCCTCGCCCGAGTAGCTGACGCGGTAGGCCAGCTCGCTGGTGACGGGGCCGCCGACATCCACCGTCCAGCGTTTGGTGCTGTAGGAACCGAGGGTGACGCTCACGGAGCCTTTGGTCTTGTCGAAATAGGGGCGCTTGGAGATGAGGTCGATGAAGCCGCCGACATACATCGAGGTGCCCTGCACCGCGGTGGCGGGGCCCTTGACGATGTTGACGGACTCGACCGAGTTGAAGTCCACGGGCATGCCGTTGCCGTTGGAGGTGATGCGGGAGCGCACGCCGTTGAGGAACACGTCGGCCGACTGGCCGCGGATGCTGGCGTTGGAGGGCGCGCCGAAGTTGGTCGTCGTGAATGCGCTCGAGGTCAGCTTGGAGAAGTCCAGCACGCTTTCGATGCTGATGTCGCTGAGCTGCTGGCGGGAGATGATGGTGACGTTGCGCGGCACGTCCACGATGTTGTCGTCGGTGCCGAACACCGAGTTGAACGGGCGGGCGATGGGCAGCACCAGCTCCTCGACGGCCACACCGGATGTGACCTTGAAGCGTTCGAGTTCGAGGACTTCGCCGTCCTGCGGCGGTGAATTATCGACCGGGGCGGCGGTGGTCTGGGCGGTAAGGCGCCCGGCGGCACTGGCGAGGGCAAGCACGGCCAGCAACGTGCGCGGTAGCAGGTTGGTATTCATGAGTAGGTGTTAAGGTGGTGGCCTGGGCCACGGCTTTGTCATAAGCACGGCATGTGCCACCGGCGGCCGGGTTTGACGGCGCAAACTTTGTCTGCGCAAATACGTGGCGCCACGGTATGCCCCTTGCTCTGGCGTCGCCATGATCATCCCCACGTCGTTTTTCCGTCCGGCCGTTGTGCTGGGCCTGACGCTTTGCGCGTGTTGTCTTCCCGCCGAGGTCATCCGCCCGAGGGTTGTCGTCGTCACCATGTTCGAACAGGGAGCGGACACCGGCGACGCGCCCGGCGAATTCCAGTTCTGGGTCGAGCGCGAGAAGCTCGCCCGCGTGCTCCCCTTCCCCGCCGGCCACCGCGATCTGCGCCTGAATGCCGACGGTTCCGTTCTTGCGCTCGTCACCGGCATGGGCAACAGCAACGCCGCCGTCAGCATCATGGCGCTCGGCCTGGATCCACGTTTCGACCTGTCGAAAAGCTACTGGCTGGTCGCCGGCATTGCCGGCATCGATCCGGCCGACGCCTCGGTCGGATCCGCGGTGTGGACCGATTTCGTCGTCGAGGGCGACCTCGGGCACGAGATTGATGCGCGCGAAATCCCCGCCGGTTGGAAGACCGGCTACATTCCGCTCCGCAAAAAGAGGCCCTACGAGACCCCGCTCCAGCCCGCCGCGGAGCGTGCGGACCATTGTTACGAGCTGAATCCCCGCCTCCTGCGCTGGGCCTACGCGCTCACCAAGGACACACCGCTGGCCGACACCGACAACGTGCGGGGCTTCCGCGCCCGCTACACGGAACACCCCAAGGCCCTGCAACCGCCCACCGTGCTCATCGGCGCCAACCTCGCCTCCAGCACCTACTGGCACGGCAGGCTGCTCAACGAATGGGCCAACGACTGGGTCGCCTACTACACCGAGGGCCGGGGCAACTACCTGACCACCGCCATGGAGGACAGCGGCACGCTCCGCGCGCTCACCAATCTCACTCGCGCCGGCCGCGCCGACTTCAACCGCGTGCTCGTGTTGCGCGCCGGCAGCAACCACGACATGCAGCCACCCGGCCTCACCGCCGCGCAGAGCCTCGTCGGGGAGAACATCGGCCACTACTCCGCCTACATTCCCTCGCTCGAGGCCGCGCACGCCGTCGGCTCGCGCGTGGTCCATGCACTTGTCGCGGACTGGCCCCGTTACGAGAACGAGATCCCCACCCTGCCCTGATCCACCGCCACGCCCATGCTGCAAAAACTCTACCGTCTTTCCGAGAACCGCACCACCGTCGGGCGCGAACTTCAGGCCGGCGCCACCACCTTCGCGGCCATGGCCTACATCCTCGCGGTGAATCCCGCCATCCTCGCCGCCGCCGGCATGCCGCAGGCCGCGCTCATCACGGTGACCGCACTCACCGCCGCCGTGAGCACGCTGCTGATGGGCTTCCTCACCAACTACCCGCTGGCGCTCGCCCCCGGCATGGGCATCAACGCCTACTTCGCCTTCACCGTGTGCCTCGGGCTCGGCGTCTCCTGGCAGTCGGCGCTCGGCCTCGTCTTCGTCAACGGCTGCATCTTCCTCGCCCTCTCCGTCACCGGCGTGCGCGAGAAGCTCATCGCCGCCATCCCGCACCAGCTCAAGCTGGCCATCACCTGCGGCATCGGCCTGTTCATCGCCTTCATCGGGCTGAAAAACGGCGGCATCGTCGTCGCCAGCCCGGCGACGTTCGTGACGCACGGCGATCTCGGCAGCCCGGCCGTGCTCCTGTGCTTCGGCGGCATCCTGCTCACCGCCACGCTTGTCGCCCGTCGTGTGCCCGGCGCGATCATCCTTTCCATCCTCGCCGTCACCGTCGCCGGCCTGCTCGTCCCCGACGGCAAGGGCGGCACCGTCACGACGATGCCCAGCTCGCTCTTCTCGCCGCCGGCCTCACCGTTGCCCACGATGCTCCAACTCAACTTCGACCTGCTGCTGGGCGACTTTGCCAAGGCCCTGCCGATCATCCTCACGCTCCTGCTCGTGGACATGTTCGACAACATCGGCACGTTGATCGGCGTCACCCAGCGCGCCGGCCTGCTCGACAAGGACGGCCGGCTGCCCAAGGCCGGCCGCGCCCTCGTGGCCGACTCCATCGCGGCCATCCTCAGCTCGCTCTTCGGCACCTCGACGGTGGTGAGCTACATCGAATCCGCCTCGGGCGTGGAGGCGGGCGGGCGCACCGGCCTGACCGGCGCCACCACGGCCGTTCTCTTCCTCCTGGCCCTCTTCCTCACACCCCTGATCCTCGCCATCCCGGCCGCGGCCACCGCCCCGGCCCTCGTGATCGTCGGCATCTTCATGTTCCAATCGGTGGCGGAGATGAAGCTCGACGACTTCACCGTCACCGCGCCCACCTTCCTCATCATCGCCGGTATTCCGCTCAGCTTCAGCATCGCCGAGGGCATCGGCTTCGGCCTGATCGCCTACGCCGTCCTGCACCTGGCCACCGGCCGCGCCCGGGAGGGCTCGCCGCTCACCTATCTGCTTGCCCTGGTCTTCAGCCTGCATCTGCTCCGCGCCCTGTTTGCCGGCTTGTTCTGACCGGTCCCGGCGCCACACTGCGGCCAACATGCGCCATCCATTCCTCCTCCTGCTGGCGGCTCCGGTCCTGGCCGCCGCGCCGTTCTCCACCCGCTTCGAGGAAATCAAGCGCACCGCCACGCCGGTCCAGCTCTACACCTTCCTCTACGCCCTGCCCAAGGGCGGCGACCTCCACAACCACCTCGGCGGCTCGGCCCGCGCCGAATGGTGGCATGCCGTGGCCACGGACCCCGCCCGCAACGGCGGCGACACCTTCTACACCCGCACGCGCTTCCACGCCACGCCCGGCACCGGCGTGACCCTCATCCTCTACCACACGCTGCGCCAGCACGGCTACGACGCCCTCAGCGACACGGAGAAGGCCGACTACACGCGGCTCGATCACCTCTCGCCCGAGCAAAAGCAGGGCTGGCTCGACTCGCTCCGCCTCGACCGCCCGGGCGAGGGCCGCGACGAGTTCTTCACCTGGGTCTGGCCGCGGCTGGGCCAGCTCGGCTCCAACCTCCCGGTCACGGGTGAAATCCTGGTCGAGATCATCAAGGCCTACGGCGCCGAAGGGATGCGTTACCTCGAAACCCAGCAGGGCGCGATGGGTTTCACCGACAACGCCGGCCGCCCGATCCCGCCGGACGAGGTCGCGGCGTATCTCCGCGACCGCCTCGCCAAACCCGACGCGGTCGCCAGCGGCGTGACCGTGCGCTTCCAGTCCACGGTGCTGCGCTTCCTGCCGGGCGCCGAGCTGCAGCTCGAAAACCACTACAGGTTCGTTGATGCCCACCGCGACCTCTGGGTCGGCATCAACATGGCCGGCATCGAGGAAAACAACAAGGGCCACCCCGCCCGCTTCCTCGCCAAATACCGCGAACTCCGCCGCGCCATCCCCACGCTCGCCCTCTCCATCCACGGCGGCGAGATGGACTGGCACGACTCGCACGTGCGCGACACCCTCCTCCTCGGCGCCTCCCGCATCGGCCACGGCCTGAACCTCATCCAGGATCCCGACACGCTGCTCCTGCTCCAGCAATCCCGTCGCGTGCTGGTGGAGATCAACCTCATCTCCAACCGCCTGCTGGAATACACGCCGGACCTCACGGCGCATCCCTTCCCCGAATACCTTCGCACGGGCATCCCCGTGTGCCTGTGCACCGACGACCGCGGCATGTGGGACTCCAATCTGACCGACGAATACTACACCGCCGTCACCACCTACAACCTGTCGTGGGAAGAGATCGTCCAGCTCGGCCGCAACTCCCTCGTCCACTCCTTCGCCCCGCCCGGGGTGAAGGCCGCGCTGCTCGCCGACTACGAGAAAGCCCTCGCCGCTTTCGAGGCCAGGTTCGCAACCGGCGACCTGACCGGCGCCCTCAGCGGCGTCCGGCCCGTCGCCTACGGCTACGCGAAGCGGACCTGGGGCTTCGAGTTCCGGTAAGGCCGTCTTCGCCAGCCGTGTCGCCCCCCGGCAGGCCAGGGCGTGGCCCTCCCCCAAGTTTAGTGTTTATTCCCGCCGGTTAGTGGTTTCAGTCCCGGGTTCCGATGTTCGAATCCCTGACCGAAAAACTGACCGGCGCGCTGCGCACTCTGCGCGGCACCGGCACCCTCTCCGAAGCCAACATGGCCGACGCCCTCAAGGAGGTGCGCGCCGCCCTGCTCTCGGCCGACGTCCATTTCAAGGTCGCCCGCGACTTCATCGACCGCGTCCAGCAGGCCTGTGTCGGCCAGACCGTCCTCAAATCCGTCTCCCCCGGTCAGCAAGTCGTCAAAATCATCCATGACGAGCTGGTGAAGCTCCTTGGCGAGGGCACGACCGAACTCGCCGCCCAGCGCCCGCTCAGGGTGCTCATGGTCGGTCTCCACGGCTCGGGCAAGACGACCTCCACCGCCAAGCTCGGCAAGTTGCTCAAGAAGAAAGGCGCCCGCCCGTTCGTCGTGGCTTGCGACGTCCACCGCCCCGCCGCCATCGACCAGCTCGAAATCCTCGCGAAGCAGGAGGAACTCGGCTTCTACGCCGACCGCACCTCCCAGGACGTGCCCGCCATCGGCGCCAAGGCCCTCGACACCGCCCTCGCGCAGCAGGCCGACGTCATCCTCTTCGACACCGCCGGCCGCCTCCAGATCGACACCGACCTCATCGAAGAAGTGAAGAAACTCAAGGCCGCCGTCTCGCCCGACGAGATCATCCTCGTCGCCGACGGCGCGCTCGGTCAGGAGGCCGTCAACGTGGCCAAGGCCTTCCACGACGCCCTCGGCCTCACCGGCCTGATCCTCACGAAGCTCGACGGCGACACCCGCGGCGGCGCGGCGCTCTCGATCAAGTCGGTCACCGGCGTGCCCATCAAGTTCATCGGCACCGGCGAGAAGACCGCGGACTTCGAGCCGTTCTACCCCGACCGCCTCGCCTCCCGCATCCTCGGCATGGGCGATGTCGTTTCGCTTGTCGAGAAGGCGCAGGAGAACATTGATCAGAAGGAGGCCGAGCGCATGGCCGAGAAGATGCGCAAGGCGGATTTCAACCTGGAGGACTTCCTCGCGCAGATGCAGCAGGTGAAGAGGATGGGCTCGATGCAGTCGCTCATGGGCATGATGCCCGGCATGAGCGGCGTGCAGCTCCCTGGCGACGCCGACCGGCAGATGAAGCGCACCGAGGCCATCATCCAGTCGATGACGCTCCAGGAGCGCCGCAAGCCCGGCATCCTCAACGGCAACCGCCGCATCCGCATCGCCAAGGGCGCCGGCGTGCAGGTCGTCGAGGTCAACCAGCTCATCAAGCAGTTCGAGCAGATGCAGAAGCTCCTGAAGATGATGAAGGGCGGGAACCAGAAGAAGCTCATGCGCCAGATGGAGCAGATGCGCGGCCGCGGCGGCATGCCGTTCTAAGCACTCCAAGCGCGGGAGCAGCCTTCCTGTCCGTCATACCCTTCTCTCCGGCTCAAAAGGACTTCAACGCTGGCTTGTTGCCTACTCGGGCAAAGTGCTGAGGTCAGCGTTCCGCCTGGGGCCCAGAATTCCTCCGACGGCTAACCATACGCCGGGTTGTCCTGCTTGGTCGCGTTGTGCAGCGCGAGGACGAGGGCCTTGAGCTTCGCCGGATCCTTCACGCCGGGCGACCGCTCCACACCGCTGTTCACGTCGAGGAATCTCGCGCCCGTGGCCGCGACCGCCGCGGCGACGTTGTCGGGCTTCAGCCCGCCGGAGAGAATCCAGGTCTTGCCGGGATGCGCTTCGCGGTGGCGCGTGAACTTGGCCCAATCGCCGGTCTCGCCCGTGCCGCCGAATTTCTCGGCGTGAAAGGTGTCGAGCAGGAAGGTGTCGGCCTGCGGCAGCCACTCGGGTTTCACGTCCTGCCCCGGCGGCAGCTTGGGCGCGAGCCAGAGCGCGGTGCGGCCGGTCATCTGCGACCAGGCGGTCAGCGTGGGCAACGGCGTTTCCGCGCCGAAGTGAATCTGGTAGCGGTCGAAGCCCTGCGTCACCAGCGCGGCCAGTTCCGCGGCGGCGGGTTCGGCACATACCGCGACCTTCTTGCGCGGCGGCAGCCGGTCCTTCATCGCGGTGTATTGTGCGATCGTGATTCCGCGTGGCGACTTCGGATAGAAGATGAAGCCGAGATAATCGGCGCCGACGGCGTCCGCCGCCTCGGCATCCACCAGCGAGGTGAGTCCGCAAACCTTGAGACTGACGCCGTTGATCATGGGAGAAGGGATTTTGTCACGGAGGCAGACCAGTCTCTGTGGCCTCGGTGCAGCCGCCCTGAACTCGGTGTCTAAAAGGCATTGATCGACTTGATCACATGGTCCACCTGCCCGTCGGTCAGCTCGGGGAAGATCGGCAGGCTGAGGCAGGTCGCGCTGGTCTGCTCCGCCACGGGCAGGCTGCCGGCCCGGTAGCCGAGCGAGGCGTAGCAGGGCTGGCGGTGCATCGGACACGGGTAGATGATCTCCGTGCCGATGCCGTGCTTCTCCAGGTGCGCGCGCAGCGCGTCGCGCTGCGGATGCAACAGGGTGAATTGGTGCCACACGCTCTCGCCATAGTCCGGCATGGCGGGCAGTTGGACATCGGAGCGCGTGATGCCGGCCCGGTATTTTGCCGCAATGGCCCGGCGCCGGGCGGTCCAGCCGGCGAGATGCTTCAGCTTGATGTTCAGCACCGCGCCCTGGAAGCCGTCCATGCGGAAATTGAAGCCGACCTCGGTGTGGGCGTAGCGTTTGGGCGAGCCATGCACCCGCAGAAGCTGCGCCCGGTCCATCACGGCCGCATGCTTGGAGACAAAGGCCCCGCCCTCGCCGCAGGCGCCGAGGTTCTTGGTCGGATAGAAGCTGAACGTGCCGCAATCGCCGATGGTCCCGACCGGGCGACCCTTGTAGCGGGCGCCGACGGCCTGGGCGCAGTCCTCGACGACGAACAGCTTGTGCTGTTTCGCAATGGCCATGATCTCATCCATGCGGGCGGGCTGGCCGAAGATGTGCACGACCACGATGCCCTTGGTTTTCGGCGTGATCGCCTTCGCGATAGCCTCGGGACTGAGGCACCAGGTGTCAGGATCAATATCCACGAAGACGGGCTTGGCGCCGACGTAGCTGACGCCCCAGGCGCTCGAGGCGAAGGTGAACGGGGTGGTGATGACCTCGTCGCCCGGGCCGAAGCCGCCGCAGAGCGAGGCGACGTGCAGGGGCGAGGTGCCGCTGTTCATGCCGAGTGTCCGCATGTAGCCGAAGGCGGCGCTGAAGGCCTGCTCGAAATCCTCCACGTCCTTGCCGAGGCAGAAGCGCGTGTGGTCGTAGGTGTCGGCGAGTGCCGCCAGCACCGCGGCGCGCAGGGGGGCGTGCTGGAGCTTGAGATCGAGAAAGGGGACTTTCATGGGCTTTCTAGCCACGGATTACACGGCTCATCGCGGACAAAGGCCAAGATGAATCCGCGCACATCAGTGCCAACCCCGGCTACAGTTTCCGCAGCAGCGCGGCGACCAGCGCGTCGAGACTCGGCTCGTCCGCCTCGAAGTCCACCGGCAGGCCGAGCTGTTTCATCGCGGCGCTCGTGGTCGGACCGATGCTGCCGGCGAGCGGCTTGCGGGCCCTGGCGCCCAGCCGGAGCGCCGCCGCCTGGTCGAAGAACGCCTGCGCGGCCGACGGGCTGGCGAAAAGGATCGCATCGGCGCCCTTGGCACGGAAGTCCCCGGCCACGGGATCGGCGGCGAGGTCGCTCGCCTCGGTGCGATAGACCGGCAGTTGGTCCACGATGGCGCGGGCCTCGTGGAGTTTCTCGACGACGACTTCGCGGTTGCGGTTGCCGGTGACGACGAGGACCTTGGCGCTGTCCATCGCCTCGCGGGCGACAAGCTCCTTCACCAGTTCCTCGCCGGTGGCCTTCTTCGGCTGGAGGTCCACGCGCAGGTGGAATTCCCGCAAGGCGGCGGCGGTCGCCTCGCCCACCGCGGCGATGCGCACCAAGCCGAGCGCCCGGATGTCCTCGTGCACCCGGATGAACTCCTCGAAGAAATGCTTCACGCCGTTGGCGCTGGTGAAGACGACCCACTCGTAGGCGCCGAACTCCTGCAGCACCTCCGCGAGGATGTCAAGGTCCACGTCCTTCGTGACCTGGATGAGCGGCAGCTCGACAACCTCGGCGCCCAGCGCCTCCAGGCGCGAGCGCCATTCGGCGGAGGCAGCCGCGGGACGGGTGAGGGCGATGCGGCGCCCGGAGAGGGGTTTCGTCTTAGACATGAAAGCCAAGCTCCTTGAGGATGCGTCCGGCGGTCGCCGCCGGGTCGGCGTAGTCGGCATCGCGCAGCGGCAGCGTGCGGATGCCGGTCCGCTCGTGGAAAAAATGCAGGGTGCCCGCCGCGGCATGCGCGGCGAAGGCGATCTGGCAGCCGGCGCCGATGCGGGCCTGGAAGGCGCGCTCGAGATTCACGGTCCGGGCGGTCGCGGCGTCCACCACCGCGGCCAGCTTCGTCTCGTCGCCGGCGCGGCACTGCAAGGCGATGGCCCCCTGCCCCACGGCCGGCACGCTCTCGGCGAAAGTCAACGGACGGAACACGACGCCCGGCCAGCCCGCGATCCCGAGGCGCTTCATGCCCGCGGCCGCCAGGAGGGTCGCATCGGCGCTGCCGGCGGCGATTTTCCTGAGGCGCGTGTCCACGTTGCCGCGGATCTCGGTGAATCTGGCCGCGGGAAAAAGCTTGGCGATCTGCTGCTGCCGGCGCGGGCTGCTCGTGCCGATGGTGGCGGGCACGGTCACGCCCTCGCGCAACACGAGAACGTCGTGCGTCGCCTCGCGCGGCAGAAAACCCGCCACGACCAGACCCGGCGGATTCTCGCCCGGCAAGTCCTTGCAACTATGCACCGCCACGTCGGCCTCGCCGCGCAACAGGGCCTGCTCCAGCTCGGCCGTGAAGAGCCCCTTGCCGCCCTGCTTGGCCAGCGACCACTCGGCCTGCTTGTCGCCGGTCGTCACGACCTTGAGCAGCGCGCACTCGGCACCGGGGATCGTCGCACGGATGCGCGCGGCGACCATCTCGGCCTGGATCAGCGCGAGCGGGCTTTTTCTCGTGGCTAAAATGAAGTTCATGCTTGGCCTGTTGCGGGCTTGCCAGCCCGTGGCTGCAGCGAACGGGGCTGCTCAGACCATGGCAAGCTCCGGCTTGGCGGGAATCCTTGATGACACCGCGCCGGCCAAACACCGCTCGTCGTCCCTGAGGGTTCTAACGTTGCACCAGCAGACATCTTTCCAATCTCGAAACTTTCCCGGATTTGGCGTGTCTTCTGCTACAACGAACCATCCGGAAGCCTTGGGCCAGGCAACCGGTCAACTCAACGTCGCGCGTATTGCACCATGCAGGCCCAGGCAGGTTTTGCCGAAATTTCCCTCAAACTGTCCCGACCGTTGCACGGGCGTCTTGCCGTGCTCGACGAGCTTCGCGGCCTGGCCATCACCCTGCTGATCCTTTTCCACGCCGGCGGGGTGCTGGTCTGGAACAACTACCTCCACGGTGATCTTGGCACCTGCATGTTTCTCGGCCTGAGCGGGCTGGGTCTGGCCTACGGAGCCGCCCACGAGCCGCCCCGCACCTTTTTCCGGCGCCGCCTGCTCCGGATCATGCCGACCTATTGGATCGTGCTGACCGCCTACATCGTCTGCAACCAGCACTTCCTGCAGCACGACTACAGTGCGCTGAACATCATCGCCCACTACCTGGGGGTGCACGGCTTTCTCGGCGACGCCATCGGGCTCGCCATCAACGACTCGTTCTGGTTCGTGACGGCATTCCTGGTGTGCTACGCGTGCTTCTTCGCGTTGAAACCGCTGCTCGACCGCCCCGAATGGCTGCTTGTCTGGGCCGGGGCGCTGAGCACCGGCGTCTCCTTTCTGCTGTTTTTCACCGGTCAGGCGGGCCTGATGGGGCACTTTGGCTTTCGCTTCGGCAGCTTCTTTGCCGGCATGCTCATCGGCCACGCCATGCGAAGCGGAGGGCTCCGCCTGCGTCTCGGTGTGCCGCTGGTCGCGGCGCTTCTCCTCTTCGGATACGTGCCCTATACTCGCGGCATCACCTTCATCTCCACCTTCGTTTCCCTCTCCGTGGTGTTCGGTTATTGTCTTTGGCTGCGGGCACGGCTTCCGGCTCAGGTCGGCAAACCGGTCAAAGCCGTCCTGGGCTTCCTCGGCGCACACTCCCTGGAAATAGCGATCCTCCATCTGCCCCTGATGCGCGACTACAATTACTACCTGCAGGGACGCTGGTTCAACGTGGCCCGACCCGGAGCCGCGATGCTGATCCTGGGCATGCTGGCGGGCCTGGCCGTGACGCTGGTTCTGAGTGTCGAGTTGCGGCGGCTCACCAAAAGAATGCTCGGCAGGGAAAATGTCGCCGTGGAAAGCAACCCTGTTGCCCTGGTGACCGTCGTGGCCGGCCGGCCGGCCACGATAGCCGGCAAGGCAAAACTTGAGGATGCCGGCGAACGCGCGTGACCGCACGGGGCTGGCATCGGACGCAAACCGCCGTCCTTCGCCGAGGCTCCGGAGGGCAGGCTTCACACCGCACGGCGCGGCGAAGCCTACTTGGTGGACGGTGAGGGACTCGAACCCCCGACACCCTCGGTGTAAGCGAGGTGCTCTAACCAACTGAGCTAACCGTCCGAGGGGTCGCACGAAACGACAACGTCCCCGGAGCGGCAAGGGTAATGTGCTGTAGCGGCGGTCTGAGACCGCGTCCGGCGCTCAGAGAGCGCGCGACAGTTTCCGCAGCGCCGCCAGCATCTGCTTGAAGTCCTTGGGCAGCGGGGCGTGGAGGTCGAGCCGCTTGGCGCTGACCGGGTGGCTGAAAACCAGATGCTCGGCGTGCAGCATCACGCGCGGGGGCGGAGGCAGCGCGGGGTTTTGTTTCCAGCCGTAGGTTCCGTCGCCCAGCACCGGGTGGCCGATGGATTTCAGGTGCACGCGGATCTGGTGCGTCCGGCCCGTGTGGATGCGGCAGCGCAGGTAGGCGGCCAGCCCGGCAAAAGCCTCCCGCACCTCCCAATCGGTGCGCGAGGGGCGCCCCCCCTCGCCGACCGTCATGCGGTGACGGTGCACCGGATGCCGGCTGATGGCGCGGTTGATCGTGCCGGCGGCTTCCCTGGGCACGCCAGAGACCAGCGTGACGTATTCCTTCTGGAGCGAGCGGGAGGCGAACTGGTCGGCGAGCGCGCGGTGTGCGGCATCGTTCTTCGCCACGACGAGCAGCCCGGTGGTTTCCTTGTCGAGCCGGTGCACAATGCCCGGGCGCTCCACGCCGCCGATGCCGCTGAGTTCGCCGGCGCAGTGCGCCAGCAGGGCGTGCACCATCGTGTCCTCGCCGGTGCCCACGCCGGGATGCACCACCATGCCCGCCGGCTTGTTGAGCACGATCAGGTGCTGGTCCTCGAAGATCACGTCGAGCGGGATGTCCACGGCCTTGAGCTCGGCCGGCTTGGTCTCGGGAAAACTGAACTCCAGCACCTGCCCCGCCTGCACCTCGTCGGCCTGGGCGATGACCTTGCCGTCTGCCTTCACCAGCCCGGCCTCCAGCGCCCGCTGGAACGCCGCCCGGCTGTGCTCGGGAAACGCCGCGGCCAGCACCTTGTCGGCGCGTTCGCGGCGGCGGCCTTCGGGAACGGTGTAGATGGTGGTGGTCACACTCCCCGCATGTCATTCCGAGCGCAGTGAAGAATCCAGTGAAATATCCACGGCGGCCATGGACCGCCGCGCCGGCGCTGCCCGGCAAGCTTGCTATTTCGCGGCGGGCTTGGCGGCTTCGAGCTGGCTGCGGCGCAGGAGCGTCGCGGCCAGGGCGTCGGTGGCCGATGTGTCGCCTTCACCGCCCTGCACCAGCACCTCGGGGGTGATCTTGATCTTGCCTTCGCTGACGAGCTTGAGGCTCTCCAGCAGGGTCACGCCCTGCGCGCCGATGGCGGCGGCCAGCAGTTCGTAGCTCTCCTTCCTGGCCTGCGAGGTGATGCGGATGGTCTCGGCCTCGCCCTTGGCGGACTCGACCTGCGCGCGGGCGCGCTCGGCGGCGGTGCGCACCGCGAACTCGGCCTCGACAAGCTGTTTCTGCTGCTCGGCCTCCTCGCGGGCGCGGATGAACTGTTTGCGCGACTGCTCGGTCTGCTCCTGCTGCTGGTAGGTCTGCTTCTGGTTGAGCGCGACCTCCCGGTCGGTCTGGGTCAGGAGCAGTTGCTTGCCGGCATCGGAGGCGTCGAGGTTGATGGCGCCGATGAAGGCGCCCTCGAACTTGATGTTGTGCTCCTTGAACTGCTCGGAGAGCAGCCGCGTGGTGGTGGCTTCCACCCGGCTGCGGGTGGCCACGAACTCCAGCGCGTTGAGCGTCTCGGCGACGTTGCGGAGCGCCGCGCGCACGGTCGGCAGGATCAGGCGCGCCTCGAGCACCTCGAACTCCTCGCCCTCCTGCTCGTCCTTCACGACGCGGTCGGGATCGCCGAGCAGGGCGACCATGTAGGCCGCGTTGTCCGCCGTCACGGAGAGCGAGAGCCGCACCTCCACCGGGAAGGTGAAGCCGTCCTTCGACCGGACCCGCACGGAGTCGTCGTAGCCCTGCTGGACCAGGGGCGTGCCGCCGCGCTGGGCCGGCGCCAGCGTGGTCTGGGCGACATGCTGGTAGGTATAGACGCGCTGGGTGGTGCGGACCTTGATGACCTGGAAGGCGTCGGGGTGGAGGTTGTAGGCGCCGGGCAGGAGCGGCTTGTTCCAGATGCCGCGATGGCCGGGCGGGACGATGTCCACGCCGTTGACCGTGGTCTTGTCGGCCCCCTCGTAGGTGGGGCCGGCGTTGGCCTTGACCACGCCGACCTCGCCGGCCGACACGAAGGTCACCGGCTTCATCTGCACCCGGAAGAGCGCCGGGTTGAGGCGGTAGCGACCGGGTGTGAGGATGGTGAGCTGAGGGCCGCGCCGGCTGTCGGCGCTTTCAAGGAATTTGCGGGCGTTGAGCATGTCGTCGGCCGATTTCCAGGCCGGGGCATAGACATCGCCCGACGAGAGCGTGCGGCCGTCGAGCGCGGTCACGATGCCGATCTGGCCCTCGGGCACGAGCACGGTATCCACCTTGCGCACCTCGTAGGACCAGGGCCAGTAGCCGAAATGCCAGCCCGGCCCGAGCACGTCGGCTTGCGGGCCTTTCTCCCCCTTGAGGGCGATGATCTGGCCGGCGGGCAGGTCGGAGCCGAGCGTCTTGATGACGAGACCGGTCTCATCCTCGGCAACGTTCACCGCGGACGCGAAGATGAGGACGCCGAGTCCCACCAGCGCCAGCAGCACCCCGGCGCCACCCGCCGTGCCCTTGGCCGCCGGGGTTGGGGAAAAGCCGCGCAGCGCGAACGCCGCGATGCCGGCAAAGAGAAGCAGGCCGCCGAGAATGAGTGCTGTCATGGGGTAATCCTCCGAATGGGTGAAGGGGAATGCACCTCTGAGCTACCGGAGCGCCCGGCGAAGTCAATGGAGCGGCCGTTACGAATCGCCGGCGCGTTTGCAGCGCCATGGCGGAGCGGGCCGCTCCGCCCTACCCGCCTGTAACCGCATCCAGCTCGCGCAGCCAGGACTGTCTCTGCGTCTCGGTCAGCAGCGCCACCTCGAAGCCGTGGCGGGCGAGCTGCACCAGCTCGCGCCGGCTGAAGCCGCGGTGCTCGGCGAGCGCGGCGTAGTCGTCGGTCAGGGTGTTGCCGAAGGAAATCGGGTCGTCGGTGCTGACCGTGACCTTCACCCCGGCGTCGAAAAGCCGGCGGATGGGATGCGTGGCCAGGGTGACGCCGGGCATGAGCTTGTGGTTGCTGATCGGGCACACGTCGAGCGCCACGCCGCGGCGCTTCAGCTCGTCCACCACGGTCGGATCCTCGACGGCGCGCACGCCGTGCTCGATGCGCTGCGGTTGCAGCTCGTCGAGGATGCGCCGCACAAAATCCGCCCCCATGAATTCGCCGGCGTGGGCCTTGGTATATTTGCCGGCCTTCCGCGCGGCGGCCCAATACTCGGCCGACCACGGTTCGAGCGGAAAACTCTCCGTGCCGTGCAGGTCCACGCCCGCGAGGTCCGCCCAGCCGAGCGCGTCCTCCAGCACCGGCATCATCTTCGGACCGGCGCCGTTGTGGTGGATGCCCATGAACACCCGCACCTCCAGACCGGGCGGCACGGCCGCGCGGATGGCGGCGAGCACCTCCCGGCCCGCCAAACCGCCGAATTCGATGACGCCCGAGGCGAAGCTCGTCTCGACGTATTTCACGTTCTGCGCGACGTGCCGGGCAAAGATCAGCCTCGCCGCCTCGTGGTAATGCTCGGGCGAGGTGAACCACGAGAACGCCATGTCGAGCAGCGCGGCCTCGAAGTGCGCGAAGTCCCTGAACTTGAAAGCCCACTCCCACGAGGCGGGCGGGTTCCGGAAGTCCGGCCGCACCCGCTGCAGCAGTTCGAACGGCAGCGCCCCCTCGAGATGCAGGTGTGTCTCCGTCTTCGGGAGAGATTGGATGAAGGCGCGGAGGTCGGCGGGATTCATTTTAGCCACGGATTGCGCGGATGGACACGGATGACCAAGGCATCCTCAAGTCGGGTCGTTCTGAGCGGAGCGAAGAATCGAGCGCATTCGCCCGTCGTGCTCGCAGCCTCTGGATCCTTCGCTCCGCTCAGGATGACAGCAGCTGGGTATTGATCCGTGTTCATCCGTGCCATCCGTGGCTACTTCACCTTCAGGAGCTGGTCCGGGTTCAGCTTCTTCAGCGCGGGCAGCGTGAAGAGGCCGTCCTTGCGGATGAGCTGGCCGTCGAACCAGATTTCGCCGCCGCCGTATTCGGGGCGCTGGATGCAGACCATGTCCCAGTGCACGACGGATTCGTTGCCGTTGCCGGCGCGCTCGTAGGCCTTGCCGGGCGTGAAGTGGAAGGAGCCGGCGATCTTCTCGTCGAAGAGGATGTCGCGCATCGGCTCGGTGATGTGCGGGTTGAAGCCGATGGCGAACTCGCCGATGTAGCGCGCGCCCGCGTCGGTATCCAGGATCTCGTTCAGGCGCTTCGTGTTGTTGGCCGTGGCCTCGACGATTTTGCCCTTCTTGAAGACGAGCCGGATGTTGTCGAAAGCCGTGCCGAGATAGACCGTGGGGGCGTTGTATTGGATGACACCCTCGACGCTGTCCTTCACCGGGCTGGAAAACACCTCGCCGTCGGGGATGTTGCGCTGGCCGCCGCAGGCTTCGGCGCCGATGCCCTTGATGGAAAACCGCAGGTCGGTGCCCGGGCCCTTGAGGTGCACGCGGTCGGTCCGGTTCATCAGGTCCTCCAGCGCAGCCATGCCGGGGCCGTAGCGGCGGTAGTCGAAGGTGCAGACCTTGAAATAGAAGTCCTCGAACGCCTCGGTGCTCCTGCCCGCCTGCTGGGCCATGGCGCTCGACGGCCAGCGGATGACGACCCACTTGGTCTTGTTCACGCGGTAATCGAGCACGGGTTTCATGAGCTTGGACACGAGCTGCACGCGCTCGGCGGGCACGTCGGAAGTCTCGAAGATGTTGTCGGCGCCGCGGGCGGCGATGTAGGCCTGCATCTTCTGCATGCGGGCCAGCTCGATGCCCGCCGTGAGTTCGTATTGCTCCTTGCTCGCGCCCTTGAGCAGTTCGCGGGTGATGCGCGCCTTCTGCAGGTTGACGTAGGGGATCGCCCCGCGGTCGCGCGCGGCGCGCACGAGGGCGATGACGAAGGCCTCGGGCACGTCGAAGGCGTCGATCAGGACTCGCTCGCCTTTCTTGAGATCGCAGGAGAAACCGGTCAGCACCTCGGCCAGCCGGGCATAACGGGGATCGCTCATGGGGCGCTACTAACGGGGCAAGCCGCGGGGCGTTCAATCCCAAACAGATCCCCGTCACCGTCATTCTTGCGCGCAGCGAAGCGTCTGCGGCGTCCTGGCGGAATGGCGCACGGATACCCTCACGGGCACCCCAACGCAATCCCGCCCGAGCCGGGTTCCTCCGACGAGCTTTGCGGCCCATTCTCGGAACCCGCCTCGGACTGCTTCCCTTGTCTTCTCTCATCGTTGCGGACATACAAGAGTCCAGCACAACGCGCGCCACGCCACTCCTGCTGGAACCTTCGCCGCGCGCAGGATGTCAAGCGAGTGGAAGCGGACTGGAAGGCGCGTGTCGCGGCGCCATGGCCGGCAGAGACGTGACCCACCCGGCGGAACCCCGCCCCGGTCACATCGGCGGGGCCGTGGCCACCACCGGCTCGCCGCGCGGGAAGCAGATCTTGCCGACCGCCTCGTCGAAGTCCGCTGCGCCGCGCAGGATCTCGATTTCCAAGCGCAGGTAGTAACACGGCAGCGGCGTCTTCCCCGCGGGATCGAGCCGGACGGCGTCCTTCTCGGTCGTGATGAGCAGCTCCACCCCCGCCTCCAGCGCCTCGTCATGGACGGTGTGGAGCTCGTCGGACGTGAACCGGTGGTGGTCGAGGAAGCGCTTCGTGTAGGCGAGCTTCGCCCCGGTCTCGCGCAGGAAGCCCTCGAAGCTCTCCGGGGCGGCGATGCCGCTGAAGGCGCCGATGCGCCTGCCGGCGATCGCGGCGAGCGGCAGGCGTTCCCCGCCGTCGAGGCGTTGCAGGTATTGGGGCTTGTGGGCGCACTCGATGATCTCCGCCTCGGGGTTGAAGCGGCGGATCATCGCCTCCAGCTCCTCGTCGCGCACGCCCTTGGACTTCGTGAGGAAGACGTAGGAGGCGCGCTTCAGGTGCTTGAGGGGCTCGCGCAGGATGCCGCGCGGGAGCAGGAAGCCGTTGCCGAAGGGATTGGTCTTGTCCACCAGCAGCAGGTTGAGCCGGCCCTTGAGCGGCAGGTATTGGAAGCCGTCGTCGAGCACGAGCGTGTCGCAGCCGAAATGCTTGATCGCGTAGGCGCCGGCCTTCACGCGGTCCTTGTCCACGAGCACGACGACACCGGGGAGGTTGCGCGCGAGCATGTGGGGCTCGTCGCCGGCCAGCTCCGAATCGAGCAGGACCGTGCGGCCGTCGCTCACCACGCGCGGCGGGGCCGGTTCGGTGTGGTTGAGCCACCACCACCATTTCTTCCAAAGCGGCGGGGCCTTGCTCTTGTAGCCGCGGCTGAGGATGCCGACCTTGCGGCCACGGTCGCGCAACGCGCGGGCGAACTTCTCCACCACGGGGGTCTTGCCCGTGCCGCCGACGGTGAGGTTGCCCACCACCACCACGAGGCAGCCGAGCGGCTGGTCGCGCAGGATGCGGTTGCGGTAGAGCCACAAGCGGAGCTGCACAATGCCGCTGAACAGATACGAGCACACCTGCAGGAAGGCCCCGAAAACGATCGCCGGCATGTCCTCGCGCCGGCCCATGATCACGTCGATGGCGAACTGCTCGAACTCCTCGGCCTTATGACGGAACCAGCGGTTGGGCATGAGCAAAATTGGCTTTGACGCTTGTAGGGGGCGGTTAGTCAGTGTGTGCTAGCCGCTGGTGTCCGCACATGCAACACCGGCCTCACTTTTCCTCATGAGCTACAAACTCTTCATTCCCGGACCGGTCGCGGTCTCTGAGAAAACGCTGCGGGCGATGGCCCAGCCGATGATCGGCCATCGCAGCACCGACTTTGTCGCGCTCTACCAGTCCATCCAGCCGGACCTCCAGGCCCTGGTCTATACGAAGGACCCGGTCTATCTCTCGACCAGCAGCGCGTTCGGCTCGATGGAGGGCGCCATCCGCAATCTCGTCAAAAAGAAGGTGCTCTGCTGCATGAACGGCGCCTTCGCCGACAAATGGTGCGATGTGGCCAAGCGCTGCGGCAAGGCGACCACCTCGCTCAAATTCGAGTGGGGCCAGCCGGTGGACCCCGAGGCCGTGCGGCGCGAGCTCGCCACCGGCGCCTACGACGCGATCACGCTCATCCACAACGAGACCTCGTGCGGCTGTATGAGCGATATCGCCGCCGTCATGCGGGTCGTGCGCGAGTTCCCGGAGGTCGTGAGCATCGTGGACACGGTCAGCTCGTTCAGCGCGCTGCCGATCAAGAAGGACGAACTGGGGATCGACGTGTTCATCACCGGCTCGCAGAAGGCCCTCGCCCTGCCCCCGGGCCTGTCGTTCATCTCGGCCTCGAAGAAGGCGCTCGACCGCGCCGCCACGCTCACCGACCGCGGCTACTATTTCGACTTCCTGGAATTCCAGAAGAACCACGAGAACGGCATGACCCCGAGCACGCCGGTCATCCCGCTCATCTACGCCCTCAAGTCCAAGCTCGCCGACATCAGGGCCGAGGGCGCCGAGGCCCGCTATGCGCGCCACGCCCGTCTCAACCAGACCGTGCGCGCCTGGGGTCTCGCCAAGGGCTTCAAGCTCTTCCCCAAGGAGGGCTACGGCTCGGTGACGCTCAACTGCTTCGCCAATACGCGCAACGTGGACCTGCCCGCGCTGAACAAGCTCCTCAAGTCCAGGCACGGCCTCGTCATCGACGGCGGCTACGGCAAACTGAAGGGCCAGACCTTCCGCATCTCCAACATGGGCGACGAGACCGACGCGACCATCGCCGCGCTGCTCGGGTCCCTCGACGCCGCCCTCGCCGAGCTGGGCGTGAAGTGAGCGGCACCGAGCTGGCATGTCCCCGCGGGCGCACCGCCTGGTGCGCCCGTTTTCTTTCCCGGTGCAGTTTGCTTGTCGGCAGCCGGCTTGCTGGCGCCACGCCAAGGGACGGAGTGGCGCGCGCAAGCCCGCCGCCCACGGCTTGCAGGAGGCAATGCTCGTTTCCCCTCGCGCGCACGCGCGTGCGCGCGTCTCCGGCGAAAAAGTATTGCTTGTAATTCACGCGGGCGGTGCCTAACGGCTCGCCCCCACATGAAGACCCTGGTCATCGCCGAGAAGCCTTCCGTCGCCGCGGACCTCGCGCGCGCGCTCGGCAAGGTGCCCAAGAAGGGCGACCATTACGAAAACGACGAATACGTGATCTCGTCGGCAGTCGGCCATGTCGTCGAACTCCTCATGCCCGAGGACATCGACAAGAAGAAATACGGGTTCTGGCGCCTCGAGACCCTCCCCATCATCCCGGAGAAGTTCGAGCTGAAGCCCAGCGAGGATTCCAAGGAGCGTTTCCACCAGCTCAAGAAGCTCATCGCCCGGAAGGACATCAAGGAGGTCGTCAACGCCTGCGACGCCGGCCGCGAGGGCGAGCTGATCTTCGCCTACCTCTGCCAGCTCGCGAAGAACAAGCACCCGGTGAAGCGCCTCTGGCTCCAGTCCATGACCCCCGAGGCCATCCGCGAGGGCTTCAAGAAGCTCCGGGATGGCGCGGAAATGCAGGGCCTGGCCGACGCCGCCCGCTGCCGCAGCGAGAGCGACTGGCTCATCGGCATCAACGGCACCCGCGCCATCACCAAGCGCATGTTCGGCTCCCGCGCGGGCAATGTCGCCTCCGTCGGCCGCGTGCAGACCCCCACCCTCGCCATCGTCTTCAACCGCGAGCTGGAGATCCGCAACTTCAAGCCCCGCGGCTACTGGCGCATCACCGCGAAGTTCGGCATCGCCAAGGGCGAATACGAGGGCGTCTATCAGCGGCCCGACTTCCGCAAATCCGACGACGAGCACGACCGCATCGACCGCGTGTGGGACGAGGCCATGGCCAAGGCCGTCCACGCCGCCTGCACCGGCCAGCCCGTCGCGCGCGTCACCGAGGAGAAGAAGCCCGCCACGCAGATCGCCCCGCGCCTCTACGACCTCACCACCCTCCAGCGCGAGGCCAACAGCCGTTTCGGCTTCCCCGCCAAGCGCACGCTGCAGCTCGCCCAGGCCCTCTACGAGCGCCACAAGATGATCACCTACCCGCGCACGGACTCCCGCGCGCTGCCGGAGGATTACATCCCGCTCGTCCGCCAAACCCTCGCCAACCTGCACGGCGACCTCGCGGTCCACGCCCAGCGCGTGCTGGAAAACGGCTGGGTGCAGCCCAACAAGCGCATCTTCAACAACGCCCAGGTCTCCGACCACTTCGCCATCATCCCGACCCAGCACGAGGCCAAGCACCTCGACGAGGCCGAGGCCAGGCTGTTCGACATGATCGCCCGCCGCTTCGTGGCCGCGTTCCACCCGGTCGCGGAGTTCGACGTCACCACGCGCATCAGCACCGTGGCCGCGCACGCCTTCAGGACCGAGGGCAAGGTGCTCACCTCGCCCGGCTGGCTCGCGGTCTATGGCAAGACCACGGTGGACGAGGACTCGCCGGACTCCAAGGCCCTCCCCGCGCTCTGGCCCGAGGACAAGGCGACGGCCCGGACCCTCTCCGCCGAGCTGCATGCCGAGACCACCAAGCCGCCCCCGCGCTACACCGAGGCCACGCTGCTCTCCGCGATGGAGGGCGCCGGCAAGCTCGTGGACGACGAGGAGCTCGCCGAGGCCATGAAGGAGCGCGGCCTGGGCACGCCCGCCACCCGGGCCGACACCATCGAGGGCCTCGTCAACCAGAAATATCTCGACCGCAACCAGCGCGAGCTCGTCCCCACCGCCAAGGCCGAGCAGCTCCTCCAGTTCCTCACCGCCGTCAAGGCCGACGACCTCACCAGCCCCACGATGACCGGCGAATGGGAATGGCACTTGCGCGAGATGGAGCACGGCCGCTTCTCCCGGGAGAAATTCATGGCCGGGATCATCAAGGAGACGCAGGGCATCGTCGAGCGCGTGAAGGGCTTCGAGGAGGACGATTCCGTCGCCCGCGAGACCGACATCATCTCCCCCACCGACGGCCGGCCCATGCTCGAGACCCTCCGCGGCTACAAGTCGCGCGACGGCGAGCTGATGGTTTACAAGATCGTCGGCGGCCGCCGCCTGGAGGAGGCCGAGGTCAAGGAGCTGGTCGAGAAGCGCCAGGTCGGCCCGCTCGACGGCTTCATCTCCAACAAGACCCGCAACCGTTTCTCCGCCCTGCTCAAGCTCTCCCTCGTCGAGGAGGAGAAGAAGGGCGCGGTCGTGAAAAAGTGGAAGACCGAGTTCGATTTCGGCGACAAGGTGGACATCGGCACCCTCACCCCCATCTGGACCGATCCGAAGACCGGCGCCGAGCTCTGCGAGAGCGGCAGCAGCTACCTCCTGCGCGAGAAGAAACCCGACGGCAGCTGGGAGCAGACCTTCCGCGTCGGCCGCATCATGTGCCAGAAGGCCATCCCCCCCGAGCAGGCGATCAAGCTCGTCGGCGAGGGCCGGACCGACCTGCTTGAAAACTTCATCTCCAAGAAAGGCCGGCCGTTCAGCGCCTTTCTCAAACGCGAGGGCGGCAAGCTCTCGTGGGAATTCCCCCCGCGCGCCCCGAAGCTCGACAAGGAGGGCAAGCCCGTCGCGCGCAAGGCGCGCGCGAAGGCGGACCTCTCCAAGGCCACGGTCCTCGGCGAGAGCAAGGTCCACCCCGGCGGCCAGCTCGTCGAGCTCGGCGACGCCTACTATGTGCGCAAGCCCGACCAGGACAACCGGCAGGTCTTCAAGCTCTCCAAGAGACTCTGCGAGGTGGAGCTGCCCGTCGAACAGGTGCGGAAGCTCCTCACCGACGGACGCACCGACCTCATCGAGAACTTCGTCTCCAAGCGCGGCAACAAATTCAGCGCCTACCTCGTGCTCTCGCCGAAGCAGGACAAGGCGGATTTCGAGTTTCCGCCCAGATAAGGTGGAACCCGGCCTTGTAGGACCACTCCGGACGAGTTGCGGGATTGTCGGGAGGGGAAAGCGTGTCCGGAAGCCACGCGCCACCCCAGCCCCGTCCACGCATCCCTTGCCCGACACTCGCCGGCGCTTGGCGGGGATTTTGACACGTTTCCTCCGGGAATAGGCTTGTGGCTGCTCCGGGCCGGAAGCTTACTATCCGGCTGCCATGATCGTCACGACCGCCCAACTCTTCAAACACGCCTACGGCAAATACGCCGTCGGCGCCTACAACATCAACAACGCGGAGCAGGCCATGGGCCTCTTCAAGGGCTGCATCCAGTCCAAGGCGCCCTTCATCATCCAGATTTCCAAGGGCGCGCGCAAATACACCGACAAGCGCATGCTCGAGGCCATCATCCGCGCCGCCGGCGAGATCTTCCCCGAGGCCATCTTCGCGGTGCACCTGGACCACGGCGACGAGGAGACCTGCTACGACTGCATCAACTCGGGCTTCTTCAGCTCCGTGATGATCGACGCCTCCCACGAACCCTTCGAGAAGAACGTCGCCATCACCAAGCGCGTCGTCGAGGCCGCCCACAAAAAGGGCATCTCCGTCGAGGCCGAGCTGGGCATGCTCGGCGGCGTCGAGGAGGACATCAAGGTCGAGGACGGCCACGCCACCCTCACCAACCCGGCCGAGGCCGAGGATTTCGTCAAGAAGACCGGCTGCGACTCCCTCGCCTGCGCCATCGGCACCTCGCACGGCGCCTTCAAGTTCAAGGGCAAGCAGTCCCTCCACTTCGACGTGCTCGAAAAGATCAAGGCCCGCCTCCCCGGCTTCCCGCTCGTCATGCACGGCTCCTCCTCCGTCCCCAAGGAGGAGGTGGACCGCATCAACAAGGCCGGCGGCCAGATCAAGGACTCCGCAGGCGTGGACCCCAAGGAATACCTGCCCGCCGCCAAGCTGGGCGTCACCAAGGTCAACATCGACACCGACGGCCGCCTCGTCTGGACCCGCGTGCACCGCGAGTTCTTCCGCGACAAGCCCGCCGAGTTCGACTTCCGCCCCCCCGGCAAGATCTTCATCGAGGAATACGCGAAGTTCATCGCCAGCCGCAACGACCTCCTCGGCTCGTCCGGCCAGCTCGACGACCTCCGCAAGAGCCTCGGAAAATAACGGCTCGTCCGGAGGACTCGCCCTCCCCCTTCAACGCCGCCCACCCGGGCGGCGTTTCGTTTTGCCCCGCCCGGGCCGCCCATGGCAGTCTCCGCCCGTGATCTTGATCTTCCTCCACGGCCCGCCGGCCAGCGGCAAATACACCATCGGCCGCGAGCTGGCCGCGCTGACCGGCTTCGAGCTCTACCACAACCATCTCGTCGTGGACGACGTGCTCCAGCGCCACGCGTTCGGCTCGCCGGAATTCATCCAGGCCCGCGACCACGCCTGGCGCACACACCTCGGCGCCGCCGCCCGCGAACCCCACCGCCGGCTGATCTTCACCTTCAGCCCCGAGAACACCGTCCCGCAGGCCTTCATCGACTGGCTCTTCCGCGAGGTGCCGGCCCGCAACGGACACCTGCACTCGGTCGCCCTGCAGTTGGGCGAGGAGGCGATCGAGGCGCGACTGGCCGGCGAGCTGCGGCGCGGTTTCCGCAAGCTCACCGACCACGCGCTCTACCGGAGACTGCGCGATGCAGGCGCATTCACCCGCCCCATCATCCCCCGTTCCGACCTTGTGCTCGACAGCGAACACCTCTCCGCCGTCGAGACAGCTGCGCGGATTGCACGTCACTTTCATCTGACCTGACACCTCGGCCACACGTTCCCGGTCTGCCGCATCTCCGCGATTCCTGTCCCACTCCGACCATGCCGTCCGACTTCGACTCCCGCCTGCGCGCCCTCGCCGGGGTCGTCGTCCGGATCGGCCTGAATCTCCAACCGGACCAGCCGCTGCTCATCACCGACCCCTACGACCTGCAGGGCGTGCATCCGGAGGCGCTGACGCAGGCCGAGATGATCCGGCAGGAGGGCGGAACGGACACAACCATCTTGCGGGCGGATCCGGCGCACCTGCGGGCACTCGTCGAGGCTGACGACCTTCGCGGCTACGAAGCGCTCGTCGCCGACCATACCCGCCGGCTGCACCGGCATCTTGCCCGCGGCGGCGCGTTCCTCTTCCTCACCGGCAGCGCCCCGCGGCTTCTGAGCGGCCTGCCTGCCGGGCGCCTCGCCCGGTTCGACTCCGTCAAATGGCGTCACCTCGGCCCTGTCATCCAAAGCCTCGTCCGTGGCGCCAGCCAGTGGACCCTCCTCCCCGCCCCCGCTCCCGACTGGGCGGTCGCCGCCGGTCTGGATCTTCCCGGGCTGTGGAGCACCGTGTTCGCCGCCTTGCGGGTCGATGCCGGGAATCCGCTCGCCGAATGGAAACTCCATCTTGCCGCCATCGCCTGGCAGCGCGACGCGCTCAACGCCGCCCGGCACCGGCGTCTGCGCTACACTGGCCCCGGCACGAGCCTGACGCTCGATCTGCCAACCTCACATCGGTGGTGCACGACGCAGCTCACGTCCAACCGCGGCGTCCCGTATGTGGCCAACCTGCCGACCGAGGAGATCTTCACCGCCCCGCACAGGAACTCCGCCACCGGCACCGTGCGCGTCGCCCGCCCGGTGGCGTACGGCGGCACGGTCATCTCCGGCATCGAACTCGAATTCCGTGCCGGCCGGGTTGTCCGCGCCCGCGCCGATGCTGGCGAAGACCTGCTGCACCGGCTCCTCGCGACCGATGCCGGCGCCGCCCGCCTCGGCGAGACGGCCCTGGTGCCGGGCAAGGACCGGCTTGCCTGGGCCGCACGCGGCCACCATCACATCCTCCTCGACGAAAACGCCGCCCATCATGTCGCCTTGGGAGACGCCTACCGTTTCTGCTCCCGCGCCTGGCTGCCGCTGGCGCTCAACTCCAGCCAGCTCCACCTCGACCTTCCCCTCGACGCCGAGGTCTCGTTTTCTTAACCACAGACGCACACCCCTGAACACAAATGGTCCAATCCTGCCGATTCATCCGTGTTAATCCGTGTCCATCTGTGGTTGTTCGCCCTCCCTGTTTTTGTGCGTTTTGGTGACTTTTTGTGGCCAACTCCACCTTGGTTTCCGTGTCCTCCGTGTATTCCGTGGTTGAACCTGCTTGAACGACCCCGCCCCAGAACCTGATCCCGACCTCCTGCGCCGCGCGCAGGCGGGCGACAAGGCCGCCTTCGGGGTCATCATGCGCGCCCACCACGAGCGCACCTTCCGGCTCGCCTACGCCATCGTGCACCACGAGGCCGACGCCCGGGACATCTGCCAGGAGGTCTGGCTCACCGTCTGGAAACAGCTCGGCACCTTCCGCGGCGACTCCCGGTTCACCACCTGGCTGCATCCGATCGTCACGCGCAAATCCCTCGATCATCTCCGCAAGCGCCGCCGGTGGTTCGACCGTTTCCTGCCCTTCCATACCGGCGGCGACAACCCGGTCGCCTCCGCCCCCGAACCCGTCACGACCGACGACGCCCGCTCGCAGTCCGAGGGCAACGAGACCGTCGAACGCGTCCGCGCCGCCCTCGCCACCCTGCCCCCCAAGCACCGCGCCGTGCTGGCCCTCCGCGAGCTCGAGGGCCTGTCCTACGAGGAGATCGCCGCTGCCACCGGCGTGCCCGCCGGCACCGTCATGTCGCGCCTCTTTCACGCCCGCAAACTCCTCGCCCAGAAGCTCGGGAAAGACCGGGCGACAACCACAGATTGACACAGATCCACACCGATTTCCCCGATGACCTCCTTGCTTCAGTTACTTTCCCCCTCTGTGTCCATTCGTGTTCAGCTGTGGTTAACTTCTTTTTTCTGTGTGTTCCGTGTATTCCGTGGTTAACTCCCAATCCGGGCGCCCTCCCATGAAAACCATCCTCCGCCTTTTCCTCTTGCTGACCGCTCTCACCGTTCTGCTTGGCTCCGTCCGCGCCGAGAGTGCCGCCATCCAGGGCATCCTGCTCACGGCTTCCAACGAGCCCGGCCAGACCGACCGCCGTCTCGCCCCCTACGAGGCCACCCTGCGCCGCATTCTGCGCTTCGAGACCTTCCGCTTCGTCGGCGAGGACCGCGCCACGCTCGACGTGCCCGCCAGCGGCAGCCTGTCGCTTGGCGACGGCCACGAGCTCGAGATCGCCGTCGAGCGCAACGACGGCAAGTCGGTCCACGTGAAGGTCCGCTGGACCGCCGGCGGCCGCCCGCTCATGCACACCGGCCTCGCCCTCCGCCCCGGCGTGCCCGCCGTCCTCGGCGGCCCCTCCACCGGCAACAAGGGCGAGGTCTATGCCGTGATCCTGATCGGCCGGTAAGCGCGTCCTACCGGACGAGCCGCCACCCCAGGACATCCGGCGGCCGAGGAGCGGTCAGTTGACCGGCACCGGGCCGGTCGCCGACAGTACCGACAGCGCATAGAGCCCGATCATCATGCAGGCGCAGGCGAGCTTGGCGAAGCCCGAGACCAGGAAGCCCAGCGCCGCGCCGGCGCCCGCGCGCAGGGCCTGCCCGGCGGTTTTCTTCCCCCCCCACTTCTCGGCCACGATCGCGCCGAGCATCGTGCCGAGCAACAGCGCGGGCAGGGAGAAGCACATGCCGGCCAGCGCCCCGCCCGTGGCGCCCGCCATGCCCCAGCGGCCGCCGCCGAGCAGCTTCGTGCCCAGCAAAGTGCAGCCGAGGTCGGCCACCACCGACAGCAGCCAGAAACCCGCGATCCAGCCGACCGCCATCCACGTGAGCGTGTCGGGGAGCAGCCACTTTTGCAGCAGCACGGCCGCGAGGATCAGGGTCGTCCCCGGCAGCAGCGGCACGACGCAGCCCGCCAGCCCCGCCAGCATGAGCAGGATCACCAAGGTCCAGACCGCGATTTCCATGCCGCCATGACACGGCAAAGACGGCGCTGGTTGCAGCTCATTTCTGCAGCGGCGGTCTATGATGAGCGCCGTTCGCCAAGCCGGCGCGCCCGGAGGTCGCGCTCCGCCTTCCACCCTCACCGATACAGCGCCGTCACGGGCGTGGCCGTGAGCACGTTGTATTGGCGCATGGCGAGGCGCCACCAGGGCGAAAGCTGGTCGGCGGGCTGTTTCCACAGCTGCTCGTGCAGCCAGTTCATGGACTCGGGATCGAGCAGGAGCGCCATCTTCTCGCGGGTCGTGAGCTTGTCGGGGCCGTCGGCCAGCAGCCGGCGGCGCAGCTCCACGAAATACCGCCGCACCGAGTAGCTGCCGGGCCGGCGCTGGCGCAGGAGCGACACGTGCACGGCGTTCACGTAGGGATCGAGGATCGCCTGCATCAGGCCGTAGTCGCGGCGCAGCTCGCGGATCGGCAGCATGTGCTGGTAGCACTCCGCCAGGTTGCGCTTGAGCTGGGTGAGCTCCGGCGCGGGCTCGGTCTCGTCGGGCGTGAGGAACAGGCCCAGCTCGCGCGCACGGCGGCCGAGCTGGGCCCGGCTGAGCAGGATGGAGAGCGGCGCCGACAGCACGAGGCCGAGCAGCACGGGCGACAGCCACCAGAAGAACGACGGGGCGATGATGTAGGCCGACGCGCCCCACACGAGCCCGAAGAGGGTCTGGCCCGAGTGCGTGATGATGGCCTCGCGCCAGTCCGGATCGTCGCTCGCGGTGCGCTGTTGCGTGACCCACGACACGCCCTGGCCGAGCAGGATGTAGATCACGAACTTCGAGTGGAACATCATGTTGACGGGCGCAAGCAGCGTGGAGCCGACGATCTCCAGCACGGCGCTGACGACCAGCCGCACCGGCCCGCCGTAGGCGGCGCTGCGCCGGTGTTTCAGCACGAGGCCCACGCTCAGGAGCTTGGGCAGGAACAGCAGCGTCATCGTGAGGCCGAACAGCGCCAGCGCCTGCGGCACGGGCACCACGTGGTCGAAGATCACCACGAAACGCGTGGGGTCGAGCGTGCCCTCCTCCACCCGGCCGAAGAGGCGCAGCGTGCTGACCAGCATGAAGAGCAGCCAGAGGGGCGAACTCACGTAGCCCATGATGCCCTGGAAGAGGTGAAACCGGTTGATCGGGTGCAGATGGCGCGCCGACAGCAGCCAGCTGTGCTGGAGGTTGCCCTGGCACCAGCGGCGGTCGCGCTTGGCCGCGTCGATGAGCGTGGGCGGTCCCTCCTCAAAACTGCCCTCCAGGTCGTAGGCGAGCCACACCTTCCACCCGGCCTTGCGCATCAACGCGGCCTCGACGAAGTCGTGGCTCAGGATGCGTCCGCCGAAGGGCTCCCGGCCCGGGAGATCGGGCAGGGCCGCATGTTCCATGAACGGCGCCACCCGGATCACCGCATTGTGGCCCCAGAAGTTGCTCTCGCCCTGGTGCCAGTAGTTCAGGCCCGCGAGAAAGAGCGGGCCGTAGAGCCGGCTGGCGAACTGCTGGAGGCGCGAGTAGAGCGTCACGCCGTTCACCACCCGCGGGGCGGTCTGCAGGATGCCAACCGTGGGGTTGCGCTCCATCATGGCGACGAGCTTCACGATGGACTCGCCGGTCATGATGCTGTCGGCGTCGAGCACCACCATGTAGCGGTAGCTGCTGCCCCAGCGGCGGAGGAAGTCGGAAACGTTGCCGCTCTTCTTGTTGAGGGCGATGCGGCGCTTCCGGTAGAAGATGCGGCCGAAGCCGTTGAGCTGCTTGCAAAGCTCGACCCACGCCACCTCCTCCTGGATCCAGCGGTTGGGATCGTTCGAGTCGCTCAGGATGAAGAAATCGAAGTCGTCGAGCCGGCCGGTCTTTTCCAGCGAGCGGTAGATGACGCGCAGCCCCTCGAAGACACGGCTGGGATCCTCGTTGAAGACCGGCATCACGATGGCCGTGCTGCCGAGCGGCAGTTTCTCCAGCGGCTCGTCGGCGCGGAGCGTGCGGCTGATACGGGCCGAGTCGCCGCGGTTGATCACATAGAGACCGAGCAGCGCCGTGCAGAAGCCCGTGGCGATGTGCGCGAACAGGATGCTGAACAGCACCAGCACCGGCAGGTCGGCCAGGTTGGCCAGGCTGGCCGGCCCCTGCCAGAGGAGGTCGGCCATGAACCAGGCGGCCAGCGTCGTGAGCAGGAAGATGAGCGTGAAGAACGTCGCGCGCCGGCGGCTCACGCGCGCCTTGTCCACCTGCTCGACTGTGAAGGCCGTGGGCATGGGTCAGGAGCCGGGGATCTCCGGTTTCAATGCGGGAGGGGCTTTATGCCCCGACTTGCCCGCTCCGAATGCGACAATGTCGGGGCATAAAGCCCCTCCCACACCCGGACCGATGCTCATCGCGCAGACGGATGAACTGCTTGGAAGTTTCATCTTCATCGGGTCGTGTAGAACACCAGCGCCAGCGCCGACAGGAACAGCGCCCAGAGCAGGGTCACGCGCAGGATCGGCCATTTCTCGATCTGCTCGAAGGTCTGGCCGGCCACCTCCGTCAGCGTGCCGAGCTCGATCTCGCGCGGCACCATGCTGGTCACGGTCATGTCGGGCCCGGCCTGGATGGAGCGGCGACGCATCTCCCCGGCGAACTCCGGCGGCACATGCTGCTCGTCGAGGAAGGCGTAGGGCCAGCGTTCCACGCCGTCGCACAGCAGCAGCGCCACGCGGCCTTCGACGGCGATGCGCTCGTGCGGCAGGTTTTTGTCGCCGAGCAGCTCGCCGAACCATTCGTCCATCATCCGGTCCACCTCCTCGGCCGCGAGCGTGGTGGGGTCGAGCGACGGGTTCTGCTCGTGGCGGGCGGCGGCCCGGGCGATGACCTTCTGCAGGATGGTGATCTGCTGGAGCCGGTTGTGCACGCGGTGCGCGCGCAGATAGTCCTCGACGCGGATGAACGCCGCGTTCCACTGCTCCGCCGTGCCCGTGCGGGGTCGGAAGGCGTTCAGGGTGTCCAAAGGTTGCTCCATGTCTCGGTCAGGACGTCGTCATTCTCCCGCAGGAAGCAGCGCAGCTCCACGGGCCGGCCGGTGCCATCGGGTTCCAATTCGAAGACCACACGCCAGATTCCGAGCGGCGCCAAGGCCTGCACCCCGGCGGGCCCCACCGGCTTCGCCCCCTCCCCCACGCTGACGATGGCGCGAATGTCGCGGGGCGGGCCGGCAAAGGGCAGACCGGCATAATCCAGCACGAAGCGCCGGTGCCCCGGCTTGCCCAGCACCGCGCTCTCCCGGCTCGCCATGAGCTGGACCCCGGCGGGGCGGCCCGCCGGCTCCTTCCGCCAGTGGAGGCGGTAGTCGAAGGCGAACGGCTGGCCGACCGCGGGCAGCTTCGCGGGGACCCAGCAGGCCACGATATTGTCGTTCGTTTCATCCGGCGTGGGAATCTCCAGCAGCCGCACCGCCCCGGCGCCCCAGTCACCGAGAGGCTCGACCCAGGCGCTGGGCCGGAGGTGATAGTTGGCCTCGAGGTCCTCATAGTGGGCGAGGTCGCGGTCGCGCTGCATCAAGCCGAAGCCGCGGGGCGAATGATCGGAAAACGACGTCACGCGCGTCGCCCGGGGATTGGCCAGCGGCCGCCAGATACTCTCCCCGCTGCCGGTGTGGAGCAGCAGGCCGTCGGAATCGTGCACTTCCGGGCGAAAGTCGTCCCTCGACCAGCCCGTGTTCTCTCCGTGCAGGAACATGCTGGTCAGCGGCGCGAGGCCGACCGCCGCCGGATGCCGGCGGAAATAGAGCACGGCGTGGACGGTGACGAGGGTCTCGTCGCCCGGCTGAAGCTCGAAACGATAGGCGCCGGCCACGCTCGGGCTGTCGAGCAGGGCGAACAGCGTCAGGCTGCGGTCGCCCGCCGCGGGGCGCACCAGCCAGAATTCGTCGAAACGCGGGAATTCCTCGGGGCCGGGTTCGCCGGTGTCCACGGCCAGCCCGCGGGCGGAAAGCCCGTAGTGCATCCCCCGCCCCACCGCCCGAAAATAGCTGGCGCCAAGGAACACCGCGAACTCATCGCCCGGGAGCACCAGCGGGTAATGAATCCGCAACCCGGCAAAACCCAAGTTCGCCGGCACGCGCCCGGGCTTGAGCGCGCCGTAGTCGAACAGGTCCGGGGAATAGGGAATCGGGCGGGCCTCGCCCCCGGCGACCTCGTTGATCTTCACGGGCGACTTGAACAGCCAGCCCGGGTGGAAAAACTGCACCTGGAACGGCAGTCTTTCCGCGCGCCACCACGCGTGTTCCCTCGCGAAGGTGATGCCGCGGTGCTGGTCGTAATCGAGCTTCTGCATCCACTCGGGGAGATTCTCGGGCGGCGCGGCATAAGGCTGCGCCGCCAGCGCCCGGGCGCGCGCCTCCACCGCGGCGAAACCAAAGGCCGCCCGCGCGAGCGGGCCGGTCGCGAGCGCCACCACGGTGGAGAGGACAAAAGCCGTTTTTCTCACAGGAAATACTTCCGCTGCTTCTCCGAGACCGGCAGTCCGGCCCGTTCCATCACCGCGAGCAGGTCCTCCCAAGCGTCGCGCTTGATCTTCTTCGCCGCGGCGGACACGAGGCCCTCCTGGCGCAGCAGATACGAGGGGTGGTAGGTGGCGCGCAGCGGCGTGCCGGCGTATTCATGCCACGTGCCGCGGGCCGCCCCCATGGACTTGAAGCGGTCGGGACCGAGCAGGCCGTCCACCGCGGTCTTGCCGAGCGCGACGAGCACCTTGGGCCGGATGATGGCGATCTGCGCGCGGATGAACGGCAGGCAGCAGGCCATCTCCTCCTGCGTGGGCGGGCGGTTGCCCGTCTGCGAGCCGTCGGCGTTGCGCGCGCCCATCTCGGGCCGCCAGTTGAGGATGTTGCCGATATAGACCTGGCTGCGCTCGAGGCCCATGGCCTTGATCATGCGGTTGAGGAGCTGGCCGGCGCGGCCGACGAACGGCTCGCCCTGGTCCTCCTCGTCGGCGCCCGGCGCCTCGCCCACGAACATGATGTCGGCATCGAGATTGCCGACGCCGAAAACGACCTGTTTGCCGGGATGAACATGGGATTTGCAGGTTGGGTCGTTGAGCACGATCTCGCGCAGCGCGTTCCATCGGGTGCGTTTGTCGCCCTCGGGCAGCACGAGGTCGGCGCGCGGCGGCGGGGCGGGCCTGGCGGCGGCCGGCACAGGCGCGGGCGGCGGCAACACGAAAGCTCGCACCGGCTCCGCCACCACGTCTCCTGCCTCGCGGGACGGGGCTGCCCCGCCTCCGGAAATCTCCGCCTCCGGCGCATCCGCCAATGCGGTCCGCAACTCCGCCAGGCTTTCCTCGGTCACGTTGACCGTGCGGCGGCCCTCGGCCTTGAGACGGCGGAGTTCCTCGGCGAGCGCGAGAAGTCGTTCGCGGGTGTTCATGCGAGGTCAGCCGGCCCGGCTCGCGAGGAGCTTCTCCACGTATTTGCCCAGCAGGTCGAACTCGAGGT
The DNA here is from genome assembly GCA_049322455.1 of Verrucomicrobiota bacterium. GTDB lineage: Bacteria > Verrucomicrobiota > Verrucomicrobiia > Opitutales > Opitutaceae > Lacunisphaera. The sequence continues at coordinate 114,674 of JBMOQY010000011.1, read as the reverse complement.
TCACCCCCGAGCCCCGCTGTTTTTCGCGGAGATTGGTGACGGCGAGCGTGTGCGGGATGAGCCAGACCGCGAACGAGTCGCCCGCCACCTCCGCCACCGTCAGCGAGATGCCGTCCACGGCGATGGAACCCTTGTGGATCAGGTAACGGCCGGAGCCGGCGGGCGCGGCGACACGCAGGTAGTGGTCCTTGCCGCGCGGCTCGAAAACCTCGACCCGGCCCAGCGCATCAATGTGCCCCGACACGAAGTGCCCGCCGAGCCGGCTGTCGGCCTTGAGGCTGCGCTCGAGGTTCACGAGCGAGCCGGGTTGCAGTTCGTTGAAGTTGGTGAGGCGGCGCGACTCTTCCAGGAGCTCGAACCACAGGTGGCCGCCCTCGGCGCGCACCACGGTCAGGCAGCAGCCGTTGACGGCCACGCTGTCGCCGACCTGCACGTCGGCCGGCACGACCTGCGCGGCAAGTCGCAAGCTCCACGCGTTTTGCGCGGGGGCGAAGCTGACCACTTTGCCGACTTCCTCGACGAGACCGGTGAACATGCCCCATGCCTAAGCGGCCGGCGCGGCGAGCACCAGAAAAAGTCCGCCGGCATGGTCATTTCGCGGGGTTGACGGTGCAGGTGAACCTCTCAGAGTGGCGGATTCACATCAATGGCCGCCACCTCCTGCAAAGACTACGAATTCCTCACGATCGAGCCGCACTGGCAGGCGATCTGGGAGCAGACCAAGCCCTTCCGCGCCGAAAACGCCTCGACCAAGCCGAAGTTCTACGTGCTCGACATGTTCCCCTACCCGTCCGGCTCCGGCCTGCACATCGGGCACCCGGAGGGTTACACCGCCACCGACATCCTCGCCCGCTACAAGCGCGCCCGCGGCTTCAACGTGCTCCACCCCATCGGCTGGGACGCCTTCGGCCTGCCCGCCGAGCAGCACGCGGTGAAGACCGGCACGCACCCGTCCACCAACACGCAGAACAACATCGCCAACTTCCGCCGGCAGATCAAGGCGCTGGGCTTCAGCTACGACTGGGACCGCGAGGTGGACACCACCGACCCGAAGTATTTCCGGTGGACCCAGTGGATTTTCCTCCAGCTCTTCAGGAAGGGCCTCGCCTACGTGGACGAGCGCCCCGTGTGGTGGTGCCCGGAACTGCGCACCGTGCTGGCCAACGAGGAGGTCATCGACGGCAAGTCCGAGGTCGGCGGCTTCCCCGTCGAGCGTCGCAACCTGCGCCAGTGGGTGCTCCGCATCACGGCCTACGCCGAGCAGTTGCTCGCCGGCCTCCAGGACGTGGACTGGCCCGACTCCACCAAGCGCATGCAGGAGGCCTGGATCGGCCGCAGCGAGGGCGCGGAGGTGCTGTTCAAGCTGGAGGATCCCAAGCTCGGCGACCTGAAGATCTTCACCACGCGGCCCGACACGCTCTTCGGCTGCACCTACATGGTGCTCGCACCCGAACACCCGCTCGTACCCGCGCTGACGACCGACGCCCAGCGCGCCGCCGTCGAGGCCTACCGCAAAAAGACCGCCGCCAAGAGCGACGTCGAACGCATGTCCGAGGCCGCGAAGGAAAAGAGCGGCGTCTTCACCGGCAGCTACGCCATCAATCCCGTCAACGGCGCCAAGGTGCCCGTATGGATCGCCGACTACGTGCTCATGGGCTACGGCACCGGCGCGATCATGGCCGTGCCCGCGCACGACGAGCGCGACTACGAGTTCGCGCAGCAATACCACCTGCCCATCCCGCGCGTCATCGCCGCGGCGGATGGCAGCGACTCCCTGCCCTACACCGGCGGCGGCAAGCTCATCAACTCGCCCGGCTTCGACGGTCTGGACTGGGCCGAGGCCAAGATGAAGATCACCGCCGACCTCGCGACCAAGGGCATCGGCAAGGCCACCATCAACTACAAGCTCCGCGACTGGCTGTTCTCGCGCCAGCGCTACTGGGGCGAGCCGTTCCCGATCGTCTGGGTGAGCGAGGCCGATTACCGCCGGGTCGCCGCGCTGCGCAGCGATCTGCCCGCGCAACCCGTGACCTTCGTCGAGAACGGCGTGCCGCAATACGCGTTGCCGCTCCCCGACGCCGCGCTGCCGCTCACTTTGCCCGAGGTGCAATCCTATCTGCCCAGCGGCACCGGCGAGAGTCCGCTGGCGAACGTCACCGAGTGGCTCGATATCTGGTTCAACGTGCAGACCGGCGCCAGCGTGCCTGCTGCGCAGCCGCAGCCCGCCGGCGACGCCTGGGTGCGTGCCCGCCGCGAGACCAACACCATGCCCCAGTGGGCCGGCTCCTGCTGGTATTACCTGCGTTACCTCGATCCGCAGAACGCCAGCGCGATCGCCTCGCCCGAGGCGTTGAAGTATTGGGGCGTGCCCGATCTTTACGTCGGCGGCGCCGAGCACGCCGTGTTGCATCTGCTCTACGCGCGTTTCTGGCACAAGGTGCTCTTCGACCTCGGCGTCGTGCCGCAGTCCGAACCGTTCAAGAAGCTCTTCCACCAGGGCATCATCCTCGGCGAAGACGGCCAGAAGATGTCCAAGAGCCGCGGCAACGTGGTGAATCCGGACGACATCATCCGCGAATACGGCGCCGACACCCTGCGCCTCTACCTGATGTTCCTCGGGCCGCTCGAGGCCATGAAGCCGTGGAATCCCAAGGGCATCGAGGGCGTGCATCGTTTCCTCAAGAAGGTCTGGCGTGAGTGCCTGACTGAGGAGGGCACCGCGAATCCGCGCATCTCGCCCGCCGCCGCGCTTACGCCCGCAACCGAAAAGCTGCTCCACGAAACCATCAGGAAGGTCGGTGAGGACTTCGAAGGCCTGCGCTTCAACACCGCAATCTCACAGCTCATGATCCTGGTGAACGCGCTCCAGAAGGAGCCCGCGCTCCCCCGCCAGGCCGTGCTTGATCTGCTCCGCCTGCTCGCGCCCCTCGCCCCGCACCTCGCGGAGGAACTGTGGGCGCGCCTCGGCGAAACCGGCTCGATCATGGCCGCAGGCTGGCCGTCGTTCGACCCGGCCAAACTCGTCGCCAGCACGATCACCATCGTCATCCAAGTGAACGGAAAGCACCGCGGCGAGGTCAGCGCGCCCCCCACCGCCACCGAGGAGGAACTAACGGCCCTAGCGCAGAAGCACGAAAAAGCCGGCCCGCATCTGGCTGGGAAAACGATCCGCCGCATCATTTACGTAAAAGGCCGGTTGATAAATTATATCGTATGAATAACTTAGAAATGTATTTACGGGCTCAAACGTATTTAGACTTGTCATAGGTGTAACACCCTAGTTCCTTCTGGGAGAAAATCGCGCGCCACCTCAAAAACAACCCCCTGGCCATGAAAACAAATCTCCCTCGCCTGCTCGCAGTCTGCGTGATCGCCACCATGGTGGCAGCACCCGCTACCTACGCCCAACGCAATCTCGGCAAAAAGAAGGGACCGACCAGCAAGCTCTACATGGCCGAGGCGGTGGGCGAAACCCAGATTCAAAACGGTGACAAGATTTACACCGCCCGCCAGGCAACGGCCTTCGACGCACCCGGCACCGTGATCGTGACCAAGGCCGGTGCGCACAACGCCCTGGTGTATTCCAACGGCACCGGCATGTTCGTGGACGAGAACACCCGGGTGGAAATCGGCCGTTTCGTGCAGGAACCCTTCCAGACCGATCGCCGCGAGCGCCTCGACACCCAGTTCGAACCCTCCATCTCGCAGAGCAACGTCCACGTCTCCCAAGGGGCAATCGGCGTCTGCACCAGCCAGCTCGTCTCGGGCAGCTCGATGAACTATTCGACCCCGCACGGCAACGTGAACATCCGCGGCGGCAAGGTCTCGATCGAGACCACTCCCGAGGCCACCCACATCGACCTCCTGGAGGGCGACATCACCGTGCGCAGCAGCGGCGGCCGGGACATCGGCGGGCAGATTCTGCGCCCGGGTGAGCGTGCCACCATCACCCCGTCGCCCGGCGGCGGTCAACCCACGATCACGGTCGGCCCCATTCCCCAAGCCGCGCTGCAAGCCGCCGATGAACGCACCCAGACGGCCTGCAACGCCAGGAAGACCGTCACCTTTGAGGTCATCGAAAAGAAGGCGGAGGAAGGCCTGGATGCCCCGGAGGAAACTGCCCCGGCCGCCGCGGGCGCCGACGGGACTTCCCAGGAGGAAACCACCGGGTCTGCCGCCACCAATGCGACCGACGAGGCCGCCGGCGCCGACGACGAGAGCGACCAGGAGATCGTCGCCCGCCCTGTCGTGCCCGAAAGTGCGCCGACCAGTGTCGTGGTCAGCCCGGATCGCCTGCCCGGAACTTGAATTCCGCCCATCCAACCCCCGGCCTGACGATGTGCGGACTCCTGCTCCGTGCCGGGCTGGGCGCGGCCCTGTTCCTCCTGACACCGCCCGCAGGGGCGCTGCTCAACATCGACGGCTCGCGCAACCAGGTGTTTGTCTTCGGCGGCGTCACCTTCGGCTACAATTCCAACATCTTCGCCGAGGCCGGCGGCGAGGGCGACTATTCCGTCACCGCCCAGGCCGGCGCGGAGCTGAAGCGCCGCGCCGGCATCATCGCCGTGAATGCCACCGCCAAGGTCGATTACATCACCTTCGGCAAATACACCGGGGAAAACAGCCTGAACCCCAGCTTCAACCTGGCGCTGAACAAGACCACCGGCCGCACGACCGGCGCGCTCACGATCAACGCCTACCGCGAGACCCGGTCGGACAGCGCCGTCAACCTGCGCACCAGCTCGTGGAACTTCCCCGTCACGCTCGGCCTGAAATATCCCGTCAACGACAAGTTCTATCTCTCCTCGAACACCGGCTATCTCCGCCGCACCTACGCCGACAACAGCGCCCTCGTGGATTACACCGATTCCTCGGAGTCCATCGACGTGTATTACACCTACACTTCCAAACTCGACCTGGTCGGCGGCTACCGGGTGCGCTCCTCCCGCACTTCGGCCGGCGGCAGGACGACCGACCACTGGTTCAACCTCGGGGCCGAAGGCGGCCTGCTCGCCAAGCTTTCCGGCTCTGTGCGCCTCGGCTACCAGCTCCGCCATGCAAAGGACAACGGCACCGATGACTTCAGCCACTTCAACGCCCTGGCCTCGCTGACCTGGCCGATCACGCGCAAGATCTTCCTCGGCCTCGTCGCCAGCCGCGATTTCAACACCATCGCGACCGGCACCTCCGTCGATTCCGCCAGCGCCGCCCTGCGCGGCACCTACATCTACTCCCGGAAATTCGAGTTCAGCGCCGACACCGCCGTGGGCCGCAACGAATTCCTCGGCCGCAACCAGCCCGCCCGCAACGACACGTTCTTCAGCTGGAACGCCGGCGGCATCTACCGCCCCAACGAACACCTGCAGATCGGCGCCACCTACACGTATTCCCGCAACTGGTCGTCGTTCGAGTTCTCGGATTACGACAACCACGGCTTCTCGATCGACATTTCCAGCCGCTATTGATCCCGCCATGAAAATTGCCCGCCTCACCGCCCTGTGCCTGCTCGTCACCCTCCCGGGCCTCGCCCAGGTGGCCGACAAAAAGAATTACATCCACACCCTGGCCCTGGCCGACCGTGTGCGCATCGCCGTCTTCCAGGAGGAGGATCTCACCACCCTCACGCGCATCGACGCCCGCGGCCGCGTCAATCTCCCGCTCATCGGGGAGATCGCCATCGGCGGCATGACCGTCGTCGAGGCCCAGACCGCCATCGAAAACGCCTACAAGAACGGACGCTATCTGCGCAACCCGCAGGTCACCGTCAGCGTGGAGGAATACGCCCCGCGCGAAGTCACCATCCAGGGCCGGGTCCGCAACCCGGGCCACTACGCGCTGCCCATCGAATCCACCTACACGGTGGTCGAGCTTGTGACCAAGGCCGGCGGCATCGACGACATCGGCAAGGGCTCCGCCGTCACCGTCACCCGCATCCTGCCCGACGGCACGAAGAAAGTCTTCACAGTGGACGTGGATAGTGTCATCAAGGGCCGCAAGGATGCGAAAATCGAGGACACCACCTTTTTGCTGCAGCCGGGAGACATCGTCTATGTGCCGGAACGCCTGATCTAGCCTAGCCACGCCGATGTCCGCTCCGGAAATCCCGCCGACCACCGCCCTCGCCGCCCCTCGCGCCTCCCTGCATGGCAACGACCAGCAGGTGGTCGAGCGCCGGTCGTTGCGCGACTACTACGTGATCCTGCGCGAACGGCTGTGGATCGCCCTGCCCGTGGCGTTGCTGGTCGCGCTATCCGTCGGCTATTACAAGGCGCAGGAGACGCCCATGTATTCCAGCACCGCCACCCTGCAGTTCGAACGCCCCGAGCGCGTGGTGCTCAACGAGCAGGTGGTGGACACGGCCATCCGCTCCGACATCGACCTCAACACCTACATCCAGATCCTCAACAGCGGCCGGCTCCGCACCATGGTGGCGCAGTCGCTCACCCCCGAGGAGATCAAGATCCTCCAGCGCCCCTTCCTCAAGGATCTCGCGCCCGGGGGCAGCCCGCCGCCTGTCGGCGCCCTGCTCGGCAGCATGACGCCGCAGTCCATCCGCAACAGCTTCCTCCTCCACATCAACGTCACCCATCGCGACCCCGAGGGCGCCGCCCTGCTGGCCAACCGCTTCGTCGAGCAGTTCATGCGCTACCTGATGGAGTATTCCGGCGGCAAGAACGAGTTCGCCGTGGATTACCTCCGCACGCGCGCCGAGGAACTGCGCAAGGAATCCGAAGCCGCCGAGGCCCGCCTGCAGGACTACCGCCGCAAGCACAACCTCGTCTCCCTCGACAACAGCATCAACATCGTCAGCGAGCGCCTCCGCACCGTCAACACCACCCTCACCCAGGCGCGCCTCAACCGCATCGATCTCGAGAACCTGCTCGCGCAGATCGAGCGCATGCAGCAATCCGGCGGCAACCTGCTCGAGATCGGCTACATCTCCTCCTACGGCAACATCGCCGCCCTCAAGACCCAGCTCGCCGACCTCCAGAACCAGCAGGCCCTCCTCGCCGAGCGCTATCTCGAGCGTCATCCCAAGATGATCAGCGTGGCCAATTCCATCGACGTGATCACCGCCCAGATCCGGCACGATGTCGAGCAGTCCATCTCCGACCTCCGCACCCAATACGTGAAGGTCAAGGAAACCGAGGCCTCCTACGAAAAGGAATACAAGGAGGCCGAGAAGGAGCAGCTCCGCCTCGGCGAACTCTCCGTCGAGTTCAAGAGCCTCGAGAGCCAGGCCCAGGTGGCCAAGCAGAACTACATCCAGATCCTCGACCGCCTCAACCAGACCACCACCTCGAGAAACCTCGAGAACATCCCGGTCAAGCCGCTCGACCGCGCCCTGCCCGCCGGCGCCCCCTACACGCCGAACCTGCGCAACATCGTGAAGACCAGCTTCGGTCTCGGCCTGCTCGTCTTCGCCGGCGTCGCCATCGGCCTCAGTTTCATCGACGACCGCGTGAAGAGCGCCTGGGACGTCGAAGGGTTCATCGGCGCGCATCTGCTCGGCATCATCCCCGAGCTGGGCGACGTGCCCGACACGGAGAAACATTCCCTCGTCAACAGCAACAAGACCTCGCCCGGCTCCGAGGCGTTCCTGAGCGTCTACAGCGCGGTCAAGATCCAGTCGAAGCTCGATTTCCCCAAGTCCATCCTCGTCACCAGCACCATCCCCGGCGAGGGCAAGACGATGATCAGTTGCAACCTCGCGGCCTCCTTCGCCCGCCACGGGAAACGCGTGCTCGTCATCGACTGCGACATGCGCCGCCCGATGCTCCACCGGCATTTCAAGATGACCAACGAGGTCGGCCTCATCGCCTGGTTCGAGGCCGGCGCGAAGATCCCCGCCGACCCCTTCACCGACGCCGCCCTCGGCCTGGCCAAGGTGGATGAAAACCTCTACCTCCTGCGCTCCGGCGGCCGCTCCAAGAGCCCCACCGAAATCCTGGAGAATCCCGTTTTCAGCCAGTTTCTCGAATCATTGAAGCAGCACTTCGACCTCATTGTCGTGGACTCGCCCCCGATGGGCGCCGTCACCGATTCCCTGCTCATCTCCGAGCGCACCGACGAGGTCATCTACGTCTGCCGCTTCAACCGCGCCTACCGGAAACACATCCGCCTCTACATCAAGCAGCTCAGGGAGAGCAAAACCGAGCTGCTCGGCATCGTGCTCAACGGCCTCTCTCCCCGCCGCATCGAGTATTACTCGAACTACCGGTATTACCGGAGCTACAAGAAATACTACGGCTCGCAGTCCTGACCGCTCACCAACTCGCGAACCGCTGGCTGCGCGCCCGGGAGTGGGGCCATAGGGGTGAGGGGGGCCGCTTCCCCGTCCATGCCCTCTGCGGCTCCCCGTCCGCCGCCCAACCGGCGCGCCTTTCTCACCCCGGTCAGTCACGGCCGCCACCGTGTTCACAATCCTGTCCCCGCTGTGGACCGCGCGGCACAATGATACCCGCCAGCGCCAACGCCCTGCTCCACTACCAATACAATGCCGGTTTGGCTGGTCGCTCTGGCGGCAGGCGATCATCCGCCCAGCACCCGAAGCACTGGGCAGGCCCGCACCGGCCGGGACGGGCTCAGCCGTTCGGAATGTCGGGCTCGACCAGGTTGGCGAGCTGCACCAGCGATTCCTGCCAACCGAGGTGGCACATCGCGGCGGGAATGACGGCCGGCACGCCGGCCTGCTCGATGTTCAACTCGGTGCCACAGACCGCTTTTCTGAGGGTCACGGTCACTGTCATCTCACCGGGCAGATTCGGATCGTCGAATTTGTCGGTGTAGCGGAGCTTCTCGCCGGGCACGAGCTCGAGGTATTTGCCGCCGAAACTGTGACTGGCACCGGTGCCGAAGTTCTTGAACGCCATCCGGAAGCCGCCGCCGACCTTCGGATCGATGGAGTGGACCGTGGACGTAAACCCGTAGGGCGACATCCATTTGACGAGCGCGTCGGCCTCAAGGAAGGCGCGGTAGAGTTTCTCGGGCGTCGTGCGGAAGACGCGATGGAGGCGGATGGTATGCGTGGACATGGGACGGATTCCTTTCGTTGGGTGGTCGTGGTGCAGTGGATTCAACCAGTCAACGAACCAGACCTCCGCCAGCGGACACGACATCCTGGGGAAACTTCACGCAAAGCCGCCCGCTCGGGCACGGACACCGCCCAGCGATTTGCGCCCGAGCGCCTCGGCCTCCGCGCAGGCGGCGGTGATGCACGCATCGAGGCGCGCGGCCAGCTTGGGACACTGGAGGTTGATCTCGCCCTGCACATCGAACTCGAACGGTTCGCCGAAGACCACGACCACCCGCGTGAATGGCTTGGGCAGGCGGGCCTGGTTCCAAGACTTGCTGAAGACGATCCGGTCGCGACTGGCCACGCCCACCGGGATGATCGGCACGCTTGCGAGCTTGCTCAGATGGAACACGCCCGGTTTCACCTGGTAGATCGGGCCCCGCGGTCCGTCCACCGCCATCGAGGCGCATCGGCCCCCGGCCATCTGCCGGAGCAGCCCGCGCAGCGCCCCAGAGCCGCCGCTTTCCGACGAACCCTTGACCGTCGTGCCGCCCAGACGGCGGATGACGAAGTCGATCAGGCAGCCGTCGGGGCTGTTCGACGTCATCGTCGTCACGCGCATCCGGCCGACATATTGCACGACGGCGAGTTCGTCGCGATGCCAGTGCGCGAAGACACAGGATCCCCCGCTGGTCTGGATCTCGCGGAGCGTCCGCGATTCGATCAACGTGACACGCCAGGTGGCGGTCCAAGCACGGTATAGGCCCAGCATCAGCCAGGGGAGAAGATAGCGGCGAAACATGGGGTGACCGCGCCACTTGCCGCGGGAGGGGGAGGGTGACGGAGGAAACCGCAGCCGGCCCGACGCGTCAATCGCATCCTCGCTCCCCGTCTCCGTCTCCCGAGACCGATCCCAGCCGAGCACAGACAAGATACCCCGCCTTGACGCGGTTGTGGATCAATTCGGACTTTATTCGGCCGCCATGTTGGCTAAGCTGTCACGCACATCGGTTTCATCGCGGGCCATTTCGATGAAACCGGCCAGTTTTCTCCACGCATCATGAACCCGGCCCGCATTCTTTACCTCGAGGACAATCCCGCCGACGCCCTCCTGATCGGGCAGTTGTTGGAGCACAACGGCTTGACGGCGCGGCTTCAGATTGTGGACACGGCCGACCGGTACCGCGCCGCGCTGGAGCACGGCGAATTCGACCTGATCCTCTCCGACAGCAACATCGGCGGCTTCACCAGCCTCATGGCCTTGCAGGAATCCCGGCAACGGCATCCGGACGTTCCGTTCATCTGCGTGTCAGGCACCGGCACCCCCGAGACCTTCGCGGCGGCCATGGCCGCTGGCGCGAACGCCTATGTCCTGAAGGACCGTCCCGAGCAGGTCGCCGCCGCCGTCGGGCACGCCATCGCCGCGTTGCGCCAGCGGCGTGAAATCGCGCGCTTGGAGGGCCTCAACCGCGGCATGCTGCGCCTTGTCTCCGCGGTGCAGGAGTTGTCACATGCACGGACCGTCGAGGCCATCCGCGACATCGTGCGCCACGCCGCCCGCCAGATGACCGGCGCCGACGGCGCGACCTTCGTGCTGCGTGATGGCGACCACTGCCATTACGTGGACGAGGATGCCATCAGCCCGCTTTGGAAGGGACAGCGCTTCCCCATGAGCACTTGCATCAGCGGCTGGGCCATGCTCCACGGCCAGCCTGCGATCATCGAGGACATCTACACCGACCCGCGGATCCCCACCGACGCCTACCGGCCGACCTTCGTGAAGAGCCTGGTTATGGTGCCGATCCGGCCGGGGGCCGCCCTGGGCGCCATTGGCAACTACTGGGCCGGCCGGCACCTGGCCAGCGAGGAGGAAGTCCAGTTGCTGCAGGCTCTCGCCAACACCACCGCTGTGGCGATGGAAAACGTGCAGGTCTATGCCGAGCTGGAGCAGCGGGTGCGGGAGCGGACGGCCCAATTCGAGGCGGCCAATCGCGAACTCGAGGCATTTTCCTATTCCGTGTCACACGACCTCCGGGCCCCGCTGCGCGCCATCAACGGCTTCGCCCGACTGCTGGAGATCGATTACGGCGAGCCGCACAGCGAAAAGGGCAGGCGCCACTTGCAGCACATCATCGAAAGCGGCGCCCGGATGGGTGCACTCATCGAGGATCTGCTGCGGCTGGCGCGGATCACGCGCAGCGAAATCCGCCGCGAACCCGTGGACCTCGGGGCGCTTGCGCAAGAACTCGCGGCCACCCTGCGCACGACCCACCCCGGCCGCGAAGTGGTGTTCACTGCCGCGCCGCGTTTGCTGACCCAAGGCGACCCGGGACTGCTGCGCGCCGCGCTGGAGAACCTGCTCTCGAATGCCTGGAAATACACCGCCCGCACCCCGCCGCCTGCCCGGATCGAGCTGGGGGGTGTGCCGCAGGCCGACGGCACCACGATCTTCTTCGTCCGCGACAACGGCACGGGCTTCGACATGCAGCATGCGAGCCGGCTCTTCAGCCCGTTCCAGCGGCTGCACTCCGAATCCGAATACCCCGGCACCGGCGTGGGCTTGGCCACGGTCCAGCGCATCATCCACAAGCATGGCGGACGCATCTGGGCCGAAGCCGAGCCCGGCCGCGGTGCGTCCTTCTGTTTCACCCTGCCCGCACCTGACCCAGTGTGGTCGCCAACATGAGCCGCATCCTCTTGGTCGATGACCACGAACCCGTCTGCCTGTCGCTGCAGACGATGATCCAAGGCATGGGACACGAGGCCATAACGGCCACCTCCGGCCGGCAGGCGCTCCAGGTGCAAGCGACGGCACCCGTGGACGTGCTGGTGGCCGACATCTTCATGCCGGAAATGGACGGCTATGAGCTGATCCGGAAATTTCGCCGCGATTACCCCCGGGTGAAAATCATCGCCATGAGCGGCGGCATCCCGCGCGCGCCCGGCGGCCCCTACCTCGAGGTCGCCCAGAAAATGGGCGCCCAGTGGGTTCTTCGCAAACCGTTCAGTCCGACCGGCCTCATCGACGTGATCAGCGAGGCCACGGACGCAGCGGCGCACGACTGAGCGCGCTGACACAAGACGGTGCCGAGGCGCCCGGCTCTCAAAAAATCCGTCAAAGCCGGCCGAAACCGGCCGCCTCGGAAGCCTCGCGCGGAAGTTTTACCGCGGAGTTACCCCAATCGGTGCTGCGGGACTGAAGCCGCGCCGTGGTGCGCCGCTACATCGGGGCATGTCCGATCCCCTGCGTCTGCTCCTGCTCGGCCTGCTGTTCGCTGCGTCGCTGTCCGCCGCGGAGCACCCGTGGGAGCGCCTGCGGCTCGGCATGCCCGCCAGGCAGGTCGCCGCACTGCTCGGCGAACCGGTGCTGCGCAGCAAGGGGCACGACTTTGAAACCTGGACCTATGACGGCGGCGCGGAGGTGTTGCTGCATGGCAACGTGGTCGGCTGGACCGCGCCGGTCTCGGCGCAGTTGCCAGCACGCAGCCGGGATGTGTGGAGCGAACGGCGTCCGGGCGTTTACTTCGCCACCCTGCAGGCTGCGCTGCCGCGTCCGGCCCCGAAAAACCCGGGCAAGCCTCCCCCCAGCGGCGCAAACCGGCGGGGCAAGGAAAGCGAAGGCGACGGTTACGAGACCTACCTGCGGGGCTAGCACCTCCCCGCGAGAAATTGCGATGGCGCGGGCGCGCGGGCCGGCCATACTGGGCGGCACATTCCCCCGCCCCATGAACCGCCGTTCGTTCGTCTCGTCCCTGGCGCTGGCCGGCGCCGCCATGGCCGCCAGCCGTCGTCTCTTCGCCTCCGCCGCCGGCCCGCGCCTCAAGGTCGGCCTTATCGGCTGCGGCTGGTATGGCGGCGTGAACCTCGGGGTGCTGGCCCGTTGCGCGCCCGTCGAGGTGGTCGCCCTCTGCGACCCCAACCGCCGCGCGCTGCAGCACACCCTGAAACAGGTGGCCGGCATCCAGGCGGAAATCCCCCGCATGCACGCCGACTATCGCGAGATGCTGGCGGCGGGCGGCTGCGAGGTCGTCATCGTCGCCACCCCCGACCACTGGCACGCGCTGCCCGCCCTGGCCGCCATCCAGGCCGGCGCGGACGTTTATCTCGAGAAACCCGTCGGCGTGGACGTGATCGAGGGCGAGGCGCTCCTCGCCGCGGCGCGCAAGCACCGGCGCGTCGTCCAGGTGAACACCCAGCGGCGCAGCAACCCGCTCTACGCCGAGGCGCGCGACCAATACCTCGCGACCGGCCGCCTCGGCAAAATCGGCCTCGTCGAGACCTACAGCTACCTCCACGGCCGGCCCACCGGCCTGATCCCCGACAGCGCCGTGCCGGCGCACCTCGACTACGACCTGTGGGCCGGGCCGGCGCCGAAACTCCCCTACAAGGCCATGCTGGAGGACCGCGGCTGGCGCAACTTCCAGGAATATGGCAACGGCCAGATCGGCGACCTCGGAGTGCACATGCTCGACAAGGTGCGCTGGCTCCTCGGCCTCGGCTGGCCGGAGTCCGTCGTGTCCACTGGCGGCATCCTGGCCGACACCCCGCCCTGGTCCTCCACCATCACCGACACCCAACGCAGCGTCTTCCGCTATCCCGGCCTCGATGTGAGCTGGGAGCACCGCACCTGGGGCGCCTCGCCCATCCCGCAACGCCACTGGAGCGACCAGTGGGGCGCCCGGCTCGTGGGCAGCCAGGGCATGCTCAACCTGACCATGCTCGAATACGTCTTCACCCCCGCCGACGGCGGCCCGCGCGAGGGCCGGCACATGCTCTCGCAGAGCGGCGATCTCGAGAACATCGATTTCAACCGGGGCGGCAACGCCTACGAGGAGACCGAGAACCGGCACATGCTGGATTTCCTGCAGGCGCGCGAAAACCGCAGCCAGCCGGTCGCCGACATCGAGCAGGGCCACATCTCCAGCGCGATGTGCCAGCTCGCCAACCTTTCGCTCCGGATCGGCCGCCCGGTCGCCTACGATCCGGCGACCCGCACCGTGCGCGGCGATCCCGAGGCCACGCGCCTCCTGGCCCGCCCCTACCGCGGACCGTGGACCCACCCCGATCCGACCGCGTTAGGCTGAGATCAGACAACGCGGAATCGCGCAGCGAGCCCCGGGGTTTCCTCCGCGTGCCGGGCAATGATGGCGTCGCCCTCGACCGGTTCCACGATCCAGCCCCGCGCGCTGTCGCGGTAAGCCAGGCTCGCCACCGGCACGGAAAGCGTGACGCCGCGGGTTTCGCCGGGCGCGACGTTCACACGGGCGAAGGCCTTCAGTTCGCGCGGCGCACGCTCGACCCGGGAGCCCCTGACCGACACGTAGAGCTGCACGACCTCGTCGCCGGCCACCCGCCCGGTGTTGGTGACGTCCACCGCGACCTCCAGCATGTCGGTCGCCGACAGCGTGTCACGGGCGAGGCGCAGATTGGCCAGCTTCCACGTCGTATAGCTCAAACCGAAGCCGAAGGGAAACGCGGCCGGCACCCCATCGCGGGCGAGTTTGCGGTAGCCATGCCAGAGGTCGTAAGTGATCCGGGTGGCGTTGCGGTCGAAGAACGGCAGGTCTTCCGCCCGGCGCGGGAATGTGCAAGGCAGCCGCCCGCCGGGATTCACGCGCCCGAGCAGCACGTCGGCCAGCGCGTGGCCGCCCTCCATTCCGGGATACCAGAGCACGACGATGCCCGGCACCCGTTCGCGCCAGGCCTCGGTGATCACGGCGCTGCCGACCATGAGCACGACGACCGTGCGCGGGTTGGCGGCCGCCACCGCCTGGATCAACGCTTCGTCGCGCGGGTGGAGCGTCAGGCGCTCCCGGTCGCCGCCGGGCGAAAAGCCGCCCTCCTGCCGGCCGTGACCCGGCAGGATCTTCCTCGCAATCGCCTCCTCCTCCGGGGCCGGTGGCGGGAAAAGCGGCGCGAACGACGGGATCATGTCCGGCGGGATGTATTCCCCCTCATCTTCGTGCGTGTAGCCGGCGACCACCACGGCGACCTCCGCCGCAGCGGCCACCCTGGCGGCGCGGGCGGCCTCCCCGCCGTCGTCGAAGACGACCTTGTCCTGCCCGAGTGCCGCCTGCATTCCCTCGAGCGGTGTGACGACATGGACGGGCTTCGTGTTGCTGGAGCCGCCGTCACCGGTGTTGGGCGTGGCGGCCAGGCGGCCGATGAGTGCAATCCGCCCGGCAGCCGGGCGCAACGGCAGGATGGCGCCCTCGTTGCGCAGGAGCACGATGCTCTTCTGCGCCGCCTCACGGGCGAGCGCGCGGTGCGCGGCACAACCAACGACGCTACGCCGGTAGTCCTTCGGGTCGCGTCCTTGGGCGAATCGCACCTGCTGGCGCAGGACGCGCAACGCCGCGTCATCTATCCGCGCGCGCGGCACCCGGCCGGCCTCGACCAGCGTCTTGAGGTGCCGGTGGAAGTGCATGCTGAAGGGCATCTCGACATCGAGGCCCGACAGACCCGCCTTGAGCGCGTCGCGCATCCCAAAGATGAAATCGGTGATGACGAAGCCCCGGAAGCTCCACTCCTCCTTGAGGATCGTGGTGAGCAGCGTGCGGTTCTGTCCGGCCCACTCCCCGTTGACGCTGTTGTAGGCGCTCATGACCGACGCGACGCCGGCCTCCACCGCGGCCTTGAAGTGCGGCAGATAGACCTCGTGCAGGGCGCGGTCGCCGATGGCCACATCCACCTTGAAGCGGGCGTTCTCCATCGAATTGAGGGCGTAGTGCTTCGCGCAGGCCATGACGTGCCGCTGCACCCCGCGGGTGAGCGCCGCGCCGAATTCGCCGAGGTGGCGCGGATCCTCCCCGTAGGTTTCCTGCGCGCGTCCCCAGGCGGGGTGGCGCAGGAGGTTGAGGCACACGCCGCCGAAGAAATTGCCGCCGAGCGCGCGCAGCTCCCGGCCGATCACGTCGCCGACGCGCTCCTCCAGCGCCGGGTCGAACGACGCGCCGCGCGCCATCGAAACCGGGAAGGTGGTCGCCCCCGGCATGATGATGCCGCGCGGACCGTCCACAAAACGGATGCCGGGGATGCCGAGCCGCGGCACCGCGCCCGCGACCCACGGGCGGCTGGCATAGCCGCCCGGCGCCATCATCTCCGCCAGGCCGGGCCAGAACGGCGTGTCGCCGTCCATCAGCCCGAGTTTTTCGTCGAACGTCAGGTGCGCGAGCAGTTCGCGCGCGCGCGCGTCGATCTGTTGTTCAGTGAGGGACGCGGCGGTTTCCAGAGCGCCAAAGGCCGCGCCGTCGGGGGTGGAGGCTGGAGACATGACGGAACCGTGCACGCCCATCCACGGGAAGGAAAACCCTCGGTCGGGCCAACATTAGGGCACAGCTTGTCAAATCGCCCTGCGCGGGCATGGTGATCGCACCCCATGAAATCCCCGGCCCGACTATCCACCCTCGTCCTCCTCTTCGCCGCCCTCAGTCTGCCGCGCCTGCCCGCCGCCGAGGACGGCTGGATTTCGCTCTTCAACGGCAAGGATCTCACCGGTTGGACGCCGAAGTTTGCCAAGCATCCCTTGGGCGAGAATTACGCCGACACCTTCCGGGTCGAGGACGGTGTCCTCAAGGTCTCCTACGACAACTACGCCAGGTTCGACGGGCAATTCGGCCATCTCTACAGCAACCTGCCCTACTCGCACTACATCCTGCGGCTGGAATACCGTTTCACCGGCGCACCGATGGCCGATGCGCCCGAATGGGCCGGACGCAACAGCGGCGTCATGATCCACGCCGCCTCGCCCCTCTCCATGACGCTGAACCAGTCATGGCCCGTGAGCATGGAGGTGCAGTTCCTCTGCACCGGAACCAAGGCCGGGCGGCAGACCGGCAACGCGTGCACGCCCGGCACCCACCTCGAACTCGACGGCAAGCTCACCACCGCCCACATCATCGACGCACACGCCAGCGCCCTCTCGCCGATGGACGAATGGGTGGCCGTCGAGGTGGAGGTGCACGGCCACGACGAGGTCATCCACCGCATCAATGGCGTCGAGGTGCTGCGCTACCGGCATCCCCAGCTTGACCCCCACGATCCCGATGCGGCGCGCCTGCTGGCCGCCGGCGCGCCGCTGCAGCTCGCCTCCGGCCACATTGCCCTGCAGGCGGAATCCCAGCCCGTGTGGTTCCGCAACATCCGGCTGCTTCCGCTGAAGCCCTGAGCCGGCCACCGGCGGTTCCCTCCCCGACCGTCCACGGCGCCACACCCGCGAATTGCGCCCCATCGACGGTTTTGGGCGGGCAACGACACGGCTGCGGTGAACTTGAACCGCGGGCCGCCGTTGAGGGCGGTGAACTCCCGCCCGGCGAGGCGGATCTTGACGAGGAGGACCGTGCCCGGCTTGCCAGGGCCGGCCTCGTTGTGGCGCGCAATGTCGAGAATCTTGGAATTCTTGAAGCGGAAGCGCAGAACTTCGCAGCCGGTTCGGCCTGGTCGTCGAACCAGAGGCCGCGGGCGATCTTTTGCATGGGATGGAGGGTGGGTTCGCCATCCCGTCGAGCAGGCCGGCTGCCGCGGACAGGAATCTTTGGGAAGGCCGCGGTCTTACCTCGGCAGCCATTTCTCCCAGTTCCGGGCGAAGGCGTCCACGTTGGCGGACGTGATGGCGGTCAGTTCCGTATCCTCGATGGGCGAGGCCGGAGCCTTCTTGAAATGGAGCCGCTCAACGAGCCGCTCGACCGCCCGGTAGCCGTAGCCGTAAACGTCCTGCGAGAGCAGCATCTGCACGTGCCCGCTGCGCACGTAGGGCAGTTGCGGCGGCAGGGCGTCCACGGACACGCACTTGATGGTGCCGGGCGGCCACCGGAGGGCCCGGTCGGTGAACAGCGGCCAGCCGCCGAGGAAGCCCCAGCCCGTGATGTCGGGGTTGGCCTGCATGACCTGCTCGATCTTCGCGACGGCGTCGAGCGGCGTCTCCTTGTGGTAATAGATGTCGAGCAGTTTGATGCCCGGGTGGCGCTTCGCCGCCGCGCGGAATCCGGCGGCGCGCTGCTGGAGGTTCACGGCGTTGGGGTTGCCGTCGAGGGCCGCGACCACGCCCTGGCCGTTGAGCAGACGCGCCAGCTCCTCGAAAGTCCGTTCACCGCACGCGAAGTCGTCGATGCCGATGGCAACCATGCGCCGGCTGGCGGGGGCATCGCCGGAAAAGGTCACGACCGGCACGCCCTGCTCCACAGCCCTGTTGATGGCATCGGTGAGCTTGTGGGCGTCGGAGCAGCTCACGATGATGCCGTCGGCGCCTCCGAGCACGAGCTGCTCGATGAAGTCGGCCTGCTTCTGCGCGTCCTCCTCGTTGGGTGTGCGCCAGTCGATCCTGATGGTGATGCCATGCTTCGCGCCCAGCTCGCGGGCGGCGTCGTTGGCGCCGGCGCGCGCCGCCTCGAAGAACTGGTTGCCCTGCGACTTGGCCACCAGGCCGAGGGTGTAGGTCTCGGCGGCGCGGACCGTGGTGAAACACAGGGACAGGATGAGCCAGAGCAGGCGGGGCAACATGGCCGGCACGGTAGCCATCACCCGCAAAAATGAAACCGCCGAAATGCCGGACCGGACAATCCATGCCGCGACTTCTACAGACGGTGCGCACACTTTCGGCCTGCGTATCTCAGGCGGCGGGCACATGCTCGGGTCAACCCACCCTTCCATGTCCTCCCCCGCCCTGCTGGCGCGTCTGCTCCTTCCTTTCGGCCTGTTGCTGCCTGTAAGCCAGGCTCTCGCCACTCCTGGCGGCGGCGAGCCGGACACGATGGAAGCCATCAGGCGCCACCGGCAGGGCACCCTGACCGTGCTGGCCCAGCCCGGTGTGCCGGTGAAGATCGAACAGACGCGGCACGAATTCTGGTTCGGCGCCGCCCTCGCCAACCAGGCGTTCAACGGCCGCATGGCCGGGACCGACGCCGCGCGCTACCGCGAGGCGTTCCTCGCCAATTTCAATTCCGCCGTGACCGAAAACGCCCTCAAGTGGGCCGTGATGGAACCGCGCCGGGGTCAGGTGGACTACCGCACCGTGGACGCAATCCTGGCCTGGACAGGCCAGCACCATATCCCGCTGCGCGGCCACAACATCTACTGGGGCATCGAGAAATTCGTGCCCGACTGGCTGAAGGCGATGGACAACGAAACCCTGCGCCGGACCCTGGAGGCGCGCGGACGCGACATCGGCCGGCGCTACCACGGGCGCTTCGCCGAATACGACCTGAACAACGAGATGCTCCACGGCAACTACTACGCCGACCGGCTCGGCGCCGGTATCACCCAAGAGATGGCCGCTTGGGTCAAAGCCGAGGATCCGGACGCCCGGCTTTACCTCAACGACTACGACATCACCACCGGGCGGCAGCTCGACCGCTACGTCGCGCAGATCCGCGACCTCCTGCAACAGGGCGTGCCGATCGCCGGCATCGGCGTCCAAGGGCACCTGCACGGGGAGACCTTCGACCGCGCCGCGCTTCGCCACGCTCTCGACACGCTGGCGCAGTTCAGCCTACCCATTCGGGTGACCGAGTTTAACATCCCCGGACAGCGTTCGCGCTTTTGCGCTGCCCCCAAGACCGTCATGACACCGGAGGAGGAAAAGCGCACGGCACATGAACTCACGGACTTTTACCGCATCTGTTTCAGCCATCCGTCCGTGACCGGTATCCTCATGTGGGGTTTCTGGGAGGGTGCGAACTGGATCCCCGCGTCCTCGCTTTACCGACGCGACTGGACACCCACGCCCGCGGGCCTCGCCTATCGCGATCTCCTTTTCAGGGAATGGTGGACCCGTTGGGAGGGCGAAACCGACGAGGCCGGCCGGTTCGAGGCTCCGGCCTTCTTCGGCGCCTATCTCGTCACGGCCGGCAACAGGCAGGCCAGGGTTCAACTCACGAAACAGTCTGGCCGGGTGACAGTGGACCTGCGCTGAGTGGCGCCGACGTCCCCTCGTGGCTGCAAAAATTTGCCAGAGCGGGTGAACCGGTCATGGTGAGTGGCTCCAAATCCCCGCCCCATGTCCACCCCGCTGCGCCTCGTGTTTTGCATCTTCTTCCTGCTGGCGATTCCCGCGATTGCCGAGCCAGTCTTGCCCCCGCCGCCGGCTCCGCTCGGCGTGCCGGCCCCGGGCCCGCGGACCGACGCACCCTACGCGCCGCAGGCCATTCTGCCCGGTGGCGTCGTGATTCCCCTCTACCCGCCCGATTCGGCGTATCTGCAAACCGACAGGATCCGCGAACCCGAGGTCTATCAGCTTTGGGGGCCGGGCACCGTCGGCGCGATCACCAGCATCCACAATCCCTCGATCGAATTCCACGCCGGCAACGGCCGGCTCAACACCGGCGCCGTCGTCATCCTGGCGGGTGGCGGCGGCCATCGCACGCTCAACGTCGGCGAGGCCTCGCCCCTCGTGCAGTTTCTCGCCCACCAGGGCGTGAGCGCCGTCATCCTCCGCAACCGCCTGCGCAGCGACGGCTACGAACCGAAGACCGACGGCGTGAACGACGCCCTCCAGGCCATCAAGCTCGTCCGCGCCTACGCCAAGGAGTGGAACCTCGATCCCGCAAAGGTCGGCATCATGGGCTTTTCCGCCGGCGCCGAACTGGCGATGAACGCCGGCCTGCGCTGGGAGGATTTCGACCGCGCCAACGACGCGCCGGGCAACCCGCTCGCCAAGGTCTCCTCGCGCCCCGACTTCATCGCCGGCATCTATCCCGGCCCGTCGCTCTTCTTCCGGGCCGACACCCCGCCCGCCATCCCGCGCGCCATGCCGCCGGTTTTCCTCACCTGTGCCGGCCAAGGGGACTGGATCCACGCCTACTGGGCGATTGAATTCTACCAGGCCCTCCTCATGGACGGCGTGCCCAACATCGAGATGATGCTCTACGCCCGCGGCCGCCATCCCGGCGACAAGACCGGGCCCGGCGAACCGCCCGCCACCGGCAGCCTCAGCAACATGGGCGGTGTTCCCTATGGCACCTGGTCGGCGCGTTTCCTCGACTGGTTCCGCGACCTTGGCTTCCTTGGCCAGCCCGGCGTCGTCACGCAGGCCGCCAAGGACGTCGCCGCCAGCCTGCGCCGCCAGCCGCGCAGCTTCCGGCCGCCGGAACCGTCGGCGGTCCCCGCCCCGCCCAAGTCACCCTGACTCACTCCGTCCGGTGAAACAGGTAGGTGCCCATCGGCCGGGCCCGCGGGCCCAGCAGCGTGGGTGTGAGCCGCTGCACCTCGACCTGCAGCAGCTTGTAGGCGGTGACGGTTTCCAGCAGGAGCAGGAAATCGTCGTCGTGGGGGCGAACGCCCTTGAAGCGCAGGACCACCCGCGCTCCCTGCACTCCATAGTCTTCGCCCTGCCGCCAGATTCGTTCCCAAGCGACCTCGCCGTCGCGGTTGGTGATCTCGGCCCGGAGCCGGCCGGCCGTGTGCGTCAGGCGCACCTCGCCGGTCTGCTCGTGCAGAAGGCGCGCCACGCCCGGGATGAACTGGACGGTCAGCAAGGCATGCAGCGAGACAACCGGTGGCGGCTCGCCCGGCGGAGCGACCGCGATTGCGCCCTCGTCCTCGTAGGCGCCGGTGATCTCGGGTTCGCGGTGCGGCGCGACCAGCGCGGCGGACAGCACCCCCGGCGCAAGCCAGGCCGGCCCAAGCAGACGCAGGAGGAGGAACAGCGGATGCATCGCGTGCGGGAGGCGCAAAGCATCCGGTGGATTTCCCGGCGGCGCCATTCCTTTTTTGGCGCCGTTCCGCCCGCACCGGCTCAGGGGAACGTGGCCGGACCCTGTTCCGGCGCCTGCGGCGCGAAGATGAAGCGCAGGCCGCGCGTGTAGGATTCCAACTGCATGCCCGCATGGCGTTCGCCGTCCACGACGCGGAACTGGTAGGCCAGCTCCGGATAGCGCCGCGACTGCACGCGCGCGTTGTAGCGGAATATGCCCGCGAGGAAGCCCGCGCCCTCGTTCTCGCCCACGCTCACGAAAAGACGGCCCTTGAGCCGGCCGCCGCGCTTCGCGAAATCCTCCTCGTAGCCGAGCAGCCAGTCGTTGCCGACCACGACCGCCGGCGTGACCGCGATGTAACCGCCGAACAGGTCGGGCTTGCTATACATCGAATAGAGCGTGAACAGCCCGCCCAGCGAGGCGCCGGCGAGAATGCGCTGGCCGGGCTCGGTCCGGTATTCGCGGTCGATGAAGGGGATGATCTCGGTCTCGATGGTCTTCAGGAAGTCGGCCGCGTGCCCGGAATCGGCGCTGTTGCCAAACGACACCGGCGAAAGCTCCCAGGAGCGGAGGGCGCCGTAATTGAGGTTCTCGCCCGCGTAGCCGAGGCCGACGATGATGAACTCCGGCACGACCTTGTCGAAGACCAGGGCGCCACGGATGGCGTGCAGTTTCTCGAAATCCCAATAACCGTCGGTCACGTAGATCACCGGATAGCGCTTCGCGGTGTCGCGCTGGTAATTGCCGGGCAGGCCGACATGCAGCTGGTAGTGGCGGCCGGCGGCGTTGACGGGCAGCACACGCAACTGCGAATTGCCGATCGTGTGCGGCGGGTGGGCCGGCCCTTCTGCGGCGAAGGCGGGGCCGGTGGCGAAGATCGACACGACGAGGAGAAGGAAGCGGGTTTTCATGGGGATATTCCCGAGTTAAACCCCGCCGGGCGGACAAGTCCTCCCCAATTTCGGTCTAGTATTAGGCTGCACCCACAAATTTGGGCTTTAAGCCTGCGCATCGGACCCTTTCGTTAGCCCGTTTATGAAGCCTCCCGTCTGCCCTGCCTGCACCCTGGAAGACATCCTGGCGCATCCCGACCGCTGGGAATGCGCGACCTGCGGTCACGAGTGGCCCAAGGAGGAGGCCCCCGAGGCCGCGCGAATCGTCAAGGACGCCCACGGCAACGTCCTCGCGGACGGCGACACCGTCGCCATCATCAAGGATCTCAGACTGGGCGGCTCACAGGTGCTGAAGGCCGGCACCAAGGCCAAGAACATCCGCCTGGTGGACGGCGACCACGAGATCGACTGCAAGATCGACGGTAGCGGCATCGCGCTCAAGGCCTGCTTCGTGAAGAAGGCCTGAGTGTTCAGGTGACCCGGTTCAGGTGCCGGATGCCGGCCATCATCAGGCCGAGCACCCCGAGGGTGATCCACGGCACGGCCGGCAGCGAATGCTGCGCCACCCAGCCCGCCAGCGCCGGCAACACCGCGGCCCCGAAGCTCGCCCCGCCCGACTGACGGCCGATGATGGTCTGCACGGCCCCGGGTGCGAAACGCCGCGGCACCTCGTGCATGAGGCCGGGGTAGATCGGCGCCAGACCCAGCCCGGCCAGCAGCAAGGCCGCCAGAGCACCCGGCAAGCCGCCGGCACCGACCGCGAATAGCACGAGACCCAGCGCCGCGAGCAACGCGCCGCCGTTCACCGTCCGCCGGTTGCCCCAGTGCTCCACCACGAAACCCACCCCGATGCGCCCGACCGTCAGCGCACCGAAGAACCCCGCGGTGCACCACGCGGCGGTCTCCGGGGCGAAACCGCGGCGCACCACCATCACCGTGCCCGCCCAGAGACCGGTCGTGCACTCCACGGCAACGTAGAGCGCGAAGATCACCGGCGACAGCCAGCCCGCAAAGGAGTTGGCGGGCGTCGTCGGCGCATTGCCCGCCCCCCCGGGGTGTTCGTCGAAGTGCCGCTCCGGCACCTTGGTCCAGAGACCGAGCGTGGCCAGGAACAGCGCCGCCAGGCCGAACTGGATGCCGCTGATCAGCAGGTAACCGCCACGCCAGCCGTGGCCGGCGCCGAGCGCCCAGCCGATGATGAAGGGACCGCTGGTGGCGCCGATGCCCCAGCACGCGTGCAGCCAGTTCATGTGCCGGCCGCTGTAGTGTCGCGCCACGTAGCCGTTCAGGCCCGCGTCCACCGCTCCGGCGCCGAGTCCCAGCGGCACCGCCGCCGCATAGAGCCACCGCGCGCCCTGCGCCCGCGAAAGCATGAGCATCCCGCCCGCCGTCAGCAGACCGCTCACCAGCACCACCGGTCCCGTGCGCCAGCGCGCGATGATCCATCCGCTCGAGAATCCCGCCGTGCCGGTGAGCAGCGTGGCAAGGGTGAGGATCGTCCCCGCCAGGCCCAGCGGCAGCCTCAACTCCGGATACATCGCCGGCCAGGCCACCCCGAGCGTGCCGTCGGGCAGGCCGAGGCTGATGAAGCCCAGATAGATGATCAGCAGCAGGACGAGCGCTCGGCGACGGGGTTCCACGATCAAAGGCCCCAGTCAGCCAGCTTCCGCGACCCGTGACAAGGCGCGACGCGGCCCTATCATTCCAGCGCCCAGCCCGGACTCCTCGAACCCATCCGGTGACGCCGGACAAAGGGAGCCCGAGGCATCGCGGGGCCTGAAAAAATCGGTGTGCATCCGCGCCCAAGTCTGGTTCACTCCCCGCCCTCCATGCCCGAAACCCGTTTCACGTCCCTCCGCAACGCCTTCCTTACCGGCCTGCTCCTGATCGCTCCGCTGGTGGTCACGATCTGGGCCATCCGCGTCGTCATCGGCATCCTGGGCGGCTCCATCACTCCGTTGTTCGCGCCCTATCTGCCCGAACAACTCCAGCACCTGCCGGCCATTTTCTGGGACATCATCACCACCATCATCGCCGTCGGCTTCATCACGCTGCTGGGCTACTTTTCGCGGCTCTTCTTCGGCCGCATCGTCGGCGCGCTGGCCGAACGCTTCATCCAGAGCATCCCCGGCATCGGCGGCTTCTACAACGGCGTGAAGCAGTTCATCGAGACCTTCGGCGCCAAGGACCGCGCCCAGTTCAGCAAGGTCGTGCTCGTGCAGTTCCCGCGCGCCGGCTCGTGGACCCTCGGCTTCCTCACCAACACCGCCGCCGGCGAGCCGCACGCGCAACTGCCGGTCGAGCACTGGGCCGTCTTCATCCCCACCTGCCCCAGCCCCGTCAACGGCTTCTTCATGTATCTGCCCCGCGCCGAGGTCATCGAGCTCGAGATGCCCGTGGGCGACGGCATGAAGACCATCATTTCCTGCGGCGCCGTCCTCCCCGCCTGGCCCGATCCCGCCACCGCCAAGGCCTCATTGAAAGGATAAAGCAACTTGCCTCGCCGTGGCTCCGGCCGGAACGTGGGCGCGTGCCCGGTCCGCAGCTCCAGACCACCGCCTTCATCCTCGCCCGGCAGCCTTCCGGCTCCGACTCCTTCGAGCAACTGGCCGCCTTCTCCCCCGAGCACGGCGTGCTGCACCTCCTGCACCGCCTCAAGCAGGGCAAGACCTCGGCGACTCCGCTGGACCTCTTCGACGAGACCGAACTCTGGCTCGAAACCTCCAACCAGGGCCGCACCTGGTTCATCAAGGAACACCGCCACCTCGGGCGCCACGAGGGCATCGGCCGTTCCTACGACGCCCTCAAGGCCGCCGCCGCCATCGGCGCCCTGCTCACCCGCAACCCCGTGCCCGACGAGTCGCGCGCCGCCGTGGCCGGACTCCTCCGCGCCAGCCTCGGGGCCCTGGCCGCCGGCCGCCGGCCCGATGTCGTCTGGTTCAAGACCCTCTACTGCCTGCTGCGCGATGAAGGTTACCCCGTGAAACAGCAGTGGTGGCCGCAGCTCGTGGACGCCGACCGCGACCTCGCCGCGCAGATTCTCAACCAGCCCCTCGCCGCCCAGACTGTCGAACCGCCCGCCGTCGCCCGCATCGTCCGCCGCCTCGAAGACTGGATCGCCGCGGAGACGGAGATCCGGCTGTAGGACAGGGAGTTTCAGCGCTCAACGCAGGCGCGCCAGCGAACGGTCGTGCGCAGGACCGAGCAGGGTCAGGGCCGCGATCGCCCCGCCCAGCGCCCAGGCCATGTCCGACTGCGTGTCCCACGCGTAGCCCTGCGTGCCCAGGAAATCGTCCGCCGCCGCACCGCTCGCCACCGCCACCCACCACTCGACCAGTTCATAGAACGCACTGAAGGCCAGGCAGACGCTCACGCAGAGAAACGGCAGCCACCGGCTGGGCCGCCCGTCACCCCTTCTCCCCAGCGGCGACGTCCGCAGCAGGATCTCACGCGCGAGGATCGCCGGGACGAAGCCCTGCGCGAAGTGCCCGACCTTGTCGTAGTTGTTGCGCGTCCAGCCGAACCACTGCATCGCCCGGTCGCCCAGCGGCACCCGCGCATAGGTGTAGTGCCCGCCCACGATCAGGATCACGCTGTGCACCCACAGCAGCACGAGCAGCAGCGACGTCAACGGAAACCGCCGCTGCACCGCCAGCGCGACCGGCACCCCGATCAGCACCGGAACCACCTCCAAAAACCAGGTGAAACGGTCGTGCGGCGCCACCGCGGACCAAGCCAGCACCGGCGCGAGCAAGCCGCAGAACCAGACAAGTCGGCGATCCATCCGCGCAGTCTGGGCGGCGCCTTCACGGGCGCAATCCGTGTTTTGACATCCCCCGCCCGTGCGGCAAGTCTGCCGCCAACCACATGGACCACCTGCACGCCTACTGGCGCATGGAATACATCGAGGCGCCCCGCCTGCCCGCGGGCGCCAATCCCTTCGCCGAACTTCCGAAACTCGGCAACGACGCCGAGGCGCTCATCATCCACCGCAGCCCGTTGTCCTATCTCATCCTCAACCGCTATCCCTACAACCCCGGCCACCTGCTCGCCGTGCCGTTCCGCGCCGCCACCGACCTCACGGAACTCACCCCCGCCGAGCGCGCCGACCTCACCGACGAAATCATCCTCGGCCAGGCGGTGATCCGCGCGGCCATCAACCCCCACGGGTTCAACATCGGATTCAACCTCGGCTCCGCCGCCGGCGGCAGCATCCCCCACCTGCACGCCCACATCGTGCCGCGCTGGAACGGTGACACGAACTTCATGCCCGTCATCGGCCAGACCCGCGTCCTCCCCCAATCCCTCGAGGCCATGTTCAAGCGCCTGAAGGAGACCGCCGACAGACTGTCGGCCAGGTCCTGATTCCGTCCGCCGCCGCTTGTTCTCCGCTCCGTGCCCGCCGCCTCCAAGACCCTGACCTATCCCAGCGCCCGCCAGGCCAGCCAGCTTTACTGCGGCAGCGAGGACAATCTCACCCGCACGGAAAAGGCGCTCGGCGTGCGCGTCGTCACGCGGGACGACTGGCTGAAGCTCGAAGGCCCCGCCGAAGCCGTGGCGCGCACCGAGGAGTTTTTCACCCTGCTCAACACCGGACGGACCCAGGGCATGGCCTACCGCACGCCCGACTTCGTGCGCCTGCTCGAGCTCTACGCCCGCGACGGCGCCGCGCTGCGCGCGCTCATCAACGACCCGGTCGTCATCGCCACGCGCCGCAAGAGCATCGTCCCGAAAACCCTCGGCCAGAAACTCTATCTCCAGTCCATCCAGAGGAATCCGATCGTCTTCGGCATCGGACCGGCCGGCACCGGCAAGACCTACCTCGCCATGGCCGCAGCCATCTCGGCGCTGCTGAAGAACCAGGTCCAGCGCATCGTGCTCACCCGGCCCGCCGTCGAGGCCGGCGAGGCGCTCGGCTTCCTGCCCGGCGATCTCCGCGAAAAAATCCTCCCCTACCTCCGCCCGCTCTACGACGCCCTGCACGACATGCTCGAACCCGAGGACGTCGCCACCCTCGCGGAAAAGGGCCTCATCGAGATCGCGCCACTCGCCTACATGCGCGGCCGCACCCTCGCCAACGCCTGCATCGTCCTCGACGAGGCGCAAAACACCACGCCCGAGCAGATGATGATGTTCCTCACCCGCCTCGGCGACGAGTCGCGCATGGTCGTCACCGGCGACATCACCCAGATCGACCTGCCCCGCAGCAAGGCGTCCGGGCTCGTCCAGGCCCCGCGCATCCTGCGCAACATCCCGGGCATCGATTTCCACCACTTCACCGCCACCGACGTCGTCCGCCATCCGCTCGTGCAGCAGATCATCGACGCCTACGAGCAGGCAAAGAACGCGGAGGGCGGCGGCCCGCCGTCGTGAGCCGCCAGGTCCCCATCAGCAACCGGCACCCGCGCCTGCGCGTGCCACGCGCCGCGGTGACCCGCACCGTCGCCGTGCTCGACGCGCACGCGGCGAAATTCCAAGGCGGCTGCCCGCCCGGGGAACTGTCCCTCGTCTTCCTCACGGACCCCGCCCTCGCCCGGATCCACGCCGATTTCATGGACGACCCTGCCGCCACCGATGTCATCACCTTCGAGGGCGATGCGGCCGCCGGCCTGGCCGGCGAGATCTGCGTGTCGGCCGATACGGCCGCCGCCTACGCGCGGACGCACCGGCGCGACTTCGCCACCGAGCTCACCCTCTACGTCGTCCACGGCTGGCTGCATCTCGCCGGCTACGACGACCTTCGTCCGGCCCGAAAGCGCCGCATGCGCGCCGCCGAGGCCCGGGCGATGAAGCTGCTGGCGCAGCACCGGGCGGTGCCGGCGTTCCGGCTGAAACGCTCCACTGCCCGCTGAATGAATGCGCGGGCGCCCCGGTCCCGGTTCCGCACAGGCCGTGAGGGGGGCCTTATTTCTTCAGCGTCGCGCAGAAGCGCGCGAGCCGCTCGACGCCCTTCTTGAGCATCTCGTCGCTCGTGGCGTAGCTGAGGCGCAGGTAGCCCTCCGCGCCAAAGGAGGAGCCGGGAACGGCGGCGACCTTCTCGGCCTCGAGCAGGCGGGCGCAGAACTCCGCGTCCTTGAGCCCGTAGCTGGAGATGTTTGGGAAGAGATAGAACGCACCCTGCGCGAGCAGGCACGAGATGCCGGGGATCCGGTTGAGCTCGGCGTGCAGGAACTTCCGGCGGCGGTCGAAGGCCATGAGCATCGTCTTGAGCGCGGCCGCGGTCTTCTCCTTCTCCTTGAGCGCCGCGAGCGCGCCGAACTGGGCGAAGGTCGTGACGTTGGACGACTGCTGGCTCTGGATCTCGGCGACGGCCTTGGCGAGGGGCGGCGGGGCGACCAGCGTGCCGATGCGCCAGCCGGTCATCGCGTAGGTCTTGGAGAAACCGGCCACGACAATCGTGCGCGCCTCGATCTCCCTGCTGAAGGTGGCCACGCAGGTCGGCGTGACGCCGTCATACACGAGGTGCTCATACATCTCGTCGGAGAGGATGTAGAGGTTGTGCTTGAGCGCGACGGCGGCGAGGGCCTCGAGTTCGGCCCGGGTATAGACGGCGCCCGTCGGGTTGGACGGGGAATTGAGGATGAGCAGGCGCGTCTTCGGCGTGATGGCCGCCTCGAGCTGCGCGGGCGTGAGCTTGAAACCGGCCCGGTCGTCGCAGAGCACGAACCTCGGCACGGCGCCAGCCAGCTTCACCATCTCGGGGTAGCTGACCCAGTAGGGCGCGGGCACGATGACCTCGTCGCCCGGCGAGCAGGTGGCGAGCACGCCGAGGTAGCACGAGAACTTGCCGCCGGGGGAAACGACGACCTGGCCGGGGGCGACCTTGAGGCCGTATTCGGCGCCGTAGCGGTCGGCAATGGCCTGGCGCAACGGCTCGATGCCCGGCGTGGGCGCATACTTGGTCTTGCCAGCCTTGAGCGCGGCGATGCACGCCTCCTTGATGTGCTCCGGGGTGTCGAAGTCGGGCTCGCCGGCCGCGAAACCGCACACATCCTCGCCCGCCGCCGCCAGGGCTTTGGCCTTGGCATCGATGGCGAGGGTCGGCGAAGGCGACACGTTGCGGGCCCAGACGGACAAAGGATGCGGAGTGCTCATGGAGATGGAGTGAAGGGCAGGACTAAAGGACCGGGGGTGGCGAACGCAAGCAGGCCGTTGCCGGTGGGGATGTCATAGCCGGAAACCTTCTCCAGCCTGGGCGGGAATGCGTCGGGACATCAGGCCATCGCACGCTCGCAAACGGAGAAACTCATCGCTGGCGCTTCCGCTTCGCCGCGGGCTTCTTCTTCGCGGCCGCCTTACCGTGCCTCGCCTTGCGCCTGCGCTTCGGACGCGGCGGCGCGAGCACCGACTCCGCCGCGGGCGCGGGCGGCACCGCGGGGATTTCCAACTGGTCCACCGCGCCGCTCTCGAGCTGCGGCAGGTAGGCCTCGACCGCCGCGCGGACCAACTGGCCGACGCTGGTGTGCTTGGTGCGGGCGATGCGCCGCAGATTCTGCCGGATCATCGCCGGCAACCGCACCGAGATCTGCAGTTGCGCGGGTTTGAGCACGACGACGTTGGCGAAGTCGAACCGGGCGAGCGCCGTGCGGATGATCTCGCTCACGGACTTCGCCTTCCCGTCGCGCACGGGTTCGCTGATGCGGTCGAGAAACTCGACCTCGAGCTGGAGGGGAAACGGCCTGGCGTCGTCGCGGGGCATGTCAGAAGCGGACGACCTTCTCCGCCGGCACGGCGGGCGGCTCGGAGGCGAGGCCTGCCGGGCTGAACACCTCCGCCGGCCACGCGAGGCCCAGCGCGGCGGCGCGGACCGCGAAACGGGTCTTGCCGCGCGTGCGGTGGTCGCGCACGTCGATCGTCTTCACCAGCCACTGCTCGCCGACCTTCTTGAGGTCGAGCAGCGCGATGGACTTGAGGGCGACGCCGCCGGCGCCGAGCAGCTCCGCCTGCACCATCGCTTGGAACTGAGTGTCGAGAAGCACCCGGACACCGGTGAGGTCCGGCACGGGCAGGGCCTGACCGGCGGGCGGATGCAGGACGAAGCTGTAGGTCGGACGGCCACGCACGCGCGCCTGCCCCTCGTAGGTGAAGTCCGTCCAATAGAGAAACGGCATCTGCAAATCGAAGACCGTGACCCCGGTGTCGCCTAGGCTCTGGCCGGGCGCCGCCGGCTCCGCAACCCCGGCCGCCAGGGTCCAGGCCGTCGGGTGCGGACCCGAGCCGATCAGCCAACGGCCTTCGCCGGTGGTGAGACGCGAAACGGGACCGGTGGCGCCGCGGGTGCCGATCAGGGCGCCGGCGAGGGTGCGCTCGGCCCCCTTGCGGGGCATCACGCGCAACTCGAACGACAGCCAGTAATCCCCCGCGATGCCCGCCTGGCGGAACTCCGACAGGATGCGCGCGCCCTCGGCCTGGTCGGCCTTTCCCGCAGCGGGCCGGTCCATCGGCTGGCCGAACTTGTCAGCCTGCCCCAGCGCCGCCGTCCCGACGGCCAGCACGGCCAGCGCCAAGAAAAAAGCCCGGTGGCGGACCGGGCTCGGAAGTTCAGGGCTTGCTCTCACCCGGCTGTGCGGTTGCGGGTTGCGTGGCGGGCGGCAGCGCCACGGAAGGCGCCGGGGCCGGCGCGGCAGCCGGGGCGTTGACGGTGGGAAGCTTGGCGTCCTCGGCGGCGCGGCTCTTGGCCTGATAGATGTTGGCCAGGTAGAGGCCGAAGCTCAGCACGAAGAAGAGGATGGCGGCCTTGATGGTGGCGCCGCTCAGCACGTTGGTGGTCTCGGCGCCGAAGGCGGACTCCGTGGCGCCGCCGGCCATGGCCGCGCCGATGCCGCCGTCGGTCTTCGCCCGCTGCATGAGCACGATCAACACCAGGAACAGGGAGGTGAGGACCAAGATTACGGTGAGGACGCCGATGACTATGCTGATCATAAAGGGGCAAAAGCAACGTAGTCGGACGGGCTTTGTCAACCACAGTTCCGGCCGGGCCGAACCGGCTGGCTCAGAGGGTGATGCCCATCCTGCCGAGCACGCGGGAGAGGTCGTCGTTGCCGGCGTATTCGATGATGATGCGGCCGTGCTTCTCGGAATGCTTTAAAGTGCTGCGCGCGCCGAGGTGCGAGGTGAGCTTCTTCTCGATGTCGGCCAGGGCGGTGGCCGTGGCCGCGGGCATGCGGCGTTTCTTGCCGGTCCGGCCTCCGCCGTGCTGCCGCAGCAGTTCCTCCAGGGCGCGGACGCTCAGACCCTGCTCCAGGGTGCGGCGGGCGAGCACGAGGCGTTCGGCCGCGCCTTCGACCCCGAGCAACACCTTGGCATGACCGACGCTGAGCAGGCCCTTGCCCACGTAACCCTGGAGCTCGGGCTCGAGGCCGAGCAGCCGCAGGGAATTGGCGACCGTGGCGCGGCCCTTGCCGACGCGCTGGGCGGCGGCGTCCTGCGTGAGGTCGAAATCGCGGATGAGACTGGCGTAGCCATGCGCCTCCTCGATCGGGTTCAGGTCGGCGCGCTGAAGGTTTTCGATCAGCGCCAGCGTGGCGGCCGAGGCGTCGCTGGAGGTCATCACGCGGGCCGGGATGCTCTTCAGGCCGAGTTTCTGGAAGGCGCGCCAGCGGCGCTCGCCGGCGATGAGCTGGAACTTGTCGCCGACGGCCCGGACCACGATCGGCTGGAGCAGGCCCTCGGCGCGGATGCTCTCCACCAGTTCGGCGAGGGCCTCGTCGGAGAACTCCTTGCGCGGCTGGTAAGGGTTGGGCTCGACGTGCTGCACCGGAACCTCGCGGTAGCCGGGCAGGCCGTCGTGGGCGGGCGCGGCCGGAGCCGCGGCGGCGGGCGTGGCCGGCACGGCGGACTTCGGCGCCGCGGCGGCGCTGGTGATGAGGGCGCCGAGACCGCGACCGAGACGGGAGATGGGGGGCTTGGCCATGACTACTTGCCCTGCGGGATGAAGAGGGTCTGGCCGACCTGGATCTTGGTCGGGTCCGCGATCTTGTTGGCGTTCACGATATCCTGCACCTTGGCGTTGTGCTTGCGGGCGATGACCGCCAGCGTGTCGCCGGCCTGCACGGTGTAGTTGACGCCCTCCTTGGGAAAATCGTCGCTGAAGGCGGTCTGCACCGCCGGGCGCGTGGCCTGGTTCTTCGCGAGGGCGTCGAGCGCGGCGTTGGTCTGGCGGCCGAGCTTTTCGAGCTGGGTGGCGACCTGCGCGAGCACTTCTTTCTTCTGGTCGGCGAGCGCGAGCTGCAGCGTGCGGTTCATGTCGGCGATGGCGCGGTTGAGCTGTTCGAGGGTGACGTAGCTCTGGCTGGCCCGGGACTGCAGCGATGCGTTCTCGCGGGTGAGTTGCTCCACGGAGAGGGTCAGTTCGCCCACGCGCTGGTTGAGCAGGAGCACGTCCTGGCGGAGATTGGCGATGTCGGTGCGGGAGTCGAACTGGGCCGCAAGCGGGGTGACGGCGAGGAGGAGAAGGGCGCTGCAGCGCAGGAGGTGGACACGCATGGGGGTGAGGTTGGGAAATTCGGCGGCAAAAACAAGCCTAGCCCTTGCGGAGCCGGAAAGGGGTGCCGGCGACCAAGGGGGGCATCGGATGCGAAGGCAGCACCGTGCCGGGCGCCACGGGGAATCCGCGCAGAAACTCCGCCGCCGGCAGCATCTTGCCGCCGGGCCGCTGCAACCGGCGCAACCGCAGCACCCCCTGCCCCGTCGCCACCAGCAGACCCTCGGCATCCGCCCCCAATACCGCACCCGGAGCAGCAGGTTTGGCCTCCAGCAGATGACAAGCATCCGCCAGGCCGGGCTTGATGGGCTGGCCGTTGATTTCGACCGAGCAACCGGGCCAGGGGTTGAGGCCGTTGATGCGGGCAGCCAGCGCAGCGGCCGGCGCGGTGAAGTCGAGCACGCCGTCGGTCTTCTCCAGCCGGCGGCAGAACGTGGCCGCGCTGTCGTCCTGGGCGGCAAAGGTCTGCGTGCCCGCGGCGATGGCCGGCAGGCATCGCGCCAGCAGGGGCACGCAGGCCTGCGCCAGCTTGGCCTCGACCTCGGCGGCGGTGTCGAGCGGTGCAATGGCCACCCGCTCGACGTCGGCGACCGGACCGGCATCGGGCCGCAGCACCATCTGCATGAGCGTGACGCCGGTCTCGCGATCGCCGCAGGCCGTGGCGGTCTGAATCGGCGAGGCGCCGCGATATTTCGGGAGAATCGAGGTGTGCAGGTTGAGCGTGCCGAGGCGCGGCGTGCCGATGACGTCCTGCTTCAGGATGTGTCCGTAGGCCATGACAAGCGTCAGATCGGGGGCAAAGCCCGCGAGTTGCTCCCGCTCGATCGCGCCGAACTTTTCCGGCTGCAGCACCGGCAAGCCCCTCGCCTGCGCCCAGCGCTTGATGGCGTTGGGTTGCACCTTCCGGCCGCGCCCGGCCGCGCGATCCGGCTGGGTGAACACCGCCGCCACCCGGCCAGCTCCGCCGGAGACCAGCCAGTCGAGCGCCGGCAGGGCGATGGCATCCGACCCCATGAAGACGATTTTAAGCATGGCTCAGCGGAATCCTGATTTCACGAATCTGCACGAAGGAGTTAATGCCGGAATTCGTGCCCATTGGTGCAATTCGTGCCTCCGGCCTTGGTGACCGGTATCTCAATCATCCAGCAGGGCCGGATCGAATCCATCGTCGCCGCCTTCCGCCGGCTCCGCCCCGCCCTGCCTGCTCCGGCGGTGGGCCAGGCGCTGCTCGACCGGCACCCTCTTCTTGCCGACGAGATCGAAGTGGATCGGACAGCCCGCGAGGTCGAATTCCTGGACCAGCCCCGCCTCGAGGTAGCGGCGGTAGGACTCGGTCAGCGTCCGCTCCTGGTTGCAAAACACCTTGATCCGGAACGGCCGGGTCGAGGTCTGCGTGGCATAGTAGATCTTGAAGCGCTGGCCGCCGATGGCGGGCGGCGGCGTGCGGTCGGCCAGCCGGATGAGCGTGGCGTTGAGCTTCGCGGTCGGGATCTTGGTATCGAGGCGGCGGTCGAGCCCCCGGGCCGCGCGCAGCATGCGCTCGATCTCGTGGCCGGTGAGCGCCGACACGAACATCACGGGCGCGCCCGGCGTGAAGAACAGCTCGTTGAAGAGCGCCTTCTCGAATTTCTCGCGAAAGTCGCGCTCGCTCTCGAACTTCGGGAGCGCCCGCTTCCGGAAGGCCGCGTGCACGAGATCCCACTTGTTGACCACGACCACGATCGGCTTGGCGGCCTTGATGATCTCGCCGGCGATGGCCTTGTCCTGCTGCGTGACGCCGTCCATGGCGTCGAGCACCATGAACACGACATCGGCGCCGCGGATGGCCTCGAGCGAGCGCAGGCGGGAAAAATACTCGACCGAGGACGACAGCTTCGGCGCGGCCCGGATGCCGGCGGTGTCCACGAGCCGGAAAAGCCACGGTTTGCCGTCCTTGTTGGTGTAGGTGAAGTCGAGTTCGACGGCGTCGCGCGTGGTGCCGGGCACGTCGCTGACGATCAGCCGGTCATGCTTGAGCAGGCGGTTGCTGAGGGAGGATTTGCCAACGTTGGGCCGGCCGACGAAACAGATGTGCAGGCGCTCGTGTTCCCGGTCATCCCCGGCCGGCACCGGGCCGAGCTTCTCCAGCACGGCGGTGCGCAGCTCGGCCTCGCCGTTGCCGTGCTCGGCGGAGATGTAGAACGGTTCGCCGAAACCCAGCCGGTAGAAATCGGCGATCTCGGCGATCTTCTCCTTGCCGCGGTCCGCCTTGTTGGCGACGAGCAGGATGTGCTTCTTGCTTTTGCGCAGCATGCCGGCGATGCGCTCGTCGAGCGCGGTGACGCCCTCGCGCGCGTCGATGATGAACAGGATGACCGCAGCCGCCTCGATGGCGAAGGCCACCTGGTCTTCCGAGGCCTTGGTGATGCGCGCCGGGGTGTCGCTGCCCGTCAGGCCCAGGCCCCCTGTGTCGAGCAACGTATAGGCGCCCTCCTCCACCTCGGCCGCCACCACATCGCGCGTGACGCCCGGCATGTCGTGCACGATGGATATGCGCTTGCGGGCCAGCCGGTTGAACAGGCGGCTCTTGCCCACGTTGGGGCGGCCCACGATGGCGACGGTGCGCGGTGCGTTCTGCATCCCCCCGAGGTATCCCGCCCCGGCGGCGGCTTGCAAGCGATGATTCCGGGACCGGCCGGGGCTCAAGTTACCCCTGCCTGCGCCGATATCACGAAAAGACGGGCCCTACGTCATGAACATCCTGATCGCCGACGACGAGCCGCGCTGCCGCGACTTGCTCTGCCATTTGTTTGAAAAGTGGCCCGAACACAATCTGATCCTCGCCGCCGACGGCGAGGAGGCCTGGGGCTTGCTCGACGATCCGAAGCGCTGGTTCGACGTGGTGATCCTCGACCTCAACATGCCGAAGCGGACCGGCCTCGACGTGCTGAAGCAGCTCCGCGAATCCCCGCTGCTCCGCTCGGTCGAGCCTGTCATCTGCACCGCGCGCAACGACCGCGAGACCATCACCCGGGCGATCGCCCTCGGCGTCCGGCACTACATCGTGAAACCCTGGACCGAGCAGGTCATCGCCGACAAGCTGCGTGTCATCGCGCAGGCCCGGGGCATGGCGGCGTAGCCTCTCTCGGCCGCTCCGCCCTATTCCATCTTCGCGCCGGCCTTCACCCACGCGGCGAGCACCGCGCGCTCCTCGTCGGTCATCTGCGTGGTGTTGCCCAACGGCATGAGGCGGGTGACGACGACCTGCTGGTAGAGGCGCGGGGCGTTCCGCACGAGGTCGGCAGGGGTGTGCAACAGCACGCCGGCCTGCGGGACGGCGATGCCGGGGAAGGTCGGCGACGGCGAGTGGCAGGACACGCAATGCCGGCCCACGACGGCGCGCACGCGGTCGAAGGTCACCTCGCCCTGCACCGGCGGCAGGGCCTGCACCCGCGGGGCGGTCCACCAGGCGACGACACCCAGCAGCATGGCCCCGATCGCCGGGTATTGCCACGCATACACGCCCTTGTGCTTGCGGTTGAAGAAATGCCGGATGCTCACGCCGGCGGCCAGCAGCAGCGCGAGCACCGCCCAGTTGTGCGGGTGCGCGTAGGTCGCGGCGTAGTGGTTGCTCACCATGATGAAGATCACGGGGAGCGTGAAGTAGTTGTTGTGGACGCTGCGCTGCTTCGCGCGCTTGCCGTCCCCGGGATCGGGTGCCTGCCCGGCCTTCAGCGCCGCCACCATCCGCTTCTGTCCGGGGATGATGACGAAAAACACGTTGGCCGCCATGATCGTGCCGATCGCCGTGCCCACATGGATGAACGCCGCTCGCCCGCCCAGCGTGCGGGCGAGCCCGAACGCCAGCGCCGTGATCAGCCCGAACACCACCGCGCCGAGCAGGCCGTCGCGTTGCCCCAGCGGCGATCTGCAGAGCAGGTCATAGACGAGCCACGCGCCGACCATGCTGGCCGCGCCGATGCCCACGGCCTGCAGCGGTGTGAGCGCGCGGATGCTCGCGTCCACCATCATCGCGCCGGCCTTCAGCCAATACCCGAGCACCAGCAGCGCCGTGCCCGAGAGCCACGTCGTGTAGGCCTCCCATTTGAACCAGTGCAGTTTCTCCGGCAGCGCCGCGGGGGCGACGAGGTATTTCTGCGGATTGTAGAAACCGCCCCCATGCACGGCCCAGAGCTCCCCGCCCACCCCCTTCTTCGCGGCCTCGGACCCGGGCGCGGGCGGCTCGATGGTGTTGTCGAGCCAGATGAAGTAGAACGACGAGCCGACCCACGCGATGCCGGCAATGACGTGCAGCCAGCGCAGCAGCAGGCCCAGGAAGTCGAGCAGGTAGGCGGCGTCCATGCGGCTTTAACCTGAATATTTCACGGATGCCGGACGTTCACACCACACCTCACTCTGCGGACACCCCTCTCCAGAGGGGATCGTTGGCTGCGATGGTTGGGGTCCCCTCTATGAAGAGGGGTGGCGCGAAGCGCCGGGGTGTGTCGGAAGGTCATGAGAACGTCGTGTAGCGCAGTTCAATAGCGCACCTTGTCGGTCTTGGCCGCCCAGCCCTTGAAGCTGGCCTGCGCCTCGGCGCGCAGCAGCGGGGCCATCCGGATCGCGCGCTTTTCCGGCGGCAGCGGCACCTGCCGGTAGATGAAGTCGTCGTCGAAGCCGATGTCCGCCGCGTCCTGCCGCGTATTGCCGTAATAGACCGTGGGGATGCGCGCCCAGTAGATCGCCGCCAGGCACATCGGACACGGCTCGCAGCTCGTGTAGAGCTCGCAGTCGGCGAGCTGGAAGGTCTGGAGCCTTGCGCAGGCGTCGCGGATGGCCGTCACCTCGGCATGCGCCGTGGGGTCGTTGGCCGAGGTCACGCGGTTCTGGCCGCGGCCGACGATCTCGCCCCGGCGCACGATGACACAGCCGAAGGGGCCGCCGCGGTTGCCCTGCATGCCGTCGTCCGCGAGCCGGATCGCCTCGCGCATGAATTGTTCGTGGGTCATTCGGACGCGGAGCCAAGCAAGACGCGCGCCATGAAGCGAGCCTGTTGGCGCGACTTTGCAGAATATCAGGCTGACACCCGGCACGCATCCGGCTAGCGTCCGCCCCAACATGACTGCCACTTCCACGATCGGCGGCCTGGAAATCCGCGGGCCGATGAATCCGGGTTATTCCGAAATCCTCACCCCCGAAGCCTGCGCCTTTGTCGCCGGCCTGCAGGAAAAGTTCGGCCCGCGCCGCCGGGAACTCCTCGCCCGCCGCGCCGAGCGCCAGCGCGAGATCGACGCCGGCAAGCTGCCCGACTTCCTCCCCGAAACCTCGGCCATCCGCGGCGGCGACTGGCAGGTCGCGCCCATCCCGCCCGACCTGCTCGACCGCCGCACCGAGATCACCGGCCCGGTGGACCGCAAGATGGCCATCAACGCCCTCAATTCCGGCGCCCAGTGCTGGATGGCCGACTTCGAGGACGCCAACTCGCCGACCTGGGAAAACTGCATGGACGGGCAGGTCAACATGCGCGACGCCGCGCGCCTCTCCCTCGCCTACACCTCGCCCGAGGGGAAAAAATACGCGCTGAAGGACCGGATCGCCGTCATCCACGCCCGCCCGCGCGGCTGGCACATGGAGGAGAAGCACGTGCTCTACCAAGGCGCGCGCCTCTCCGCCTCGCTCTTCGACTGGGGCCTCTACTTCTTCCACAACGCCAGGGCCCTGCTCGCCCGCGGCAGCGGCCCCTACTTCTACCTGCCAAAGCTGGAGAGCCACCTCGAGGCGCGCCTGTGGAACGACGTCTTCCTCCACGCCCAGGCCGCGCTCGGCCTGCCGCGCGGCACCATCCGCGCCACCATGCTCATCGAGACGATCACCGGCGCCTTCGAGGCCGAGGAGATCCTCTACGAGCTGCGCGAGCACGCCGCCGGCCTCAACTGCGGCCGCTGGGACTACATGTTCAGCATGGTGAAGAAGCTGCGCAACCGCCCCGGCTACCTGTTTCCCGACCGCACGCTCATCACCATGGATGCGCCGTTCCTGCGCGCCTACGTCCGGCACGTCATCAACGTCTGCCACCGCCACGGCGCCTACGCCATGGGCGGCATGGCCGCGCAGATCCCCATCAAGAACGATCCCGCCGCCAACGAAGCCGCGCTCGCCAAGGTGCGCGCCGACAAGCTCCGCGAAGTGAAGGCCGGCCACGACGGCACCTGGGTCGCGCATCCCGGCCTCGTGCAGACCGCGCTCGACGCCTTCGCCGAGCACATGCAGGGGCCCAACCAGCTTCACCTCCTTCACGACGGGAAGGTCACGGCCGCCGACCTGCTCGCCCCGCTGCACGGCCCCATCACCGAGACCGGCGTCCGCTGGAACCTCCACGTCGGCGTCCGCTACCTCGAGGCCTGGCTGGGCGGTTCCGGCGCCGAGCCGATCCACAACCTCATGGAGGATCTCGCCACCTCCGAGATCTCCCGCTCGCAACTCTGGCAATGGCTGAAGTTCGGCGCGAAGCTCGCCGACGGACGCCCCGTCACGGCCGAACTCTACGACCAGCTGCTGCAGG
The DNA here is from genome assembly GCA_049322455.1 of Verrucomicrobiota bacterium. Taxonomy (GTDB): domain Bacteria; phylum Verrucomicrobiota; class Verrucomicrobiia; order Opitutales; family Opitutaceae; genus Lacunisphaera. Next base: position 75,052 of record JBMOQY010000011.1, on the reverse strand, counting down.
ACGAACTCGCCGCCATCCGCGCCGAATACGGCGAGGAACGCTACGATTCCGGCCATTTCAACGAGGCGGTCGAGCTCTTCATGAGAATGTCCAAGAGCCCCCACTTCGACGAGTTCCTGTCCTTGCCCGCCTACGAACTCCTGCCCTGAGGAATTCCGAATGACAAATGACGAATGAGACGGCCCCTTGGCTAATTCGTCATCCGTCATTCGTCATTTGCCGCCCCAATGCCTCCCACCCTTTCCGCATTAAACTCCAGCGACCGCGCCACCTTCACTGCCGCGCTCGGCCACCTCTTCGAGCACTCGCCCTGGGTCGCCGAGGAGACCTGGTCGCAGCGCCCCTTCGCCAGCACCGACGCCCTGCACGCCGCGCTCTGCACCACGATGCGCGCCGCCCCGCGCGCCCGGCAGCTCGCCCTCATCCGCGCCCACCCCGACCTCGCCGGACGCCTCGCCCGGCAAAACCAGCTCACCCCCGAATCCACCCGCGAGCAGGCCAGCGCCGGACTCGACCGGCTGACCGACGCCGAGCTGGCCGCGTTCACGCGGCTGAACGACACCTACAAGGCGAGGTTCGGCTTCCCCTTCATCATCTGCGCCCGCCTCAACGCCAAGTCGGCCATCTTCGACGCGATGCAGACCCGCATCACCAACCCGCCCGACACCGAATTCGCCACCGCCCTCGGTGAAATCGAAAAGATCGCCCGCCTCCGGCTGTTGGATGTCCTGGAGCAGAATGGACCGCGGATTTCACGGATTGGCACGGATGACCTGAATCATACACTGCCCTGATCCGCGATCATCTGCCCTATCTGCGGAATAACCTCCCTCCCATGCCCGGCAAACTTTCCACCCACGTCCTCGATCTCACCACCGGCCGGCCCGCCGCCGGCATGCGCATCGAACTCTGGAGCCTCGACGGCAAGCCCCAACTGCTCAAGGCCGTCGTCACCAACCTCGACGGCCGCACCGACGCGCCGCTGCTCGAAGCCGCCGAGATGGCCGTGGGCCGCTACGAGCTGCTCTTCTTCGTGAAGGACTACTTCGTCACCCACCACAAGGACAGCCCCTTCCTCGACCGCGTGCCCGTCCGTTTCGCCATCGCCGACGCCAAGGCCGGCTACCACGTCCCGCTCCTCGTCACCCCCTGGGCCTACCAGACCTACCGCGGGAGCTGACTTGCCAGAGACGGGTTTTAGGTTATCCATAACGACCATGAGCGTTCAGGAAATGAAGATGCAGCTGGAGCGGATGTCGCCGGGGGAGCGCTCCGAACTGGAATCCTTTCTTCGTGCCAAGCGTGCCGTGGACCGGCCGGGATTTCGTGATCGCATCGCCGCCGCCCAGCAACGAATGGATGAAGGACAAGTGGTGACGGCGGCTGAACTCCGGACGCTGCTCCAGACCAACCCGCCGGTAACCGAATAATGAATGCGGGTTACGGCTACTCGCTTGATAGCGAGGCGGTCGCCGTGCTCCTGCTTTGTTCCGGCCGGGAACGCCGTCTGCTGGTCGCCGCCTTTGATCAGTTGGCCCGCTATCCCACGGTCGCCGGTGATTTCCACTACGTGGGACCGGATGCCCGCGAGTGCCAGGTCTTCGCCATCGGCGACTTTGTGGTGACCTGCTGGCCGGATCACGCCGTAAAGATGGTCCGGATTTTGTCCGTCGTGCGGGTCTGACGGCATCGCGTCTTGTCAGCGGGCGAAGACTCCTTAGTCTTGGCGACATGAAACGAGATGCGTCCAGTCCCAGGGTTGCCAGCACACCTCGGGGCGATCTGTCCAACCGCAAATCTCGCGCAGGTCAGTGCGCGCTTTTGCGCGAAGCGGCTTTGCGCCGTGACTGGCTCCATCGGCCTGAAAATCGAGCGTGGGCTCATTTGCAAAGACGGAACTGAGATGATCGCCGCCGACCACGCCCTGCTGCTCGTCACGCCCTGGGCCTAACCAGACCTACCGCGGGAGCTGAAATGTGGACGAATATATTCAAGGAAGCGTTCACGCAGTTACTGGCCTTGGTCGCCTTCTTTGCCTTCCCAGCCATCCAGTATTTCTGGCTCAAGCACTTTGTCCGCAAGGAAGGCCAGCCGGTATTGTGGTATCTGCCGAAGTATGGATTCAGATTGGTGATATCTAATATCCCTGGCCGGAAAGTATTGTCGGAAATCAAGGTTAGGACGCGAGTTCGCCGGATTGTGGCAAGCTCCGCCGGCGCCTCGGCGGCAACTTTCATGGATCAGATCTTGGTCGAGCAGGAAGAGATGTTCGTGTTTCCCGGCAGCGACCAGGTTCTTGTCAGCTTCCGACTCGAACTCTCACCTTCCGGAAAATCGCAGTTCGTCTTCACGGACAAACTGGGTGTGTCGAAACAGACTTTCGAGACGGATTCCTTCGACAAACTTGTGTGCGACTATGTGGCTAACGTCGAAAATCTCCTGAATTTCGACATAAAGCTCGGCAAACGCGTCGAACTAAAGACGGAGACGCTAAAGATACTACTGACGGAAATTCAAGCCGACCCTGACACAGAACGTTCCTTTCCGGTCGACCGGGTGCGGGAGGTGACATGACGCAACAGAAGCATCAAGTCGGGAGAATTCGACTTCATGCAATGCTCGACGAGCTCGGCTGGGTGACGGACGAGCCCGGCAGACTGACCCGCACCTTCCTCTCACCCGCGATGGAACGGGCGAACGCGCTCGTCGGCAGCTGGATGAAGGAGGCCGGGCTGAAGGTACGCGTCGATTCCGTCGGCAATCTCATCGGGCGTTTGGAATCCGAAACGGTAGGGCGCACCGCCAAGGCTGCCGCACTTGTCGCCGCCCCGGTGCGCCGCGGCGGAGCGGGCCGCTCCGCCCTACCCCAGACCCCAAATCCCAGACCCAAGACCCTACTGCTAGGCTCCCACCTCGACACCGTGCGCGACGCCGGCAAATACGACGGCCCGCTCGGCGTGTTGCTGCCCATCGTCGCCTTGGGCGAGCTGCAGCGCCGCGGCGTGAAGCTGCCCTTCGCCGTCGAAGTGTTGGGCTTCTCCGAAGAGGAAGGCGTGCGCTTCGCCAGCGCTTACCTAGGTAGCAAGGGTTTCACGGGACGGCTGAAGCCTGCCACGCTCAGGCTGCGCGATGCTGACGGCGTCTCGATTGGCGACGCGCTGAGGCAATTCAACGGCGGCAGATTCTCACCGCCCAAACCCGCCCATCGCACAAGTAACCTAATAGGTTACATTGAAGTCCACATCGAGCAGGGGCCGGTGCTTGAAGAGCACAATCTGGCCGTCGGCGTGGTCTCGGCCATCGCCGGACAAAGCCGCTTCAAGCTCACCTGGACCGGGAAGGCCGGACACGCCGGCACGACGCCGATGGCCCTGCGCCGCGACGCGCTGGCCGCCGCCGCCGAATTCGCCGTGGGGATCGAGTCCATCGCCCGCCGCACCCGCGGGCTCGTGGCGACGATCGGCTCGCTCACCGTGTCACCCGGCGCGGCCAACGTGATTCCGGGACAGGTCATCCACACGCTCGATGTCCGCCACGCCGACGACCGCGTGCGCCGGCAGGCGCTCATGGCCATTGGCCGGCTCGCCACGCAGATCGCCGCCCGCCGCCAAGTGACGCGCACCTGGCAGCGCACGCAGGAGCACGGCGCCACGCCCTGCTCCGCCACCCTCACCGCCCGGCTCGAGCGCAGCGTGAAAGCCGTGCAGGGCAAATCGCTTTCCCTCGTGAGCGGCGCCGGACACGACGGCGTGGTGATGGCCTCGCTCTGCCCGATTGCCATGCTGTTCGTCCGCTGCCGCCACGGCCTCAGCCACCACCCCGACGAATACGCCTCTCCTCAGGATCTAGCCGTCGCATTGGACGTGATGATCGATTTCCTCCAAAAGCTCGCCACGGATTACACGGATGAACACGGATAAATCCCCAGATTTATGGCCACAAAAAGCACAAAGAGCACAAAAACGATCCGGTCTTTTTTGTGTTTCTCGTGTTTTTCGTGGCTGAATCCTTCTGCGCGTTCTGTGCTTTTTGTGGCCAACCCTGTCTTGGTTCCATCGATGCCATCCATATAATCCGTGGCTAAAGCGAAAAAAAAATATCTGGCCCCCGTCGAGCCCGAGACGCTCGATCTCATCGTCCGTGGCGGCCGGATCGTCACGCCCGACGGTGTCCACGACGCCGAACTCGGCATTCTCCAGGGCAGGATCGTGCGCATCGCCCCCGAGGTCACCGATCCCACGCACGCGGAGCTCGACGCCGCGGGCCGCTACATCTTCCCCGGCATCATCGACGCCCACGTCCACTTCAACGAGCCCGGCCGCACCGAATGGGAGGGCCTCGCCCACGGCTCGCTCGCGCTCGCGGCCGGCGGCGGCACCTGTTTCTTCGACATGCCGCTCAACTCCGAGCCGCCCGTCCTCGACGCCGCCGGCCTGCGCACCAAGCGCGCGCTCGCCGAGCAGCAGTCCTGCACCGACTTCGCCCTCTGGGGCGGCCTCGTGCCCAGCAACCTCGACAAACTCGCCGGCCTGCGCGACGCCGGCGCGATCGGCCTCAAGGCCTTCATGGCCAACAGCGGCATCGACAGCTTTCCGCGCGTGGACGCCAAATCCCTCTACGAAGGGATGAAACGCGCCGCCAAGCTCGGCCTGCTCGTCGCCGTCCACGCCGAGGACGACGCCCTCGCCGCCAAGTTCACCGCCGCGCAGAAGGCGAAAGGCAGAACCGATGCCAAGGCCTGGCTCGCCTCCCGCCCGGTCGAGGTCGAGCTCGCCGCGATCCGCCAGGCGCTGGAATTCGCCGGCGAAACCGGCTGCGCCCTCCACATCGTGCATGTCAGCAGCCCCGAGGGCGTCGCCCTCATCACCGAAGCCCGCGCGCAACGGGTCGATGTGTCCGCCGAGACCTGCTCGCATTATCTCCTGCTGAACGACAAGGACGTGGCGAAACTCGGCGCCCCCGCCAAATGCGCCCCGCCCATCCGCGACGAAAAAGGCCGCCTCGCCCTCTGGGCCGCCCTCCGCGCCGGCGAGATCCACACGGTCGGTTCCGACCACTCGCCCTCGCCCCCGGACCTGAAGACGTCGAAGAACTTCTTTGAAATCTGGGGCGGCATCGCCGGCGTGCAGCACGGCTTCCAACTGCTGATGAACGAGTGCGTCGCGACGGCGGAAAAGGACTTCCCCCGGCTCGCCGCCGTGCTGGCGCGCAACGTCGCCCGCCGCTTCCGGCTCGACGGCCGGAAGGGCCTGCTGGCCGAGGGCCGCGACGCGGACTTTTCCCTGGTCGAATTCGGCGAAGTCCGGGAAATCACCGCGGCAGAGCTTTGGACCCGCCATCCCATCAGCCCCTACGTCGGCCGGACCACCCGGGCGCGGGTGACCCACACTTATGTCCGCGGCTGCCCGGTGTGGGCGGACGGCAGGGTTGCCTCCGGCGCCCCCAAGGGTCAGTTTCTGCGCCCAACAAACACCTGATCATGCCCGAACTCTTTGGCCACACCCGCGCGCACGTCGGTCCCCGGCACGCGCTCCTCACCCCGCACAACCACGTCGCCAGCGTCGTCCCGGGCATCTCGGGCGCGACGGCGGTCATCCTGATCAACGAGGCGATGGGCGCCAAGTTCGCCCAACTGCAGGTGACCTTCCAGGCCGACGGCCGTGCCGGCCAGCCGGCGGGCCCGCTGCAGACCTTTGGCTACGTCATGGAGGGCGGTGGCACGCTCGCGGTCGGCAAACTCAAGGCCAGGGTCGGCGCCGGCTGGTATTTCTACGCCCCGGCCGGCCAGACCTGGAGCCTGACAGGCGTGAAGCCCGGCACGCAGATCACGCTGTTCCAGAAAAAATACGTCCCGCTCGCCGGCACCGCCGCCCCGGCGGCCATCATCGCCGACGCCGACAAGATCAAGGGCGCGCCCTTTCTCGGCGACCCGGCGGCTAACCTCCAGGTGCTGCTGCCCGACGACCCGGCCTTCGACATCGCCGTGAACATCTTCGCCTACCAGCCCGGCGGCCACCTGCCCTTCGTCGAGGTGCACGTCATGGAGCACGGCCTGCTCATGCTCGGCGGCCAGGGCGTCTATCGCCTCGAAGACTCCTGGTATCCGGTCGAGAAGGGCGACGTGATTTGGATGGGGCCCTATTGCCCGCAATGGTTTGTCGCGATGGGCAAGACTCCTGCTAGCTACCTTTACTACAAAGACGTCAACCGCGCCGCCTTGTAGGGCGGGATCTCCGAATCCCGCCTTTCAGGCGCGGACGTCATGTCCATACGGCGGGGTTCGGAGACTCCGCCCTACAGTTCTCCAGTGCCTGCCACGACCTCCTCCTTCGAATTCACTCTCAACGGTGCGCCCGTGCGCATCGAAGGCCTGTCGCCTACGACCACGCTGCTCGACTGGCTGCGCACCACGGGCCGCACCGGCAGCAAGCAAGGCTGCGCCGAGGGCGATTGCGGCGCCTGCACCGTCGCGCTGGTGGACCGCGATGCCGATGGCCGGCCGACCTACCGGGCCATCAACAGTTGCATCGCCCTCCTGCCGATGTTCGCCGGCCGCGAGGTGGTGACCGTCGAGGGATTGGCCGATGGCCCCAAACTGCACCCCGTCCAGCAATCCATGGTCCGCAACTACGGCTCGCAGTGCGGCTACTGCACGCCGGGGTTCGTGGTCTCGATGTTCGAAGGCTACTATCGCAAGGACTGCGCCGGCCCCGCCGCGGTGAACGATCAGGTCTGCGGCAACCTCTGCCGCTGCACCGGCTACCGCGCCATCCGCGACGCCGCGCTGGAGGCGTATGAAACAAGGTGGAGCCCGGCCTCCGGACGGGCTTCTGCAAACGCGCCCGGCCTGTCGTCCGTAGCCTCGGCGAAGGATGAAGGTCGCGTTCCACCCGACAACTTCGCCACCCGGCTGAAAAAGTCCGTCCCCGCTCCCGCCGCCCTCGACTACTCCGTCGGCTCCGACCGTTTTTTCCGCCCGACCACCCTCGCCGAACTCTTCCGGCTCCAGCGCCGGCACCCCGGCGCCCGGCTGGTCGCCGGCGCCACGGAAATCGGCGTCGAGCTCAACAAGAAATTCAAATCCTTCCCCGTCCTCATCTCCACCGAGGCCGTCGGCGAACTCACTCGCATCCGCAAGACCGCGTCCGGCTGGCGCATCGGCGCCGCGGCCACGCTCACGGCCATCGAGGAAAAAGTCGCGCCGCACTACCCGCCCCTCGCGAAGATGCTGCGGGTCTTCGCCGCCCGCCAGATCCGCAACCGCGCCACGCTCGGCGGCAACCTCGCCACCGCGTCGCCCATTGGCGACAGCGCGCCCGTGCTCCTCACCCTCGGCGCTGCGCTCGTGCTGGCCTCCGCGCGCCAGACCCGCACCGTGCCGCTCTCAGACTTTTTCACCGGCTACCGGCAGACGGCCCGGCGGCCCGGCGAAATCATCAAGGAAATCTTGCTGCCCAAATTCGCGCCCGGCCGCGGGCTGAAGCGCCGCGCCGACTTCATCAAGGTATCCCACCGGCAGGAGCTCGACATCAGCATCGTGGCCGGGGCGTTCTGTGTGGACACCGACGCCAAGGGCGTCGTGCGACAGGCGCGCATCGCCTACGGCGGCGTCGCCGAACGCCCGCGGCGCGCCCTCCAGGCGGAGGCGCTGCTCCCCGGAAAAAAGCTCGGGGAAGCCGCGGCGGCGGTGGCCGAGGTCCTGCGCGGCGAATTCACGCCCATCGACGACGTGCGCAGCGGCGCCGCCTACCGGCGCGATCTGGTCGTTTCACTCTGGGAGAAATTCGTCAGTGGCGACCGGAGCCTCGCGCACGACGCGCCGCCGGATTACGCCCACCAAGGACCGTGGCCGGTGGACGAGGCCACCAAGGCCCTGCGCCACGAAAGCGCCGTCGGCCACGTGACCGGCCGCGCGCTCTACGTGGACGACACCGCGCAACGCCGCCCGATGCTGGAAGCCTGGCCGGTCATGGCTCCCCACGCCCGTGCGAAAATCCTGCACCGGGACGCCACCGCCGCTCGCAAGGCCCCGGGGGTGACCGCCGTGCTCATGGCCGAGGACATCCCCGGCGAAAACAACACCGGCCCGTCGCGCCACGACGAACCCCTCTTCGCGAAGGACGAGGTCTGCTTCCATGGCCAGGTTGTCGCCGTGGTCGTCGGCGAATCGCTCAAAGCCTGCCGCGAGGCCGCGGCATTGGTGCAGGTGGCTTACGAGCCGCTGCCGCCCGTCCTGGGCATCCCGGAGGCGATCGCGCAAAACAGCTTCCACACCGACTGGCACGCCCTGAAGCGGGGCGACTGCCCGGCCGCGCTCGCCGCCGCGCCGCAGCGGTTCGCCGGCGAATTCGCGTTCGGCGGACAGGAGCACTTCTACCTCGAGACGCACGCCGCCTGGGCCGAGACCGGCGAGGACGACACGGTGCTGGTCAACTCCTCCACGCAGCACCCTTCGGAGATCCAAGCCGTCCTGTCCGCGGTGTTGCACCTGCCCCGCCACAAGATCGTCGTGCAGGCCCCGCGCATGGGCGGCGGCTTCGGCGGCAAGGAGACCCAGGGCAACGCCATCGCGGCCTATGTCGCCCTCGCGGCGCGCCAGACCGGCCGGCCCGTGCGCCTGCAGCTCGACCGCGACCTCGACATGGCGCTCACCGGCAAGCGCCACCCGTTCCGGGCGAAATTCGACGTGGGGCACGACGCCGAGGGGCGCATCCTCGCCGCGCAGGTGGAACTCGTGTCGGACGGCGGCTGGTCGCTCGACCTGTCCCTGCCCATCGCCGACCGCGCCCTGTTCCACCTCGACAACGCCTACTACATCCCGGCCGTGGACTTCCGCAGCCGCGTGGCGAAGACCAACGTCACGTCGCACACCGCCTTCCGCGGCTTCGGCGGACCGCAGGGCATGCTCGTCATCGAGGAAATCATGGACCGCATCGCCCGCCGCACCGGGCTGCCGCCCGAGACCGTGCGCCAGCGCAACCTCTATCACGGCACCGGCGAGACCAACCGCACCCATTACGGCGAAGACATCGGCGACAACCGCGTCCAGGCCATGTGGACGCAGGCGCAGGAGCAGGCGCGTTTCGCCGCCCGGCGCGTCGCGATCGACGAGTGGAACGCCGCCCATCCGCGCATCAAGCGCGGCCTGGCGGTCACGCCGGTGAAATTCGGCATCAGTTTCACCCTCACACACTACAACCAGGCCGGCGCGCTCGTGCTCGTCTATCAGGACGGCTCGGTGCAGGTGAATCACGGCGGCACCGAGATGGGTCAGGGCCTGCACACCAAGCTCCTCGGCGTCGCTGCGCGCGAGCTCGGCGTGCCCGCCGCATCCATCCGGATGATGCCGACCAGCACCGACAAGGTGCCCAACACCTCCGCCACGGCGGCCTCAAGCGGCGCCGACCTCAACGGCGCGGCCGTCGCCGCCGCCTGCGCGACCCTGCGCGAGCGGCTGGCGCCCGTGGCGGCGGGACTGCTCGGCGCAGCGCCCGGGGACGTTGCTTTTGCGAACGGCGAAGTCTTTGCCCGCGGCAATCCGAGCGCGCGCCTGCCTTTTGCCAAGGTCTGTGCCAAGGCCTACGCGGAGCGCGTCAGCCTCGCGGCGACCGGTTACTATCGGACGCCCGGCATCCACTGGGACTGGCAGACGGCCACCGGCCGGCCGTTCCACTACTTCGCCTGCGGCGTGGCCGTGGCGGAAGTCGAGGTGGACGGCTACACCGGCATGCACCGCGTGCGCCGCGTGGACATCGTGCACGACGTCGGCGACTCGCTGAACCCCGGCGTGGACCGCGGCCAGATCGAGGGCGGCTTCGTGCAGGGCATGGGCTGGCTCACGAGCGAGGAGCTCAAATGGGATCCGAAGGGCCGCCTGCTTACGCACAGCGCCAGCACTTACCAGATCCCCGCCATCAGCGACGCGCCGCCGGAGTTCAACGTCACGCTCTTCCCCCGCGCGGCGCAGGACAACACCATCCACGGCAGCAAGGCCGTGGGAGAACCGCCGCTCATGCTGGCGTTCTCCGTGCGCGAGGCCATCCGCGACGCCGTCGCCGCCTTCGGCCCGCCCGGCGGCGAGGTGCGCCTCGCCTCCCCCGCCACCGGCGAGGCGATCTTCACGGCAATCCAGGAGAGGGCGAAGCTGTCGGGCGGCATGCGCGGATGCCGCGCTCCAGCTGCCGCCACCGGTCCCGCTCGGCCAGCAACTGCGCCGCGATGCTGATCGCGATCTCGTGCGGGTCGTTGCCGCCGAAGGGCAGGCCGACGGGACAGTGGAACTGCTTCGCCCGCTCCGCGGGCAGGCCGTCGGCGATCATCTCGCGGCGCAGCACCTCGGCCTTGGCGTCGCTGCCGATGACGCCGATGAACGGGAAATCCCGCTCTGCCAGCGCCCGTTGCAGCACGGGCCGGTCGCTGGCGTGCCCCTGGGTCAGGCAGAGCAGGAAGGCGCGGTCCGGCATCGTGGGCACGAGATCCTTGGGTTCGCCGGCCTCGATGAAGCGCAGGTTGTGGGCGCGCGGCAGGCGGTCGAGCCACTCGCGGCGCGGGTCCACGACGGTGAGCGTGCAATCCAGCGGCGTCAGCACCGGCACGAGCGCCTGCGCGACGTGCCCGGCGCCGAAAATCCAGATCGGCCACGCGGCCCCGGTTCCGCCGGCCGGGTGCGGCTCGAAATACAGCTTCACCGAGCCGCCGCAGGTCATGCCCGCATCGGTCTTGAGCGTCCAGTTGACGAACCGCGGGGCGGTGGCGCCGCCGGCGAGCAGCTCCTGCGCGAGCGCCAGGGCCTTGGCCTCGATCCTGCCGCCGCCGACCGTGCCGGCGTGGAGGCCGGCGGCCGTCACGAGCATCTTCGCGCCGGTGTCCTGCGGCGTGCTGCCCAGCGCCTCGGCCAGCACCACGAGCACGAAGGCGGCGCCCTCGCGTTCGAGCGCGGTCAGTTGTTCGTAGAATGATGGCTGGCTCATGCGGCGGACTGGCTGGGGTGTCCAGCAGCTTCCCTGCCACGCAGTCTGTAACCGGGCCCAACCGCCGCAAGGGTTAAGCCGAAACCGGACGTCGGCGCAGCGAGATCAACCCGTGCTTGGGCGCGAAGAGCACCGTCGCCACGAAGACCAACGCCTGCACGAGCACGATGCAGGCCCCGGTCGAGGCGTTGAGGAAGAAGCTCCCATAGACGCCGACCAGGCTCGACCCCACCGCCGCGCCGGTGGCGATGAGGAGCATCCGGTCGAACCGGTCGCTCAGCAGATAGGCGATGCAACCGGGCGCCACCAGCATCGCAATGACCAGAATGATGCCCACCGCCTTCAGCGAGACCACGATGGTCATGGCCAGGAGCGAAAGCAGCAGGTAATAGAGCAAATGAGTGCGCAGGCCGATGACCCGCGCCTGCGCGGGATCGAAGCAGAACAGCAGCAGGTCGCGCCGCAGCGCCAGGATCACCGCGAGCGTGAGGCCGCCCACCAGCAGCGTGTTGCGCAGGTCGCCCGGCTCGAGCCCGAGGATGTTGCCGAACAGGATGTGGTCGAGGTGCAGGTCGCTCTTGATCTTGGTGAAGAGCACCAGCCCGAAGGCGAACAGGCCGGTGAAGACCACGCCCATGACCGTGTCCTCCTTGATGCGGGTGTTGGCCTTGATGTAGCCGGTGGCCACCGCGCAGAACAGGCCCGACAGGAAGGCGCCGACCGCCAGGGGCAGGCCGACGGCGTAGGCGATGACGATGCCCGGCAGCACGGCGTGGGAGATGGCGTCGCCCATCAGCGACCAGCCCTTGAGCACGAGGTAGCACGACAGCACGGCGCAGACCGCGCCGATGGCCGCGCCGACGATCATGGCGTCCACCATGAAGCCGTAGCGGAAGGGTTCGAGCAGGGCGTTCATGGCAAAGGGTCCTCCGGCGGCTGTTTGAGCTTCGCCCGGGCGGCGCGCAGGCCGTGTTTCGGCGCGAAGACCAGCGCCACCACGAAGAGCAGGCTCTGCAAGGTGACGATGCAGCCGCCCGTCGAGCCGTCGAAATAGTAGCTGGCGTAGGCGCCGATCAGCGAGGTGCCGACGCCCATGCCCACGGCGAGCCCGATCATGCGCCCGAACCGGTCGGTCAGCAGGTAGGCGGTCGCCCCGGGCGTCACCAGCATGGCCACGACCAGGCAGGCGCCGACCGTCTGCAGCGCGGCGACCGCTGTGGCGGAAAGCAGCGTGAGCAGCGTGTAGTGCAACGCGGTGACGTTGAGCCCGAGGGCCTTGGCCTGGTTGGCGTCGAAGCAGAACAGCAGCAGGTCGCGCCATTTCAGTCCGAGGATGGCGAGCGTGACGGCCGAGATGATGACGACCTGCACGATGTCGGTGTCGGCGATGCCGAGGAGGTTGCCGAAGACGATGGTGCGCAGGTCCACGCTGCTCGGGTTGAGCGAGATCAGGAACAGGCCCAGCGCGAAAAACGCCGTGAACACGACGCCGATGACCGCGTCCTCACGCAGGCGGGTCCTGGTCTTGACGAAGGCCATGCCCACCGCGGCCAGCAGGCCGGTGCCGAAGGCGCCGACGGCGAACGGCCAGCCCAGCGCGTAGGCCACGGCCACGCCGGGCACGACGGAGTGCGAGAGCGCGTCGCCCATCAGCGACCAGCCCTTGAGCGTGATGAAGCAGGAGAGGAACGCGCACACCCCGCCGATGAGGCCGCTCACGAGGATGGCCTTCACCATGTATTCGTATTGCAGGGGCGTGAGGAGAAAATCGCTCACTTCTCGTCCTCCGGTTCCTTGCGCTGCTCCAGCTCCTGTTCGTGCCCCTCGCGGCGGCTGTATTCGAGGTGGCCGCCCTTGCCGAACACCAGCGGGCGCTCGTCGTCGGTGAGCAGCGTGACCGCGCGGCCGTCGTGCTTCTGCACGGTGGACTCGTCGAAGCGGAAGTGGCGCAACACGCCGCCGAAGGCCTGCGCCAGATTGGCCTCGGTGAACACCACGTCGGTGGGGCCGGCCGCGAGCACCGTGCGGTTGATGAGCACGACCTGGTCGCAGAACTCCGGCACGGACCCGAGGTTGTGCGTCGAGACCAGGATGAGGTGCCCCTCGTTGCGCAGCGCCCGCAGCAGGTCGATGATCGCAGTTTCGGTCTTCACGTCCACGCCGGTGAAGGGCTCGTCGAGGAGGATCACGCGGCTGCGCTGGGCCAGCGCCCGGGCGAGGAACACGCGCTTTTTCTGCCCGCCGGAAAGCTCGCCGATCTGGCGGTCGCGGAATTCCGCCATGCCCATGCGGGTCAGGGCATCCTCGGCGATGCGCCGGTCCTCGGTCCGCGGGATGCGCAAAAACCCCATGTAGCCGTAGCGGCCCATCAGGACCACGTCCCACACGCTGACGGGAAAGGTCCAGTCCACCTCCTCGCTCTGGGGCACGTAGGCCACGAGGTTGTCGCGCAGCGCCTCCCGCACCGGCCGGCCGGCGATGCGCACCGCCCCGGCCACGGGACGCACGAAGTCCATGATGGCCTTGAAGAGCGTGGACTTGCCGCTGCCGTTGACGCCGACGAGCCCGCAGATCGAGCCGCCCGCGAGGCGGAAACTCGCGTCGCGCAGCGCCACCTGCCCGCCCGGGTAGCGGACGGTGACGGCTTCGACGCTCAGTTCGATGGGAGTGTTCATGGAGTGATTGTGCTTCTTGGCTCGAATGTGGGAGCGGCTTTACGCCGCGACTTGGACGCACTTCCCATCAATGTCGGGGCCTAAAGCCCCTCCTGCTCTCGGAGAAATGCGCGATATATGCTCATGGTGCGGCGGTGAAGCCCCGCACGATAGTCCGGGCGTTGTATTCCATCAACTTCAGGTAGGTCGGCGCGGGGCCGTCGGGGCCGGTGAGCGAGTCCACATAGAGCACACCGCCGTAGCGGGCGCCGGTCTCCTTGGCCACCTGGCGGGCGGGCTTGTCGCTGACGGTGCTCTCGCTGAAAACGACCGGGATGCGGTGGGCGCGCACGCCGTCGATCACCTTCTGCACCTGCTGCGGCGTGCCCTGCTGGTCGGCGTTGACCGCCCAGAGGAACAGCTCCTTCAGGCCGAAATTGCGGGCCAAATACGGGAACGCCCCCTCGCTGGTCACGAGCCAGCGCTGATTCTGCGGGATCCGCGCGAGTTCGGCGCGCACGGTCTCCTCGATGGCGGCGAATTTCGCGGTGTAAGCCGCGGCGTTGGCGTTGTAGGCGGTCGCATTGGCGGGGTCGAGCTGCACGAGCGCCCGGCGGATGTTCTCGACGTAGATGACGGCGTTGCGCGGCGACATCCACGCGTGGGGGTTGGGCTTGCCGGTGTAGGGCCCCTCCTCGATGCCGATCGGCTCGATGCCCTCGGTGAGCACGGCGCGCGGCACCGACCTCAGGTTGCCGTAGAACTTCTCGAACCAGCGCTCGAGGTTCAGGCCGTTCCAGAGCACGAGGTCGGCCTTCTGGGCCTTCACGATGTCCTGCGGCGTGGGCTCGTAGCCGTGGATCTCGGCGCCGGGCTTGGTGATGGACTCGACGATCGCGGCGTCGCCCGCGACGTTCTGCGCCATGTCCTGCAGAACGGTGAACGTGGTGACGATGCGCTTCTTGTCCGCGGCGGTGGCGGACAGGGCGGCGACCAGCAGGAAAAGGGTGACGGTGGACTTTCTCATGACGGCGTGGAATCAGAAGCGGCGGGACAGGCCCAGGAAGGGCTGGTAGTCGGGGGCGGATTCCGTGATCCCGAAGTTGCAGCCCACATCGAGTTGCACGTCGTCGGACACCGCATAGGTGAGCCCCAGGTCGAACTGGGCCTGCCAATCGGCTCCGGGGGCGTCGCTGATGACCGTGAACAGTTCGAGGTAGCCGCCCAGTCGGGCGGTCAGATCGCGGGCGAAGGTGATCGAGTTGATCCATTCGGTGTCGCGCCCGCCGGCACCGTCGCTGACGGAATCCACCTCCGTCATGACCGCCGAGCCCCATCCGCCCGGCAGTTCGTAGCCGAGGATCGCGATCACACCACCCTCGGTCTCGCCGTTGCGCACCTCCGAGGCGGACAACGGCCATTTGACAAAGGGCATCACGGCAAAGGCCGTCGGACCGCCGTCGTTGCCCCGGAGGTTGAACTTGATCCGGGTGGTGACATCGCCGACGCCCGAAGCCCTGGTCACCGCGCCGGTCGTCCGGTCCTCGACCCGGGAACTGACGTGCGGATCGAGCATGAACTGGACGTCGAGCCGGCTGGTCAGGCCTAGTTTGAGGTTCACCGGCGCGAGCCTCCATTCCCGCACCCGAAGGTCCGCGCCGCCCGCGGTGTCGTGGTCGTGGGTGAGGTTGCACAGGTCCATCTCGATCTGCCAGTGCCCGGCGTCCACCGTGTAGGGGCTTTCCGTCTGGTCCGGCCGGTCGGTGCTCAGGGCGCGGAGCAGCTCGCGCGGGACGGGATTGGCCACGCTGTAGCCGGACTTGTCGGCCGCCCGGACCTGGGGCAGCAGGACCAGGACCGGCAAAAGGCGTAGAAATTGATACATATTGTAGCTTTGGCTACACTTGAAGCTCGACTTGTCAAGCCCCCTTCCCCATGCCTGTGTCACGAAAGTGAAAAGAACTGTCCGCCCACCCCGGAACGCCGTCCGTCCCTCCGCCCTGCAGGCCGAGTCCCTGCAGCAGACGCGGCGCGAGCACGCCTCCGAGACGGCCGAGGACTATGTCGAGGCCATCGCCGACCTGACGGCGACCCTGGGCGAGGCGCGGGTGGTGGACCTCGCCCGGCGGCTCGGGGTGACCCACGTCACGGTCAACCGCACCCTGGCCCGGCTGCAGCGCGAGGGCTACGTGAGCGTCCAGCCCTACCGGGCCATTTTCCTGACCGAGAGCGGGCGGACGCTGGCCGAGCAATGCCAGCACCGGCACGGCGTCGTCGTCGCTTTCCTGATTTCGCTGGGCATCCCGAGAAAGACGGCCGAACTCGATGCCGAGGGCATCGAGCACCATGTGAGTCCGGCCACGCTGGCGGCCTTCGCCCGCTACACCAAGACCGCTGCTCCGTGATCTCCCTGCGAGGGCGCGGTCAGAAGCCGAAATTGAAACGCACCACCTGGTTCCAGTCGGCCGCGCCGCGGGAGATGCCCTTGTAGAGCGCGAAGTCCCACCAGGTCCGGTCGGAGACGGAAAGAGTCACCCCGACGCCCATGAGGCCCTCCGTCGTGGAGTCGCCGGAAGACTTGCCGAGCGCCAGCTCGCCATAGACGCCGATCGCCGAGGTGAGATCCCGCCTCAACGTTCCCGAAAAATACCAGTAGGTGTCGTAGCCGTCGTCGGCGTCGTTGCGGAGGAAGTCCAGCTCGGCCATCGCATACACCTCGAATCCGCCCGCGAGTTGCGTGGTCCAGGGCACGATGACGCCGCCTTCGGTGGCATCGTTGCCGACACCGCCGCTGTTGGTCGGAAACTTCACATAGGGGAGGATCGCCACGGCCGTGCCGGTCTCGGGGTTCTCGTAGAACCGGTATTTGGTGCGCACATAAACATCGCCGACGCCGCTGTTGCGCTCGGAGAAGCCGCCCGCCTCGTATTTCTGGCTGATGAAGAGCTCGGCGCCGACTTGGATGTCCCAGTTGTGCGCGAGCCCGGTCGTGAGGAAGGTCGAAGCCGCGCCGAAGGCCGTGTATTTGTCTCCGGCGTCCTTGTCGAGGGTCAGCGAGAGCGCGTCCATCTCGAGGAGGAACCGGCCGGGCTCGACGGTGGCCGGCCATTCGGTGAGCTGGGCGCGCAACGTGGAAACCGCGCCGGCGAGAAACAGGACACAGGCGATGAGGCGGGAAAGCATGACCGGTTCATAAAAGGACTCCGGGCAGTGCCAAGCGCGTAAAGCCAAAGCCCCCGCGCCTGCCTTCGCTCTTGTCTCCATCCGCCGGACGGTGCATCTCCACCGCTGCATGTCGCAGAACTTCGCGCGCCTCGTCTTCGCCGTCACCCTGGTCTTCTTCGGCGCGTTTTTCCTCTGGCCGATCCTGCATATCCTGCAGGGCGGCTTCGTCGATGCCGACGGCCGGCTGACCTTCGCCTACCTGTGGTCGCTGCTCGTGGACCCGATCTACCTCGGGGGGCTGGCCAACTCCTTCCTGCTGGCGCTGACCACCACGACCTTCGCGCTGCTGATCGCGCTGCCGCTGGCCTTCGTGTCCGACCGGTTCCTGTTTCCGCTGAAGGGCTTCCTCGGCTCCTTCATCCTCGTGCCGATGATCCTGCCGCCCTTCGTGGGGGCCATCGGCATCAAGCAGATCCTCGGGCAATACGGCGCGCTGAACTCGCTCATCATCTCCCTCGGCCTGCGCCCGGAGGGCTGGACCTTCGACTGGCTGGGGACCAGCCAGTTTCTGGGCATCGCCATCGTCACCGCCTTCAGCCTCTACCCCATCATCTACCTCAATGCCGTGGCGGCGCTGGCCAACATCGATCCCGCCATGGAGGAGGCCGCCGAGAACCTCGGCTGCACGGGCCTGCGCAAGTTTTTCAAGATCACCCTGCCCCTCATCAAGTCGGGCCTGTTCGCCGGCGGCACCATCGTGTTCATCTGGTCGTTCACCGATCTCGGCGTGCCGCTCATCTTCGACTACGCTCGCGTCACCTCGGTGCAGATTTTCTACGGTCTGAAGGACATCGGCGGCAACCCCTTCCCCTACGCCCTGGTGGCCGTGATGCTGTTCAGCTCGGTCGCCTTCTACGGGCTGGGCAAGGGTCTCTTCGGCCGCGACGCCTACGCCATGATGGCCAAGGCCACCTCGTCGGGCGGCCCGCGGGCGCTGCCGCCGGCCCGCGCGTGGCTCTGCACCGCGCTGTTTGCCGGGGTCACCTTCGTCGCCATCCTGCCGCACCTCGGCGTTGTGCTCGTGGCCTTCTCCAACGACTGGTATGCCACCATCCTGCCGCGCCACTTCAACTTCGACAACTTCCGCATCGCGCTCGGCCACGACCTCACCGTGCCGGCCATCGCCAACAGCCTCAAATACGCGAGCATCTCCACGGTCATCGACCTCGTGCTGGGCATCATCCTCGCCTACGTCATCGTGCGCTCGAAGATCCGCGGCCGGCAGATCCTCGATTTCCTCTCGATGATGCCGCTGGCCGTGCCGGGCCTGGTGCTCGCCTTCGGCTACCTGGCCATGAGCCAGGACGGGAAGTTCTTCTCCTTCCTCAACCCGGTCGCCGACCCGACCTTCCTGCTCATCATCGCCTACTCCATCCGCCGCCTGCCCTACGTCGTGCGCTCGGCCGCCGCGGGTTTCCAGCAGACGAGCGAGACCCTCGAGGAGGCCGCGCAGAACCTCGGTTGCCCGCCGCTCAAGGCCGTCTTCAAGGTCACGCTCCCGCTCATCATCGCCAACCTCATCGCCGGCGGCCTGCTCGCCTTCTCCTTTGCGATGCTCGAGGTCTCCGACTCGCTCATCCTGGCGCAGAAGCAGGTCTATTACCCGATCACCAAGGCCATCTACGAACTCTTCCAGCTTCTCGGCGACGGCAAGTTCATCGCCTCGGCCCTCGGCGTCTGGGCCATGGCCTTCCTCGGCATCACCATCGCCGGCATGACCATCCTCCTCGGCAAGAAGCTCGGCGCAATCTTCCGGGTTTAGCGCAGCCAAACCCGCCTCGCCATGGTCCGCAGGGAGGCGGCCGGTCGTAAACACCCCAGATTCCTGACCACGGATTGCTCCGATGAGCACGGACCACTCCCCGGACCCTGTCATCCTGAGCGAAGCGAAGCAGCAGCATGACGACCGTGGGCGAAGATGATTCTGGACTCCGCGCTTCCCTCTGAGTGTCAAATCGGGTGTCTTTTGTGGATTTGCCGTCTGTCCTCTGCCCCCTGGCTTCTGTCCTCTGCTTAGCCCATGCCCTACCTCATCGCCGTCTCCCTCCTCTGGGCCTTCTCCTTCGGTCTGATCAAGGGCCGGCTCGCCGGGCTTGACAGCGCGTTCATCTCCGCCGCCCGGCTCGGGCTGGCGCTGCTGGTGTTCCTGCCGTTCCTGCGGCTCCGGGGCCTGACGCCCCGCCTCCTGGCCTCGCTCGCCGCCCTCGGCGCCGTGCAGTTCGGCCTGATGTATCTGGCCTACAACGAGAGCTTCCGGCACCTCCAGGCGCACGAAGTCGCGCTCTTCACGCTGACCACACCGGTGTTCGTCACGCTCATCGCCGACGCGCTGGAGCGCACCTTTCGCGTCCGGGCCTTCGCCGCGGCGCTGCTCGCCGTCGGCGGCACCTTCATCATCGTGTTCCAGGGCCAGGCCGTCCGCCCCACCCTGTGGGGCCTCACGCTCGTGCAGCTCTCCAATGTGGCCTTTGCACTCGGCCAGGTCGGCTACCGGCGCCTGCGCAGGAATCATCCCGCGCTGCGCGACCGCGACATCTTCGGACTGCTCTACGCCGGTGGCTTTGCGCTGACCCTGTCCGTCGCCCTTGTCCGGGTGGACCCATCCGCTTTCACCCTCACTCTCACTCAGTCCCTCACTCTCCTCTACCTGGGTGTCCTGGCATCGGGACTTGGTTTCTTCCTCTGGAACCTGGGGGCCACGCGCACCGGCACCGGCGCGCTGGCGGTGATGAACAACGCCAAGATCCCGCTCGCCGTCGCCTGCTCCCTGCTCTTCTTCGGCGAATACGCCGACGTTCCCCGGCTCTTCCTCAGCCTCGTCCTGCTGACGACCGCCGTGTGGTTCGCGGAAAAACGCTGACGTTACCATGAAATCACGCCTGCTTGCCTGCCTGCTACTCGTTTTTCCCCCGGGATTCAGCCAGACTCTCGCAGCACCCAAGCCCCCGCCCCCTATGAATCTTTCGCTGAGCCAAGAGCACCTGACAGTCTGCCAGCTGGCCGCCGAGGCTCCGATCCCCGAATGGGCCGCGACGGCAAGGTCGTTTGTCTCGATCACCCGCACCAAGGAAGAGCTGTCGATCGTGTGCACCGAAGACCTCCCACCCTCCGCCGTGAAGCAGGAATCCGGCTGGCGCATGTTCAAAATCGAGGGACCGCTCGACTTCGGCCTCACCGGCATCCTCGCCTCGGTGCTCGACCCGCTCGCCAAGGCCGGCGTGAGCATCTTCGCGATTTCGACCTTCAACACCGATTATGTGCTCGTGAAGGCCGACAGGGTGGACGCCGCCATCCACGCCCTGCGCGCCGCCGGCCACGCCGTGGACGGAGCCTGACCGGCTCTCCCGGCTCGTCGCTGCCCGCCTATGTGTCGGCGGGCGGATTGAGCGGAAAGGGCGGGACGGTGCGCTCTTCCTCGGGCAGGACCACGCTCGGCACCGAATGCCCTGGATCGGTCATGCCCATGATGGCCTCGGGCGTGAACTTATAGACGGCCACGGGCTCGGCGATGTTCTTGAGCTGCACCTGCTCGACCTCGCCCGGCGGGAGCAGCAGTTTGCCTTTGACGAGGAAGTGGACGAGCGAGCTGAGGCAGATGCCGCCGTTGGGCGCCTTGGATTCGAGCCGCGAGGCGATGTTGACACCGTCGCCCGCGATGCCGCCGTCGGGCAGCAGCGCGACGTCGGCGATATGGATGCCGAAGCGGTGCTGCAAGCCGCCGGACTCCCGGGCCGACTGGAACGCCCGCTGCATGCCCAGCGAGAAGCGCACGGCCTGGATTGCGCTAGGGAAGATCATCACCATGCCGTCGCCCATGGTGTTGATGAGCATGCCGCCCTGCTCCTGGCCCTCGTCGCGCATGCGCTGCAGGTCGGCGCGCACCTTTTGGATCGTCGCGGCCTCGTCGGCCTGCATGAGCGCCGAGTAGCTGACCACATCGGTGAAGACGATGGCCTGGAGGCGGCGGGCCTGCCGGAGGGTCGCCTTCTCGTGCTCGGCGGAAACCCACGCCTCGCGCTTCCGCAAATCCTCCTCGCGCGCGGCCAGCTGCTCGTTGAACCGCTTCTGGGTCTCGGTGAGGAACGCCTCCCGCTTCTTGAAATCCTCCTCGCGCTTCTCGAGTTCCGCGCGGAGCGCGACCAGCTCGTGCTGCTCCAGGAGCGAGGAGAACTGCTTTTGATGGAGCAGCTTTTGTTGCTTCAGCAGCAGCTCGCCCTCCGTCAGCGCCCGGATGCGCTCCTCCAACTGGTGTCGCGTCGCGTCGAGCTGCTCGCGCTCCTCCAGCATCTGCTTCTCAAACTCGGCCAGCTCGTCGGCCCGTTTCCGCAGCGCCGCTTCCTGCTCCTCCAGCCTGGCCATCAACCCCGCCTTGCTGGGCAGGGACAACGGCTGCTGCCTGGGGGCTTTGGCGGGCGGTTTCGGGAAATCCATGAGGCAAGGCCTAGATAACCACGACGCGCAGCGAGGCAAGAGGGGAGACCGCGCGGGAACGTTCCCTATTTCGCCCAAGGCTGGGGTTCCGGAGCGTGGAAGTCGCCGGTCGGATGGATCGCCCGGCCCTCGCGCAACGAGCGGTGCACGGCTTCCATGACCTCGACCACGTGCGCCGCATGGGCGCCGGTCGTGGGATGCGGCTGGTTGAAGCGCAGGCCGCGCCAGAGTCCGACGACGCCCGCGGCCCAGTCCACATACCAGCGCCCGGTGCCGAGCGGCTCACGCACGGGCGGCACGCGCCGGTAGCCGCCGCCGTTGGGGCACAGGCGCACCGGCGCCGTGGCGGCAAACCACTCGGTGGCGATCGAGCCGGCGTCGCCATGAAAATCCAGCGTGGCCTGCCACTGCGTGGGGTTCATCACGTAGAAATTGGCCGTCAACCGCACCTGCATTCCGCCGGCGAACTCCAGCACTGCCGCCGCCCAGTCCTCGGTCGCGATCCGGAAAGGCTTGCCGTCCTTGGTCTTCCGGTCCGGCAGCAGCACGCCGCCGCCGGCCGAGACTTTCCGCACCGGCCCGAACCAGGCCGTGAGCAGTGCAAGCGGATACACGCCCACATCGAACACGGGGCCGGCCGCGTAGAACGGCGCGGGGTTCGGATGCCAGGTTTCGATGCGCCCCCAGTCCACCGTGGCGTAGGCCACGCGCGGCGTGCCGATGCGGCCTTCGCGGATGAGTTTCCAAGCGGTCTGCTGCGCCTCCCCCAGCCAGGTGACCGGCGCGCAGCTCAGGCGCAGGCCCCGGCTCTTGGCCAGGTCCACCAGCTTCTTCGCCTCAAGACAGGTCGGCGCCAGCGGTTTCTCGGAATGCACGTGCTTGCCGGCCTGCAAGGCGCGGGTGACCACCTCGACGTGCGCCTGCTGGATGGTGAGATTGACGATCGCCTCCACCTCCGGATCGGCCAGCACCGCATCGAGCGAGGCGTAGGGCTTGCCGCCAAATTTGCCCGTCCACTCCCGCGCGCGGTCGGCCGCGAGGTCCTGCGCGCCGAGAATCCTGATCTCGGGACAACGGCCCAGCGCCTCACCATACTGGCCGGCGATGTTGCCGCAACCGACGACCACGACCTTCAGCGGCGGCGCGGCCTCCTGCACCTGCACGCCGTCCCACCAAGACTCGACGCGCTCGCGGCTCTCACGGACTTCGGCGGAGGGATCGTAGGTCTCGGGTTCATGCTCGATGCCGATGGCGCCGCGGAACCCGGTGGCGCGGAGATGCCCGACAATGGCGCGGATCGGCACGATGCCGTCGCCGAGCCGGCAGGTCTCGTGGCCCAGGTCCACGAACTCGAGCCCGGTCTTTTCCGCGCGGCGCGGCTTCACGTCCTTCAGGTGGATGGCGAACATCCGGGAGCCCAGCTCCTTCACCGCGGCGAGGGCGTCCCAGCCCTGCGTGCCGCACCAGCCGGTGTCGAGACCGAGGCCGACGACGTCCTCGTCGCCCCGGCCGAGCCGCGCGAGCATCTCGGCCGCCGATTTTTCCGGATGGTTTTCGATGGCGTAGCCCACGCCGTGTTCGCGCAGGATGGCCACGGCGGCGGCGCGGTCGTCGGCGAAGAGCTGGCAGTTGCCCACAAAATACGGGATGTCGAGCGCCGCGCAGAGCCGGCAGGCCGCGTGCAGGTCGGCCGCGCCGCCCATCACCCACGCGGGGTAGCTGCGCACGGCGAGACCGTGCCTGGCGAGGAGCGCCTTCGCCGTCTCGATGTGCTGCGGCGTGGCCCACCGCCAGTGCAGGTGGGCGCACCACAGGTCGATGGAGGCGAAGCCGAGGGCCTTGATCTCCGCGAGCATCTCGTCGAAGCGCGCCTCGAAGGTTTCGAGCGGCGCGAACCAGTCGTTGGAGGCCCGGTCGCCCTGCCCCCACCCTTGATCCATCCGATAGCCCAGCGGGCGTGCGACAAAATTGGCGGTGATGAACGAAGGGGCGGGCAGCATGCGGACAGGCTGCAAAATTCCCCGGCGATAGGCCAGCGAGTTCCGGCGATGACGCCGGCCGGTCAACGATGAGCCCGGCCGGCCCTTTGCCTGCGCCCGCGAGGGGGGCAGGATGCGAAACCTGTCAGCCGGCGCGCCTTGCGCTCCCGCGGGCGCCCCCGCTCCGGCTTCGCAGCCATCCGCTCCGCTGATCCACCTGAAACGAGCATGTCCACCCCCACCACCCCCCACGCCCCGGCCGCCGGTGGAAACCACCGCTGGATCGTCTGCGGCCTGCTCTTCTTCTCCGTCGCGGTGAACTATATCGACCGGCTCGTCATCGGCATCCTCAAGGGGCCGATGAGCGAGCAGCTCGGCTGGAGCGAGGCCGACTACGGGCACATCGCCGCGGCCTTCTCGTTCGCCTATGCGTTCGGCTACCTGTTCGGCGGGCGCCTCATGGACCGTTGGGGCGTGAAAAAGGGTCTGCCCATCTTCGTGTTCAGTTGGAGCGTCGCGGCCACCGCCCACGGCCTGTGCGGCCTGATCGGCGAGCAGGAGCAGTTCCGGCTGAACTATCCGTGGTTTTCCCGGGCGGAGGGCGGCCTGGTCTGGATGACGTTCGCAGCGCCGCTCACGGTCTATGGTTTCATGGCCGCGCGCATCGCCCTCGGTCTCACCCAAGGCGGCAACTTTCCCGGAGCGATCAAGGCCGTGGCGGAGTGGTTCCCCGTGCGCGAGCGGGCGCTCGCCACCGGCTGGTTCAACGCCGGCACCAACGTCGGCGCCGTCATCTGCCCGCTCGTGGTGAAGTGGATGTATGACCACTGGGGCTGGCAGACGACGTTCTACGCCACGGGCGGCCTTGGCTTCGGCTGGGTCGCTGTGTGGTATTGGCTTTACGAGGCGCCGGAAAAGCATCCACGTCTCTCCCCGGCCGAACTGGCCTACATCAAGGAGGACCGGCCCGCCGCCGGGGAACCGAAGGCCAACGTGCCGTGGCGCTCACTGCTGCGCCACCGCGCCGTCTGGGCCTATGTGCTCGCCGGCATCTTCGCGGGACCGGCCTGGGGCTTCTACCAGTTCTTTCTGCCGGATTTCCTCAAGAAGGCGTTTCACCTCGGGCTGGGCGCCACCGCCTGGTGGACGAGCGCGTTTTTCCTCCTGGCCGCCGGCGGCGGCGTGGCGGGCGGCTGGCTCGCCGGCCGGCTGCTCGCCCGCGGCTGGTCGGTGAACCGCGCGCGGAAAACCGCCCTGCTGGCCTGCGCGCTCGCGGTCGTGCCGGTCTTCCTCGCGCCCTTCGTCGGCAGCCCGTTGCTGGCCGTGCTCATCGTCGGCCTCGCCGGCTCCGCGCACCAGGGCTGGTCGGCCAACCTCTTCAGCGTCGTCTCCGACACCATGCCGCGCCACGCGATCAGCTCGGTGGTGGGCCTCGGCGGCTTCGTCGCCTATTTCACGGGCGGTTTCGTCAGCGGCCTGACCGGACAGATCCTGCAGCGGACCGGCAGCTACGTGCCGGTCTTCGCCTATTTCTCCGGCATGTATCTGCTCTCCCTCCTGCTCGTCCACCTGCTCGTCCCCCGAATCGGTCGGTCCGAATCCGCGCCGGCGTGACCGCCGCCGGACTTCCCGCCACTTTTCCGCCCACTCCCATGTCCTCCCCCGCCTGGCAACCCGACCTCGCTGACGGTCGCTACCGCAATCCCGTGCTCCACGCCGACTATTCCGATCCCGATGCGATCCGGGTCGGCGAGGATTACTACCTCGTGTCATCCAGCTTCAGCCACGTGCCCGGCCTGCCGCTGCTGCACTCGCGCGACCTGGTCAACTGGCGGCTGCTCGGCCACGCGCTGCCGCGGCTGGTGCCGGAGGAGTTTTTCTCCGTGCCGCGCCACGGCCAGGGCGTGTGGGCGCCGTCCATCCGGCATCACGCGGGCAGATTCTGGATCTACTACCCCGACCCCGATTTCGGCCTCTACGTCGTCACGGCCGACGACCCCGCCGGCCGCTGGAGCGAGCCGGTGCCGGTCAAGGGCGGCAAGGGCCTCATCGATCCCTGCCCGCTGTGGGACGACGACGGCCGCGTCTATCTCGTCCACGGCTGGGCCAAAAGCCGCTCCGGCATCAGCAATGTGCTCACGCTGCTGCGGCTCAGCGCCGACGGCCGCAGCGTCGAGGAGGACCTCGGCATCGTCGTGGACGGCGCCAAGGTGCCGGTGCCGAACTTTCGCACGCTGGAGGGCCCGAAGTTCTACAAGCGCGCGGGCTGGTATTACCTCTTCGCGCCGGCCGGCGGCGTCGCCACCGGCTGGCAGTCCGTGTTTCGCGCGAAGGACATCCGCGGCCCTTACGAACACCGCATCGTGCTCGCCCAGGGCGGCACCGCGATCAACGGCCCGCACCAGGGTGCGCTCGTGGACACGCCGGCGGGCGAATGGTGGTTCCTCCATTTTCAGGACAAGGGTGCCTACGGCCGCGTGGTGCACCTGCAGCCCGTCGTCTGGCGCGACGGCTGGCCGGTCATGGGGCACGATGCCGACGGCGACGGCACGGGCGAGCCCGTGCTCGTGCACCGCAAGCCCGCCCTCCCCGCCGTCGCCGTCGCCGTGCCTGCCACGAGCGACGAGTTCGACTCGCCGCAACTCGGCCTCCAGTGGCAATGGCAGGCCAACCCGGCGGCGGGCTGGCATTCGCTGAGCGAGCGCCCCGGCTGCCTCCGGTTGCACAGCCAGCCGGAGCCGCACCCGGCAAATCTGTATCAGGCACCGCACCTGCTGCTGCAGAAATTTCCCGCGCCCACCTTCTGCGTCACCACCCGCCTCGATTTCCAGCCCCGTTCTCCGGGCGAGAGCGCCGGATTGATGGTCTTCGGCTACGCCTACGGGTGGATCGGCCTGCGGTCCGGCGAACGCGGCGCCACCGTGGTGCTTGCATTCCGGCCCGACGCCCGCAAGGGCGAGCCCCAGCAGGAGCACCTGCTCATCGAGCACCCCGCCGGACCGGTCTGGCTGCGCATCGTCGTGCGCCCCGGCGGCGAATGTCGGTTCGCCTTCAGCACCGACGGGGAGCGCTTCATCGACGCCGGCCGGGAATTCACCGCCACCACCGGCCACTGGGTCGGCGCCAAGGTCGGCCTGTTCGCCTCGTCCCCCGCGACCGCCCCGCAGCGCGGGCACGCCGACTTTGACTGGTTCCGCGTGGAATCCCTGCCAGCCTGACCGGCGCCAACCGCCATGCAGGCGTCGTCTCTCCTCCCATGACTTTCCGGACTTTTCCCTGTTTCCGCCGCTGCCTCCCCACCTTGCTCTGCGCTGCGGCTCTGGCCGCGCCGGCTGCGGCCGCCCTGCGGCAACCGGTGACCCCGGCGGCGCCGGCCGCCCCGCGCATCCCGGCCGCCCGGGTCAGCCTCGCCGATTTCGGCGCCGTGCCGGACGGGGAGACGCTGAACACCGCCGCCTTCGACCGGGCGCTGACGGCTCTCGAGGCCCGCGGCGGGGGCACGCTCGTCGTGCCGCCGGGCGTCTGGCTCACGGGCCCGATCCGTCTGCGCAGCCGCGTCAACCTCCACCTCGCCGCCGGCGCGCTGCTCCAGTTCTCCCGCGACCACGCGCTCTACCCGATGCGGGTGTTCGACGCCCGCGGGGAAAAACAGGTGGACACCACCTCACCGCTCTCCGGCGATCACCTGGAGGACATCGCCATCACCGGCGCCGGCGTGATCGACGGCGGCGGCGATGCCTGGCGGCTGGTCAAGAAGGGCAAGGTCACCGAATCCTTCTGGAAAAACCTCGTCGCCTCCGGCGGCGTGCTCAACGCCCGGGGCGACGAATGGTGGCCGGGCCGGGCCGGTTTCGACGGTCCCGCCGCCGTGCAGGCGCTCGAACAGCGCGGCTCCCTCCTCCCGGCCGACTACGAGCCCTACCGCCTCTACCTGCGCCCGCGCCTGCTCCGCCTGCTCGACTGCCGCCGCGTGCTGCTCGAGGGCGTCACGTTCCGCAACGCCCCCAACTGGACGCTCCACCCCTGGCTGTGCGAGGACGTCACCCTGCGCGACGTGAAGATCTTCAACGACCGCTGGGCGCAGAACAGCGACGCCCTGGACCTCGATTCGTGCCGCCGCGTGCACGTGCGCGGCTGCATCGTGGACACCGGTGACGACGGCCTGTGCATCAAGTCCGGCAAGGACGGCGCCGGACGGCGCATCGGCGTGCCCACCGAGGACGTGCTGATCGAGGATTGCACCGTCTACGAGGGCCACGGCGGCTTCACCATCGGCAGCGAGATGTCGGGCGGCGTGCGCAACGTGCTCGTGCAAAACTGCACCTTCATCGGCACCGCCCTCGGCCTGCGCTTCAAGACCGCGCGCGGCCGCGGCGGCGTGGTGGAGAACATCCACCTCCGCGGCATCCGCATGAGCGGCATCGAGGGCAGCGCCATCGACTTCAATTTCTTCTACTTCAGCGAGGCCCAGGCCGCGGCGCCCGTGCCGGCGGTCACGGAGGAGACGCCGGTGTTCCGGAACATCCTGTTCGAGGACATCGTCTCGCGCGGCTCGCAGGCGGCCTTCACGCTGCGCGGGCTGCCCGAGATGCCGCTCCGCGACATCACCTTCCGCGATGTTTCCCTCTCCGCCGCGCGCGGCGCCGACCTGGCCCACGCGGAACGCATCGTCTTCGAACGCGTGAGCATCCGGCCCGCCGTCGGTGAGGCCGTCCGGGCCGCCCACGTGCGCGAATCCCGGCTCGAGTTGCAGCACTGAGTCCCCGCCGCCGCGAAGCTGGTGCGCGGGTCCCGCGCACAATTGGCTGGACTGGCCGGCCCGCCCGGCGGTGTGCTGGCGCCATGCCGGAGAAAGCCACCTTGCAGGACGTCGCCCGCCAGGCCGGGGTGCACCGCACGACCGTGTCGCTCGCATTGCGCGACCACCCGCGCATCCCGGCGGAGACCCGCGCGCGGGTGAAGGCCGTCGCCGCCCGCCTCGGCTACCAGATCAACCCGCTGGTCGCCGCCCTCATGCAGTCGCGCCGCCTCGGCCGGCCGGTGAAGCACGTGACGCTCGCCTATGTGACCAACTACCCCACCCGCTACGGCTGGAAACCCAGCCACCACGACCGGCCCGATTTCTTCCCCGGCGCCGTCGCCCGTGCCCGGGAGCTGGGTTATACCCTCGAGGATTTCTGGCTCGCCGAACCGGGCATGACGCCGGCCCGGTTCTGCGACATCCTCGCGGCCCGCGGCATCCACGGCCTGATCATCGGGCGCCTGCCGCCGGGACAGAACTCGCTTGAGCTGGATTGGAGCCGCTTCTCCTGCGTCGCGCTCGGGATGACGCTGCGTTCGCCGGTGCTGCACCATGTGACGGAAAACCATTTCGACACGGTCTGGCAGGCGATGCAGCGCTGCCTGGAGCGCGGCTACCGCCGGGTCGGTTTCGTGTTCTCCGAGGCCAACGACAGCCCGCGCGTGGGCGACCGCTGGCTGGGGGCCTTTCTGCGCCAGCAGCTTGCTTTTCCAGCGAAGGACCGTCTGCCCGTGTGCCCCGCCATCCCGGCCGGCGAGGCGGATTTCGCCCGGTGGGTGGAACGTCACCGCCCCGACGCCCTGATCGCCACGCACGCCCGGCCCGTGTTGGCCTGGCTGAAAAAAATGGGAGTGCGGGTGCCCGCCGACCTGGGACTGGTCCACCTGGAAGGCCTGCCCGAAGGCGATTGCGCCGGCGTGCGTTACGACCCCGCGCAGATCGGGGCGCTGGCGGTCGAGATGCTCGTCGGCCTGCTGCACCGCAACGAAACCGGCGTGCCGGTGGCCAACCAACACGAGGTGCTGCTGACCGGCACCTGGTGCGACGGCCGCACGCTGCCGCCGCGGCGCTGAACCGCGCCGCCACCGCGGGGCGGCGGACCGGTCAACGATGAGCGCAGAGCCCGGCTGGCGGCCGGCCGGCCGCTGCTGCACAGGTGGGGCCACACGCCGCGCCTGATGCGCCGCCTCACCCCACCCCGAGCTACGCCTGACCCTGCCCGCGCAGGCCCCCGCGCCCGCGCGCGGCCTTCCGTTTTTGCAGCATCCAACCCAACCGTTCGACCCATGAAACCCCGCCCCCCAGCCCCTCCGTCGTCGCGCCAGCCACTCCGGGTGTCGCTCGGCGTGTTGCTCAGCACTGCCGTTCTCGCCTGCGCGCAAACCACCGCCCCGGCCCCCGTCACGGACCCGGCTCCGCAGAACGTGCCCGTGGAGGAGAAGCCCGCCGGCGAGCAGCCCGCCGGCGAGACCCTCGTGCTCTCCCCCTTCCAGGTCGTCGCCGACAGCAACGGCTACTTCTCCTCCAACACGATGTCGGGCACCCGCCTGAACTCCAAGATCGAGGACCTCGGCCAGTCGATCACCGTGATGACCAAGGAGCAGATGTTGGATTTCGCGATGCTGGACATCAACGACGTGTTCGACCACATGGCGAGCACCGAGGGCACCAATTCCTACTCCGAGTTCGTCACCGACCGCACCGGCGCCGTGGTGGACAACGTGAGCCTCAATCCCAACAACGCCAACCGCGTCCGCGGCATCGGCAACGCCAACATCGCCTTCAACAACATCGCGACGACGGGCCGCGTGCCCGTCGATCCGCTCTGGATGGACTCCCTCGAACTGAGCCGCGGCCCGAACGCCAACATCTTCGGCCTCGGCAACGCCTCCGGCACCGTGAACCAGGTGCCCGCCACGGCGAACGTGACCCGCGATTTCACCAAGCTGGAACTCCGGGCCGACAGCTACGGCGGCTGGCGCGGCTCCTTCGACGTGAACCGCCAGGTCATCGCGGACAAGCTGGCCGTGCGCGCGAGCTACGCCTACCAGCACACCGCCTTCATCCGCAAACCGTCCGGCGAGGACGCCCGCCGCCTCAGCTTCCAGGTCAAATACCAGCCCTTCAAGAACACCACCGTCGCGGCTTCCTGGTATGGCTACAAGAACGCGTCCGTGCGGCCGAACTTCACCACGCCGCGCGACTACTGGACTGATTGGGTCGAGGCAGGAAAGCCGCTGTGGAATCCCGTCACCCGCCTGGTCACGTTTGCCGACGGCCGGGTCATGGGCAACGGCAACGTCATCGGCTCGACCACGCCCTATACAAGCAACCCGAGCTTCTTCACCGGCGGCGCGGAGAGCCGCTCGGTCTTCCAGATCGGCGCCCCGGGCGAAGCCCCCTACTGGACCAGGCCGCGCTACACCGGGAATCCGGCCACCCCCGCCGGGAACAATTTTTCAACCACCGACCCCTTTGCGGCCACCGCCACGGGCATCGGCCTGTTGACCACGGGGCCGTCGGACACCTATACGGCCACCCAGCAACCCCTCTATAACTCCGTCGCCCGGCCCATCGCCGACAAGTCGATCTATGACTGGGAAGAGATCAACCTCGCGGGCAACAGCAAGGCTTGGGACGACGTTGACACCTATCTCGTCCAGCTCGACCAGGTTTTTCTGAACAGCTCCACGCAGACCCTGGCGGCCCAGGCCACGTTCATGCGTGAGGATGCCAAGCGCCTGGAAAACCAGCCCATGGGCCCCGCCAGCGTGAACAGCAACGTCGGCCAGCTCCAGCCCGACGTGAACTCCCATTACCTCGACGGCACGCCGAATCCCTACGCCGGCCGGCCCTACCTGAGAAGCAGCGAACCCTACCTGCGCGACCGGCCCATGCTTTGGGACACCACCCGCGCCCAGGCCGTCTATCGCATCGATTTCACCCAGAACGACGGTTTGACCAAGTGGCTCGGCACCCAGCAGGTCCTCGGCTACTATGAATACAAAGATCAACAAAACCGGCAGTATAACTACCGGCATACGGCGCTGGGCACCGACAAGCCCTGGCAGCAAAAATATGCCCATACGCTGTTGGGCACGCAAACCGTGTCCAACGTTGATCCCCGGTATCTGATCAACGGCACTTCCATCGTCCCCGGCAATTACCAGCGGCTCAACGAGCAATACTACGTCGGCAGCACGCCCGGCGGTGGCATCGAATATGCCCCGAACTATTTCCCGGAAGGCGCCAGTGTTGCCTATGTCTGGGGCCCGTCGGCCAACGCGATGATCCGCGACGTGTCCCCCGTCGGCTGGAGCCCGGCCCCGGGTGGCGGCCTGCACAACACCAATACCGTCGTCAAGACCACGGGCGGCCTGCTCCAGAGCACGCTGTTCAATGGCAAACTGGTGGGCACTTTCGGCCTGCGCACGGACAAGGTGCTCGACCGCAACGCCCCCTTCGCCACGCTGACCCCCGACCTCCGGGCATACAATTTCGAGAGGTCGAACCAGTGGAATTCCGCCTGGCGCGCGGCCGAGGGCGATACGAAGTCGGTTTCGCTCGTGGCCCGCCCGTTCAAGGACCTCCGGTCCCTCAACTCCCGGGTCGAGAGCGGGAGCGGCATCGGCCGGCTCCTCGCCGAGGCCGTCAGCGGCCTCGCCCTCACCTACAACAAGTCGGACAACTTCATTGCGCAGGGTCCGGCCTACGACCTCTTCCTCAACCAGCTGCCCAACCAGACCGGCACGAGCAAGGATATCGGCTTCTGGCTGACCCTGCTGGATGGCAAGCTCTCCATCCGCTACACCAAGTTCGACACCAAGCAGCTCAACCTCCGCAACGGCGACATCTCCACGATGGCCCAGCGCATCCTGCGGTATGAGGGGTTTGTCGCCAACGATGCCTGGAACCTGAGAAAGCAGGCCACCGCCTGGCTGAACGGCCTCGGCACCGGCGGGACCGCCACCAATGCGCAGATCGCCGCAGCCATCAAGATGCCCCTCGAGCAGTATGAAGGGTTGCAGACCATCGGCGCCAACGGCACCTATGCCGCCGTCAACGACATGCAGTCCCAGGGCCATGAGTTGGAGATCAACTACAACCCCACCCGGCACTGGACGGTCAGCGCGTCGGTCACCAAGACCCAGGCGATCAACACCGCGGCGGGTGCCGCCGTGGACGACTATATCGCCGCCCGCATGCCGATCTGGACCACCCTGGAGGATCCGCGTTACACCCAGACCACGGCGACCATCAATGGCGTGACCACCCCGATCAACGCCACCAACATCCCGACCGGGGCCACCGGCCACCTACTCTGGTGGCACATCATGGGATCCCAGTTCAACACCGGGCCCGTGGGGGCCGGCTACAACAACACCAACTCAGCCGCGACGAACTTCGCCGGCAATGTGAATGCCCCGATGGCCGTGTTCCGCGCCCTGATCGGCCGCCCCCGGCCCCAGGTCCGCGAATACTCGGCCAAGTTCAGCACCAAGTATAACCTGGCCGGCATCAGCGACCACAAGATCCTCAAGAACATGAGCGTGGGCGGCTCGGTGCGCTACGCCAGCAAGGGTTCCCTCGGCTTCTACGGCCTGGGCTATACGGACGGCATGGACCTCACGCTCGCGGCCAACCGGATCCTGGAACTCGATCCCAACCGCCCGATTTACTCCGATCCCGAAACCTATGTCGATCTGTTCGTGACCTACAACACGAAGCTCTTCGACGACAAGGTGCGCGCCAGATTCCAGCTCAACGTGAAGAACGCGGGCGAAAGCGGCGGCGGCCTGCTGCCCACAAGCGCCTTCTTTGACGGAAGGATCTCCACCTACCGCATCATCGATCCACGGCAGTTCATCCTGAGCGCGACGTTCGATTTCTAGATCGGGAGTGAGATCCGTCCGAACCCGGCAGGCCGTTTGGTCCGCCGGGTTTGTTTTTTGGGGCGGCGAGGATCCCGCGGGGCGACCTGCCTGCTCGCCACCCACATTCCCCTTCCCCTCCCCGCAATGTTTCGGCGACAAAACTCCCCGATCTGCTCTAGTCAACTGCCATGTCCCGCGCCTCGCCCCCCAAGCCCACTCCGCCCGCCGCCCCGGTCGGCGCCCCGGCGTGGGCCTGGTTCGGGCTGCTGCTGCTCGCCACTTTGGCCGCCTACTGGCCGGCGTTGCGGGGCGACTTTCTCTGGGATGACGCTGGTCACGTCACCAACCCGCAACTGCAATCATGGTCCGGACTGCTGCGCATCTGGCTCGA
This sequence comes from Verrucomicrobiota bacterium, assembly GCA_049322455.1. GTDB lineage: Bacteria > Verrucomicrobiota > Verrucomicrobiia > Opitutales > Opitutaceae > Lacunisphaera. Next base: position 41,727 of record JBMOQY010000011.1, on the reverse strand, counting down.
ACCCGGCGCCACCCAGCAGTATTACCCCCTGCTCCACTCCGCCTTCTGGCTCGAGCACCAGCTCTGGGGCGACGCCGTGCTCGGCTACCATCTGGCCAATGTCCTGCAACACGCGCTGGGCGCCACGCTCTTCGGACTCCTGCTGCGCCGCCTCGCCGTGCCCGGCGCCCGGGTGGCCGCGTGCGTTTTCCTCCTGCATCCGGTCTGCGTCGAATCGGTCGCGTGGATCTCCGAGCAGAAAAACACGCTTTCGATGCTGTTCTACCTGGCCGCCGCGCGGGCGTGGCTGCGTTTCGAGGACGACCGGCGCCCGGCACACTACGCCACGGCCACGCTGTGGTTCGCCGCCGCGCTGCTGACGAAAACCGTGACCGCCACCCTGCCGGCCGCCCTGCTCGTCATCGCCTGGTGGCGACGGGGCCGCCTGAGCTGGCGCGGCGACGTGGCTCCGCTGCTGCCCTGGCTCGCGCTCGGCACGGCCGCCGGTCTGGGCACCGCGTGGTTTGAAGCCCACGCCATCGGCGCCGAGGGCGACGACTTCGCCCTCGGGTCCGTGGAACGCGGCCTGCTCGCCGGACGCATCGTCTGGTTCTACCTCGGCAAACTGGTCTGGCCCGCCGGGCTGGCGTTCTTCTATCCGCGCTGGACGATCGACGCCGGCGTCTGGTGGCAGTGGCTCTTTCCGCTCGCAGCCCTCGGCGCGCTCGCCGCCGCCGCGTGGTGGAGCCGGCGCGACCGCGGGCCGCTCGCCGCCGCCCTCCTCTTCGGCGGCACGCTCTTCCCGGTCCTCGGTTTCGTGGATGTCTATCCCTTCGTGTTCTCCTACGTGGCCGACCACTTCCAGTATCTGGCGTGCCTCGGGATGATTGCGTTCCTCACCGCGGCCGTGACGCGGGGCTTCGCCCGCCTGCCTCTGCCCCGCTGGGGCGCGCCGGCCGCCGCCACCGGGCTCCTGCTCGTTCTCGGCAGCCTTGCGTGGCGGCAAGCCGGCACGTATCGCGACGTCTTCACGCTCTACGAGGCCACCCTCGCGCGCAACCCTTCCAGCTGGGTCGCCCACCTGAATCTGGGCACGGCCTTGGACGACGCCGGGCGGCCCGACGCGGCGCTGCCGCACCTGCAGCGCGCGTTCGCGCTCAAGCCGGATTTTCCCGCAACGCTCAACAGCCTGGCCAACGTCCTCAACCAGCTCGGCCGCGCGGCGGAGGCGCAGCCCCTGCTCGCGCGCGCCCTCCGGCTGCAGCCCCGCTTTGCCAAGGCGCACAACACCCTCGGCGTCACGCTGATGACCCTCGGACGGACGGACGAGGGCGTGGCCTCGTTCCGTCGGGCGCACGAAATCACGCCTGAGGCGGTCCGCATCCATGTCAATCTGGCGTGGGCGCTGGCCCAAGCCGCCAGAACCGACGAGGCGCTGGCGGAGTTCGCAAACATCCAGCGCCGGCACCCGCAGGAGCCCGAGGTGGAATTCAAATGGGGCCTGGTCCTCGCCCGGCAAAGCCGCCTGGGTGACGCGCTCCCCCACCTCACGCGAGCCGTCGAACTCCAGCCCGACAACCCCGAGTCACGCTTCGTGCTCGGCAGCGTCCTTTGGCAAATCGGCCGCTCCCGGGAAGCGACCGCCCAGTTCGAGGCAGTCCTGCGGCTCGACCCCGCCCACGCCGGCGCAGAGCAGGCGCTGGCAAACCTCGGCCGGTACCGCTGAACGAAGCGGCGTCACTCAGGCGACCGCACTCTTTGTCAGCTCGCCGTTCACCAGCCGCCAGAGGCCCAGCGGGTTGGCGTTCTGCAGCTCCGGGGGCAGCAGGTCGTCGGGAAAACCCTGGTAGCACACCGGCCGGGCCCACCGGCCGAGCGCGCGGGTGCCGACCGAGGTCGTGCGACCGCCATCACTGGTCGAGGGATAGGGGCCGCCATGGACGATGGCATGACTGACCTCCACGCCCGTCGGATAGCCGTTGAGCACGAGGCGGCCGGCTTTGGTGGCGAGCACCTCGAGCAGGTCGCCATGGACGGCGGCTTCAGCGGCACCGGCGTGCAGCGTGGCGGTGAGCGAACCCTCGACCCGGGTGGCGACCTGCAGCATCTCCGCGCGGTCCTTGCACCAGACCACCAACGAGCTCGGGCCGAAGATTTCCTCCGCAAGCGAGTGGTTGCCCAGGAAACTCAGCGCGTCGGTCTCGAACCACACGGGCGAGGCTCGGCAACCGCCGGCGGCCTTGCCCTGCACCAGCACCTTCACGCCCGGCTGCTTCGCGCGGCTGGCGGTGTTGGCGGCGTAGGCCTTGGCGATGCCGGGCGTCAGCATCACCCCCTCCGGCGTGGCGGCGAGCTTGGCGGCGAGGTCCTTCACGAACTGCTCCGCCAGCGGCGAACGCTGCAGCACGATGAGGCCGGGATTCGTGCAGAACTGCCCCACGCCGAGCGTGCTCGAGGCGTGCAGGCCGTCCACGATGGCCGCGGCCCGCTCCGCGAGCGCGCCGGGCAGGATGAACACCGGGTTGACGCTGCCCATCTCGGCATAGACCGGGATCGGCTCGGGCCGTGCGGCGCCGAGGTCGGCGAGCGCGCGGCCGCCCCGGACCGAGCCCGTGAAACCCGCGGCCTTGACGAGCGGATGCTTCACGAGCGCCTGCCCGATCTCGAAGCCGGCGTCGAAGAGCAGCGAAAACGTGCCCTCGGGCAGGCCGCAGTCGCGCACGGCGTGCAGGATCAGCCGGCCCACGAGTTCGCCCGTGCCGGGGTGCGCCGGGTGGGCCTTGACGATGACCGGGCAGCCGGCAGCAAAGGCCGACGCGGTGTCGCCGCCCGCCACCGAGTAGGCGAAGGGGAAGTTGCTGGAGCCGAACACCACGACGGGGCCGAGCGGACGCAGCATCGAGCGGTGGTCGGGCTTGGGCAGCGGCTTGCGGTCGGGCTGGGCCGTCTCGATGCGCGCATCGAGCCAGTCGCCGCGCTCGGCCGCCTCGCCGTAAAGCCGCAACTGCCCGCAGGTGCGCGCGACCTCGCCGTTCAGGCGCGCGGCCGGCAGGCCGGTCTCCTGCGTGGCCCGGCCGACGAGGTCGGCGGTCTTGGCCTCGAGGTTGGCCGCGATGGCGCGGAGAAACCTGCCGCGGTCGGCGCCAGAAAGCCGCGCCAGCACCGGCGCGGCCGCGGCCGCGAGTTCCGCCGCGCGGTCCACATCGGCGAGCGTGGCCGAGAGAAAGGTGGGCTCGAGCGGCGCGTTTTGCCCCGGGTCGAAGGCCCTGAAGGTGGCGCCGCCCGCGCCGCTGGAACCGAAGCCGATGAGGGAGCCGCCGTCTGGTTTCATGGGGAAGAGCCGCAGAGTTATGCGTAGCGGTCGGGATTTAGCAAAGTCAGATCGACGGAAGGTTTGCGCTCACAAATGACCTCGGACACGAGCCGGCCGGTGCCCGGGGCCAAGGTGACACCCAGCATGGCATGGCCGCAGGCGGCCGTGAGGTTGGCATAGCGTCCGAAGCGGCCGATGTAGGGCAGGCCGTCGGGCGACACCGGGCGGTAGCCGAACCAGGGCTGCACGCCGGCAAAATCGTCCCGCGTGAACTCCGGCAGGTAGGCGCGCACCCCGTCGATGATCTGCTCGATACGCTCGGGACGCACGCGGCCGTCGTGGCCGGCGATTTCCATGGTGCCGCCGAAACGGAGCGTGTCGCCCATCGGCGTGACGGCCACGCGGCGTTCCTTCAGGATGAAGGGCTTGGTGATGCGGAAGCGCGGCTTCGGCAGCGTGAGGCTGTAGCCCTTGCCGGCCTGCAGCGACAGCCGCAGGCCCAGCCCCGCGAGCAGGCCCGAGGACCACGAGCCGCCGGCCAGCACGAACTCGTCGGCGATGAGGTCGCCGGAGGTGGTCTGCACCGCGGCGACACGGTGGCCCAGGGCACGCCAGCCGTAGATGGTCGTGTTCCACTGGAAACGCACGCCCATCTCCTTCAGCAGGCCGCCGAGCGCCTGCATGAAGCGCTCCGGCGTGAGGTGCGCGTCGATCGGGAAATAGACCGAGCCGGCGATGTCGAGCTTCACGCCGAGGCCGAGTGCGGCCGTCTGCGCGGCGTCGAGCACCCGCGCCTCGACGCCCAGTTCGTTGGCGATGCGGGCGAGGCCGCCGGCCTCCTCGTCGAGGCTCCGCTGCGTGCGGCACAGGTTGAGCAGGCCCTCCTTGCGAAACTCCGAACAGTCGCCCGTGAGATCGTCGAGTTCCTCGTAGAGCCCGCGGCTCAGCAGGCAGAGGTCGCGGAGCACCGGCGCGGCCCGCGCGACATGGCGGCGCGTGCTGGCGCGCCAGAAATGCCAGCCCCAGCGCATCAGCTCGGTGTCGAGCCGCGGCCGGATGTAGAACGGGCTGCGCGGATTGAGCATCCATTTGAGCCCTTTCCAGACCATGCCGGGCGCGGCCAGCGGGATGACATGGCTGGGCGACACGTAGCCGGCGCTGCCCAGCGCGCAATGGTCGTGCCCCGGCCCGGCCTGCCGCTCGACCACGGTGACCGTCAGCCCCTCGCGCGCGAGGTAGTAGGCGGAGCAAAGGCCCACGATGCCGCCGCCGCAGACGATGACGGATTTGGAACGGCGCATCGGTCAGCGGATCCCCCAGGCAAACGGATCGGCGGGGTCGAGCAGGAGCCGGCCCTCGCCCATCACATGCGCCGTGCCGGTGATCGTGGGCACGACTTTGTCGCCCTGCCGACGGTATTTCGCCCGGAACGTGCTGCCGACGATGCTCTCCTGCACCCACTCGGCGCCGGGCGCCAGCCTGCCGTCGGCCGCGAGGCACGCGAGCTTGGCGCTCGTGCCCGTGCCGCAGGGCGAGCGGTCGTAGGCGCCGCCGGGGCAGAGCACGAAATTGCGGCTGTGGGCGCCGGGTTTGGCAGGCGGGCCGAAAAGCTCGACGTGGTCCACCTCCGGGAAGCCCGAATCCACGACGGCCTGGCGGAGCCGGGAGCAGTAGTCGGTCAGGTGGGCGACGTTGTCCCGCTCCAGCCTCTGGTCGTGGTGCTCGACCAGGCAGAACCAGTTGCCCCCCCAGGCGAGATCGACCGTCACATCGCCGATCCCCGGCAGATAGACCGCATAATCCTTCTCGCGCCGGTAGCTGGGCACGTTGTCGAAAGTCACCTCGCCGTCCCTGCCCAGCACCGCCGCGATGTAGCCGGCGGGCGTCTCGAGCCGCACCAGGTCGTCCTTCAATCTGCCGGCCCGGGCCAGCGCCACAACCACGCCGATGACACCATGGCCGCACATTTCCAGGCAGCCGGCATTGTTGAAGAAAATTACGCCGCAATCGCAGCTTTTGTCATACGGCGGCACGAGCAGGGCGCCGACGAAGACATCGGAGCCGCGCGGCTCCCCGATCACGGCGGTGCGAAACCGGTCGTGCTGCTCCCGGAAACGCTTCTGGCGCTCGCCGAGCGGACCGGCGCCCAGGTCGGGACCGCCCTCCAGGACGACGCGCGTGGGCTCGCCGCCGGTGTGGGTGTCGAGGATGGAGATCGCGGTGACGCCGGACATGGGGGACGACTTGAGCCCTTCGGGCCGGCGGTGAAAAGCAAAAAGCCGGCCGCGGGTGAGCGGCCGGCTTTGAATCGCAGGGCAGCCGGGGGCTCAGACGGCCGCGGAACCGTGTTCCTCGGTGCGGATGCGGATCACATCCTCCAACGGCACGACGAAGATCTTGCCGTCGCCGATTTTTCCCGTCTTGGCGGCGGTGGTGATGGCGGTGATGGCGGGCTTGAGCAGCTCGTCGGTCACGGCAACCTCGATCTTCACCTTGGGCAGGAAGTCCACCGTGTATTCGCTGCCGCGATAGATCTCGGTGTGGCCCTTCTGCCGGCCGAAGCCCTTGACCTCGGTGACGGTCAGGCCCTCGACCCCGGCCTTGGCAAGGGCCTCCTTGACCTCGTCCAGCTTGAACGGCTTGATGATGGCGATGATGAGTTTCATGGGAGTGTGAAGTCGGAGGGTTAGATGATGTAGCCTTCCTCACCGTGCTCGGCGATGTCGAGGCCATTGGTCTCCACCTCCGCCGTCGGGCGCAGGCCGACGACCGCCTTGACGATGTAGGCCAGGATGATCGTGGCGACAATCGACAGCACCAGCGTGACGCCGATGGCCTTGAGCTGCGCGAGCCAGAGGCCGCCGTCGGTGACGAGGGCGGCGAGGCCGTTCTTCTTGGCGTAGCCGTCGCTGATGAGGTTGGCGTTGACCTCGGGAGTGGCGAGGAAACCGGTCAACAAGGCGCCGAGCGTGCCGCCCACGGCGTGCACGCCGAAGGTGTCGAGCGCGTCGTCATACTTGAACAGCGCTTTGAGCTTGGTGCAGGCGAGGAAGGGGACCACGCCGGCGAGCACGCCGATGATGACCGAGCCGGTGGCGTTCACGAAGCCCGCCGCCGGGGTGATCACCACCAGGCCGGCGACGATGCCCGAGCAGAAACCCAGCACCGAGGCGTGGCCGCGGGTGAGCTTCTCGATCATGGCCCAGACAAAGCCCGCGATGGCCGCGGCCAGGGTGGTGGTCATGAAGGCGTTGGCGGCGATACCGTCGGCCGCGAGCGCGGAGCCGGCGTTGAAGCCATACCAGCCCACGTAAAGCATGCCGGTGCCGACCATGCACAGCACCATGGAGTGCGGCGCCATCTTTTCCTTACCGTAGCCCAGCCGGGGCCCGAGGATGAGGCAGAGCACCAGGGCGGACCAGCCCGAGGACATGTGCACCACGGTGCCGCCCGCAAAGTCGATGGCGGAGATGGCCGCGTCGGCGTTCCACACGCCGTTCATCAGGCCCGTCGCGCCCCAGACCATGTGGGCCAGGGGGAAATAGACCACGAACATCCAGAGGGTGACGAACAGCAGGATGGCGCTGAACTTCATGCGCTCGGCGATGGCGCCCACGATCAGCGCCGGGGTGATGATGGCGAACATCAGCTGATACATCGAAAAGACGTTCTGGGAGATCCAGTAGGCGTAGTTGGTGTTGGGCGCGGCATTGACACCCTTCAGGAAAAGGAATTCCGTGCCGCCGATGTAGGGGCTGCCCATGGAGGTGCCGAAGACCAGGCTGTAACCCACCGCCCACCACAGGATCGTGACCAATCCGGTGATGCCGAGGCACTGGGCCAGCACCGAGAGCACGTTCTTCTTGCGCACCAGGCCGCCGTAGAACAGCGCCAGGCCCGGCAGGGTCATGAACAGCACCAAGGCGGCGCAGATCATCATGAATGCGTTGTGGCCGGGACCGGGCACCCCGGCCAAGCCCGCGCCGGGATCGGTGTTGTTGACGTAGGCGGCAAAGGCGCCGTCCACCGCCGGGGGTGCGGCGGGAGCATCTTCCGCGAAGAGCGGCGAAGCCCAGACCGTGGCAAGGAAAACGCCGGCCAGGGCGAGTAAGCGAGGGAGTTTGAGGTTCGGTAGTGGATTCATGGACACCGTTTGGGAGCAGCTCCAATGCCATGAATTGCTGTATTCCACCCCAACCAATCATGAAGGCGGGTCATAAGACCCGCCCTTCAGGGGGAATGAATTGATGGAAAACAGGTTAGATCGCGGCGTCGCCGTGCTCGTCCGTGCGGATGCGGATCACATCCTCCACCGGGCAAACGAAAACCTTGCCGTCCCCGATCTTGCCGGTCTTCGCGCCGTTCACGATGGCGGCAATGACCTTGTCCTTCAGGTCGCTGGAGACCACGACCTCGATTTTGATCTTCGGCAGGAAGTCCACGGTGTATTCGCTGCCGCGGTAAACCTCGGTGTGCCCCTTCTGCCGGCCGAAGCCTTTCACCTCCGTGACGGTCATGCCTTCGACGCCGATGGCGGTCAGCGCTTCTTTGACGGACTCCAGTTTGAACGGCTTGATGATGGCGGTGACGAGTTTCATGGGGTGAAAGGGATTGGCCGGCATTGTCGCGAAGCCGGTCTGCGGCGCAAGCTTACATGTTTCGCATTCGCTGTCTTGATCGTCGCGTTCCTTGCGCCGGCCGTCGGCCCGCGGCGGAGCCCCGGCCTCTGGCTCGGCAAAGCCACGCTGAACACGCCCGGAGGGCGCGTGCCACCCTCACTGCTGTGGGATGACCGTCTGGATGTGCAGTTCCTTGAGCTGCTTCGCCGTGACGGGCGTCGGGCTCTGGGCCATCAGGTCCTGCGCCTTCTGCGTCTTGGGGAAGGCGATGACGTCGCGGATGCTCGTGGTGCCGCAGAGCAGGGCGCACATGCGGTCGAGGCCGAAGGCGATGCCGCCGTGCGGGGGCGCGCCATATTTGAAGGCCTTGAGCATGTAGCCGAAGCGGCTCTCGACGGTCTCGGCCGGGATCTTGAGCACGTCCTTGAAGACCTTCTCCTGCAGCGCGGGCTGGTGGATGCGGATCGAGCCGCCCCCGAGCTCCATGCCGTTCAGGACGACGTCGTAGTGCTGGCCGCGCACGGCCTGCGGGTCGGTGTCGAGCAGCGCCGTGTCCTCGGGCACCGGGGCGGTGAACGGATGGTGCGTGGCCGCGTAGCCGCCGCGCTCCTCGTCGTAGCTCATGAGCGGGAAATCCACGACCCAGAGGAAATTCCACTGGTCGGGACGGAGCGTGAGCTTGCCGCGCTTCACGAGCAGTTGCGCGGCCTCGAGGCGGATGCGCCCGAGGATGGCGCAGGCGCGCTCCCACGGGGCGGCGGCGAAGAAGATGAGGTCGCCGTCCTCGATGCCCAGGCGCTTCGTCAGCTCGGCCTTCTCGGCGGCGGAGAAGAACTTCACGATGGGCGACTTCCACTCACCGCTCTCGACCTTGATGAAGGCAAGTCCCTTCGCGCCGAGCGACTTCGCGGTCTCCTCGAGCGCGCCGATCTCGCCCTGCGTGATGTCCGCGAGGCCCTTCGCGTTGAAGGCCTTCACCGAGCCGTGGGCGGCGATGGTGGACTGGAAGACCTTGAAACCGGAGTGCTTGAAGGTGTCGCTGAAATCCGCGAGCTCGAGGCCGAAGCGGGTGTCGGGTTTGTCCACGCCGTAGCGGTTCATCGCGTCCTTGTAGGCGAGGCGCGGAAACGGCGTCGGCAGGTCGTGGCCCAGCACGTCCTTCCAGACCTTCTTCAGCATGCCCTCGAAGAGCGCGTAGATGCCCTCGCGGTCGATGAACGACACCTCGACGTCGATCTGGGTGAACTCCATCTGGCGGTCGGCGCGCAGGTCCTCGTCGCGGAAGCAGCGGGCGATCTGGAAATACTTCTCCACGCCGGCGACCATGAGGATCTGCTTGAACTGCTGCGGCGACTGCGAGAGCGCGTAGAACTGGCCGGGGTGGATGCGCGACGGCACGAGGTATTCGCGGGCGCCCTCGGGCGTGCTCTTGAAGAGCGCGGGCGTCTCGACCTCGTAGAAACCCAGCGAGTCGAAATAGTCGCGCACGGACTTCGTGGCGCGATGGCGCACGGCGAGGTTCTTGCGCATCTTCGGCCGGCGCAGGTCGAGGTAGCGGTAGGTCAGGCGCAGGTCCTCGTTGACCTTGTCGCCGCCGGCGTCGGTCAGCGGGAACGGGGGCGTCTCGGAAAGGTTGTGCACCACGAGAGCGGTGGCATCCACCTCGATCTCGCCGGTCGGCAGGTTCCGGTTGACCATGGCGGCGGGGCGGGGCTCGACCTTGCCGGTGATGCCGATGACGGACTCGTCCTTGAGCTGGGCCGCCTGCTCGCGGAGGGCGGAGTCGAACTTCACCTGGGTCACGCCCTCGCGGTCGCGGAGATCCACGAAGATGATGCCGCCGTGATCGCGGACGGAATCAACCCAGCCGGCGAGGGACACGGTCGCGCCGAGGTTGGACTTGGTGAGCTGGCCACAGTGATGGGTGCGAAGCATAGGGACGGAACGCCCAACCAAACGGGCCGGTCCGCCGGGGGGCAAACAGAATTTCCTGCCGTATGACAAGGCCGGGCACAGACCGATCCTGTTTCGGGAGGGATACGGCGATGCACCCTCCACTCTTGCAGCCGAGAGGCTTGCGCCTTGAATCGGCCGGCGCCGGTCCCTCCGGTCTCCCCACCCTGCACAGCGTCCGCCCATGAAAAGCGCCCTCAACGCCAAGCTCAGCCTCCTCATGTTCCTCCAGTTCTTCATCTGGGGCGCTTGGTACACCTCGATCGCAGTTTACATGACCGCCCGCGGCATGGGCAGCCTCACCCACTGGCCCTACACCGTGAACCCGCTGGCCGCCATCGTCGCGCCGTTCTTTCTCGGCCTGGTGGCCGACCGGTTCTTCGCGACCGAAAAGGTGCTCTCGTTCCTGCACCTCGCCGGCGGCTGTGTGTTGCTGCTGGCACCCAGGCTCGCGGGCAACCCCGCGGAATTCATTCTGGCCCTGCTGGTTTACAACCTGTGCTACATGCCGACGCTCGGACTGGCGAACTCGCTCGCGTTCCACCACATCGCGGATCAGGAGAAGCAGTTCCCGCGCATCCGCGTGTTCGGCACCGTTGGCTGGATCGCCGCCGGCCTGGGGATTTCCTTCGTGCTGGGCAAATTTGTCGGTGGCGCCGCCGAAGCCACGTCCGCTCCGCTGATCACGGCAGGCATCGCCTCGCTCGTGCTCGGCGCGTTCTGCCTCACCCTGCCCCACACCCCGCCCTCGGCCAGGGGCAAGGCCGTGTCCCTCGGCTCCATCCTCGGCCTCGACGCCTTCCGCCAGCTCGGCAGCGGGCCGTTCTACGTGTTTCTGGCCAGCTCGTTCCTGATCTGCATCCCGCTGGCCGCCTACTACAACTTCACCCAGCTCTTCCTCGGCGCGGCGGGCGTCACCAGCATCGCCGCCGTCCAGACCCTCGGCCAGATGTCCGAAGTCGGCTTCATGCTCCTCATGCCCTTCTTCTTCGCCCGGCTCGGCGTGAAATGGATGCTCGTCGTCGGCATGGGCGCCTGGGTCGTGCGCTACGCGCTCTTCGCGCTCGGCGCGCCGGCGCAGGTCCAGTGGATGGTCATCGCCGGCATCGCGCTGCACGGCATCTGCTACGACTTCTTCTTCGTCACCGGCCAGATCTACGTGGACAAGAAGTCCTCGCCCGCCGTGCGCGGTCAGGCCCAGGGCATGCTGGTGCTCGTGACCTACGGCGTCGGCATGCTCATCGGCGCGCAGATCGCCGGCCGGGTTTACAACGGTTTCCTCGGCGGCGCCACGGCCCTCACGCCCGCCCAGTGGCAGTCGTTCTGGTGGATTCCCTCCGCGTTTGCCGCCGGCGTGCTCGTGCTCTTCGCCCTGCTCTTCCGCGACCGGGCGGTGGAATCGGACAGGAAAATGTAGGGCGTCGCTTGCGCGACTCTACGATTCCGGCCCGGAGCATTGTTGCTTGTCGCTCACGGAATCCACTTCCGCAGGAACTCCCGGGCGTCCCGCAGAGCCTTCCGGCGCATCTCCCCGCTGCCCTCGTAATCCTTGTCCTCGACCTCGACGACGACCGGACCGCGCCAGCCGATCTCGCGCAGGGTCGCGAAATAGGCGCCCCAGTCGATGTCGCCCCGGCCGGGCAGCTTCGGAGTGTGGAAGGTCAGCGGATTGGCCAGGATGCCGTGCTCGTCGAGCCGGTCGCGGTGGACGTGCGCGTCCTTCAAATGCAGGTGGTGCAGGCGCGAGGTGAACTCCCGCAGCGGCTTCAGATAGTCCATCTGCATCCACACCAGGTGCGAGGGATCGTAGTTCAGGCCGAAGTTGGCGTCGGGGATGATCTCGAACATCTTCCGCCAGATCGCCGGCGAATAGGCCAGGTTCTGCCCCTTGGGCCACTCGTCGTAGGTGAAATACATCGGGCAGTTTTCGATGCCGATGTTCACGCCGTGCTCCGCGGCGAACCGCACGAGCGGCGGCCAGGCCTCGGCGAACAAGCGCAGATTCTCGGTTTCGTTCCGCTGCTGGTTGCGCCCGACGAAGGTGTTCACGTTTTTCAGGCCCAGCTTCCGGGCCGCGCCGATCACCTTCCGGAGGTGTTCGCGAAAGAACGCCGCGCGCTCCGGGTCCGCGTCCAGCGGATTGGGATAATAGCCGAGCCCCGACAGGAAAATGCCCTGCTCCCGCAGGAACGCCTTCACCTCCGCCGCGCGGGCGTCGGTCAGCGTGGCGACATCGAGGTGCGTGACGCCCGCGTAACGCCGCTCGGCCCTGCCCACCGGCCAGCAGCACAGCTCGACGCACTGGTAACCGGCCTCCCGTGCGAAGCGGATGACTTCCTCAAATCCGAGGTCAGGCAGGATCGCGGAAACGAAGCCGGGGGCGCTCATGGCGGCGGTTTCAGTCTGCAATCAGGCTTTCGCCCGTCATCTCGGGCGGTTTGGGCAGACCCATCAGGTGGAGGACGGTCGGCGCGATGTCGGCCAGGCGCCCGCCGCTGCGCATCTTGGTCTTTCCGGCGGCGAGCCCCTCGCCCACGGCGAAAACCTCGACGAGGTTCAGCGTGTGCGCGGTGTGCGGGCCGTTGACGGTCGGATCCCACATCTGCTCGGCGTTGCCGTGGTCGGCACAGACCACCGCCTTGCCACCCTTGGCCGCCAGGGCGGCGAGCAGTTCGCCCACCCCGGCGTCGGTCGCCTCGACGGCCTTCACCGTCGCCGGCAGCGAGCCGGTGTGGCCGACCATGTCGGGGTTGGCGTAGTTGACGACGATCAACCCGTATTTGCCGGACAAGATGGCTTCCTTCGCAGCCTGCGTCACCTCGGCGGCGGACATCGCGGGCTGCAGGTCGTAGGTCGGCACCTTCGGGCTGGCCGGGCAGGCGCGGTCCTCGCCGGGGAACGGATCCTTCCGGTAATTGTTGAAGAAGAAGGTCACGTGCGGGTTCTTCTCGGTCTCGGCACAGCGGAACTGCGCGATGCCGGCCTTGCTCACGACCTCGCCCAGGATGTTCTTCAGCTTCTCGGGCTTCGGCGACACGACGTGCACGGGCAGCCCCGATTCATATTCCGTCATCGTGGCATAGTAGAGATCGAGCTTCGCGCCGCGGTTGAAACCGGTGAAATCATCCAGCACAAACGCCTTCGTGAGCTCGCGCGGGCGGTCGCCGCGGTAGTTGTAGAAGAGCACGGCGTCGCCGTTGGCGAGGGTGGCGACCGGCTTGCCGTCGGCCCCGAGGATCCAGGTGGCGGGCACGAACTCGTCGCCGGCCTGCGTCGGGCTGAGCGGGTTGTCGTAGTAGGCCTGCACGGCGGCCTCGGCGCTCTCCGCGGTGGCGACGGCGGCCTTGCCGGTGAGCATGTCGTAGGCCTTCTGCACGCGCTCCCAGCGGTTGTCGCGGTCCATCGCCCAGAAGCGTCCGCAGACGCTGGCAATCCGGCCCACGCCGATGGACTTCATCTGCGCCTCGACCTGCCGGAGGTAGCCGAGCCCGCTCGACGGGGGCGTGTCGCGGCCGTCGGTGAACGCATGCAGGTAAACCCGCGTGAGGCCGTCCTCCTTCGCCTGGCGGAGAATGCCGTAGAGATGCTCAAGCATGCCGTGCACGCCGGCGTCGGACACGATGCCGAAGAGATGCAGCCGGCCCCCGCCCGTCTTGACGCGCGCGACGAGATTCTTCCATACTGCGCTCGTGGCGAGACGCTTCTCGGAAAACAGCTTGTTCAGGCGGACGAGTTCCTGGTCCACGATGCGCCCGGCGCCGATGTTCTCATGGCCGACCTCGCTGTTGCCCATCACGCCGTCGGGCAGGCCGACATCGAGGCCCGAGGCCTTCACCAGCGTATGCGGATACTTCGCGTGGAGGGCGTCGTCGCAGGGTTTTCTGGCCAGGGCGACGGCATTGGTGGCATCCTGGGTGGGATCGGGATTCTTGCCCCAGCCATCGCGGATGACCAGGAGGACGGGCGGACGATTTGAACTCATGTGAAAATGTGCCGATAATAGGCGGAGTCATTCAACGTCCCGCCAACCCTGACGCCAGAAGAAACCGGCAAATACGCAACCCACGGCATGCAATTTGCATAGGAGGAGCAACCGCCATGACCCTTGTCATCCGCGACCAACTGGTGTGCCCGCCGACCTGGTTCGCGTCGTTCCGCGACCTGACGCTCTACTGCCACATCTTCCTCCGCCTCGATGTCGTGATCGAGAGCGAGGACGCCGACATCTACTACCGCTGGATCAAACCGAAGGGCGGCATGGACTTCATCGAGGATTTCGTCCGTCCCGGCACCGAGCAGGGCGCCCGGCTCGACCTGGCCAACACGGCCCCGCGCACCATCGTCACCGACCGGATCGCCCCGGAAAACGTCCACCGCCTGCTCGCCGCCATCCGCGCGGCGGCGTGAACCCCTTTCGTGGCCGCGCTCCCTGCGGACCTGTGCTTTCACGCCAGAAACTCCACTAACGCCCGCGCGGCGCCGTTGGGCGGGCGGCCGCTGCGGCTGATGACGCCAATGGAGCGCGTCAGGCCGGCCAGAGTCCGGGTGACCACGCCGCGAGGCAAATTATCCCGGGCCATCGCCGGCACGATGGACACCCCCCAACCAGTCGCCACGAAGGCCAGCACGGTCTCGATCTGCGCACTGCGAAAGCTCACGCGCGGCGCGAATCCGTTGAGCCGGCAGAACTGCAGCGCCTGTCCCGCCAGACAGTGCCCCTCCTTCATCAGGATGAACGTCTCCTGTTCGAGGTCGTCGAGGGTCAGGCGCTTCGCCCGAGCCAGCCGGTGCTTCGCCGGCAGCGCCACGAGCAGCGGCTCGTCGAAAAACTCCCGGGCCTCGAGCCCGGTGCGCTCGACGGGCAGGCTCACCAGCGCGAGGTCGATCTCCTTTGCCAGCACCGCCGCAGCCAGTTGCGCGGTGGTATCCTCGTGCACGACGACCTCGATGCCGGGAAATTTCCGTGCGAAGGCCCGCAGCCGCGCCGGCAGGTAATACGGCGCCACCGTCGGCAACGCCCCGAGGGCCACCCGCCCCCGCACCAGCCCGCGCACCTCCCGCACCTTGTCGCATGCCAGCTCCACCTCCTCCAGCACGCGCTCGGCGTGCGCCCGGAAAAGTTCGCCCGCCGGGGTCAGCGCCACGGCACGCTTCGTGCGCTCGAACAGCCGCTCGTCGAGCTCGTCCTCCAGCTTCATGATCTGCTGGCTCAACGAGGGCTGGGCGACGTGGCACTGCTCGGCCGCGCGGCTGAAGTTGCGCGTGCGGGCCACGGCGAGGAAGTAGCGGAGTTGGTGGAGTTCCATAGCGGGTTCCTATTACTGAAAGCGGAAACTAATATTTCCAGTCTATTGATGATGCTGGTAGTCTCGCGTGCCCCGGGGCCGGTGTCCCGCGGCGCGCCTGCCCAACCTTTTCTCCATGTCCCAGCCTCCCCCCGTCCTCACCACCGCCTCCGGCATCCCCGTCGCCGACAACCAGAACACCCTGACCGCCGGTCCGCGCGGTCCGGTGCTGCTCCAGGATTTCCACCTGCTCGAGAAGCTCGCCCATTTCAACCGCGAGCGCATCCCCGAGCGCGTTGTCCACGCCAAGGGCTCCGCCGCCTACGGCAAGCTGACCGTCACCCACGACATCACGAAATACTCGAAGGCAAAGATTTTCTCCAAGGTCGGCACCGAGGTCGAAACCTTCCTGCGCTTCTCCACCGTGGCCGGCGAGCGCGGCGCGGCCGACGCCGAGCGCGACGTCCGCGGTTTCGCCCTCCGTCTCTACACGGCGGAGGGCAACTGGGACATCGTCGGCAACAACACACCCGTCTTCTTCATCCGCGACCCGCTGAAGTTCCCCGACTTCATCCACACCCAGAAACGCGACCCCCAGACCAACCTCCGCAGCAACACCGCCGCCTGGGATTTCTGGTCGCTCTCCCCCGAGTCGCTCCACCAGGTCACCATCCTCTTCAGCGACCGCGGCCTCCCGCGGAATCTCCGCCAGATGAACGGCTACGGCTCGCACACCTTCTCGTTCATCAACGCCATCGGCGAACGCCACTGGGTGAAGTTCCACTTCAAGAGCCTCCAGGGCCACGCCTACTACACCGACGCCGAGGCCGCCGCCGTGGTCGGCCGCGACCGCGAGTCCTCGCAGGCCGACCTCTTCCACGCCATCGCCGACGGCCACTTCCCGCGCTGGCGCTTCTGCATCCAGGTCATGACCGAGGCGCAGGCGCAGACCTTCCGCTTCAACCCCTTCGACCTCACGAAGGTCTGGCCGCACGGCGAGTTCCCGCTGATCGACGTCGGCATCCTCGAGCTCAACCGCAACCCGCGCAACTACCACGCCGAGGTCGAGCAGGCCGCCTTCTCGCCCGCCAACGTCGTGCCCGGCGTCGGCCACTCGCCCGACAAGGTCCTCCAGTCGCGCCTCTTCTCCTACGCCGACGCCCACCGCTACCGCATCGGCGCCAACTACCAGCAGCTCCCCGTCAACGCCCCGCGCTGCCCCGTCTTCAACTACCAGCGCGACGGCGCGATGCGCCTCGACCACGGCCAGGATGTCTCGCCCAACTACGAGCCCAACTCCTTCGGCGGCCCGCAGCAGTGCCCGGCCTTCGCCGAGCCCGCGCTCCCGCTCGCCGGCGACGCCGACCGCCACGACCACCGCGCTGGCAACGACGACTACACGCAGCCGGGCAACCTCTACCGCCTCATGACCCCGGAGCAGCGCGACCGCCTCGTCGGCAACATCGCCCGTCACATGGCCGGCGTGCCACGCGAGATCCAGCTCCGCGCCATCTGCCACTTCTTCCGCGCCGACCCAGGCTACGGCCTCGGCGTTGCCAAGGCCCTGCACCTCGACATCGGCGAGTTCGTCGCCCAGGCCCAACGGTAGGGCGAATCCTCCGGATGAGCCGTCCCGGCAAACCCGCCGTCCTGCCTTCAATCTTCCTCATGTCTCCCCCGCTTCCGACCACCCTCCGCACGGCCACCCCGGCGGAGGGTCTGGCCCCCGCCCACGAGCTTGCGGCCCGGCTCCACGCCACCCTGCCAGCCCCCCGCACCATGCCGGAGCACCTGCGCTCCGGCGCCGCCGCACTGCTGGCGCAGGGCATGGAACGCTGATCAGGCGTTCGGCAGCAGCTCGCGCAACACGCGGGCGATCTCGCCCACCTCGTAGGGCTTGGCCACGACCGCGGCGAAGCCGTGCTCGCGATACCGGGCCAGCACCGGGTCGCTGGAATAGCCGCTCGACACGACGGCCTTCACCTGCGGGTCCAGTTCGCGGAGTTTGTCCAGCGCCGCGAGTCCGCCCATGCCGCCCGGCACGGTGAGATCCATGATGACCAGGTCGTAACGCCGTCCCGCCGCGAGGGCCTCGCGATAGCTCTCCACCGCCTCGGTGCCGTCCGCGGCGCAGTCCACGGTGAGCCCGAAGCGCTGCAACAGCGCCTCCGCCATGTCGCGAATGATCTCCTCGTCGTCCATGAAGAGCACACGACCCCGGATGGCGCCGTCCTGCCGGACGTCCCACGGGGTCCGGGATTCCGACGACGAGGCCTGGCCGCTCAGGGCCGGCAGCCAGAACCGGAACGTTGTGCCCTCCCCCACCTGTGATTCCACCTCGATGTGGCCGTAATGCTTCCTGATGATGGAATACACCGCCGCGAGGCCGAGGCCGGAGCCGGTCTGCTTGGTCGTGAAGTAGGGATCGAAGATGCGCGCCAGATGCTCGGGCTTGATGCCCTCGCCCGTGTCGGTGATGGCGATCTGGATGTAGTTGCCGGGCGCGAGACCGGGCTGGCTCAAGCCGGCGTGCGGGTCGTTGCGGGCCGAGATGCGCAGGGTGCCGCCCTGCGGCATCGCCTGCACGGCGTTGATGACGAGATTCTGCACGACCCGGCCAATCTGGCCCTTGTCGGCATCGGCCGGCCAGAGGTCGGGCGCCATGTCGAAGTGCGCCTTCACCTTGGAGCCATGCAGCGCAAACGAGGCCATCTCGCGCACCACGGCCTCGAGCTGGATGGCGGCGCGCACCGGCTCGCCGCCCTTGGCGAAGGTCAGGAGCTGTTGCGTGAGGTCGCGCGCGCGCAGGGCGGCCTTCTCGGCGGAGCGCAGGCTCGCTCCCGCCGGGCTGTCGGCCGGGATGTCGAGCTGCGCCAGCGCCAGGTTGCCCATGACGGCGGTGAGGATGTTGTTGAAATCGTGGGCGATGCCGCCGGCGAGCACGCCGACCGACTCGAGCCGCGTGGCGCGCACCAGCTCCTGCTCGAGCCGCTCCTGCTCCGTCACGTCGCGCAGCACCAGCACCGCGCCCGTGACCTTGCTGTCCGCGGCGTGGATCGGGGCGCAGCAGCCCTCCACCAGGCGGCGCTTGCCATGGCGGGAGACGAGCCGGGTCTGGGCCGGCAGCTCGGCCACCAGATCGCCTTGGGCGACGCGCGCCACCGGCACGGCGACCGCCCCGCCGCGGGCGTTCTCCAGCACGCAGATCTCATGGAGCGGGCGGCCGATGCCCGCGGCGGCGTCCCACTCGGTGAGCGCCGCGGCGGCCGGGTTCATGAACCGGATGCAGCCGGCGACATCGGTGGTGATGACCGTCTCGCTCATCGCCCGGAGGGTGACCGCCAGCCGTTCCTTCTCGGCGGCCAGCGCCTCCTCGGCGCCGCGCTGCGCGGTGATGTCCACCGCCACGCCGACCAACGAGTAGCGGCTGCCGCCCAGGGGCCGGATCGTCACATTTTCACTGATCCAGATCACCGCGCCATCGGGCTGGACGATGTGAAACACCTGGTCGTAATTCGTGCGCCCCTCGGTCATGGCCGATCGGCAACGGGCATTCATCGCCGGGCGCTCGGGTATGTCGAAGCTGCGCCACAACCCCCGCTCGGGCGGAGGCTGGGAGACCCCGAAGAGCTTGCGGCAGAGCAGCGAGGGCTGGATGTTGAACTGCCATTGCCAATCCGTCGGCGTCAGTTCCGCCGTTGCCTCCCACAACAGGCAGTCGGCCCGCGCGAGGAGTTCCTGCAGGCGGTGCTCGCTGGCCTGGCGGGCGGCCTCCGACTTCCGCTGGGCGGTGATGTCGGTGATGATGCCGATGAGTTCCCAGTGATCGGGGCCGACCGGCCGGATGGAGACGTTCTCGTTGAGCCAGATGTCGCCGTCCGGGTGCCGGTAATGGAAAACCTGCCCGTAACCGGGTTGTCCCCCGGTCAGCGCCTGCCGGGCCCGGATCCGCATCTCCTGGAACTCCGGCACCGCGCCGCCTCCCCAGTCGAAATGGCAGTCGCCGTCGGGGTCGCGACCGAAGATCCGGCGGAAAAGCCGCGAACGCGGTGTGAAGATGCGCCAGGCGAAATCATCCGGCCCATGCCGGCGGCACGTGCCCTGCCAGATCATGCAGTCGGCCTGTTCGAGCAGGGCCGTGAGCCGCAGTTCGCTGGTCTGCCGCGCCTCCTCGGCCTTCCGTTGGGCCGTGATGTCGGTGATCACTCCGGCCATGCGGAAATCAGCATCCCCCAGCGCCTGGATGGTGACCGTCTCGCGCAACCAGAGGTTTCCCTCCGGCTTGACGATATGGAATTCCTGCATGTAGCCGCCGGCCTTGGCCTTCAACGCCCCGAGCGTGCGTGCCGCCATCTCCGGATATTCGGGAATCTCGAGTTCCGACCAGCGAAGCCGCGGGCGCTGTGTTCCGGGATCGCCAAAAATGCGCCGGTAGAGCGCCGAAGACGGGATGTATTGGTCCCACTCCAGCGAGTCGTCGGGCCGTTTGCGCACGGCCGCCTCCCAGACCATGCATTCGGCGCCGTCGAGCAGTTTGCTCAGGCGCTCCTGGTTTGTCCGCGAGTTCTCCTCAGCCTCGCGTTGGTCGGTGATGTCGGTCGCCAGCCCCACCAGCGAGAACCGGTTCGGACCGGCGGGCGTGATGGTCACCCGCTCGTGAATCCAGATCGTGCCGTCCTCGCGGATGAGCCGGAACTGCTGCTCGTAGCCCGGCAGTCCCTTTTCCAACGCCTCGCGCGCCCGGCGGTCCATCTCCGGGCGCTCCGGCACCGTGAACCGATACCACAATCCCACCCGGGTCGGCGGCGGTGTCTCCCCGAAGACCCGTTGCGTGAAACCCGTCTTGTAGCACGAGATGTCCCAGAGGACCTCTGCAGGTGTCAGCTCGACGCTGGCCTCCCACAACAGGCAGTCGGCGCGCTCGAGCAGGCGGGCCAGCGCGGTCTCGGTGCGCCGCCGGGCTTCCTCCGCCTCCACCTGCGCGGTGATGTCGGTGACCACGCCGACGAGGCTCCAGAGGTGCTCGCCGGCGCGGGTGATGGACACGCGCTCGTTGAGCCAGAAGGTGCGGCCATCCCGTGCGATCGCGCGGAACCGCTGCTCGTAATCCGGCGCCCCGCTCCGGATGGCTTCGGCACTGCGGGCGTCCATCTCCGCCTGCTCGGGCATGCTCAGGTTGTCCCAGAAACCGCGCGCGGGTGAAAACCCCCGGTGCGGCCCGAAGAGCAGTTCCGACAGGCGGGACTGCGGCATGTCGAAATGCGGCCACTTGAGCACCCCTCCCTCGTCGAACACCGTGGCCCGCCAGAGCATGCACTGGGCCTGCGCCAGGATGCGCTCCACCGTCAGCTCGCTTTGCCGGCGCGCCGCTTCGGCCTCGCGTTGCGCCGTGCGGTCGGTCACCAGCCCCACCAGGTGGAAACGGTCCGCGCCCAGCCGGGTGATCGATACGTTCTCATGCAGCCAGTAGGTGCGGCCGTCGCGCACCGCGCGGAATTCCTGCTCGTAACCCGACCGCCCTTGCGTCACGGCTTCCCGCGCACGCCGGTGCATCTCCTCGCGGAGGTCCACCTGGAAGTCGTTCCAGAGATTCATCCCGGGCTCGGGCGTGCGCCCGCGGAACAGTTGCCGGCAAAAGGCCGAGGGATGCAGCCGCATGCGCCAGGTCCAGTCGTCGTCCTTCAGCAGCACCTCGGCCTCCCACAACACGCATTGGGCGTGCTCGATCAGCTCCGTCATCTGCCGGGTGCGCATCTCGGCCGACCGTTCGATCCGCCGGCGCATCCCTAGGTGCAGCACCCAGGCCGTTATGCCGACCAGCAGTGCGGTCAGGGACAGCATCAGCACCAAATCCACGGCCGTGGTGGCCGGCAACACCAGGGCGGCGGCCGCCAGGCCCGCATCCCATCCGAGGCTGGCCGGAAACGTGTTCATGGGCGTTGTAAATGCAGGGGGGCTGAGGTTGTTGATCGCTGGCTTGGTCGCGAACCTTAACCTTAGAGACTCCCCCGCCGGCTGCCGAGCCCGGAGTGCGTCTCCCCGGCGACTGTTTGCCATGCAGACGCCCCGGACCCCGGCGCCGCCCCGCCGTCGGCGGAGCACGCACAATTCTCTTCCGTTGCCATAATCCGCTCACTGGTTGCGGTCGCCCGCCCCACCGGTTGACATTGCCCGCCGTTGCGCCACCTCTCGTGGCGTCACCTGCCCATGTCCAAACCCGCCGTCCTGCTGCTCAACCTCGGTTCGCCCGACTCCACCTCCGTCCCGGATGTCCGCCGCTACCTCGAGGAGTTTCTTGGCGATGAGCGCGTTATCGACAAGCCCGCCAACGCCTTCCTGCGTTCGCTCCTCGTCAGGCAGATCATCTGCCGCTTCCGTGCGCCGAAGTCCGCCCACGCCTACGAGCGCATCTGGACGCCCGAAGGCTCCCCGCTGATCGTCACAAGCCGGCGCACCCAGGCCAAGCTCCAGGCCCGGACCGCGCTGCCCGTCGAGCTGGCGATGAACTACGGCAACCCGTCCATCCCCGACGTGCTGCGCCGCCTCGTCAACCAGGGCGTGGACCGCCTCCTTCTCTTCCCGCAGTATCCGCATTACGCCATGTCGAGCTGGGAGACCGTCGTCGCGAAGGTCCGGCGCGAGGCCGCGCATATCGCGCCCGACCTGCAGATCGCGTGCGTGCAGCCCTACTACGCCGACGACGACTACATCGAGGCGCTCGTGGCCAGCGCCCGGCCCTACCTCGCGCAGCCGCACGACCACCTGCTCTTCAGCTACCACGGCATCCCGGTCCGCCATCTGACCAAGGCCGACAACTCAAGGGCGCACTGCCAGGTCGTGCCCGATTGCTGCACCACCTGCTCGCCCGCCCACGCCACCTGCTACAAGGCCCAGGTCACACGCACCTCGCAGCTCTTCGCCCAAAAGGCCGGCCTCGACCCGACAAAGTGGTCGCTGTCTTTCCAATCGCGCCTCGGCGGCGAGCCCTGGCTCGCGCCCTACACCGACCACGTGCTCGCAGAGCTGCCGCAACAGGGCAAAAAACGGCTGCTCGTCATCACGCCGGCCTTCGTCACCGACTGCCTCGAGACGCTCGAGGAGATCCGCGTCGAGGGCGCCGAGGACTTCAAGGCTGCCGGCGGCGGGGAGTTCACCCACATCCCCTGCCTCAACGACCAGCCGGTGTGGATCGATTTTCTCGCACGGCGGGTCTGCGCATGGCTGCAGACCGGCCGTGTGACCGCCTGAAGCCTGCGCCATGTCAAAACGGGCTGAAAATCCGGGTTGCGACCCGGCTCCGGCGTGCACTGGGCCTGCCCGCCGTTATCTTCCGGGACAATCCTTGCGCGGGCCGTGAATCCGAGTGTCGCCAAATCCGTCGCCCAAAACGGGGCAACCGGCCCCGCGGCGGTGCTTGTGCTGGGCGCCGACGGCAAGGTCGAGCTCGCCAGCGCCGCCGCCTGCGCCATCTGGCAGGCCCGGGCCGGCGAGCTGACCGCCGACTACTTCCCCAACCTCTTTGACTTCGAGGTCGTGTCGCGCGCATCCGGCTGGGTGCAGTCGCAGTGGGAGGTCCTGCTCGCCGCCGCCCAGGCGCAACCCCTCACGCTCCGTCTCCAGCCCAAGGAGGCCGCGGCCTTCGAGGTGTCCGTGCGCCTGGAAAAAGGCGGCGACGAACCGCCGCGCTGGCTCGCGTTCATCTCGCCGCCCGGCACCCCCGCGCCCGCTGCGCCTTCGCCCGCGGGCGACGACTTCTTCCGCCAGCTCAGCGAGCGCAGCCCGCTCGGCTTCTTCGATCTCAATTTCCGCAAACACGAGTTCTATTACTCGCCCACCTGGAAGCGCCTGCTCGGTTACGCCGATGCCGCCCTGCCCGACACCTACGACACCTGGCTGAAGCTCATTCATCCCGACGATTCCGCCGCCGCGCCCGACCGGCAGGGCCGCGCCGGCGCCACGGGCCCGCGGGCCTTCTCGCACGAATTCCGGATGAAGCACGCGCACGGCCACTACGTGTGGCTCCAGTGCGTCGGCGTGCAACACTACGGCCCCAACGGCGCGCTCCAGCGCGTCATCGGCGCCCACCTCGACATCGGGGACCGCAAGGAGTTCGAGGAAGCCGGCCTGCGCGCCGAGGAGCGCCTCGCCGAGCTCGGCGACCGCGGACGCGCCGGCTTCTTCGACCTCGATTTCGCCGCCGGCCTCCACTGGCTCTCGCCCGGCCTCAAAGCCCTGCTCGGATTCGCCGACGGCGAGCTGCCCAACACCCTCGAGTCCGTCCTCCGCAGCCTGCCCATGGACGAGACCACCGGCGGTGTGCAGGCCTACTTCCTGGCCCAGCACCCCGGGCATGTCTCCTACTTCGACGTCATCCGCCTGCGCCACCGCGAGGAACGCGACGTGCTCGTGCACGCCTGCATCGTCCGCCAGATTTCCCGCAAGAAGGAGCTGCAGCGGGTGCTCGGCTTTGTCGTGCCGCTGGCGGAGCCCATGGCTGCCGGCGCCATGGAGCACGAGGCCGGCGTGCCCGCCCATCACCTCTCCGTCCTGCTCGCCGAATTGCAGGAGGCGGTGCTCGTCGCCGACGGCGCCGGCAAAATCCTCTACGTGAACGCCAAGGCCGAGCGACTGCTCGGCCGCACGCTGGCCCAGTGCCTCGGCCAGGATTCCGGCGAGGTCTTCCGCCTCGTGCACCGCCAGAGCGGCCAGCCCGGCGAAAGCCCCGTGATGAAGGCCCTCACCGCCGGCGAGTCCACCACGCTCACCACCGAATTCGCCCTCGACACCGGCGCCGCCGCCCCCGTGCCCGTCGCCTTCAGCGCCCGCGTCGTGGCCGACGCCGCCAACCAGGCCGTCGGCGCGGTCGTCGTCTTCCGTCACCCGGAGGAGATGAGCCTCACGCCCGAGGAACTCGTGCGCGCCAACCGCTTCGACTCGCTCGGCCAGCTCGCCGGCGGCATCGCCCACGATTTCAACAACCTCCTCACCACCATCCTCGGCGGCGTCTCGCTCGCCAAGGACAACCGCGACTACTCCGGCCTGGAAAACAGCGAGCGCGCCTGCCTCGCCGCCAAGACCCTCAGCAAGCAGCTCCTCACCTTCGCCAAGGGCGGCACCGCCGTCCGCCAGGTCGTGAAACCCGCCGACCTCCTGGCCGATACCGTGCGCCTCGCCGCGGCCGGTTCCACGGTGAAGGTCGAGGTCAGTGTCGCGCCCGACACCGGCACCATCCGCGTGGACCGGGCGCAGATGCTGCAGGTGTTCCAGAACCTCGTGATCAACGCCATCCAGGCCATGACGACCGGCCAGGGGCACATCTGGATCACCGCCGCCAACGTGCAGCTCAAGGAAGGCGAGGTTCCCCCGCTCGCCCCCGGCGCCTACGTCGGCATCGAGGTGCGCGACAACGGCAGCGGCATCAAGCCCGAGCACCTGGAGAAGATCTTTGACCCGTTCTTCACCACCAAGAAGACCGGCACCGGCCTCGGCCTGCACACCGTGCTGTCGATCGTCCGCCGCCACGGCGGCCAGATGGGCGTGGACTCCGAGCTCGGCGTCG
This sequence comes from Verrucomicrobiota bacterium, assembly GCA_049322455.1. Classification (GTDB taxonomy): domain Bacteria; phylum Verrucomicrobiota; class Verrucomicrobiia; order Opitutales; family Opitutaceae; genus Lacunisphaera. Next base: position 17,019 of record JBMOQY010000011.1, on the reverse strand, counting down.
GCACGGCCTTCACCGTGTTCCTGCCCGCGGCCGACGCCCCCGAGGAGGTCGAGGCCCGCCGCGCCCCCACCTTCAACTACGCCAACCGCACCGGCCGCGTCCTCTTCATGGACGACGACCCCAACATCTCGACGCTCACCGGCAACATGCTCGGGAGCCTCGGCTACAAATACGACCTCGCCAGGAACGGCGAGGAGGCCGTGCAGCTCTACAAGCGCTACCTCAACATCGGCCGGCCCTACGACGTCGTCATCATGGACCTCACCATCATCGGCGGCATGGGCGGCGAACAGACCTTCCGGATCCTGCGCGAACTGCACCCGGAAGTGCGCGCCATCATCGCCAGCGGCTACGACAACGACGACATGGCCCGCCAGTATCTCGACCTGGGCTTCCTCGGCTACCTCGCCAAGCCCTACCGCGTCGGCGACCTCGGCCGCATCATCAGGAAAGTCCTCGGCAGCTGAGGCCAGGATTGCCGGGATTTTCGGCAAATCCGGGATAAAAGGGGGCTGGCAGCATGAAAGGCGTCCGGTGTAGCACACCCGCTACCGGACGCCTTTCATGCTACCTGCTCCTTTGCTCGGCTCGCGCCTTCGCCCCCGGCGGCTGATTTCCCGCCCGGCTCAGGCGCGTTCGCCGCGCAGCACCCGGTCCACGGTGTCGGTGAAATCCGCCACGTCGTAGGGCTTCGAGATCATGCCGCGGAAACCGTGCGCCTGGTAGTTGGCGAGGACGAGATCGTTGGAGTAGCCGCTCGACACGATGGCCTTCACGGCGGGATCGAGCTTGCGCAGTTCCTCCATCGTCTGCCGGCCGCCCACGCCGCCGGGAATCGTGAGGTCGAGGATCACCAGATCGTAGCCCTCGCCCTCCTCGCGGGCACGCCGGTATTCCCGCAGCGCCGCGGCGCCGTCGGCCACCCCCGCGGTCTGGCAACCGTGTCGTCGAAGGATGGAGCACGCGAGGGTGCGGATGAATTCCTCGTCATCCATCACGAGCACGCGCGCGCCGCCCCCCGTCGGGACCCGGGCCGGGGTGCCGGTGGCCGGCACGGCATCCATCCGCGCCACCGCTCCGGGCGCGGCGGCCGGGAGCCAGACATGGAACATCGTGCCGCGGCCGGGCTGCGATTCGACGGCGATATGGCCGGCGTGCTTCTTGACGATGGAGTGCACCGTCGCGAGGCCGAGGCCGCTGCCCTGCTTCTTCGTGGTGAAATAGGGATCAAAGATCCGGGCGAGATCGGCGGCGGCGATGCCGGGGCCGTGGTCGGCGATGTCGAGCCGCAGATAACGGCCGGGCGCGAGCACGCCGGCGAATTCCCCGCCCACCTCCCGGTTGGACAGGGCGATGTCCACCACGCCGCCCTCCGGCATGGCCTGCATGGCGTTGATCACGATGTTCTGCACCACCTGGCCGATCTGCCCCTTGTCCACATCGGCGGGCCAGAGGTCGGCAGGCAGGTCGAAACGGCCGCACACGCGCGAACCGCGGAGCGCGAACTCCGCCACCTCGCGCACGATCTCGGGCAACGACACCGCCGCGCGCAGCGGCGCCCCGCCCTTGGCGAAGGTCAGGAGCTGCTGCGTGAGGTCGCGCGCCCGCGCGGCGGCCTTGGCCGCCTGATCGAGGGAGCCGCGCGCCTCGTCGGACAGGCCGCTCTCGTGCCGGATCAGCGAGATGTTGCCCATGAGCACCGTAAGCAGGTTGTTGAAATCGTGGGCGATGCCGCCGGCGAGCAGGCCGAGCGACTCGAGCTTGCCCGCGCGGGCGAGTTCCGCCTGCAGGCGCGTCTCCCGCTCCAACTGCGCGCGGAGCTGGCCGGTCTGCGCGCGCACCTGCCGGCGCAGCACCGTGACCCAGCCGAGGAACAGCAGCACGCCCAGCGCCAGCAGGCCGGTAAAGGTGAGGATGCGGCCGCGCGTCCACCAGGAGGGCGCCCGCAGGATCGCCACATCGCCGGCCTGCCGCAGGTGCAGGCCGAAGCCGGATGCCCGGCCGGCCTGATCAAATTCCACCTCGTGCACACCCGTGAGCCGGAGGCGCGAGCCGGCTTGGAGCGCCGGCAGCGGCGCGCCCCTCGCATCCGCCGCTTCCAGCACCGCCCCGAAGATCACCGCCCCCGCCTGCACGGTCAGGCGGGCATCGCCCCCGATCCGCACTTCGTCGAGCAGGTCGCCTTCGATCTCCACCAGCCGGCCGTCGCGCGCCAACGGTGCGTCCGCCCCGGGGCGGACTGCGAACGCTCGGGGCGGTTCACCCGGGCCGGAGCGCCGCACCACGGCTTCGCGCAGGACGATCCGCCCGGCCTGCCGGCCGAGAAACCCGACCGCCTCGGCCCGGTCGCCGGCCTGCAAGGCTTCCGCCGCAGCGGACCACACCAGCAGGCTCTGCCCGCCATCCTCCAGCCAGAGCGACCGGCCGCGATCATGATGCAGCACCACGCCCGCCACCCTCACACGCCGGTTGAAACTCTGCACAGTCTCGAACTGGCCGAGGCTGGCCAGCGGCCGCAGCCGCACCGTGAACGGATCGGCTGGCGCCGCCTCCTCCACCTGCACGTAGGCGATGCCCGGCACCCAGAGCGTGACGCCCGTCAGCTTGCGGCCGGCATCCACCTGCGCGGCGCATACGCCGTGCAGGCCCACGATCGAACCGATCATCGCCGACACATCCTCGGTCGCCGGCAGAACGGCCGAGAAATCGCTCGTGGCCGTGGCCAGCTCCAACCGGTTCCATGCTCCCTCCCGGTGCACGCGCCGCAGATAGCCGCGCATCTCCACCCATTGGGCCTCCTCGACCCCGCTGAGGGCGTGCTCCACCGACACCTGGCGCGCCAGCGGCAGCACCGAGTCGCTGATCCGATCGAACCGGCGCGCCACGACCACGGGGGCGAATCCGCCCATGGCGGTGACGCCCTCCACCTCCACGTTGCGCCCCGGCGAGCGGACCATGGATTCGGCCTCCCCGCGCATGACCTGGACGCCGCCGCTCGAATCGGCGATGAAAAAGAACGGCGCCCCGGGATGGGACCAGGTGACGACACCGGTCAGTTTGACGGGCCGGCCGGCCGCCGCCTCCTCGGCCGAAAGGCTGTGCACCTCCGCAGCCAGCCCGATCGGCCGGCCGGCCGGTGCGGTGTAAGCCGACACCGGGTGGGCATAGACGCGGAAAAACGCGTTCTCCAGCCGCCAGCTCGGACCGTAGGCCACGGGATATCCGATCGCCTCCACCACATCATTGACCGAAAGCGGCCGGTGCTGGCCGGTGATGAGGTCGATCTGCCCGCTGCCGTCGCGGATGCGCACCAGGCGTCCGGTCTCACGGGCCACCACCGCGCCCACGACACGCACCAGTTGGTGCGCCGGCCGGCCCAACAGGCTGCCGACCGGCGTGACCGGCAGTTGGAATCCCGGCTCATCGTCGAGATGGCCGAGGACGATAATCTTACGGATATCGTGGATCAGCAGCTCCAAGGACTCGAGATGCCCGTCGGGGCCGACCTTGGCGTTATAAACACCCTCCACGCGCACCCGGCGCTCGATCAGGTCGGGGGTGGACACCGCGGGTTCCATCTGCACCCAGCCGCTGACGCTCAGCCCGTCGATCGACATGGCGATCTGCATGTGCCGCTCATCCACCCGGCGCACCCAGTCCACGAATCCGGTCGCTGACACGTATTTGCGGATGTGCCGGGAGTAGTCGCGGATCTCCTGCGTCACATCCGCCGGGGCGAGTCCGGGACCGGTGCGCGGCTGGATGCGGGCGTGCTCAAAGGAAACATCCTGACTGGGTGGCAAAAACCGCCCGCGCGCGACGATCGCCTCGCCGGCCTTGAAGGGGTAGGCATTGGCACCGTAGGGCACGTAGGCGGCGTCGCCGGCATCGTCCTGCACAAACAGCATCCGCCATTCCGGATCGTAGTAGGTCACCGTGCAGGCCAGCTCGAAGTCCACCGGTCCGGTCTTCTGGGCGGGAGGCAGGTTCCAATACTGCTGAATGGACCTGACCAGCACGTCCGGCGCCGCCCGCAGGCCGCTGCTCAGCGTAAAGGCGGCCAGGGCGACGAACGGCAGACGGAAAGAGGTGACCGGGATTGAGCCGGCTGGGCCGCGGTGCCGGGGCATGGTGGGGGTAAAACCGGAGCGAAGAGGTGCGGCCGCTTATATCGGACGGATCGGATGCGCCGAAAGCGCGAATATGGGCCGGAGCTCAGGTATTAGCTGGAATTGGCTACAGCACCTCGAGTTCGGCACGGGCGGCGGCCTGCAATTTTTCGAGGCCGGCGCGCACCACCGCCTCGGTGGGGCCCTCGACCAAGAGGCGCAGCTTGGACTCGGTGCCGGAATAGCGCACCAGCACGCGACCGCGGGCACCCAGCTCCGCCTCCAACTGGCGCACCGCGCCGGCCAGGCCGGGCAGCGTCTCCAGCGGCTTCTTCACCCGCACCTTCAGCGCCAGCGACATCTGCGGGAACTTGGTGAGCACGCGCCGCAGCTCGGAAAGCGGTTTGCCGGTCGCCACCATGACCTCGATGACCCTGAGCGCCGCCACCAGACCGTCGCCCGTGGGCGACACCTCGGCGCAGATGATGTGTCCCGACGATTCGCCCCCGAGGGTCGCGTGCTCCGCCCGCATCCGCTCGATCACGTAACGGTCGCCGATCGGGGTGCGCGCCACGCGCCCGCCCGCCGCCTCCACGGCGGCCTCCACGCCCATGTTGCTCTGCATGGTCACCACCAGCAGGTTCTGCGCGAGCCGGTCCTGCTTGAGCGCATGCAGCGCCAGGATCGTGAGAATCTCGTCGCCGTCGAGCACCTCGCCGCGCTCGTCGCAGAGGACGCAGCGGTCGCCGTCGCCGTCGTGCGCGATGCCGAGCCGGGCGCCGTGGCGCCGCACGAGTTCGCCCATTTTCTCCGGATGCTCGCTGCCGACGCCTTCGTTGATGTTCAGGCCGTCGGGTTCGGCCCCGAGCGCGATCACCTCGGCCCCGAGATCGCGCAGCACGCGCCCGCTGGTGTGGACCGTGGCGCCGTTGGCTGTGTCGAGGACGACTTTCCAGCCGGTCAGCCGGCAGGGCAGCAGTTTCGCAGCCGAGTCCAGATAATCCGACACGCCGTCCATCGCCGGCAGCGGGCTGCGCCGGGCGTCGTCACGGTGGCCAGGCAGCAACCCCTCGATGCGCGCCTCCTGCTCGTCGGTGAGCTTGTGGCCCTGGGCGTTGAAGAACTTGATGCCGTTGTCGGTCGCCGGATTGTGCGAGGCGGTGACGACCGCCCCGAGCGCGGCGTGGTGCGTGCGCACGGCGCGGGCCACGGCGGGCGTCGGCAGGATGTCGAGGGAGAACGGCCGGCAGCCGCCGTGCGCCAGGCCGTCGGCCAGCGCCTGCGTGAGCGCGGCGCCGGAGGTGCGGGTGTCGCGGCCGATGAGCACGCGCGCGCCTTTCACCGCGCCGGTGTCATGCAGCCAGCGCGCCGCCGCCACGCCGAGGCGCCAGGCGAAATCCTCGTTCATCAGGTCGCTGCCGTAGGGGCCGCGCACCCCGTCGGTGCCGAAATAGTGGCGCTTCATGAGCGGTAAAACTCCCTGGTCGCGGCGATCTTGGCGCGCACGGCCCCGCCGAGCAGCAGGTGGCGCGCCTGCGGGATGCCCGCCTCGATCGTGGCGGTGCGGCCGGCGACGCGCAGCGCAACCGCGGCATTGAGCACGATGGTGTCCACCAGCCCGGCCGGCCCGCGCCCGGACAGGATGGCCTCGACCGTGGCGAGGTTGGCCGTGACGTCGCCGCCGCGCAGGTCGTCGAAGGACGCGGTCGGCAGGCCGAAGGTTTCCGCGCCCCAGGTGCCCTGCACCTCGCGCAGGCGGCCGACGCCGCGCACGCGGTTGGGCGTGGCGGTCGTGAGCTCGTCAATGCCCTTCCCCTCCCCGAGGATGCCGTGCCCGACCAGCCCGGCGGGCTGGCCCAGCTCGTCAAGCGTGGCGGCCAGCTTGTCCACGAGCGGCAGCGCATAGACGCCCAGCAGGATGTGCGCGGGCCGGCCCGGGTTGATGAGCGGGCCGAGGATGTTGAAGACGGTGCGGCGGCCCTGCGCTGCGAGCTGCCGGCGCACGGGGCCGATGTGCTTGAAAGCCGGGTGGTAGTTGGGCGCGAAGAAAAACGCGTAGCCCAGCTCGGCGAGCGCGCGGCGCGATTTCTCCGGCGGCGCCGCAATCTCGACGCCGAGAGCCGCGAGCAGGTCGGCGCTGCCGCATTGCGAGGTGATGCCGCGGTTGCCGTGCTTCATCACCGGCACGCCGGAGCAGGCCAGCACGAGCACCACCAGGCTGGAGATGTTGAAACCGCCCGCGTGATCGCCTCCCGTGCCGACGATGTCGATGGCGCGCGGCGCGACGGCCTCGACGCCGGGATGCACGGCCATGGCGCGGAAGGCCGTGGCGAAACCGGCGATCTCGACCGGGGTCTCGCCCTTGTCAGCCAGCGCGAGGAGGAAGGCCGCCTTGGATTCGTCGGGCACATCCGGCGATGCCAGCGCGGTGGCAGCGGCCTGCACTTCCTCGGGTGTGAGGTCTTGGCGGGCTTGCAGGCGGGAGGTAAGCGCGGGGAAAACGGCCATGGCCCGCCCAAGAAACAAAAACGCGCCGCACCCGCAAAGCATAAAACTCGACAGCGCCTCCCCTTTGGGCGGACATTGGCGCGTGCTTCCCCGGCTCCGTCTCATTTGCGTTTCCCTCCTGGCCGCCGCCGGCCTCGCCGCCGCCGAGCCGGCCGCGCCCGCCGCGGAGCTTGGAACCGGCGAGGCCATCGTGCTGGGCGTGGTCGAGGGCGTGACCGAGTTCCTGCCCATTTCCAGCACCGGCCACCTCATCGTCGCCAATCGCGTGCTCGGGCTCGAATCGGAGGCGCAGCTCAAGGACAAGGCCGGCCGGCCGCTCTGGCACAAGCCGCCCTCCGCGGAACACCCCGCAGGCGTGCCCCTGACCCTGAAGCTCGCGGCCGACACCTACGCCGTCGTCATCCAGGCCGGTGCGATCGGCGCGGTGGTCATCCTTTATTGGCAGCAGTTGTTCCTGATGCTCGGCGGCCTGCTGGGCCGCAGCAGCGCGGGCCTGCGGCTGCTGCGCAACGTCGCGCTGGCCTTCCTGCCGGTCGTGGTTTTCGGCCTGCTGTTGCACGATCTGATCGATCGTTACCTTTTTTCCGTCTGGGCCGTCGTCGTGGCCCTGGTCGCGGGCGCGCTCCTGATGCTCTGGGCGGAACGCTGGCGCGAAGCCCGCACCGGCGTCGGCCGCGCCAAGGGCGACGCCGCCGATCTGCCCCCGCAAAAAGCCCTGTTCATCGGTCTCGGCCAATGCCTCGCCCTCTGGCCCGGCACCAGCCGCTCCATGGTGACCATCGTCGGCGGCTACCTCGCCGGCCTGAGCCCGGCCAAGGCCGCGGAATTCAGCTTCCTCGTGGGTCTGCCCACCTTGGGCGGGGCCGCGTTTTACAAGGGCCTGAAAAGCGGCCCGGCCATGATCGAAGTGTTCGGCTGGAGCAGCGTGCTACTCGGCACCGTCGTGGCGGCGATCTCGGCCGCCCTCGCCGTAAAATTCCTCGTCCACATCATCAGCCGGCACGGCCTGGCGTTTTTCGCGTATTACCGGCTGGCCTTGGCGGTGATGCTGACCGTCGTTTACCTGCTTTGAGGTCGCTTGACCGGGGGCGAAGAGTAACTACTTGACGGCCCCCGGAGCCGACCTTACCACCCTCGTCTTTATACAGAAAACTGCGTCGGTTTTTACACTCCCGACGCACCACCAAACCCGCTTTATGGCCAATCCGAAACGCAAACAATCCAAGCGCCGCAGCGCGAACCGCCGTGCCGCCAACGCCTTCAAGGCCCCCCAGATCGCCAAGGACAACGACGGCGGCGCCTTCCGGCCGCACCGCGTGAACCCCAAGACCGGCATGTATCGCGGCCGGCAGGTTCTCGACGTCGAGGTTTGATCGGGTTGTCCGGCTGGATTTTCCCCATCCACCCCGAAACCGCCAGTCCAACGCCCGGTCACGCCCGTATCGCCGTGGACGCGATGGGCGGCGACTTGGGCCCCGCCGAGGTCGTCGCCGCCGTCTCGCTCGTGCTCGCCGACGAGGAGATGGATTCTCTCACCCTCGTGGGCGATCAGGCCGTGGTGCAACCCTTGCTGGCCTCCGCCGGTCTCGCCGGCCATCCGCGCGTGTCCGTCCTGCATGCCTCCGAGGTCATCACGATGGACGACAAGCCGCTCCAGGCCCTGAAGCGCAAGAAGGACTCCTCGATGGTCAGGGCCATCGACCTCGTGAAAACCGGCGAGGCGCGCGTGACCATCAGTTGCGGCAACACCGGCGCCCTCATGGCCGGCAGCACGCTGCGCCTGCGCATGATGGAGGGGGTCGAGCGCCCCGCCCTCGCCGCCGTCATCCCGCGCGAGGAAGGCCATTTCATCCTGATCGATGCCGGCGCCAATCCCGAGCCGCGGCCCGAGCACCTCGTCCACAACGCCATCCTCGGCTCCAACTACGCCAAGGTCATCCTCGGCGTGGCCTCGCCCCGCGTCGGCCTCATCTCCATCGGCACCGAGGAGGGCAAGGGCAACTCCCTCACCACCGAGACCAACGAGCGTCTCCGGCGCATCGGCGCCGTCATCAACTACATCGGCCCCATCGAGGGTTTCCAGGTCTTCCGCAACAGCGTGGACGTGGTCGTCTGCGACGGGTTCGTCGGCAACACCCTGCTCAAGACCTGGGAGTCGCTGGCCAAGTTCATCACCGGCCTGCTCAAGCAGGAGCTGCAGGCCAACCCGGTGCGCATGGGCGGCGCGCTCCTCGCCAAGGGCGCCTTCGACGCGCTCAAGACACGCATGAACCCCGACCGCTACGGCGGCGCCCCGCTCCTCGGCGTGCGCGGCAACATCCTCAAGGCCCACGGCTCGAGCAACCGCCACGCCATCGCCAGCGCCATCCGCGCCGCCGCCAAGATCATCCACCAGGATCTTTACCAGCACACCGAGCAGGACATCGCCCGCGCCAACGCCCTCCTTGAAACCCCGGCGACGTCCGACGCCCCCGCCTCCTCCTCCTGATTTTCCCATGGCCTCCGTCATCATCGCCGGCGTCGGTTCCTACGCTCCTGCCAAGGTGCTCACCAACGACGACCTCTCCAGGATGGTCGATACCTCCGACGAGTGGATCCGCACCCGCTCGGGCATCCGCGAGCGCCGCATCGCCGCCCCCGAGGAGGCCTGCTCCGACCTCGCCATCCAGGCCGCCACCGCCGCCCTCGCCGACGCCAAGGTCGCCGCCGCCGACATCGACCTGCTGATCGTCGCCACCTGCACGCCCGACCTGCCGCTGCCCTCCACCGCCTGCCTGGTGCAACACAAGCTCGGCATCCCGGCCCACGCCACCTGTTTCGACATCGCCGCCGCGTGCTCCGGCTTCCTCTACGCCCTCGAGATCGCCTACGGCCAACTCCTGACCAACCGCTACAAGCGCGCCCTCATCATCGGCGCGGAAAAGCTCTCCACCATCACCGACTGGACCGACCGCACCACCTGCGTGCTCTTCGGCGACGGCGCCGGCGCCGCCGTGCTGATGAAGTCCCCCGAGCCCGGCAAGGGCATCCTCGGCACCGACCTCGGCGCCGACGGCGAGTTCGTGGACAACCTCTACATCCCCGCCGGCGGCAGCCGCACCCCCGCCTCCCCCGAGTCGGTGGCCCGGCGCGACCACTGCATCCGCATGAACGGCCGCGAGGTCTTCAAGAGCGCCGTCCGCGTCATGGAGACCGTTGCCCGGGAAATGTTGGAACAACACAAGCTGACTCCTGACCAAATCAGCCTCGTGATCCCCCATCAGGCCAACATCCGCATCATCGAGGCCCTCGCCGGCAACCTGGAGATGCCCCTGGAGAAATTCTTCGTGAACCTCGACCGCTATGGCAACACCTCCTCGGCGACGATCCCGCTCGCCCTCGACGAGGCCCGCCGCGCCGGCCGCATCAAGCCCGGCGACCTGACCCTGCTCGTGGCGTTTGGCGCCGGCTTGACCTACGGAGCCGCGTTGGTTCGATGGTGATCTCCCGCTCCATGCGTCGCCTCCCCCTCCCCCTTCTCCTGGCCGTCCTCGCGACGCTGCTCCTCTCCCCCGCCCGGCTCGCCGCCGACCTCGTCTGGACGCCCGAGGGCGGCTGGAAGGTCCAGGGTGGTGCGCTCGCCAGCCTCGTCGGCGAGGAGGGCCGCAACGCCCTCGAACTGATGAATAAGGCCCGCACCGCCGAGGAGGCCGGCGAGGATCGCCGCGCGTTGAAGAGCTACACCCAGGTCACCAAGAAGTATCCGAACTCCGTCTATGCCGCCGAGGCCCTCTACCGCTCCGGCCTCATCCTCCAGAAGCAGGAAAAGTATCACAAGGCCTTCCAGACCTATCAGACCCTCGTCACGGCCTATCCCAATTCCGAGAAATTCAACGACGTGATCGGCGAGCAGTATCGCATCGCCTCCGGCCTCGCCGAGGGCAAGCGCTCCAAGATCTGGGGCTGGCTGCCGGGTTTCCGCAGCTACGAGCGCGCCATCGCCTATTTCGAGACCATCGTGATGACCGCGCCCTACAGCGACTACGCCCCGCTCGCGCTCATGAACGCCGCCAAGGGTTACAAGAAGATCAACGAGACGCCCGCCGCCATCGACGCGCTCGACCGCATGATCAACACCTACCCGCGCAACGTCCTCACCCCCGACGCCTACCTGCGCATCGCCGAGACCCACGCCTCCCTCGTGGACGGCCCCGCCTACGACCAGGCCTCGACCATCGACGCCATCACCTACTACGAGGACTACATGATCCTTTTCCCCGGCCACAACGGAATGGCCTCCGCGGAAAAGGGCCTCGACGAGATGAAGACCGTGCTGGCCCGGAGCAAGATGGTCATGGCCGACTACTACTTCAAGCATCGCAAAAACTACAAGGCCGCGCGGGTCTTCTACAACGAGGCCATCACTGCCTATCCCGACTCGGCCATCGCCGGCGAAGCCCGGGAAAAGCTCGCCGTGATTGATGCCCGCCTCGAAGAGCAGGCCAAGACCGAGCCGGCGCCCGCCCCGGGCGGCCCGAAGCCGGCCGCCCCCAAGAAACAGAAGCGTTTCTGGATTTTCTGAGAACCACGCCACTGGTTCCGAATCCTGCCAGTCTGAGCGCTGCGAAGCTACCGAGCAAACGACAGGGTTCTATCCAGCGCCCCCGGATGCCATGCCCGCTTCTTCTGGATTCTTCGCTGCGCGCAGCATGACCCGCTTGCGTATTCCGCCGTCCTCCGGCCCCCGGTCTCCGCTCTCCGGCATCCTTCTTCTGTCCGCTGTCCTCTGCGCGCTCAGCCTCGCCGGCTGCGCCGGCTACCAGCTCGGCACCGGCGCCACACCCAGGTTTGCCACGCTCTTCGTCGCCCCGGTGAAGACCGCGGCCCTTGTCCCCCAGGCCCGCGCCGAACTCACCACCCGCATCCGCGAGGCCTTCATCCGCGACGGACGCGTGCGCCTCGTGAACTCGGCCGAGACGGCCGACGCCGTGCTCCACCTCACCATCGCCGGCTACAACCGCACCGTGGCCGTCGCACGCGCCGACGACACCGGCCTGGCCCGGCGCTTCGACATCACCCTCCAGGCCCGCGCCACGCTGCTCGACAACCGCACCCGGGGTGTCCTTTTCACCGACCGGCTGCTGGAGTCCAAGCGCGGCGCCTTCACCGACGACGGTCTCGTGCCCGCCGAAGACCAGCTCCTGCCCATCCTCGGTGAATCCCTCGCCACCGAAGCCGTCCACGCCGTGCTGGACACGTGGTGATGTTCTAACGGCGGCCTGTGATCGCCGCTACGGGATTCCGTGATTGAGCCCTCCCTGCGCTCTGTCATCAGTCCTTCCTGCCCTCCGTAGCCTTGGCGAAGGAGGATGTCCTCCGATGCCCCTTCCCCCTCTCCTCGCTCCCTCCCTGCTCGCCGGCGACCATGCCAACCTCGCAGCCAGCGCCCGGATCGCCGCCGACGCCGGCGCCTCGTGGCTGCACCTCGACATCATGGACGGGCATTTCGTGCCCAACCTCACCTTCGGACCCGAGACCCTCGCCGCGCTGCGCCGCGCCGGTCTCAAGACCTTCTTCGACACCCACCTGATGCTGTCCGAGCCGCACAAATACGTGGAAGCCTTCGCCCGGGCCGGCGCCAATCTCATCAGCATCCATATCGAGCCCGCCTACGACCACCGTGCCACGCTCGCCCGCATCCGCGAACTCGGCTGCCAGTGCGGCATCGTCCTGAACCCCGGCACGCCCGCCGCAACCATCGAACCGCTGCTCGGCCTCGTGGACCTCGTGCTCGTGATGACCGTCCAGCCCGGCTTCGGCGGACAACCCTTCCGCCCCGACATGCTGCCCAAGCTTCGCGAGATCGACGGCTGGCGCCAGGCCCGCGGCCTGCAGTTCCGCCTCGAAGTGGACGGCGGCATCGACCTGACGACCGCCGCCCCATGCCGCGCCGCCGGCACCGACACCTTCGTCGCCGGCACCTCGTTCTTCAAGGCCGCGGACCGGGCGGCGTTTCGCGCCAGTATTGAAAAGTAGGGCCGGTCTCCGCCCGGCCTCAGGGACTCCCGCAGGCCAGTCAAAGCCTGACCCTACCGCTCAATACCCGCCCCGGGCGATTCGCTCGGCCCGCTGGTATTGCGCCCGGAAGTGCTTCGCCAGCGCGCTGGCGAGGCGGACCTCGTCCACCTTGTTCTTGGAATTCAGGGCGGGCTTCACCCGGCTGAACATCTGCTCGTAACTCACGGCCGAAAGGTCGGTCAGCACCTCCAGCGCGCGCCTGCGCGTTGCCGGGTCGAGCTCCGGCGCATGGATCGCGCGCCAGGCGGCGGCCAGCTCGTTGTGCGTGTCGATGCCCATGACCCGGATCACGAACGACATTTCGCGGAAGAGCCCGCCGGTCCACGCGGCGTTATAGACGAGCGGCGTCTCGCCGGCGTAGGGATTCACGTCGGGGTCGGAGCGGTGGGCGGCAAACTCGGGCTGGGCGTAGAAATCCTTGCGGATCGGCAGGCGGCGGAGGGCGAAATGTTGCGGGCCGCCCGGCGTGCCGGGTTTGAAGTTCCAGAGCTTCTGCCCCTCCGGCGACATCACGTATTCGATGAACGCCACGGCGATCTCGCGGTTGGGCGCGCCGCGCATGAGCGCGATGGGGTCGGGCGACAACGTCGTGCCGCCGGCCGGCATCCTGAAGCCGAGCCGCTGGCGCCCGCTCCGCTCCGCCGAGCTCTGCTCCTGGTAGCGACCGTAGAAATCGATGCACATGCCGACCGCGCAGTTGCCCGCCGCCACGTCGATCGGCGGCTTCTGGGAGGAATCGGTGAAATAGCGGGCGTTGGCGCTGATGCCGAGCAGCAGGCGCAGCCCGCGCTCCCAGCCTTGCGCGACGGCCTGTTTCTCCAATTCCGCCCGCGGCCTGCCGGTCTCCTTCTCCAGCCGCGCCCACTCGAGATAGATCTGCTCCTGAATGATGCTCTCGAAGGATTTGGCGATGGAGCCGCTCTTCGTCGGGTCGCACACCGCCACCTCGCCCATCAGCCGCGGATCGGTGAGATCGCTCCACTCCTGCGGCGGCTTCTCGACGCCCAGCCGCGCGAGCGAGTCGTAGTTGAAGAGCATGCCGTGGCCGCTGAGCACGGGGCCGAGCCAGCGGCCCTGCTTGTCCCGGTAGGGTTCGCCCGTGTAGCTCGCGGGGATCACGTCGTCGGCGAACCACTCGGGGCGCTTCTGCAGCAGGCCGGAATCCACCAATCGCCCGGCCTCCGCCTGGCGGATGAAGTCGTAGGTGCCGCCGCCGAAAAACACGTCGATGCCGCAGCCGACCTCGGAGGCGAGGAACTCGCGCCGCGCCTCCAGCGCCTCGGGCCGGGCATCGCGGGGCAGGCGCGGATTGGCGAAGGCCGCCTGCACCTCGGTGCTCCACGCCTTGCCGAGCTTGCGCGTCCAGTGGTTCTGGAAGGAGGCGACGTATTCCGACTCGAGGAAGCGCGCGATCTCGCTCGTGCCACCGATCACACGCCAGTCGATGGTCACGGTTTTGCCGGTCTTCGCCTTGTACCATTCCTGGAAGCCGTGCGCGTATTCCTGCCGGATGGCCTCGTTGTGCGGCGTGATGATGACCACCGTGCCGTCGGCCCGGCCGATGGTCTTCCGGGCCGGGCGCAACCCGAACGGCAGGCCGACCACGGCCACCAGCGCAAGGATGATGAGCGCACGCTTCATCGCGCCGCCCTCACTCCGCCAGCACCACCACGTCCTCGGGCTCGACCGTGGCGTAGAGTTCGCCCCGGCTGCTGCCGTCCACAAAACGCGGGTTGCGCTCGAAGATCTTCAGCTTGGTGTCGTTGGCGGTCACAAAAGCATACTGCGCCACCTCGCCGAGGTAGATGGACTCCCCGATGCGGCCCTTGACGACGTTCTTGCGCTCGGCGTCGCGGTGCAGCTCCCAGCACTCGGGGCGGATGGAAACCGTGACCTCGGCGCCGGCCGCGACCGGCCGCGACGGGTCGCCAAAGATGCCCTGAAACCGGCCGATGGCGGTTTCGACGAACACGTGCTCGCCCTCGACCGTCAGCACCTTGCCGGGCAGGAAATCCGTCTCGCCGATGAAATTGGCGACGAGCTTGCGCGTCGGGCGCTTGTAAACCTCGCGCGGCGTGCCGACCTGCAGGATGCGGCCGCTCTCGAGGATGGCCATGCGGTCGGCGATGGACAGCGCCTCCTTCTGGTCGTGGGTCACATAGACCGTCGTGAGCTGGAACTCCTTGCACACGCGGCGAATCTCGGTGCGCATCTCGAGGCGCAGCTTGGCGTCGAGGTTGGAGAGCGGCTCGTCGAGCAGGAGGCAGCGCGGGCGGATGACCAGCGCGCGGGCCAGGGCGATGCGCTGCTGCTGACCGCCGGAGAGCTGGTTGGGTTTCCGTTCGGCGTATTTCTCCATCCGCACCGAGGCCAGCGCCTCGGCCACGCGGGTTTTGATCTCGGCCGCGGGCACCTTGCGCTCCTCGAGGCCGAACGCGACGTTCTCGGCCACGGTCATGTGCGGCCAGAGCGCGTAGCTCTGAAACATCATGCCGGTGTTCCGCTTGTGCGGCTCCAGCCGGGTCACGTCCTCGTTGCCGAAGAGGATCTGCCCCTTCTCGGGAATGTAGAAGCCGGCCAGACTGCGCAGGAGGGTCGTCTTGCCGCAGCCGCTGGGCCCGAGCAGGAAGAACAGCTCGCCGGGATTGATGGTCAGGTCGAGACCGTGCAGTGCGACCACCGTGCCGAACTGCTTGGTCAGTTGCTTAACCTGGATGGAAATCATGGGTGACGCGCGCCCCGCGAAGCAACCCGCGCACCCGGGCCAAGTCAAAACCATTAAACCCGCAACCGGGTCTGCAACCCTCGCGGACGACCCGACGGTTTCCTCTTGGCACTTGTCCCCCGGCCCTTGGCGCCTCTTGATTCCGTCATGCCCTCCCCCAAAGGCCCGCCCGAGCTCAGGCATCTCGATCACGTTCTCGTCACACCGTTGGCCATCAAGCGCCGCATCGCCGCCCTCGGCGAGCAGTTGAACAAGGATTACGCCAACAAAGACCTGATGGTCGTCGCCATCGTCAACGGTGCGCTCATCTTCACCGCCGACCTCCTGCGCCAGATGCGCAGCCCGCTGCGCCTCGACTGCCTCCGCGCCTCCAGCTACCACGACGGCACCAAGGCCGTCGGCGAGCCCCGGATTGTTGACTCCATGAAGCTCGACGTGCGCGGCCACCACGTGCTGCTGGTGGACGACATCCTCGACACCGGCAAGACGCTCGCCGCCGTCGCCGGCATGATCAAGGACAAGGGAGCCCTCTCGGTGAAGACCTGCGTGCTGCTCGACAAGAAGGCCCGCCGCGCCGTGCCCTTCCAGGCCGACTACGTGGGCTTCGACATCCCCAACGAATTCGTCGTCGGCTACGGCCTCGATTTCAACGAGCGCTACCGCAACCTCCCCTGCATCGGCGTCCTGAAGCCGAAATACTACGGCGGAAAGTGAGGCGAACCCTTGCAGGGACGCCGCTTGGTGTGCCCGGGCGGACGGACCAAGGCCCGTCCCTGCCCTGCGCCGACTCCTCCTTGGGAAAAAGCCCTTGCACTCGCTCCGGCCGCCGGTTTGCTTGCCGGCTCACCTCCGGAGAGATGGCCGAGTGGCTGAAGGCACAGCTTTGCTAAAGCTGCATAGGGGAAACTCTATCGAGGGTTCGAATCCCTCTCTCTCCGCCACTTTAAGTTTTCCCCGTTTTCGCGCTGACGCGCGAGGGAGAGAGCTGGGTCGGAATTGAAATCCGCCACGAATTGCTAAGGGTTTCTGAAATCCACGGCCAACGATTTTTCTGCCAATTTGAGGTTCGAACCGACTTTTTGAGGAAATCGCGCTTTTGCTCGGAATTTCCCTCAATAACCAGTTTTGCCCCTTGTTTACTGCCCGTATATGCGAACGGGATAAGTCCGTAGCTCCGGAGCGATACGCGCAGATCCAGACGTCTAGCTTTCGTTCGGAGTAAGATTGTTCTCCGGCGCATCACTCGAACCCTTCACGAGCTTGATCGCCGCAAGTGCATCAGCTTTGTTGTTATATCCCTCACCGCCGGTGGCGATGATTTTGCCGTTCGCTGCCTTCAGGTGCCAATACCAATTGGAGTTGGCCTTGCTCTTCCAGTATTCGTATTTCATGGCTGTTTTTGTTCATGGTGTTTCCAACAAAAGCGTGCATGCATTGCTGCTCGGCAAAGACAGTCAGAGGATCGCTTCACAGGCGCACGCATACACAATTGTGGTTCCTCGCTGTTTTCAATGGGTAGCGGGTAGGTCGAGGTGCCCGGCGGTGAAGTAAAGCATGGTGATAAGGTTCTCGGTGGTGCGGAAGCCGCGGGCCTTGCGTTTGACGGCGGAGAAGACGCTG
>JBMOQY010000010.1:0-26991 GCA_049322455.1 Verrucomicrobiota bacterium | reverse complement strand
GCATACTCGCAGCGCGTCACCCGCCACTGCCGGCCCAGCCCAAGGAGTTCATGAAATAATTGCTCAGGTGTCACACCCCAAGCCTACCATCCTCCACCGCTCTACCCACTGAAAACAGCGAGGAACCTGATTTTTGTCATGGGTGTGCGACGGGGATTCTTCCGCCGATCAGTCTATCACCTCAACTGAGTTGAGCTTTTCATGGTTACGGCCCGTGCGGGGATGAGGCCGGACAGAGGGCGGGGTGGCAATCCCGGAGTTGGGCTGACAAGGATGACATCATTCAAACCGTCCCAACCATGTCAGCGGGTCGGAAGCGCTGGGAATGAGTGAGCCGAAGATCAGGCAGTCTTCAGTCAGGCCGTAGAGCACGAAGAAGGGAAAGGCATCGAGGTTGCTACGGCGAACCTCGCGCAGAATGGCCGACCCGGTATTCACGAAATGGCCGGCGGCGGTGGGGTTGGATTTGATGGCGAGCAGAGCCTCGTCCACCTCTCGACGAAAACGGGACTCGAGCCTGGGTGACACGACCGCGTATTGAGCGGCGAACCGCCTGATATCCCCGGCAAATTCGGGATGGTAGAGGACGGTCATCGCAGGGCCTGGCGGAACTGGCTTTCGCTCAATCCCGTCGTCTGGCCCTTGATGATGTCTTCCATGCGCCGGACGCCTTCGCCGATGGCCTTCTTCTGGTTCTCATCGGTCGCGAGGCTGGCGATGATCTCCCGCGCGAGCGCGAGCCGCTCCGTTTCCGGGAGCGCGAGCACGGCTTCGGTGAGATGCGCGGTCGTCATGCCCGAAAGCTAGCCGGGGTGGGCAGGGAGGCAAGTCCGGGGTGGGCGACCCACACACCCCGTCGCTTCAGCCGTCGCCAAGGCTATGGCTGACAAGCCGCGCCACCCCTCTTCATCCGGAACAATGCAGTTCAACCACAGATAAACACAAATGAACACAGACGGATAGGGACTTGGGGAACCCGAGACCGAAACCATTCAGCGCTCCGGCGCTCTCCTTGGTTGGCTGCTCTGTCCGAGTGATCTGTGTGCATTTGTGTGCATCTGTGGTTTTTCAACTGCATGAGTCCGGCTTCATAGAGGGGAATCAAGGCATTGCTGTCGGGAAATCCCCTCTGGCGGGGATCAGCGATCCCCCTACAGATCATGGGGTCTTTGTGGGAACGGGGCGGACGATGAATTCGCTGACTTTGGCGGGGTCGTAGAATTGCTTCGCCAAGGCGGTGAGCTCGGCGGCGGTGATGCTCTCGTTGTCGGTGTAGCGCGTGCGGCTCCAGTCGAGGCGCTCGGGGAATTCCTGGGCGGCGGCGAGCACGGTGCCGAGCCAGTAGGGGTTGGTGCGCGCGGACTCGCGCAGCGCGGTGAGGATCGGCTGGCGGGCGCGCTCGAGTTCCTCGTCAGTCACGCTGCCGGTGTGCAGGTCGGCGGCGACCCTCTTCATGGCGTCGGCGATCATCCGCGCGTCGGCAGGGGCGACCGTGGCGTCGGCGACGAGCCAGCCGTAGCCGGGGTAGGTGTCGCTGAGGTCGGTTGCGGCGTTGGGGCTGTAGGTGCCGGCAAGCTTCTCGCGGATCTCGACGCGCAGGCGGTCGGCGAACACGTCGTTGAGCAGGCGCAGGCGGCGCGAGAGCTTCACGTCGCGGGCGTCGGTGGCGGGCCAGTAGAGGCGCACGAGAGCCTTGGGGATTTCGGAAACGACGGTGTATTCCTTGGCCAGCGGTCCGGCGGGGCGGGAGACCTTGCGCGCCTCGGCGTAGGCGGGCTTCGGGTCGCGCTGCGGCAGGGCGCCAAAGGTCCGGGCCACGGCCGCGATGACGGCGTCGGGCTCGAAGTCGCCGACGACGGCGATCTCGACCGGGCCGCGGGCGAACTCGGGCGTGAGCCAGGCCTTCAGCTCGTCGAGGTTGCGGGAGAGGAGCACTTCCTTGGGGGGCAGGCCGAAGCGCGGGTCGCCGCCGGCCAGCAGGTTGGCCACCTCGAGCTGGAAGGGGCCGTCGGGCGTGTGGGCGAGGCGCAGATAGACCTGCTCGGCCATCTTGTGGAGCTGGCGGATGGACTCGGGGCGGTAGCCGGGATCGGTGAGGTAGGCGCAGAAAAGCTGGAGCTGGAGCAGGAGGTCGGCGCGGTTGGTGGCGGCGCCGAAGGAGAAGGCGTCGGTCTGCGCGCCGAAACCGAGACCCACGGTCTTGCCGGCGAGCAGGCGCTGCAGGTCGTCCACGCTGTGCTTGCCCAGGCCGCCGGTGATGAAGGCGACGTTGGCGAGGAGCGGGAGGCCGCGCCGGTCGGGCGGCGCGGTGAGCGTGCCGCCGCCGATGCGGACGTTCACGCGGATGCGCCCGGCCTCGAAGTCGGTGGGCTTGAGGTTGAGGCGCACGCCGTTCTGGAACGCGATGAGCGTGGCGCCGAGGTCGTCCACCGCGGTGCGCGCGGCGACCTGGCCGGCGGGGCCGAAGTCGGTGTAGGCGAAGGCGGTCTGCTCGACCTTGGGCGGCGGTTCCACGGGCGCGCGGGCGCTGGCGGTGAAGACGGCGGCGATGGCCTGCGGGGCGTCGGGCACCTGGACGTTGCCCGTGACGAAGAGCTTGCGGCCGGCGGCCTCGCTCCAAGTGGCGCGCAGGGCGGCGGTGCAGGCTTCGGGTGTGATCGCGGCCAGGGCGGGCTGGTAGAGCGCCTGCTCGGCGACCGGGTGGGTGGAGACGGCGTCGTCGATGAGGTCGCCGGTGAGATCATCGGCCAGCGGGCCGGAGCGGCGGGTGGGGGCGGTGCGCACGGCCTGTTCGAGGTTGTTGCTCATCTCGGCGACGGCCTCGGCCAGCTCCTCGGGCTGAAAGCCGTGCTCGAGCGCGCGGCGCAGCTCCTGCTCGGCGACGGTGAGCGCGGCCTGCCACTGGTCGGGGCGGCAGTTGAGCTCGATGGAGGCGTTGCGGAAGAAGTCGAACTGCTCGCTGACGCCGACGATGCCGCCGAGGAAGGGGGCGCCCTCCTTCTTGGCGAGGATGGAGAGGCGGCGGTTGAGCATGCGCAGGGCGAGCGTGCGCGGGAGGTATTTCAGGCGGTTGGCGGCCGTGTCGGGCTCGAAGGCGTAGGGCACGACCGTCTGGACGGAGACATTGACGGCGCCGGCCTCCATCTCGGTGTGGAGGCGCGACTCGATCCCGGCGGTGGGTGCGACGGTGCCGAGGCGGGGCTCGGGTTGGGCGGGGGCGCGGGCGGCGAGCGGGCCGAAGATCTCGCGGACCAGCGGCTCGACCGCGGCGGGGTCGAAGTCGCCGACGAGCACGAGCACCATGCGCTCGGGACGATACCAGGTGTCGTAGAATTCGACGAAGCGGTCGCGCTGGGCGTTGCGCAGGACCTCCTCGGTGCCGATGGGCAGGCGGTGGGGCAGGCGGGTGTCGGGCACGAGGAATTCCAGCTCCGCCAGGAAGGTGCGCAGGCCGACGGAGTCGCGGGCGCGTTTCTCGCTGAGGATGATGCCGCGTTCCTTGTCGATCTCGGCCGGATCGAGGAGAATGCCACCGGCGACGTCGGCGAACCAGGTGAGCGACTCGCGGAGGGTCTCGGGCCTGGTGTCGGGGAGCTCGAGCTGATAGATGGTGCGGTCGAAGCCGGTGGAGGCGTTGGTGTCGCCGCCGAAGTCCATGCCGAGCTTCTGGAAAAACTCGATGACGTTGGCGGCGGGGAAGTGCTTGCTGCCGTTGAAGGCCATGTGCTCCAGGAAGTGGGCGAGGCCGCGCTGGTTTTCGTTTTCGTGGAGCGAGCCGGCCTCGATGCCGAGGCGGGCGCTGATGCGGCCCTTGGGCTCGGCGTTGCGGAGGAGGGCGTAGCGCAGGCCGTTGTCGAGGCGGCCCCACTTGATGGCGGGATCGGCCTGCAGGTCGCTGGTTTCGTGGGCAAAATCAGCGGCGAGGGCGAGCGGGGCGAGAAGCAGGGTGAGCGCCAGCCGGACGGCCCGGGCGGGGGAGGGGAGCAACTTCATGGCGGGGAGCATATTTCGCAAAGTCCGTCCAAGTGCAAGTGCCCAAGGGTCACCGGGTTGAAGGCTGCGGGGGCAAAATCCGCCCGGACTTTGGGATGGCCAAAGGTGCCTGTGGCGACCTTGCTGGAAGGCAAAAACATGAAAACCAAAGCCCAACCCAAACCCGAACTGGCCAACGCCAAGCTGGCCCGGAAAAAGGGTCCGGTCTCCCGGTTTATCGCGCATAACTACCGGCACTTCAACGCCGCCGCTCTCCTCGACGCCGCCCAGGCCTACGAGGCCCACCTCCAGGCCGGCGGCAAGATGCTGGTGACGCTCGCCGGTGCCATGTCCACCGCCGAACTGGGCATCTCGCTGGCCGAGATGATCCGCCGCGACAAGGTGCATGCCATCGTCTGCACCGGCGCGAACCTGGAGGAGGACATCTTCAATCTCGTGGCGCACGACTACTACGAGCGCGTGCCACATTACCGCCAGCTCACCGCCGCCGACGAGCAGGCCCTGCTCGAGCGCCACATGAACCGCGTGACCGACACCTGCATCCCCGAGGACGAAGCCATGCGCCGCATCGAGATCGCCGTGGCCGAGGAGTGGGTCGCCGCCGACCGCGCCGGCGAGGCGTATTTCCCGCACGAGTTCATGTACAAGGTGCTCCGGTCCGACAAACTGAGGAAATCCTACCAGATCAACCCGAAGCATTCCTGGATGCTCGCCGCCTGCGAGAAGAACCTGCCCGTCATCGTCCCCGGCTGGGAGGACTCCACCCTCGGCAACATGTATGCCGGCCGCGTCATCACGGGCGAGATCCGCAACGTCCACACCGTCCGCGGCGGCATCGAATACATGGCCTGGCTCGCCGGATGGTATGAGCGGACGGCGAAAAAATTGCGCACCGGCGAAGGCTCGGTCGGCTTTTTCCAGATCGGTGGCGGCATCGCGGGCGACTTCCCGATCTGCGTTGTGCCGATGCTGCACCAGGACCTCGGCCGCACCGGCGTGCCGCTGTGGGGCTACTTCGCCCAGATCAGCGACTCCACCACGAGCTACGGCAGCTATTCCGGCGCCGTGCCCAACGAGAAGATCACCTGGGGCAAGCTCGGCGCGAAGACCCCGAAGTTCATCATCGAGAGCGACGCCACCATCGTCGCCCCGCTGATCTTCGCCTGGGTGCTCGGGCAGTGAAGGCTGCGGCGTGCTGAGCGCGGAATGCTGAATGCCTGAAGCTGCTGCGATGTCCGACGATCCCAAACGATTCCGCTTCCTCCGGCTGGAGGTTTGGCGGGAGGGGCGGAAACTTTGTGGAATAGTGTCGCGCATGGTTGGGAAGTTTCCTCGCGAGGAAGCTTTCGGCCTGACTTCGCAGATGCGGCGCTCAGTGCGCTCGGTTTGCGCGAACATCGCAGAGGGCCGCGGACGCAATGACGAAAAGGATTTTGCGCAGTTCGTCGAGATGGCCTCTGGCTCGGCTCCGGAAGTGGCATCGGACGGTTTTCCCGCGCTAGACGGAGGCTATATCACCCAAGCTGACTTGGAGCAGCTGCTGGTGCAGGTCGAGGGTGTCGTTTCCAAGGCGTCGGGACTCCATCGCAAGCTCGCCGCCACTGGCATTTCTGGCGCTCCGCGCTCCGCCCTCCGCGCTCCGCGCTCCGCCCTCCGCGCTCTGCGCAAAGCCCGCCCATGATCTGGCTCTATCGCTTCATCTTCCTTCCGGCGTTGCTGTTCGCCTCGCCCTACTATCTTTGGCGGATGCGCCGGCGCGGGGGCTACGCGGAGGGCTTCTGGCACCGTTTCGGCGGGGTGCCGCCGCTGCCGCCCAGGAAGCCGGGCACGAAGCGCATCTGGCTCCAGGCCGTGAGCGTCGGCGAGATGCTCGCCATCGCGCCGTTGCTGGAACGGTTGCACCGCGGGGGCGGCACCGAGGTCTATCTCACCACCACGACCAGCACCGGTTACAGGCTCGCCAAGGAGAAATACGCCGCGCTCACGATCGGCATCGGCTACTTCCCGACCGATTTCTGGGCCTTCAGCGAGCGTGCGTGGTGGCGCGTCCGGCCCGACCTGTGCATCCTGATGGAGGGCGAGCGCTGGCCGGAGCATGTGCATCAGGCGGAGCGCCACGGGGTGCCGGTGCTCAACGTCAACGCGCGGCTGTCCGACCGCACCTACCGGCGTTCCATGCGCTTCGGCTTCGTCATCCGCCCGCTTTCGCGGGGCATCACGCGCATCCTCTGCGCCTCGAAGCGCGACGAGCAGCGTTTCAAATCCCTCGGACTCCCGCCGGCGAGAATCCTGACCACCGGCAACCTCAAGCTCGACGTGGAGATCCCGTTGCTCGGTGACGCCGAGCGGGCGCAGTTGCGCCGCGAACTCGGCCTGGGCGACGGCTTGGTGCTGCTGGGCTCCTCGACCTGGCCGGGCGAGGAGGTGGCGCTCGTCACCGCGCTGAAGTCCGCCCGCGAGAAGGGACTCAGGGTTTCGCTGCTGCTGGTGCCGCGCCACGCCGAGCGCCGCGAGGAACTGCGCGGGCTGCTCGGGAAATCCGGCTTCAGCTTTCACTTTCGCTCGGAAGGGCATGCGGCCGGCGCGGTCGATGTGGCGGTCGGCGACACGACCGGCGAGCTGCGCAAGTTCACGCAACTGGCCGACCTCGTCTTCGTCGGCAAGAGCCTCGCGCCGCACAACGGCGGGCAGACGCCGGTCGAGGCGGCGATCCTGGAGAAACCGGTCCTGCACGGCCCGCACATGACGAATTTCCGCGAGATCATCCGCGGCCTCACCGAGGCCGGCGCCGTGCGCAAGGTGGAGACGCACGATGAACTCATCAGCGTCGCGGTCGAGCTGCTGCAGGATCCTGCCAAACGCGCCAGGCTGACCGCCTCCGCCCACGCCTGGCACGAAGCCAACCGCGGCGCGACCGAGCGGACGCTGGCGGTGATCCGCGGGCACTTGGCCTGAATGCTGAAACATTCCCCGCAGCTTGCAGCGGGGTTCGCAAATGGAATTAGGATGTCGCACGGCCAGCCCGGCGATAGCGGGGTGGTGCGAGCCGCGCGTAGAATCCCCGGGGCTTGCCCCTGGGGGAAGAGCGCTGGCGAGAGGGCGGCGTTCAATTCATCTGTCACCCAATAGGTGACGAGTCTCCGGGGCAGCCCCTCAAAGGAATGTCACCCATTGGGTGACATTGCCGCGGGCGCCGGAGGGGTGCATCCGGCCAGCACCTGCGCGGCGATGGCGCGGGCGGCGGCGGGGCGGGCGAGGCGGCGGAGGTTGTCGCGCCAGTGGTGCCAGAGTTCGCCGTCGCCGGCGAAGGCGCGCTGGAGGGTGGTGACGATCTCCTGCGGCGTGGCGGCGAGGGCGCCGGCGTTGTGCCGGCGCAGCAGCTCGGCATTGCCCTCCTCCTGGCCGGGCACGATCTGGCTGATGAGCATCGGGCAGAGGGCGTTGATGGCTTCCTGCGTGGTGGCGCCGCCGGCCTTGCTGATGACGATGTGGTGGGTCATGAGCAGCTCGGGGACGCGATCGGTCCAGCCGAGCACCTCGGCCGGCGCGGGCGCGCCGCCGGCCAGGCGCTGGATTTCCTCGCGGAAGGCGGGGTCCCGGCCGGCCGTGATGGTCAGGCGCCACGTCCGGTGCCGGAGCAGTGCGCGCACGATGCGCCGGGCCGGGCCGCGGGCCGAGTTGATCATGAAGAGAATCCGCCGCGGGGCGGAGGGACCCAGCGCAGGCGGCTGCCAGAGGGGCGGGCGGTCGGCAAAGGGGAGGGCGACGGGGAAACCGCTCACGTGAACCCGTCCGGCGGGCACGCCGCGGGCGCGCAGGAGCGAGGCCGAATCCTCATCGGTCACGAACCAGCCCGCCGCCGGCGCGCGATACCACAGCGAGTTGATGGTGAGGGCGTCGGTGACGACCGTGTAGTGCGGACAGACTGCGTGGCCGTCGGCGCGGAGGCGGTTGAGCAACCAGGCGTAGGCGGGATAGGTGGACACGATCGCTGCGGGCTGCTTCAGGGCGATGAGGCGCGCGAGCAGGCGCCGGTGGCTGGCGAGCGCGCCGAACAGGGCGGGGGCGTGCGGCGAGCGGTCGAGCCACCGGTAGGCGCGGCGCCACATCCCCGGGGCCGTGTTGATCAGCCGGAGGTAACCGCGCCGGGACAGCTCGTTCAGCCGCGGGGCGCGCTGGGCGAAGAGGTCCACCAACTCGGCCTCGGCGCCGGGCTGCTCGTCGAAGGCGGCCTTGAGCGCGCGCGCCGCGCTGTTGTGCCCCTCCCCGTAGCCGGCGGTGAGGATGAGGACGCGTTTCATGCGGGAAACGAGCCGTCGGGGCGCCAAGCCCCTTCCGCAGGGCAGAACAGTCGTCGGAAGCTCATGGCGCGGCGGCCATGACGGCGGTCTGCACCGCACCCGGAAAGGGGAGCGGCCCGTCGGCCGTGTCGTCGGCGGACAGGCCCTTCTCCATCGGGAACTGCGCGACGAACTGCCTGAAGGTGACGAGCTCGAAGCGGCCGTCGTGGTGCTCGACGATGGCGGTGAGCGATTCGACCCAGTCGCCGGAATTGAGGTAGTGGATGCCGCCGATCATCTTGTCGGCGGCGGTGTGGATGTGGCCGCAGATGACGCCGGTGCAGCCGCGCTCGCGGGCGAGGGCGGCGACCTGCTCCTCGAACTTGCCGACGAAGCTGACCGCCTGTTTGACGCGGGCCTTGATGGCGGCGCTGAGCGAGAAGTATTCCTTGCCGCGCAGCGCGCGCCACCAGTTGTAGGCGCGGTTGAGGCGCAGGAGCAGCGCGTAGCCCAGGTCGCCGAGGTGGGCCAGAAACACCATGTTCTTCACGACGCTGTCGAAGACGTCGCCGTGCAGCACGAGGTAGCGGCCCGAGGCGGACTCGAGGATGTGGTCCTCGACCAGGCTGAGCCGGTCGAACCGCATGGGCAGCAGGCGGGCGAGGAAGTCGTCGTGGTTGCCGCGCAGATAGACGACGTCGGTGTCCTTCTTCTGCACGAGGGTGAGCACGCGGCGCACGAAGCGGGTGTGGGCCTTCGTCCAGCGGCCGTCGCGGCGCAGGCGCCAGCCGTCGATGATGTCGCCGTTGAGGATGAGGCGCTCGCAGCGCACGTGCTTGAGGAAGTGCGTGACCTCGTCGGCCTTGGAGTGCGGCGTGCCGAGGTGCACGTCGGACAGGATGACGGAGCGGACGTTGAGGGCGGGTTTCATGTGGGTGGGTGCTGGACCGCGGGTTGCGGATCGAGCGAAGCGGGCAAAGGCGGACGGCGGCCGGCGTGGAACTCCTGCGCGGCTTCCTGCAGGTCGGCGAGGAAGCGGTCCACGATGGCGTCCCAGGAGAGTTCGCGGGCGGTGAGGGCGCCCCGGGTGGCGAGACGCTCCCGCAGCGCGGGTTCGCGGACGAGCCGCACGGCGTTGGCGATGAAGGCGGCCTCGTCGCCGACGGGGGCGGTCAGGCCGTTTTCGCCGTGGCGGATGAACTCGTGGGCGGCGGCGTAGTCGAAGGCGCCGACGGCCAGACCGCTCCCGAGGGCCTCGGTGACGACGTTGCCGAAGGTCTCGGTGACGCTCGTGTGGAGGTAGATGTCGCCCGAGGCGTAGTGGCGGGCGAGGTTGGCG
Source organism: Verrucomicrobiota bacterium (assembly GCA_049322455.1). Taxonomy (GTDB): domain Bacteria; phylum Verrucomicrobiota; class Verrucomicrobiia; order Opitutales; family Opitutaceae; genus Lacunisphaera. Next base: position 17,379 of record JBMOQY010000010.1, on the reverse strand, counting down.
CCGGTGTAGAAACCGGTGAAGAGGGCGTCGGGCCGCTCCCGCTGGCAGGCGGCGAGGAGCGGGCCGTCGCCGACGAGCACGAGGCGGGCGCGGGGCGCGACGGCCTTGATGGCGTCGAAGGCGCGGAAGAGCAGGGGATAGTTCTTCTCGGCGGCGATGCGGCCGACATGCAGCACGACCGGATCGGCGGGGCCGACGCCCCAGGAGGCGCGGAGCGAGCCGTCGCGGCGGCCGGGGTTGAAGAGCGTGGAATCCACGCCGCGGGAAAGGAGGCGGAGGTTGAGGTAACCGTCGGTCGCGAGGCGGGCCAGCAGGTCGCGTGTCGGCACGAAGGTGCGGAGGGTGCGGTTGTGCACGTGCCGCAGCCAGGCGGCGACGACCGGCTTCATCCAGCCGATGCGGTAGTCGCGCGTGTATTGGTCGAAGTTGGTGTGGAAACTCGACGTGACCGGGATGCCCAGCCGGCGGGCGGTCGTGATGGCGGAGGCGCCGAGCGGCCCCTCGGTGGCGACGTGCACGAGGTCGGGGCGGTTGAGCGTCCATTGCTGGCGCAGGCGGCGGGCCGCGGGGAGGCCGAGCCGGAGTTGCGGATAGCCGGGGATGGGCACGCCGGGCAGGCGGATCTGCCGGCAGGCGACGCGCTGGGTGACGCTGAAGCGGGGGGATTCGTGGCGCTGCCGCGGGCGGATGATGGTGAGGCGGTGGCCGCGCAGGGCCAGGCCGTCAACGAGCCTGCCGAGCGTCATGGCGACGCCGTTGATTTCGGGAGCGTAGGTTTCGGTTACGAGGACAAGGTTGAGCGGCCCGCTGCACGCGGGGCGCCCTGATTGGCGGGAAGATGTTTCGCCGCAAGCTGCGGAGGGGAGGGAGGCATTCAATCGGGTTGCCCGGTCGGCGGCAGCGGCCGGCCGTCGGGCATGCGCATCATGGAGATGCGTTGTGAACAATCCGTGACGCCTCCGTGACGTTCGTGTAAAACGCGGCGTAAAATTCCCCTCTGACAAACGGCCAAATAGTTGTTGCCCGGCGGGCCGGGAAGTTTCTAACGTCGCGCCTTTAGTTTGATGCAATCCCACGGACCAAAGCGCATCTACACTCCGCAATCGCTGGAGTTCTGGTTCAGTCGCATGGAAGTCGAGTGGGAGGGCCAGTTTGACGCGGCCCATGTCGAGCGCGGTCATAGCATGTATCGGGACAGCGAGATCCGCGAGGTCGAGCTCGGGGCGCGCGATGCCATCATCCACCGGCGCGTGGACAAGAAGGAGGAATACGCGGTCATCGAGTGGGAGGGGGATAGGATCAAAGTCCGCTCATCGTCCACCGACCAGCTTCTCGCCAACGCCATCGCGGTCGCGGGCTTGCACGAGATCGAGGAGCTGCTGGTGGACGAGATGCCGTCGTTGTTGCCCGGAGTCGCGCCCCAGGGGGGCAGCCAGCACGGTCACAACGGCCAGGCGCCCGCCCACGGCGCGAACGGGCACGACTCGCACGCCGCCCACGGCAACGGGGCCAAGCCCGATCCCAACCAGCCGGCACGCGACCTCCTGCTCAGCTTCACCACGAACGCCGACGGTCTGGTGTTTCTCGCCTACTGGAAGAACGGCCGCAACCGCATCCCCGCCCTCGGCAACACCACGCACCACCCGAGCGCCACGGAGCGCGCCAAGCTCATCGCGCTGGCCACCTACGCGCGCAAGGCCCACTTCCGCTACAACCAGACCACGCACGCCTACGCGCTCGACGCGCTGGCCGACATCCCCGGCTTTCTGCGCGACCTGCTGCCGCACTGGAAGAAGCAGTTTGCCGTCGAGATCGACGCCAAGGTCGAGAACATCAAACAGGGCGCCCGGGCCGTCGAGATCGAAGCCGTGGCCGACAAGCGCGCCGGCTCCGGCGGCGGCTTGAACCTCCGCTGGATTTTCCGCGCCGGCGAGAAGCTTCTCACCGACGAACAGGCCGCCGCCCTGCTCAAGCACGGCCGCACCCCCATGCTGCTGCCCGACCTCGGCATCGTCACGATGACGCCCGAGAAGTGGGAGAGCTACCAGCACTGGAAGCGCAACTTGGAGGAAAACCAGTTCGGCGGCGAGGTGCCGCCCTACCTGATCTTCTCCCTCTTCCATGACAGGCGCATCAAGGTCACGCTCGGTCCCGAGATCGAGGCCTGGCGCCAGAAGGTGCTCACGGCGCCGGCCACGCCGCCGGTGCTGCCGGACTACCTGCGCAACTACCAGCGCCGCGGCGTCGAGTGGATGCACCATCTCTGCGAGACCGGCTGCCACGGCCTGCTGGCCGACGAGATGGGCCTGGGCAAGACCGCGCAGGTCATCGCCCTGCTGCGCGCCCGTCCGATGGGCCGCCACCGGCACATCGTGGTCTGCCCCGCCAGCGTGGTGCCGGTGTGGCGCGAGGAGATCGCGCGCTTCCATCCCGGCGCCGCCGTCGAGGTCCTGAAGTCCGGCCACGACTTCAAGCACCACAAGTCCTACTGCATCTGGCTCGCGAGCTACACGCAGTTGCGCAAGCACCGCGCGCTGCTCGACCACACCGATTTCGGCTACGCCATCCTCGACGAGGGCCAGTTCATCAAGAACCCCGACGCCAAGGTCACGCAGGCCTGCTTTGCGCTGCGCGCGGAGCACCGCATCGTGATGACCGGCACGCCGCTGGAGAACCGCCAGCTCGACCTCTGGTCCATCTTCCGTTACCTGTTGCCCGGGCTGCTGGGCTCGCGCTCCGCCTTTGAGACGGCGCTGATCCAGGACCGCGAGGGCACGATGAACCGCCTGCGCCAGCAGGTCGCGCCGTTCATCCTGCGCCGCACGAAGACCGAGGTCGCCACCGAGCTGCCGCCCAAGGTCGAGATGGACCTGCTTTGCCCGCTCACCGAGGTGCAGCGCGCCGAGTATGCCCGCATCTGCACGGAGGGACTCGCGCGCCTCGGGGAGGACATCGGGCTCGCGCTGCGCGAGAAGTCCTTCGGGTTCCTCGCCCTGCTCACGCGCCTGCGCCAGGTGTGCTGCGATCCCGACCTGCTGCCCTGGCAGCACTCGCCGCTCACCGACAGCGGCAAGCTCCAGCTGCTCGTCGAGAAGCTGCAGGAGGTCGTCGGCAGCGGCCACAAGGTCGTGATCTTCTCGCAGTTCGTGACCCTGCTGGACCGCGTGCGCGAGGCGCTCCAACTGCACTACCCGGAGCTGCCGCGCTACGAGATCACCGGCATGACGGTGGACCGGCAGAAGCCGGTGAAGGACTTCCAGTCGGCGCCGGGCGCGGCGGCGATGCTGGTGAGCCTCAAGGCCGCCGGCACCGGCATCACGCTGCATGCCGCGGATTACGTGTTCCTGCTCGACCCGTGGTGGAACCCCGCCGTCGAGGACCAGGCCATCGACCGCGTGCACCGCATCGGCCAGACGAACACGGTGTTCGTCTATCGCATGATCACGTCCGGCACGATCGAGGAGCGCATCCAGGCGCTGAAGTCGGAGAAGCGGCAGCTCTTCAACCAGGTCGTCGGCGGGCACAGCGGCGACTTCGAGTGGACCAAGCATTTCAAGTCGCTGCACAGCCTGATCGAACTCAGCGCGGCCGAGGCCACCGAGGCCGAAACCTACGGGCCCGCGGCGCCAGCGAACGGGGAGACCACCCCCGCCTCCGCCGTCGCGACCTCCGCCGCCGAGCCGGCGCCGGCCGGTCCGCAGGGGTAGGGGGCGGGGGGAGTCTCCGCCCCCGCCATGAACGCGGCATCAGGATAGAGCAAGGGCGGGGTTCGGAGACTCCGCCCCGCAATTTTCCCCCTTGGGAACAAGCCTTGCTTGGCGCAGTCGGCGCGGTAAAAAGTGGGCCGCGTGAAGGAAGTCGTGCCGCAAATCTACCGCCGGTTGTTGCGCCTGCTGCGCTGGCGGCTGTGGATCGTCGAGAAGCTGCGGCCTTCGCCCTGGCAGGAGACGCTGGCCTACGCCGCCATGGCGGGTGTGCTGGGGGCGCTCGCGGCGCTGCTGTTCCGCCACGGAGTCGAGCTGATCCACCATGTGCTCACGGGCACGGGCATCGGCATGGTGGATTCCTTTCGCGAACTCGACTGGTGGCAGCGCCTGGCCGTGCCGGCCGTGGGCGGCCTGATGGCCGGCCTCGTGCTGCTGTTCGGCAAGCGGCTGCACCGGGGACAGAGTTCGACCGACTACATGGAGGCGATCCTCATCGGCAGCGGTGAACTGCCCGTGCGGGCCAGCGTGGTGAAGAGCACGGCGGCCATGTTCTCCATCGCCTCGGGCGGGTCCATCGGCCGCGAGGGCCCGATGGTGCAGCTCGCCGCGGTGGCGGCCTCGTGGCTCGGACGCTGGCGGCGGCTCTCGGCTCCGCAACTGCGCCTGCTGGTGGCCTGCGGCGGCGCCTCGGGCATCGCCTCGGCCTACAACGCCCCGATCGCGGGTTCGTTCTTCGTGGCGGAGATCATCCTCGGCACCATCGCGATGGAGAGCCTGGGACCGCTGGCGGTCTCGGCGGTGGCGGCGACTTTGACGATCCGCACGCTTTCCAGCGCCCACGCCCTCTACACGGTGCCGGCGTTCACCCTGTATTCATTGTGGGAGATCGGGCCCTTTCTCGTGCTGGGGGCGCTGGCCGGCGTGGTCGCGCCGTGGTTTCTGCGTTCCTTGCGGTCCGCGGAACGGCTGTTCACCGCCACGAACCTGCCCGTGCCGCTGCGGCTGGCCTTGGGCGGCCTGATCGTCGGCGGCCTGGCGGTGTGGGTGCCCGAGGTGTGCGGCAACGGCTACAGCGTGGTCCTGGCGATCCTCAACGGCCACCTCGTGTGGCAGACGCTGGTGCTGGTGTTCGTCTGCAAGTGGCTGGCGACGGCCGCCTCCTTCGGCTCGGGTGCGCCGGGCGGCGTGTTCACCCCGACGCTCTTCGTGGGGGCGGCGCTGGGCTATCTGTTCGGCTTCGGCGTGCACCAGGTGTGGCCGGCGGGGGCGACCGATCCGCGCGCCTTCGCGCTCGTGGGCATGGGCGCGCTCCTCGCGGCGGCCAGCCACGCGCCCGTCATGGCGATCATCATGCTCTTCGAGATGACGCTCAGCTACGACATCATCATGCCGCTCATGCTGAGCAGCGTCGTGGCCTACTACACGGCGCGCGGGATCGAGGACAATTCGCTCTACAGCGAGGCGCTGAAGAAGAAGGCCGCCGAGGCGCCCACGCCGGTCGTGCTGCCCGGCACCGTGGCCGACCTGCAGCGCCGGGTCGCCGCCGTGGCGCTCACCGACCGCTTCGAGGAGATCGCCCGCCATTTCCTCGGAACCCGGCACGAGGAGATCTACGTGACCGGACCCGGGGGAAAATACGCCGGGGTCATCTCGCTGCACGACATCAAGCCGCACCTCAACGACGAGCATGTGGCCACGCTGGTCATCGCCGAGGACCTGCGGCGCGACGACGTGCCGACCGTGGCGCCCGAGGCGACGCTGGGCGACGCGCTGCGAATCTTTGCGCAGCACTCGGGACAGACCCTGCCCGTGGTGGAGAGCGGCAGCGGCCGGTTGACGGGGATTCTGGTCAAGAACGACCTGTTGCTCACCATGCTGGAGGGCCGGGGTGCGGTGAAGCGCGGCGGCACCCTGCCGCCTTGGCGGGCCTGAAGGCCGCCCACGATGCAGGTGTTTCCCGCTTCGTCACACGGCCGTCACGAAACCGTAACACAAGTCCCCTACGATGCGCCGCGTCCCGGCACACTGCCGGGGCATTGTTCATCCAAGCATCCACCCATCCGATCATGTTCAACCTCAAAACCAAAGTGTCCGCCGTGCTGGCCGCCCTGCTGTGCGCCGGTTCAGCCCTCGCCCAAGACAGCGGCGCGCTGATTGAAGCGCTGCTGCGCAAAGGCATCCTCACCGACCAGGAGGCGGAGGATCTCCGCGCCGACCTGGCCAACGACAACACGGCCAAGCTGGCCTCGACCTCGCTCACGCCGAACCTGGCCAAGATGACGATCAGCGGCCGGTTCCAGGCGCAGTTCGTCAGCTTCGACACTTCGATCCGCGGCCCGGCGACGGACCCCGCCTACGTCAACCACGCCTTCCTGCGCCGCATCTACATCGGTTTCAAGCCGGTGTTCAGCAACGGGTGGTCCGCGTTCCTCAACTACGACTTCGCCGGCTCGACCTTCGATGCCGCCTACATCGAGAAGATCTTCAGCCCGGCGGCGATCGTGCAGGCCGGCTTCAAGAAGGCCCCGATCGGTTACGAGGAATACTTCATCTCCTCCGGTGCGCTGAAGTCCATCGAGCGCTCGGCCCTGACCCGTTTCTTCGTCGAGAGCAACAACGGCCGGCGACTCGGCGCCGGCAGCTACCGCCAGGGTGTCTGGCTGCTCGGCAAGCAGGGCGCGTGGAGCTACGAGGTCGCCGTCACGAATCCCGAGCGCGAGGAATCCTCCGCGGGCACCGCCGGCACCGGCAGCGCGGCGAACAACGTCTTCGCCTACTGGGCCAACCTGAACTACCAGAAGGCGTTTGCCGAAGGCCAGGGCCTCTTCAAGGCCGGCACCTCCTACGGCTTCCTGCCCGACCAGGGCAGCAAGACGCTCGGCACCGGCAAGGATCTGGCGGTCTGGTCCATCTACGCCGACCTGCGCTACCGCAACTGGTCGATCCTCGGCGAATACATGGGCTCGGACAACGAGCAGGGCGTCTCCGCCACGCAGGACTCCAAGTCGAACGGCTACTACCTCCAGGCCTCCTATCGCTACGGTCCCTATGAGCCCGTGGTGCGCTACACCTTCGTCGATTCCGACGGTCGCGGCGTCCAGACCTCCGATGGCATCCGCTCCACCCCCTCGGGCGGCACGATGAACGAGCTCACCGAGTGGTTCCTCGGCGTAAACTGGTATATCGTGGGCAACGAGGCGAAGCACGAGGTCAAGCTGCAGGCCGGTTACCTCTTCGGCGAGACCCGTGACAGCCTCACTGGCGCCTCGGGGCCCAAGGCCTGGACCCAGGGCTTCCGCTCCCAGCTCCAGGTCAACTTCTAACCTTCCATCTCTTATCGCATCATGATCACCCACCTCAAGAAACTCGCCGTGGCCGCCGCCTTCACCGGCTGCGTGTCCCTCGCCTCCGCCCAAGCCATCAAGCTCGACGAGAGCCTGCCGGACTACAAGCCCGTGTCCGGCATCTCCGGCAAGATCTCCTCCATCGGTTCCGACACCCTGAACAACCTCATGACCTTCTGGGCCGAGGAATTCCAGAAACTGTATCCGAACGTGACCATCGAGATCGAGGGCAAGGGCTCCTCCACCGCTCCCCCGGCGCTCATTTCCGGCACCGCCCAGCTCGGGCCCATGAGCCGCAAGATGAAGGCCGAGGAGGTGGACGCCTTCGAGAAGAAATACGGCTACAAGCCCAAGCTCATCGGCGTGGCGATCGACGCGCTCGCGGTCTATGTCAACAAGGACAACCCGGTCCAATCGCTCACGCTCCAGCAGGTGGACGCCATCTTTTCCTCCACGCGCAAGCGCGGCGGCCAGGACATCAAGACCTGGGGCGACCTCGGCCTGACCGGCGAGTGGGCCAGCAAGCCCCTCTCGCTCTACGGCCGCAACAGCGCCTCCGGCACCTACGGCTTTTTCAAGGAGCACGCGCTGAAGAACGGCGACTACAAGGGCTCGGTCAAGGAGCAGCCCGGCTCCGCCTCGGTGGTGCAGGGCGTCGAGAACGAACTCGGCGGCGTCGGCTACTCCGGCATCGGCTACAAGACCTCCGGCGTGAAGGCCGTCGCGCTCTCCGACAAGGCCGGTCCAGTCGAGGCCAACCAGGCCAACGCCGAAAGCTTCAAGTATCCGATCTCGCGCTACCTCTACATCTACATCAACTCGAACCCCGCCACCGGCCCCGATCCGCTGGTCAAGGAGTTCATCCGCTTCGTGATGTCGAAGCAGGGGCAGGCGGTCGTCATCAAGGACGGCTACTTTCCCCTGCCGGCCAAGAAGGCGGCTGAGTTCCTCGAGAGCTCCGGCGCCGCCAACTGAGCCCAGCCAAATCCTTCCGAACCAAGGCCCGGCCCCGCGCCGGGCCTTCTGGTTCCGGGAGATGCCGTTTCTGTAACACAATCGTAACGCGGGAAGGGAGCTTGGCGCTTGTCGCGCGCGGGGCGCTGACTGTTAGTCTCGCGTCGCCCGCTGCGCCCTTTCTCACCCGAAAAGCATGCCTGTTTCCGTCCCCGTCCCACCGTCCGCTCCCGTGACCACCCCGGGTCTCAAGGCGCCTGCGATGCGCAGCCGGGTCACGGCCCGGGTCAAGCTCATCGACCGCACGGCGGATCTGCTGATCCGTGCCGGCGGTCTCGGCATCATCGTGATCGTCGCGCTCATCTTCGTCTTCATCGGAGCCGAGACGATCCCGCTCTTCCGCTCGGCCAGGCAGCAGGAGCGTTACACGGCGCCCCTGCCCGGCGCGCCGGCGGCGATCGACCGGGTGCTCGCGTTGGGGGTGGATGAATACGAATCCCACGCCTATTACCTCGATGCCGTGGCCGGAGCGGTCCGGTTCTTCGATGTCGCCGGACGGCAGGTGGACGCGGAGTTCCCCCTGCGCAAGCTGGCCGGCGCGCAAGCCGTGTCCGCTTACCGCACGCCCTCGCGGGACAAGCTTTTCATCGGCACCTCCGACGGGGCCCTGCTGATCGCCGAGGCCAGGTTCAGCGTCACTTACGATGACCAGACGGCGCGGACCGTGAAGCCGGGTTTCACCGAGCTGGCGCGCATCGAACTGCCGGTGGACGGAGCGGCCGTCACCCGGGTGCACGGCCGGCAGAGCTCCGGCGGCGAGTTTTTCTACGCTGCGGCCACCGCGGACGGGCGGGTCTTCACCGGCAAATTCATCGAGGATGAGCCCGCCGAGGACCCCCTGCCGGTGGGCGGTGAGTTCGCCGGCAGGATCACCTCCCTCATCCTCGATCACGAGGGCAACCGTCTCTTCGTGGCGACCGACGCGCGCAAGCTCTACCAATACTATCTGGAGGAGAACCGCGACGGGCCCTTCAGGGTCTATGAGCTGCCGGTCAACCTCACCGCCCTCGACTATGTCATCGGCGACGTGGCGCTGCTGCTCGGCTTCGAGAACGGCGCGGTCGAGTCGTGGTTCGGCGTGCGCGAGAAGCCCACCGACGTGCTGAAGCCCCTCCACCGCATCCACAGCTTCGAGCCGCTGCCCGCGGCGGTGCGCTGGCTCCAGCCTTCCGCCCGCGACAAGGGCTTCATGGCGGGCGCGGCCGACGGCACGGTCAGGCTGTATTTCACCACCTCGGAGCGCACCCTGCTCACGCACAGACTGGATGCCGCCGTCCACGCGCTCGCCTATGCGCCGAAGCTCACCGCCTTCCTGGGCCTTTCCGCCCAGGGCACGCTGCGCTACACGGCGGTGGACAACCCCCACCCGGAAATCTCCCGCAAGGTCCTGTTCGGCAAGGTCCACTACGAGGGCTACGATGAGCCGGATTACATCTGGCAGAGCACGGGCGGCACCGACGATTTCGAGGCCAAGTTCAGCCTCGTGCCGCTCGCCATCGGCACGCTCAAGGGCGCCTTTTACGGACTGCTGTTTGCGATTCCGATCGCCGTCCTCGCGGCGCTCTACACCTCGCAGTTCATGAGCCCGGCCCTGCGCGGCTACGTGAAGCCGACCGTGGAGATCATGGCCGCCCTGCCCAGCGTGGTCATCGGCTTCCTCGCCGGGCTGTGGCTCGCGCCGCGCCTGGAGGAGGTCATGGTCGGCACCGTGCTGGCGGCCGTGGGCATTCCGCTGACGGTGCTCATCGGCGGCGCCTTGTGGATGCTGCTCCCGCGCACGGCGCGCACCCGGGTGCCGCCCGGCTGGGAACTGTGGCTGCTGCTTCCCTTGGTCGCCTTGGGGTTCTGGCTCAGCCAGCAGGCGGGGCCGCTGGTCGAGGCCGCGTTTTTCGGGGGCGACTACAGGCAGTGGGTCTTCGACGTCTTCGGCGAGCAGTTTGAACAGCGCAACTCGATCGTCATCGGCATCACCCTTGGTTTCGCGGTCATCCCCATCATCTTCACCATCTCGGAGGATGCCTTCTCGAACGTCCCGCAGGCCTTCAAGTCCGCCAGCTACGCGCTCGGCGCCAGCCGGTGGCAGACGGCCTGGCGGGTGATCCTGCCCACGGCGAGCCCGGGCGTATTCTCCGCGATCATGATCGGCTTCGGCCGTGCGGTGGGCGAGACCATGATCGTGCTCATGGCCACGGGCAACACGCCGATCCTGAGCTTCAGCCCCTTCAACGGCATGCGCACGCTCTCGGCCAACATCGCGGTCGAGATTCCCGAGGCCCCGGTGGCCGGCACGCTCTACCGGGTGCTGTTCGTCGCCGCGCTGCTGCTCTTCGCCCTGACCTTCATCGTCAACACCATCGCCGAGGTCATCCGGCAGCGTCTCCGCGAGAAATACCAGGCCGTCTGACCATGAGCTCGCCCCTTTACCAGTCTGCCTCCGCCGGCACGCGCGTCGGCCAATACCTGAAGCGCGGCGACGGCCTGCTCTGGCTCAGCGGCGGCGCGCTGGGGGTTGCGGTGCTGCTCATCACCGGCCTGCTGCTGCTGGTGTTCGCCAGCGGCTTTACCTTCTTCTGGCCTTACCGGGTCGCCACCGCCCAGCGCCCCGGCCAGACGCCCGTGCTGGGCGTCATCACCAACCGGCAGGAGGAGCGCCGTGGCGCCGACGGCCAGGTCGTCAAGGCCGCGCAGACCCAGTTCAAGACCGGCAACCGCGAACTCTATGGCTTCGACTTCCTCTGGGTGAAGCAGGCCGAGCTGGGCGGGATTTCCTACGATCCCGCCGTGGTGACCTTGGAGCGCACGGAATACGGCGATTTTCACGGGTTCCTCGAGTCGATCGAGCACAAGGGCCGGACCGTGGCCGCAGGCGACGGGGCCTGGGCCGCCTTGGAGGGCCACCGCCGCGCGATGCGCGCGCTCGCGGATCAGGCCAAAAAGATTCAGCGCGAGGACATCGGCGAGGTGAACCTGCGGATTCAGCGCGCCAAACTCCGCCTCCGGGCCGCCCAGCTCAAGAGTGCCGACGGCAGGGTGCCGGCGGCCTTGCAGGCCGAGGTGAACGCCGCGCTCGCCACCCTGCAGACCGAATATGAAAAGCTCCGGCTCGAGGCCGAGGCGCTCATGGCCGCTTCGCAGGAATACGCCGCGGTCATGCGCACGGTGGACGGGCAGACCCGCCGGATTCCGCTGGCGGCCATCGTCCGCGCCTGGAAGCCCAACGCGATGGGCCTGGGCGCGAAGCTCGCCCATTATGCCAGTCGCGCGGCCGAGTTCGTGCACGGCGAGCCCCGCGAATCAAACACCGAGGGCGGGGTTTTCCCGGCGATCTTCGGCACGGTGCTGATGACGATCATCATGAGCCTCGTGGTGACGCCCTTCGGCGTGATCGCCGCCTTCTACCTGCGCGAATACGCCAAACAGGGCCCGGTCGTGCGCCTGGTGCGCATCGCCATCAACAACCTCGCCGGCGTGCCCTCCATCGTGTTCGGCGTGTTCGGCCTCGGCTTCTTCGTCTATTTCATCGGCGGCGGCATCGACCGGCTGTTCTTCCCCGAGTCGCTGCCCAATCCGACCTTCGGCACGGGCGGCATCCTGTGGGCCTCGCTCACCCTCGCGCTCCTGACCGTGCCGGTGGTGATCGTGGCGACCGAGGAATCCATCGCCGCGGTGCCGCGCGGCGTGCGCGAGGGCTCGCTCGCGCTGGGGGCGTCCAAGTTCCAGACGATCTGCAACGTGGTGCTGCCCGCCAGCGTGCCCGGCATCCTAACCGGCGTCATCCTGGCCATGGCCCGCGGCGCGGGCGAGGTCGCCCCGCTCATGATCACCGGCGTGGTGAAGCTCGCCCCCGAACTGCCCCTCGACGGGCATTTCCCGTTCTTCCATCTCGATCGGAAGTTCATGCACCTCGGTTTCCACATCTACGACGTCGGCTTCCAGTCGCCCAACATCGAGGCGGCCAAGCCGATGGTCTTCACCACCACGCTGCTCCTCATTGCGATCGTGGTGATCCTGAACCTCTTCGCCATCCGCCTGCGCGACCGCATCCGCCGGAAATACCAGACCGGAGCCTTCTGATCCGCCAGCCCGTTCAACCCTGTTGCAATCATGACCGCGACCGCCAGCCTTCCTCCCGTGCCCACCGAATCCACCGCCAAGCCTTCCGACGCACCACCGACCCGGGCGCTGCCGGCGCGGCCCGCCGGCTTCGCGCCGGCCACGGCCGCGGCCCCGGCCAAGCTGGTGGTGGACGGTCTCTCGCTGTTCTACGGCGCCAAGCAGGCGCTCTTCGACATCTCCATGGAAATCCCCGAGAAGCGCGTGACCGCCTTCATCGGGCCGTCGGGCTGCGGCAAGAGCACCCTGCTGCGCTGCTTCAACCGCATGAACGACCTGGTGGACGGGGTGCGCATCAACGGCCGGGTGCTGCTCGACGGGACGAACGTCTTCGACCCCGCCGTGGACGTGATCGAGCTGCGCAAGCGCACGGGCATGGTCTTCCAGAAGTCCAACCCCTTCCCGAAGTCCATCTACGAAAACGTGGCCTACGGCCTGCGGATCGCCGGCGAGAGCAACAAGGCCCGGCTCGACGAGATCGTCGAGAAGAGCCTGCGCGGGGCGGCCCTCTGGGACGAGGCGAAGGACCGCCTGCACGAGAGCGCGCTCGGCATGTCGGGCGGCCAGCAGCAGCGCCTGTGCATCGCCCGTGCCATCGCCGTCGAGCCCGAGATCATCCTGATGGACGAGCCCTGCTCGGCCCTCGACCCCATCGCCACCGCCAAGGTGGAGGAGCTGATTCACGAGTTGAAGACCCGCTTCACCATCGTCATCGTGACCCACAACATGCAGCAGGCCGCCCGCTGCTCCGACAAGACCGCCTTCTTCTATCTCGGCAAGCTCATCGAATACGACGAGACCCGCACCATCTTCATGAATCCCTCCAACCCGCAGACCGAGGCCTATGTCTCGGGCAGATTTGGCTGAGCCAAACTGCCCGAAGCCGAGGGAGTGGGGAACGGAGGCCAGCAGTGACCAATCCCAGCCAGTTCTTGCTCCCTTCCTCCCCGGTTTCCCCAGCCCTTCCCCTCCCATGAAACGCTTCTTCGACGCCGAGCTGGAAAACTTCCGCTCCAACCTCCTGCAAATGGGCGAACGCGCCATCGACCAGGTGCGCCTCGCCATGCGCGCGCTGACGGAGTCCGACATCTCCCTGGCCGACAAGGTCATCGCCGCCGACGACGAACTCGACAAGCTGGAGGTGAGGATCGACGAGGAGGCGGTGCGCTACATGACCCTCCGCGGCCCGGTGGCCTCGGAATTGCGCCTGGTGGTGGTGGGCATGAAGGCCTCGCACGACCTCGAGCGCGTGGGCGACGAAGCCACCAGCATCGCCCGCCGCGCCCGCAAGCTGGCCATCGAGCCGCGCCTGGAACTCTACGCCGACTTCCCGCGCATGACCAACATCGCCCTGGAGATGCTGCGCAACGCGCTCGACTGCTTTGTGCAGGAGGACACCGAGAAGGCCCTCGCCGTGATCCGCCGCGACGCCGAGGTGGACAACTTCAACCGCCTGCTCTACCGCCGCCTCACCAGCTACATGATCGAGAAGCCCGAGACCATCGCCCGGGCGCTCGAACTGATGTTCATCTCGAAGTCCGTGGAGCGCATCGCCGACCATGCGACCAACATCGCCGAGGAGATGGTGTTCCTCGCCGGCGGGCACGACATCCGGCACAGCGGCGTCGCCAAGGGTGACGCGCCGGTGTCCGACAGCAATCCGCCGGTGTGAGGACTGCAGGGCGGGGTCAGCCCCTGCTCTTCGCCGTGTAAAGCGCCACGAGCGCGGCGCCGATGGCCTGCGAGAGTTCGCCGAGCGTGGCGGGCACGACCTTGAGCTTCTCGCGCTGTTGCGGCCAGAGGTAGGGGGCGGCGCTCTCGCGGATGATGCGCAGGTAGCGTTCGCGGAACTCCGGCGTCGTGGCCTCGGGGTCGATCAGGCCCCCGCCGATGACGACGTATTCGGCGTCCACCGCGGTGAGCAGCGAGGCCATGTGCAGGCCGAGCGCCCGGGCCTGGAAGTTGAAGATGTCCACCGCCAGCGGATCGCCCTGCTGCGCGAGCGTGCGCAGGGAGAGGACCTTTTCCTTGAGCGGGGCGGTCGAGGTGTGGAAGGGATGGGCGGGGTGCTTCGGCAGGAACTCCTCCAGCAGTTGCGGCAGGCCCGAGATGGTGGTGTAGGGCTCGATGCAGCCCCAGTCGCGACCGCAGCCGCATTTGAGGCGTTTCATGCCGCCGAGCATCTGCAGCACGGCCGGCATGTGGCCGCCTTCCATGCCGTTGAGGGTGTCGCCTTCGAGGGGCAGGCCGTCGGCATCCACGTAGGCCACGCCGAGTCCGGAGCCGGGGGCGAGCATCAACACGGTGGCCTTGGAGTCTCCGCGCACGCGCTGGGCCTCGCCCACGCCGCCGTAGTTGCCGTCATTGCCCACCACGAGCGGGATGGGACGCCCGGCGGCGGCGGCGATCGCCGCGCTGTAGTCGGCGTGGAAATTCCAACCCTCGAAGCTCTTGGGCAGGTTGGCCGCCCGGCCCATGATGCCGTAGCCCTGGTAAGGCCCGGGGATGGCGAGGCCGACGCCGCGCACCTGGTCCCACGAGAGCTGGTTGTCGGCCAGGAAGCCCGCGACACCGTCCACCCAGCCTTTCACCACCGCGGCGGTGCCGGCCTGGGAGTTGGTTGCACTCTGGCGGAGCTTCGTGGAAATGATGCTGCCGTCGGCCCACACGCCGCCGGTCTTGGAAGTGGTGGCGCCGCTGTCGGTGCCGATGAAGATGCCTGCCTGGGGATTGCTCATGGGGCGCGAAGGTTCGCGTTCCCCGCACCTCCGCGCAAGTAACAAGTGTCACGGAGCAGGTCACAGGGCCGAAGGCGGGATGCGGGCTTACTTCTTACTTCATCCCGAAGTGCCGGCACAACATCTCGGTCAGGAAGCCGATGAGGCCGCAGGCAGGCAGGGTGAATACCCAGGCCCAGATGATGCGCTCGACGATGCCCCATTTGACGGCGCCGAAGCGCTTCATGGCGCCGACGCCCATGATGGAAGTGGAAATGGCGTGGGTGGTGGAGAGGGGGATGCCGAGGCTGGAGGCGAGATGGATGATGCCGGCGGCGGTGGTCTCGGCGGCGAAGCCGTGCACGGGCTGCAGTTTCACCATCTTGTGGCCCATGGTGCGGATGATGCGCCAGCCGCCCGCGGCGGTGCCGGCGGCCATGACGATGGCGCAGGAGATCATCACCCAGCGGTTGACCGCGAAGACGGGCGTGCGCAGGAAGCCGGTCCAGGCGGGCAGATCGTCGAACGCGCCGCTTTTGGTGCCGGTGAACAGGGCGAGGGCGATGATGCCCATGGTCTTCTGGGCGTCGTTGGAGCCATGGCTGTGCGCCATGAAGCCGGCGCTCACGAGCTGCAGCTTGCCGAAGATGCCGTTGACGATGCGCGGGGTGAAGCGGTGGACGACGAGCATGAGCAGGAACATCAGGAACGCGCCGCCGAAGAAACCGAAGAGGGGGGAGGTGATCATCGGGGCGACGACCTTGGGCCAGAGGCCGGCGGCATGGCCTTTGGCATCGATCACCGCCCAGGTCAGCACACCCCAATCGCCGTCCGCCGAAGCGAGGGCGGCGCCACAGAGGCCGCCGATCAACGCGTGGCTCGAGCTCGACGGCAGGCCGAGCCACCACGTGAGGAGATTCCACACGATGGCGCCGACCAGCGCCGAGAAGATCGTGACCATCGTGACGACGTTGGTGTCCACAAGCCCCTGGCCGATGGTGGTGGCGACGGCGGTGCCCGTCAGGGCGCCGACCAGGTTGAAAACGGCGGCCAGAGCGATGGCCTGGCGAGGTGTCAGCACCTTGGTCGAGACGACGGTGGCGATGGCGTTGGCGGCGTCGTGAAAGCCGTTGATATACTCGAAGACGAGCGCCGTCAGGAGGACGATCAGGAAAATGGTCATGGGGCTCGGCCGCTGGGGCGGGCAGTCGGGCTCAGGAGTATTTCAGCATGATCTGGAGGACCACCTGGCCGGCGTCGCGGGCGCGGTCCACGGCGGTCTCGACGAGGTCGTAGAGTTCCATCAGGATGACGACCTCCTTGGCGTCGTAGGGGCCGTTGTAGAGGTCCTTGACCAGGGCGAGCATGACCTTGTCGGCCTCGCCTTCGGCGAACTGCAGGCGGTTGTGCGCATCCTGGATGCGGTCGAGCTGCACGCCCTTGCGGAGCTGCTTGACCATGAAGTCCACGGATTCGACGGCTTCGACCAGCAGCACAATCTGGCGCTGCATGCTCTCACGCGGCACACGGGCGGGGCAGATCGTGAGCCGTTCGACAAGTTTCTCCACGGTCTTGGGGATGCGGTAGAGGGCGAGGGACAGGGCCTCGATGTCTTCGCGCTCGAAGGGGGTCACGAAGGTCTTGCAGAGCTCCTCGGTGATCTTCTGGGTGATGCGCTTGTCCTTCCGGCGGGCGTTGATGATGTCGTGGATGTTCGACGCGCGGCCGGAGTTCTCATCCTTGAGGATTTTGGCGAGCAACTCGGTGCTGAGGCGGGCTTCTTCCGCACTGGCCTCCAGCAAATCATAGAACTTCTCTTCCTTGCCCAGGAGCTTCTTGAACGAGAACATGGTTCCAAACCGAAGCGGGAAGCGCAGGGTGACGCGAGGCGAAATTCACAAAGGTTACGCGCGCCATGTTTGTAAAAACAGATTTGCTCTGTCTGCGATGCGCAGCCGATGCAGCCGATCAAACCGTGCTATTCGAAAATGGGGCGGCCAAGGCTCTGCTGGCCAGCAGAGGAACCCGCGACCCCAAGATCCATTCTGCCATACGGCAGAATGCTCCGACGGACAGGAGTGAAGAATTTGAGCGCGTCAGTTGGGATGGCCCTTTTCAGTCGATGCCCTGAGTAGCTTTGAAATAGCGTTCCCGTTTCATCGCCTCGGATCGGGTCGGGAATGACTCCCCGTGGGCCATTACAGGCTCAAGAAGCTGCTCCCGGGTGGTGCGGGTGGAGCCAGCCAGGTGCAGATGAAACCGCCGGATCAGATTATCCGTGTGGCCGACATAGGTGCCGACCTGTTTTCTGGCAGACCAGTATGTAAACGTAATACATGCTTGGCCCGTAGAACATAAAATGGGGCGGCCAACGGGACTCGAACCCGCGACCCCAAGATCCACAATCTTGTGCTCTAACCAACTGAGCTATGACCGCCGTGAAATTGAGAAGGGCGGACTTTTCAGCGCGCTCCGCCGGCTGTC
>JBMOQY010000009.1:0-3316 GCA_049322455.1 Verrucomicrobiota bacterium | reverse complement strand
GTCGGGTTCATCACCCGGTTCTTCTTCTCGAGACCGGCGACGATGCGGTCCAGCGCCTCTTCGAAGTCCTGCATGTCGACCGCGTCCTTGCCGCCCTTGGCCGCGCGCAGCGTCGCCTCGTTGACGAGGTTGGCCAGGTCTGCGCCCGCGAAGCCGGGCGTGCGTGCGGCCAGCATGGCCAGGTCGACGCTAGGCGCCAGCTTGACGTTCTTGACATGCACCTCGAGGATCTGCCGCCGTCCGTTCAAGTCCGGCCGATCGACCGCGATGTGGCGATCGAAGCGGCCCGGCCGGAGCAGGGCGGGGTCGAGCACCTCGGGCCGGTTCGTCGCGGCGAGGATGATCACTCCGCGGTTGGTGTCGAACCCGTCCATCTCGGCGAGCAACTGGTTCAGCGTCTGCTCGTGTTCCTCGTGACCGCCCGTCAGGCCTACGCCGCGTGCCTTGCCCAGGGCATCGATCTCGTCGATGAAGACGATGCACGGCGCCTTCGCCGCGGCCTGCTCGAAGAGGTCGCGCACGCGCGCCGCGCCGACGCCGACGAACATCTCGACGAACTCCGAACCGCTGAGCGACAGGAACGGCACGCCGGCCTCGCCCGCCACCGCCTTGGCGAGCAACGTCTTGCCGGTGCCGGGGGCACCGACTATCAGCACGCCCTTGGGGATCTTGCCGCCCAGACGCTTGTAGCGGTCCGGGTTCTTCAGGAACTCGACAACCTCCATCAGTTCCTCGCGCGCCTCATCGATGCCCGCAACGTCCTTGAACGTGACGCCCGTCTCGGTCTGCATGTAGACCTTGGCCTTGCTCTTGCCGATCTCGAGCATGCCGTGCCCCATGCCGCCGCCCATGCGCTTCATGAGGAACCACCAGATGCCGAAGAACACCAGCGCCGGCGCAACCCAGGAGATCAGCGCGCCGAGCCACTTGCTCTGGCGCACGCTGCCGTAGCGCACCTTCGCGGCATCGAGCTGGGCCACCAGTCCTGGGTCGTTGACCAGCACCGTGGCGAAACCGTGCTCGCCGCCGGCGCGCTTGAGCGCCTCGAGCTTGTCCTTCGGCAGGATCTGCTCCAAACCTTCGGCGCGCAGCTTGCCTGTCGCGATGCCGTCGGCGATCACCACGTCGTCTAGCTTGCCGGCGACCAGCGCCTGCTTGAACTCGCTGTAGCTCAGCGTCTGCGTATGCCGCGGCGTGAAGAACTCCTGCAACAGGATCATGCCCACCAGGGCGGCTAGCACGTACCAGAGCGAGAACGTCTGCTTCTTGTCCATGAACAACACTCCTCCAGGATTCGGGGGTCACGCACCCGGGCGCCGACGAGATCGTCGTTCGTCGAGGGCGACCTGGACGGCACCCCATACGATCAGCGCCGGGCACACGAGAAGGACGGCCGCGAGCAGCGCGCTCCACCAGGCGATGCCGAAGGACCACAGCACCGCTGCGGCGATCACCACGGCAAGGATCGGGCACAACCACATCCAGCGGTTGGCGAACTCGGGCCACTTCACGACTCTCATGGCGACCTCCTCTGTCATTGCAGGCGCGCCCGCTTGAGCAGCGCCGAGTTGACGATCACCGACAGCGAGGACAGCGCCATCGCCGCGGCGGCGATGATCGGGTTGAGAAACCCGAACGCGGCGATCGGCACGCCGACCGCGTTGTAGATGAAGGCCCAGAACAGGTTGCGCTTGATCGTGCGCATCGTTGCCCGCGAGAGCCGGATGCCGGTCACCACATCGCGCACGTCGCTGCGCACGAGGATGATGCCGCCGGTCTCCTTGGCGACGTCCGAGCCCGAGCCGATCGCGATGCCGATGTCCGCGGTGGCCAGCGCCGGAGCGTCGTTGACGCCGTCGCCGACCATCGCGACCACCTTGCCGCCCTGCTGCAGTTCCTTGATCACGCGCGCCTTGTCGGAGGGCAGCACGTCGGCGATCACCCGGTCGATCTCGAGCGCGCGGCCGATCGCCGCGGCTGTGCGCGCGTTGTCGCCGGTCAGCATCACCACCTCGACCCCTTCGGCACGCAGCGAGCGCACCGCCTCGCGCGCCTCGGGCTTGATCGTGTCGGCGACGGCGATCACGGCGGCGAGCTCGCCGTCGCAGGCGAGCAGCATCGCCGTCTTGCCGTCCGCCTGGAACCGTTCCATGTCCGGCCCGACCGAGGTGACGTCGATGCCGGCCGCCTCCATCAGCCGCCGGTTGCCGAACAGCACCTTGCGCCCCTCGACTTGCCCGCGCACGCCATGCCCCGGTACCGCCTCGAAGCCCTGCACCGCGCACGGCGCGATGCCGGTCTCCTTGGCGCCGCGCAGGATGGCCTCGGCCAGCGGATGCTCCGATCCGGCCTCCAGGCTGGCGGCCAGGCGCAGCGCCTGGTCGTGGTCGCAGTGCCCACCGGGCTTCAGATCGGTCAGGGCCGGCTCGCCGCGCGTCAGCGTCCCGGTCTTGTCGAACACGACGGTGGTGAGCCGCTCGGCCTTCTCGAGGATCTCGCCGCCGCGGATCAGGATGCCGGCCTGCGCGCCGCGGCCCACGCCGACCATCAGCGCCGCCGGCGTGGCGATGCCGAGCGCACAGGGGCAGGCAATGATCAGCACGGCGATGAACGCGAGCAGCCCCTGCGGGAAGTTCCCCGCCAGCCACCAGCCGGCGAAGGCGATGACGGCGGTGCCGACCACGGCCGGCACGAAGTAGCGTGTCACCTCGTCGGCGATGCGCTGGATCGGCGCGCTGCTGGCCTGCGCGTCCTCGACCATCTTGACGATCTGCGCCAGCGCCGTCTCGGCCCCGATGCGCGTGGCGCGGAAGCGGAAGCTGCCGGTGCGGTTCAGCGTGCCGCCGATCACCGCCGCACCGGCCTGTTTCTCGACCGGCATCGACTCGCCGGTAAGCATCGACTCGTCGACTGAGGACGAGCCTTCGAGCACCACGCCGTCGGTCGCGATGCGCTCGCCTGGGCGCACGACCAGCGTCTCGCCGACCATCACCTGCTCGGCCGCGATCTCGACCTCGGCGCCGTCGCGCAGCACATGAGCGGTGGCGGGCTTCAGGTCGAGCAGCTTGCGCACCGCGGCGGAGGAGTGCTTCTTGATGATCTCCTCCATGTACTTGCCGAGCAGCACGAAGGCGATGATCACTGCCGAGACCTCGAAATAGACGTCACGCTCCTCGACCTTGACCGGCAGCACCTGCGGAAAGAACAGCACCGCGACGCTGTAGAAGTAGGCCACCGAGGTGCCCAGCGCGATCAGCAGGTCCATGTTGATGGAGCGGTTGCGCAGCGCATTGAAGGCGCCGACGTAGAAGCTCCA